>NZ_WXFG01000016.1 GCF_009881055.1 Peptoclostridium sp.
TGCTAACCGCACGAAAACTTATCCGCCTGGTCTATGCCATGCTGAGCAAAGGCCAAATCTACAACGGAGGAGGTCATGGTTTAAAATGATGCATCCAAATGCATAGTTTTGAATCCTCATTCCTTCCCAAAAATTGCATTTGCGAGGGCTTGGTTTTTTGCGCTCATTTTGAGTCTGATGATGTATCTTTTTCCAATTTAAGTGATTGACATTTTACCGTATGTCTTTGCAAAATCTATAACATATGTCTACCCATAACGGACGTTGAAAAATAATAAATCGGGAATAATTGATTTTTAAAAAAATAAATATGTTATAATATTTATGGAAATTTGTTAAACTGCGAGGAGGAAAATTTTTGGTAGAACAAAAAAAGCTGGAAGTCAGCGACGAAAATTTTCAAAGGGAACTATTTGGTGAATTTGACCAGAACATCAAGCTTATTGAGGATGCGCTAAGCATACACATAGTCCTCAGGGAGGGCAATGTTGTTATTATAGGAGAAGAAGGGGATATAATCAAGGCCGAAAAGCTAATTGACGACCTTTTCAGACTTGTAAAAAAAGGCGAATCTCTAAACAAGCAGAATGTGGCATATTCGCTTGAGATGATAAAGCAGGATTCCGGCGAGGAGAAGCGAGCATCAGAGCTTCTTGAGGACATAATAGTAGTAGGCGCCAAGGGAAATCCAATAAAGCCAAAGACATTCGGGCAGAAGGAATATATAAAAAGCATAGAAAGCAACGACATAACATTTGGTATTGGGCCGGCAGGCACGGGAAAGACATATTTGGCAGTAGCAATGGCTGTAAGGGCTTTCAAAACGGAGCAGATAAACAGGATAATACTGACAAGGCCTGCGGTGGAGGCTGGGGAAAGCCTGGGATTCCTGCCTGGTGATCTCAAGGAAAAAATCGATCCATATCTCAAGCCGCTCTACGATGCGCTTTTTGAAATATTCGGGGCTGACAGGTTCAACAAGTATATGGAAAAAGGCATGATCGAGGTTGCGCCGCTTGCTTTCATGAGGGGGAGGACGCTGGACAACTCTTTCATAATACTCGATGAAGCCCAGAACACCACAAAAGAGCAAATGAAGATGTTTCTGACTAGGCTTGGCTTTGGCTCAAAGGTTGTCGTTACAGGCGACATAACGCAGACTGATTTGCCTTCCTCAAAGAAGACAGGCCTTGTGCATGCCCAGCAGGTGCTTTCTGATGTCAAAGGCATTGGATTTTCAATTCTGACAGAAAAGGATGTAGTAAGGCACGAGCTTGTGCAAAGGATAATAAAGGCCTATGAAAAATTCGAAAGAGCAGAGGAGCGCAAGATTCAAAAAGATAGATAAACAGATGAACAGATGAACATAAAATGGAACTTTACGGAGGTCTGATCTTGAATATTGAGATTACAAACGCCCAAAGCAAGGTGGAATTTGACGAAGGCCTCAAGGACAATATTAGGTCTGTTGTTGAAGAATCCCTAAAATATGAAGGCTGGGGAATGAAGTATGAAGTCAGCATACTCTTTGTTGACAATGAAGAGATAAAAAGATTAAACTCTGAGTTCAGAGGAATCGACAGGCCTACTGACGTGCTGTCTTTTCCGCTTGCCAGCAAGGGCGAGCAGGATGAATTCCTGGAGGACAACCTTCTGGGAGACATTGTCATATCGCTTGAAAAGGCTCTTGAACAGAGCAGAGAATATGGCCACAGCTTTGAACGAGAGATGGCCTTTCTTGTGTGCCACAGCATGTTCCACCTTATGGGCTATGATCATATGGATGATGATAGTGCAAAGGAAATGAGAGAGAAAGAGGAGGCCGTTCTTTCATCGCTGGGAATAGTGAGGGAGCCGGATGAAAAATAAAAGCATTTCAAGCAGCTTTGACAACGCTATAAAGGGTATGGTCGTGGCGATTAGGAGCGAGAGAAATCTTCGGATACATCTTTTCGTTGCAGCAACGGCAGTAATACTCAGCATATTGCTTGGTTTATCAAAACTTGAAATGGCAGCGGTGATTTTTTCTATAACACTCGTAATATCTCTTGAGCTCGTAAACACTGCGATTGAAAAGGCAGTAGACCTTTTCACAAGAGAATACAGCGAAATGGCGGGGTTTGTAAAGGATGTGTCTGCGGCAGCCGTGATGCTTGCAGCTATAAATGCCGCAGCTGTGGGATACCTCGTTTTTTTTGATAAGCTGATGTCTTTTCCGCTCACGGCACTCGACAATATAATCAAAGCTGATATAAATATTTTGGTCATAGCACTTGTGGTTAATATTGCCGTTGTAATAGGGCTGAAGATATTCTTTAAAAGAGGCAGCTATATCAAGGGAGGATTTCCCAGCGGTCATTCGGCAATTGCATTTTCTATTGCAACTGCCATAGCAATGTCAGGTGAAAAGATTATTGCAGCTGCCCTGGCGTTTTTGCTGGCAGCTATAGTCTCTGAAAGCAGAGTGCACTCCAGCATACACACAAGGATGGAGGCTGCGGCAGGTGCCGCAATAGGTATACTTGTCACAATCATAATTTTCAGGCTGCTAAGATAAAAGCATTACTTGTACAAAGACTTGTTGAAGGAGGTGCTGTATGGATTATCAGACGCTTTTAAAACTTGCCCAGGAGGCAAAATACAGAGCCTATGCACCATACTCAGGATTCAGGGTAGGCGCGGCACTGCTGACAAGCACCGGTAAAATTTATACTGGATGCAATGTTGAATGTGCAAGCTATGCCGCCACAAGCTGCGCAGAAAGGACGGCCATAGTCAAAGCGGTATCCGAAGGAGAGTTAAGCTTTAAGGCTATAGCCATAGCGTCTGATGCAAAGGGCTCTACATTTCCATGCGGGATATGCAGGCAGGTAATAGTGGAATTCGGTGAGGACATTGATATAATAGTGGGAACGGGCGAAACTGATTTGAAGGTTTTCAATATAAGAGAGCTTTTGCCAAATGCATTTACAAAAACTAATATAGAGTAGCTTATGGAGGAGATATAGTGAGTTTTAAATCGGGATTTGTTAGCGTTATAGGAAGGCCCAATGTTGGTAAGTCGACTACAATAAACGCTCTTGTAGGAGAAAAGGTTGCAATAATAAGCGACAAGCCACAGACTACAAGGAACAGGATACAGGCCGTGTATTCGGATGGTGAAAGTCAGGTTGTCTTTATTGACACCCCGGGCATGCACAAGCCCAAAAACAAACTGGGTGAGTTCATGATGAAGGCTGCGAATCAGACACTTGGAGAGGTTGACCTTGTAGTGCTCATGGTGGACAGTTCGCTTAAAATGGGAGCGGGGGATTCGATGATAATCGAAAGCCTAAAATCCATAAAAACGCCCAAGGTACTTGTTATAAACAAGATTGATGAGATAACAAAAGAGGAGCTCATAGAACTTGTGCAGCGTTACGGCGTGATTGGCATTTTTGACGAGATAATACCAATATCGGCATTGAAGCACAACAATTTGAAAAGGCTTATAGAGGTCATAAAAGGATATATGCCGCAGGGTCCAAAATATTTCCCTGATGACATGGTTACTGACCAGCCGGAAAGAGTGCTTATATCAGAGATTATTAGGGAAAAGATACTCAACTACACTGAAAAGGAAGTACCGCACGGCATAGCTGTTGATATCGAGCAGATTAAATCAAGATCAGGCAAGGAACTTGTAGACATATCGGCTGTAATATACTGCGAGAGAGATTCTCACAAGGGGATTATAATAGGCAAAAACGGAAGGAAGCTTAAAGGCATCGGAAAAGCAGCCAGGGAAGAGATAGAGCTTTTACTTGGCTCGAAGGTCAATCTTCAGCTTTGGGTCAAAGTTAAAGAAAACTGGAGAGACAGGGACAGCGCCATAAGAAGCCTGGGCTTTAGGCAGGATTAACAAGGAAATTAGAAGGGAGGGGGCTGCGTGGAAGATAAGGAGCTGTTTGAGGAAAAACTTGTAGAAATCGAAGCACTTATTGATAGCCAAAAAATCGTAGAACTCAGTGAATATATTGAAGAAATGCACCCCGCCGACATTGCAGAAACAATGGTAGAGCTTCAGGAAGACAAAATGCACAAACTTTTCCAGGTGCTCTCCTGGGAACTTGCCGCAAAAGTCCTTGATGAGCTGGATTCAGACATGTTTTCCAAGATAGTTTCACTTCTTACAAGCGAACACAAAAAAAAGCTCCTGGAGCTCATGTCGCTAGACAATATGGTCGACATACTCGCCGAGCTTTCTGAAGAAAAAAGGCTTGAACTAATAAACCTTCTGGATGCAGAGGATGCAGAAGACATCAGGGAGCTGCTTGTATATGAAGAGGATACAGCTGGTGGCATAATGACCACCGAATTTGTGTCGCTCAGGAAAGACATAACCATATATAGCGCCATTGAACACCTGAGGGAGCATGCGCCTGATGCGGAGACCATATACTACGTGTACGTGGTGGACAAAAACAACAGGCTCTCAGGCGTAATATCGCTAAGAGAGCTCATAGTGGCAAGACCTAATGCCCTGGTTGAAGATATAATGAGCGAGAGCATAATATATGTAAACATCAATGATGACCAGGAAGAAGTAGCCAGGGTAGTTAAAAAGTACGACCTGCTTGCCATACCCGTTACTGATACAAACGGCAGGCTGCGCGGAATAATAACCTTCGACGATATAATGGACGTCATAGAGGAAGAGGCAACAGAGGATATATATAAGTTTGCGGGAACGATGGAGGCCGAGGCGGAGCTCTACGAAGAAGATAAAATGAGCCTCAGGATATTCTCATCCGTAAAGGCCAGGCTGCCATGGCTTATTGTGACGCTCTTTGGAGGAATACTGTCTGCTACAATACTGAGCCGATATGAGGAAACGCTAAACAGCTACGCGGCGGTGGCGTACTTTATGCCCATGCTGACAGGAATGGGGGGCAACGTCGGAACGCAGTCTTCCACCCTTACAGTCAGGGGACTTGCCACGGGCAATGTCGATGCGGGAAAGAGCCTCAGGACAATATTCCAGGAGATGAGCATAGGTCTCTGCGTAGGCATGGTATGCAGTTTGCTAATATGCGGTGTAGCTTTTTTTTGGATGAAAAATATAAAGCTGGGCATAGTTGTAGGCATGTCAATGGCTGCAAATATGATAACAGCAGCTACGATAGGAACTGTTGTGCCCATACTCTTTAAGAAGTCGGGAATAGACCCGGCGGTGGCATCTGCGCCTTTCATTTCAACAGCCCTTGACATAACAGGCATAACAATATATTTCACACTTACAACACTCATTCTTTTGCAAGCGTAGCATTGACCCTTTCCGGGTCTTTGTGTTTTTTTGGGTTTTACAGCCGAGAAACAATGGGTATAAAAGAACATAAGGCGGTAATAATATGTTTATTGAAACTGATGCAGTGGTATTAAAAAACATAAGATATTCCGACACAGACAGCATACTCATACTTTTCACAAAAAAGCTGGGCAAGGTGTCTGCGGTAGCGAAGGGCTCAAGAAGGAGCAACAGCAAGCTGCTTGCTTGCTCTCAGCCATTTGCGTACGGAAGCTTCATGCTCTATAAGTCATCGTCAATGTTCAACATAAGCCAGTGCGATGTCAAGGACACCTTCTTTGACATATCGAAGGATTTGAAAACTCTTTCGTATGCCTCGTATGTGCTCACTCTGACAAAAAACGCGGTTATGGAGAATCAGACTAACAACAGGCTATTTGCGCTGCTGCTCAAGACGCTCTACTGCTATGCATACAAAGAGTATGATTTTGAGTACGTTACTCGTATATTTGAGCTCAAATACCTGGACTATAGCGGCTACAGGCCGGAAGTCACAAAATGCGTCTGCTGTGGCAGCGAGGAATTGGCAGGAAGTCTGATTCAGCCTGAGAATGGAAGCTGCATATGCGGGGCCTGCGCGAGGGACGGGCAGCCTCACATTCGCATAGATCCGACGACTCTTGAACTGATGAGATACATCATAGTTACTGATTTTAATGTTTGCGTCAAGGCCAAGGTTTCGCCTTTCATAGTCGGACAGTTGAAAAAGGTGTTGAGGCTATGCCTCAGAGCTAACATTGACGGCTATGAAGAGCAGATAACCTATTGATAATACAATAAATAGTTTGATGAGGGGGCAGTGAATATGGATAACGAAATAACTCTTGAAAAGATCGACAGGATTGTAGAAAGAACAGGGGAAAGCTATGAGGAGGCTAGAAATGCTCTCTCGAGTGCTGAAGGCGACGTTATAGAAGCCATAATAGCTCTTGAGAAGAAGGGCAGCAGAGGAAAGTTTGAGGATATGAACGCCAAAATAAGCGAAAAGAGCAGTGAAGCGATAGACAAGCTGAAGGAAGTTCTTGAAAAGGGGAATGTCACAAGAGTCATACTTGAAAAGGATGGAGATGTACTCTTGAATCTGCCTGTTACAATAGGCGCCTTGGGACTTATACTGGCTCCTATAGCGGCAATGATAGGTGTTTCTGCAGCCGTATTCGCCAAGTATAAGATAAAGATAGTAAAGGATGACGGCGAAGTAGTTGACCTCAATGACATCACCGAAGAAAAAATATGCGAAATGAAAGAAAAAATGAGCTTTGGCAAGAAATCTGAAGAATGCTCAGAGGAAGAAAAAACAGAGGAAGAAAAAAAGGAAGAATCTGAAAAAGAATAGTAATAAGGCTAGAGCCCCCTGTTTCCAGGGGGCTTTAATTTTGTTAAATTGTTGCGCACAGATTATTTACATTTTATGATAATAGACTTATAATATATACTATATAAATAGTATATCATAAATGGCATATCACATTGTAAAGAGGTGATTAAAATACAGTTGACAGACAGGCAGTTGAAGATTATAGAGATTGTCAAACAAAGCGGACCCATTACTAGTGAGCAGATAGCCACAATGCTGAGTGTAACAAGGGCTACGCTAAGGCCCGACCTGGCCATACTGACAATGTCAGGCATACTAGATGCAAGGCCAAAGGTGGGATATTTCTATGTGGGCATAGATGAAAACAACCTTATAGCCAAGAAGCTAAGATCAAAAAAGGTAGAGGACCTTATGAGTCTCCCTGTGGTTGTCGGTGAGGAAGCCACTGTGTATGATACGATTGTGACAATATTCCTTGAGGATACTGGAAGCGTATTTGTTACTGACGGAGGATTTCTAACAGGCGTAGTTTCAAGGAAGGACCTTCTCAAAAACGCTATAGGCGGAATTGATATAAACAAGATTCCGGTGGGTATTATAATGACCAGGATGCCCAACATAATAATGGCTTTTCCTGACGAGAGCATATCTGACGTGGCAAGAAAAATAATAGAACACGAAGTAGATTCAGTCCCTGTTGTTGAACATGTCAGGAGAGAGGACGGAAAAGAAGGCTACAAGATATTGGGCAAAATTTCGAAGACAAACATAGCTAGATTTTTTGTAGAACTGGCAGGAGAATAAATATGGAGGGCGCAATATGAATCATTTGGTTATATACGTAATATCGGATTCCCTGGGGGAAACGGCTGAACAGGTTGCAAGAGCATCGATAAGCCAGTTCGCCACCACCGATTATGAGATAAAAAGATATTCCTATGTGCTTGACGAGGAAAATCTGGGGGATATTCTGAATCTTGCCAAGGAGGAAAATTCAGTCATACTGTATACGCTTGTAAACCTAAAATTCGTAGAGCAGCTTGTGAGTTTCTGCAGCAGGGAGAACATACCAAATGTGGATTTGCTAAGCGATCTTATAAATTGCATAGCCTTAAGGACAAATCTTGTCCCCAAAAGGGAGCCGGGAGTAATAAGAAAGCTCGATGAAAAGTATTTCAGAAGAGTCGAGGCAATCGAATTTGCGGTTAAATATGACGACGGCAAGGATCCGAGAGGATTCGAGAAGGCGGACATAGTACTCATAGGCATATCAAGGACATCCAAAACACCGCTGAGCATGTATCTGGCAAACAAGAACATAAAGGTTGCAAACATCCCGCTGGTTCCTGAGGCCGAGCCGCCAAGGGAGTTATTCGACATAAGCCCCAGGAAAATAGTCGGCCTTACAAATTCGCCTCAAAAGCTAAACCAGATAAGGACTGAAAGACTCAAGGCCCTGGGCCTTGCAAGCAACGCCAACTACGCATCATATCAGAGAATATTGGAAGAAATAAGCTACGCTGAGACTATCATGAGAAGGATTGGCTGTCCTATTATTAACGTGGCAAACAAGGCCATAGAAGAGACTGCCGGTATAATACTCGATATAATGAAGTCTAACGGAATCAAGATATACAAGGATTAATATGCAGGCGGGATGCAGCATATATAAAAACAAGTAAAAGCGACGTAAATCCGGTAACAAACAGGATATACGTCGCTTTTTAACGTTGCACTAAACAGCTATGAGGAAGGAGTGCATTAATACTATGTATATGATCCAAACATTCTTGCAGCTTTAAGCATCGCATAAAGATTTAGCGGTGGGGTTTGCGGAGGGAGATCACATGATGGCATAAGAATAAAACCTCCACCATGATATTTCATTTTTTCGATTATTTCCCTAGAAACGTTAAACACATCACTACTATCACCAGATATAAGTAAGGGGGTAGGGACGTTTCCTCCAATAATGTAATTGTCACCAAAAGCTTTGGCCACATGTTCAATACACATCTCCTCACTGACGCTAATAAAGCTTCTATCAGGCAAAGAAAGATCCAGGAAATAGTTCAGGTTGCGAAGGTGATTACCACACAAGTGTATGCCAAAATTTTTTATACCTCTTGCTTTCAAATGCGTGTGTATCTCCACGATATAAGGGAAACTAAACTTTTCAAAAAGCTTTGCAGAAATAACGGTATTCGATTCAATAGGATAAGCAGAGAAAGCCGAACAGTTTTCTGCTCCAAACTCGTTTATATAGTAATCGGCAATGCCAAGAAGATAGTCGGTTGATAATCTCAGTAAATGATGCACCGTTTCAGGGCTTTTATATAGCCACCGCATTAGCTTAGGCGGCTCTACTAGATGAGCAATAACTTCAAGAGGAGAACCAGCTGGTATAGATGCAGGAAGATTGTTGCTCCTTGAAATTCTGTAGAATTCGAGTCTTTTAATAAAACCACTCGCCTTGTTGAAATCTGGTATTTTTAAATTTGAAACATCTTCAATGTTTTCAACAGGCATTTTTACAAATTTAGGCATTTTGATGCCAATGCCGTTTGAGAATGATACTTCGGCTCCAAAATCCAATCCCATCCAGCCGGGCAAATCGAATCCTGGGCTGCCGTCACAAACGTGCAATTCGGCGCTGAGTTTTTGCGCATCGTACGAAGCGCGTGGATTGAGGAAGAATTCTGCAGATGACAAACCTGCAATATTTCCCGCGTACATTGTAGCTAAGGATATAAAGGGGACTCTGTCCAATGCCTTATTTTCTGCTAGTGATTTCATCCTTTCTGCGGATGTCATTCTATCCATATACATATGTATTCAAACACCTTTCATATACAAGATGTTATAACTATAACATTTTAATTTCGCAGATTCAAATCCAGGAACAAGATATTGACATTTGTAATAGAACGTTGCTTCGTTATAGTAATATTCAATTTTACATAAATCAGGATTGCTGTTAATCTATTAATCGTGATTAATTATCATTTGTATGCATAAAACGATAGAATTCAGTTAGATATATTTTAAAGGGGAACAACTTGAGATGTACAAAAAGGAAATAGATAAGCTCTACATTCTACTAGAAATGGATAAAAGCATTGTTGGAATCAAGTTTTTGTATTCAGAAGCAGAGTATGAAAATTCAAAGATAGGGCAATCAAAAAACATGCTGTCCTACTGCATGATGGTTAAGATTGCAAGTTCAGGAAAGCCTGTAAAGGTAAAAAAGGCTAACTTCAAATGTAACTCCTCCGCCAGGGTTCTGGGACTTGTTGAATCCAGCGACTATGTCGATTCAGGCAAGGAGTACTACTCGTACAATATGTATGGAAGTTTGGAGACTGCAAAAAAAGTACATGATGATGTTGCATATATGAGCAAAAAAATATACGGGCTGATAGCGCAGCCCATCGAAGAATTTGAAGAAAAGCCGGATGTTGCAATCATGATTTCGAATCCATACAATGTCATGAGGATGCTCCAGGGATACGCATACACATATGGAATGGCAAAAAAAATAGGATGTGCAGGGAACCAGGGGGTATGCTCGGAGCTAACAGCAAGGCCGTATGAAGCAAATGATTTGAATGTTTCTGTCTTATGTTCAAATACGAGATTTTCATGCAGATGGAATGATGGTGATATGGGCGTAGCTATGCCGTTTGAAATGTTTTCAAAAGTTGTCGATGGTGTCATGGCAACTGCAAATGCCGCGGAGCCGGACGAGAGGAAAGCAGATATTATTAAAAGAGCAAATGAAAAAGGGTTGAGTTTAGACATACTGTTAGGTGAAAACTATTATGGATCTTCTATTGGAGTTGCAAAACTGGGGAAATAAAGCAGCAATACCAAAAGATAAACAGAGAGGAGTAAGCGTGTGGAATTAATTGCATTTATTGACAAAAACATGCCCATGATATTTGAGTATCTGGGAAGCACATTCATACTTGTTGTATTGGCAACAGTTCTCTCGCTAGCAATTTGGGTTCCAGTAGGAATAGCTATTTCCAAAAATCAAAAATGGGAAAAAACTATTGTTGGGACTGCCAGTGTAATTTTTTGCATACCAAGTTTGGCCATGTTTACCATATTGATTACAATACCAGCTTTAGGTATAAGCAGAAAGTCTGCTTTAACAGCTCTTGTATTATATGCCATGATGCCACTTGTGAAAAGTGTGCACCAAGGCATCAAGGGTGTAAATCAGTCGGTGATTGAAGCGGCAAAGGGCATGGGGATGAGTGCGAGGAGAATTTTATTTGAAATAGAATTGCCCTTAGCTTCGCCCGTCATATTTTCAGGATTTCGAGTGACGGTAGTAATGATTACAGGGATATCTACGATTGCTACATACATTGGAGAGAGAAATCTGGGCAGGTTGATAAGCCAGGGTCTGCAAAGACAAAACATGGAGATGATTATTACAGGCTCTATACTCATTTCCATCATAGCAATAATATTGGACATGCTGCTTGAGCTGGCTGGGAAAAAAATAGTTCCCAAAGGACTGAGAATAGAAAAAAATTAGAAGTTGAGATTGGAAACATGTTGAAGAGGAGAGAATACTTTGATTGAAATTGATGGTGTATCGAAGCGATACAATGGACAAGGAAAGCTGGCAGTAGACAACCTGAGTATCAAGATTGAAGCTGGGGAGATTTGTGTTTTCATAGGACCGTCTGGATGCGGCAAGAGTACTACGCTGCGTATGATAAACAGAATGATAGAGCCTTCAAACGGAACAATTAAAATAGACGGGGAAGACATCACCAAGAGTAATCCGGACAAGCTAAGAATGAGGATAGGATATGTAATCCAGCAAATCGGACTTTTGCCTCATAAGACGGTGGGTGAAAACATAGCTATAGTGCCCAGGTTGTATGGATGGCCAAAGGAGTTGATTGAAAAAAGGGTGGTTGAACTGCTGGATACCATAGGGCTTGACGCTGCTGTCGAAAAGGACAAATATCCTTCGCAGCTTAGCGGCGGCCAGATGCAAAGAGTAGGTGTTGCCAGGGCTATGGCGGTTGATCCTTCAATAATGCTTATGGACGAACCTTTTGGAGCTGTCGATCCCATTGCTAGAACAAGGCTTCAGGATGAATTCCTGAGACTGCAAAAAAACATGAAAAAAACCATATGCTTTGTTACCCACGATATCGATGAGGCCATTAAAATGGGCGACAAAATTGCTATATTCAACGAGGGAAAGCTAGTACAATTTGATACGCCGAGCAATATCCTGACAAATCCTGCCGGTGATTTTGTGAAGGATTTCATAGGCTCTGACAGACTGGCTAAAAGATTGAAGCTGATATCAGCAGGGGAAATCGCCAAGAGAATAGATTCTTTAAGTGGCTGTGAAATGATGCATGCCATTGAGCATACAGCTTCAATACAGGAAACAATGTCATTCATGATAGAAAAAGATGCTGAGTATGTTGGAGTGATAAATAAAGGCAAGCTCTCAGGAATGATATCGTTTGCCGATATAAGAAGCTACATGAACAAGAGAGCAGGTGTATAGATGGACACAGCTCGCCTTACTAAAGCCATTTTAGAGGAAGCACCAATACATATAATTGAGCATATGGCATTGGTTTTAACAACAATAGCAATAGCCGTATTTATTGCGGTTCCGGCCGGCGTAATCCTGACTAGGGTTGGATACAAGAAATTTGCCAACCCTGCTTTGAATATGTTGAATGTATTTTTGACGATACCGGCATTTGCATTTATTGCAGCCGCAATGCCGATTTTGGGGATTGGATATAAGCCGGCAATTGTGGTTTTAACGCTTCAAAGCCTTCTGCCAATTGCCAGAAATACAATCGTAGGCCTACTGGAGGTAGATGAAGGACTAAAGGAAGCAGCAAAGGGAATGGGTATGCCTGTGAGAAAAATTCTTTTTGAAATTGAGCTGCCATTAGCGGCTCCGGTGATTTTGAATGGGATAAGAACAGCTACTGTTTTTGTGGTCAGTGCAGCAACACTAGCCGGTTTTATTGGAGCAGGCGGACTTGGGGTGCTGATATCAAAAGGATTGAATCTGTTTTTAAAGGAGTATATAATAATCGGCGCTACGCTGGGTGCTCTACTGGCCATAATCTTGGACAGGATATTGGGGTATATCGAAAACAAATATACCCGATTGGCATGCAGATAGTGCGAAAAGAGGCCTTGTGAGGTCTGGGATGAATCAACTTATCAATTTGTGATAATTTGTAATAAACACTAGGAGGAGAAAAAATTATGAACAAAGTTTCAAGGCTAATACTTGCAATCGCATTAATCGTTACAACAATGGCGGCAATGGTTGGATGCTCTGGTGCTTCAGGCGGGCAGACTGAAAAAAAGACTGAAATAACTATAAGCTCAAAGGATTTCACTGAAAACATGCTCCTTGGAAAAATGCTGATAAAATATCTGGAGTACAACGGATATCCTGTAAAGGACGAAACGGGGCTTGGGGCATCAGGATTAATCAGGACTGCTCTTGAATCAGGAGAAATAGATTCTTACTGGGAGTATACAGGGACTGCGCTCATGGGTTTTATGAAGCACGAACCTTCGTTTGATGCTGAAGAAAGCTACAATCTGGTTAAGAAGTGGGACGAAGAAAATAATGATATAATATGGCTCGATTATGCTCCTGTAAATAATACATACTGCATAGTGACTACAAAAGATGTAATGGAAAAATATAACATAAAAACAATATCAGACATGGCAAACTGTATTAAGAAGGGAGAAACGCTAAGGTTTATTTCAAATCCTGAGTATTTTGAAAGAGCTGATGGAATGCCGCAAGTGGAAAATGCTTACGGGTTTGAATTACCAGAAAAAGACAGGATACTGCTTGATTTGGGCCTGTTTTACACTGCGCTAACAAATAAAGAGGGTGAACTGACTGTAGGCTTCACAACAGATGGAATGATTGCTGCCTCTGGATTTGAAATACTAAATGATGACAAGAATGCTTTCCCGGTTTACAATGCTACGCCTGTATTCCGAAAAGAAATTATAGAAGCGTATCCTGAACTTCCAGAGCTGGTAAATAAATTAAGTGCACTGATCAATAATGAAACAATGATGCAACTTAATGCAGCTGTTGACGTTGAAGAGAAGAATATCGATGAAGTGGCAGAAAATTTCTTGATAGAGAAGGGATTAATTAAAAAAGACAAATAATCCGATTACAGGATTTGGTAAAAAAACTGCAGGCTTATAACCTGCAGTTTTTTTATTATATGCTGGACTTCTGGGTAATTAATAGAGTAGTAAATACTTTGATTACCAGGGGTGATAACGTGAACAGCATTGATGGAAAAGCTATAAACACAATAAGATTCTTGGCAGTTGACGCAGTGGACAGGGCCAATTCAGGCCATCCGGGGCTGCCCATGGGAGCAGCCTCGATGGCATATGTTATCTGGAAGGATTTTTTGAAGATATCAGCCAAGAATCCCGAATGGATTGACAGGGACAGATTTGTGCTTTCGGCCGGACATGGCTCAATGCTTCTGTACTCTTTGCTTCATCTGTTCGGTTTTGGAATGGGAATTGATGATATAAAGAATTTCAGGCAACTGGACAGCATAACTCCCGGACATCCTGAGTATGGACACACTCCCGGTGTTGAAACGACCACGGGACCTCTCGGACAGGGTTTTGCAAATGCTGTAGGAATGGCAATTGCAGAAAGAAAGCTGGCAGCAGAGTTTAACACCCCAGAGCACAAGATAATAGACCACTATACGTATATCCTGGCGGGAGACGGCGATTTGATGGAGGGCATATCATCGGAAGCTGCTTCTCTTGCAGGACATCTTGGACTGGGCAAGATAGTATGCCTATATGACAACAACCACATAACAATAGACGGCAGCACAAAAAATACATTTACAGAAGACGTAGATCTGAGATTCAATTCATATGGCTGGCATGTTCTGAAGGTGGAGGATGGCAACGACCTGACAAGCCTCAAAGAAGCAATAGGGGCGGCAAGAGCCGAGACAGGCAGGCCATCACTAATTATGGTGACAAATGTCATAGGCTATGGAAGCCCAAACAAGGCAGGCAAGGCTGAAGCACACGGCTCGCCGCTTGGCAAAGACGAGACGAGGCTTGCCAAAGTCAACCTGGGCTGGGATGAGGAGAGCGAATTCATGGTGCCCGAGGAAGTATATGAATACATGGATAAAATAGCCGAGCAAAAAAGCAGCGTCAAGAAAGCCTGGGACGGGCTACTGGGAAATTACAAGGCTGCATATCCAGAAAAATACAAAAAGCTTACTGAGTGGTTTGAAAGCGAACATTCGCTTGACTGGCTGCTGTCTGACGAGAGGATAACCAAGGATTACTCCAGCGAGGCCACAAGGATACTTGGAGGGGACGTTCTGAACATTGCGAGGGAGCAAATGGGCAACTTGATTGGCGGCTCTGCGGATCTTAACTCTTCCACCAAGACATACCTTGAAGACTCGGGCATATTTTCAAGAGAATATCGCACAGGCGATAATATATACTACGGAGTAAGAGAGCATGCCATGGCAGGCATCACAAACGGCATAACACTACACGGAGGCTACAGGGCCTTTTGCTCGACGTTCCTGGTTTTCTCCGACTATATGAAGCCTTCAATAAGGCTGGCAGCGATCATGAAGATACCTTCGATTTTTGTATTTACGCATGACAGCATAGGAGTCGGAGAGGATGGTCCTACCCACCAGCCTATAGAGCATGTCATGAACCTTAGGTCAATACCTAATCTCAGTGTGTACAGGCCGATGAATCTAATGGAAACGGCGCTTGCCTGGAAAAAGGCGCTTGAAAGGTGCGATGGGCCGAGCGCAATAATCCTCACAAGACAAAAGATAAGGGACATAAGGCCATACAGCAGAGATATGGACAAAGGAGCCTACATTGTAATAAAAGAGGATAAAGAAATGCCGGATGCCATACTAATGGGAAGCGGCTCAGAGGTGCAGTTGCTAGAAGAGGCAAGGACTATTCTTTTGAAAGATGGGATAGACTGCAGGGTTGTGAGCTTCTTATGTTTTGAAGATTTTGAGGCGCAAAGCGCCGAATATAAAAAAGAGCTGCTACCTTCAGAGATAAAAGTGCGCATTTCCGTCGAGGCTGGTATTACCATGGGATGGGACAGATATACAGGCGACTTTGGAATGACAATCGGAATAGACTGCTTTGGGGCATCTGCGCCTGGAGATCTCCTGATGAAAAAATACGGAATGACAGCTTTGAACGTTGTAAGTGCCGTCAAGGAATCAATGAAAAGGACCCTTTAAGGGTCCTTCAGTGCTTTTAATGTATGATAAGTTTTTTGCCGAATACATGCTCAAAGTCATTCTTTGAATAGAGAGCTCTGCTTATTTCTACGTTGGGTTTTTTCTTGGCCATAGGGGTCATTACTACCGTATCACCGTCAATGCTGCATTTTATATCATCTATGAAGTTGTCCATGCACGTGTCAAGACTTTCTGCAAGCCTAAGGAGCATGCTGATTTTCATTATTGTCCTGACGTCATCTTCGGACAGAATCTGGCTGTATTGCTTCCATTTGAGCTTCAGCTTGGTATTTCTGTGAAGCGATGCCGCATAGGCGCTCATAAGTATTTCGCGGTGCGTAAGCCCGTTTATACCGGAATTGAGTATCGTGTAGAAGGCATGGCTGTCGTGGCTGTAAAAATTAATGCTTATGCCGGAATCGTGAAGCAGCGCTGCAGTTTTGAGAACCTTCTCGAATTCCCTGTTTTTGCCAAAAAGCTCTTCGAGCTGCACGTACATGGAGCTGGCTAGCTTGTACACCTGGAAGGCATGAACCCTGTTTATGCTGAATTGCGAAATTATGTTATTGAGCGAAAAATCCAGTATGTTGCCAACTGGCGAGTAGCTGCTGCCGATATAGTCGTATACTAGTCCTTCCCTCAAGCCGCTGCCGCTTACAACCAGCCTGCCGGCGCCGCAGTATTCGAGAATATGCCATACAACTGCACAGGCGCCAAAGAATATGTCTGCCCTGTCTTTTGAAAGCCCTTTGATTTTAATTCTCTGCTCGAGAGTTCTTTCTCTTGTGAGTTCGTACACACTGTGTACGCTTGAAGGATCCAATGTGTAGTAATGCGCCATATCCAGAGGATAGTCCTTTGATTTTTTGTCTATTTTGCCTATATTACGTATTGTTCCGCCCACTCCAATAAGCGGGACGTTATTTTTCAGCTCCTTAAGCCATACTACCTTCCCGAGCTCATCAAACAAAAAATTCCGCAGAGCCTGCGCTTGCTCTGGGGTTACTGATTTTGACGTTTCAAACATTCGCGTGATATCAATTGCACCAAAGGGAAGGCTTATGCTATTTTTGACCTTTCCATCCTCAAAGTGGACAAGCTCGGTGCTGCCTCCGCCAAGGTCCATTATTAGCCCTGATTTTTCGTCGATACTGTTGATTACGCCGCAGTATGCATAATAGGCTTCTTCCTGACCGGAAAGCACTCGTATGCGCAAGCCCAGGCGCTCGTATACGAGTGAGAGAAAATCATTTTTGTTGGGAGCACGCCTTACAGCAGCCGTTGCAGCTGTCACTATCTCATCGGCCCTTACAGCCTCGCATATAGTTTTGAACATCTCAAGTGTTTCAAGTGCAACCTGCATCTTTTCTGAAGTGAGCATGCCGTTACTGTCGGTTTCGCCGAGCCTTACAGTTTCCTTGAATTCGTTGAAGATTTTGAAGTGGCCCTGCGCAGTTATATCAACAAGCACCAGCCTTACTGAGTTGGAACCTATATCTATGACTCCGAGTCTTTTCATATGATTGTCTCCTTGTATCAAGCGATTTTTATTGAAGCCGCCAAATTTGGTTTTGACGGACCCATAAATGTATATATATATGTATAGGCAAAACTTAAGTTGGCAAACACATAAACTTTAAAATATTATACTTGTGATATAATGCGAAATAAAAGGGGATAACTTTCATGAACACAACAAAACTCGCAGCCTGCATTGACATAGGTTCTAACAGGATGAGAATGGTTATTGGGCAAAGCGACAAGAATGGAAAAATTAAAATAATTGAAGAACTCAGGCAGGACACTGGAATAGGAAGGGATACATTCACCTTTGGAAGGATAAGTCCAGAAACACTACGAGATGTGTGCAGCTCGCTGGATAATTTCTCGAAGAAGCTGGCCGAGTATGGCATAGAAAACTGCAAGGCTGTAGCCACAAGCGGCATACGGGAGGCCGATAACAGTCTATTTGTAGTTGACCAAATAAAAGCTAAAACTGGTTTTGACATAGATATAATTAACAATGCTGAAGAGAGGTTTTTGACCTTCAGGGGCATAAGATATTATACGCCACAATCCGAAAGTCTCATGAAAAAATGCGTACTTGTAGTCAATATAGGTTCTGGAGGTCTTGAAATATCAACATTTTCGGGGGGCAGGCTCAAATTCACGCACTACCTAAAGTCGGGTACGCTGCGCATCAGGGAACTGCTTGCAGACGTTGAAAATATGACCCTCAATTTTCCGGGCATAATGGAGGAGTATGTAGACGAGACATTGAGGGGCGTTAAAAATGAGATAAAGCATCTCGAGATAGAGGAATATATAGCGCTGGGAAGCGGTATAAGGAGCATTTCAAACCTATGTGCTACTCAAAAGAGCGGCGAAAGAAACGAGACTATACACAGGGAAGAGGTATTCAGGCTCTACTCCGAGGTGTTTTCGAAGACAACATCACAAATATCAAAGGCATACAAGCTTGACTACAAGGATGCAGAGATAATGCTGCCCTCGATTATGATATTCAAGAAGATGCTGGAGATGACCAAAGCCAAGGTGATGAATGCTCCCTGGGTGTCACTCAGGCATGGACTCCTGGTTGATATTATGGAAAAATCACTTGGAACTGATTCTGCCGGCGGTTTTGCCGAAGACGTGCTCAGCTCAGTCAGATACATAGCTGACAGGTTCGGCGTGGAAAGAAAACACTCGGAATATGTTGAAAGGATGGCCGTGAGCATATTCAACCATACCAAAAAATTGCACAGGCTAAAAAAGGAACACAGGTTATACCTGCAAGTCGCCGCAATGCTTCATGATGTGGGCAAGGCGATATCGCACGAAGACCACAGCTCATTTTCATATGACATCATAAAGGCGCAAAACATTATAGGCTTCTCAAATCGTGAAACAGAAATAATAGCAAACGTGGCGCTCAGCCACGGAGATGAAGACGATTGCATAAGACAGGGGCGCATAGCCAATCTCGGGTTCGAGGATCAAATAGTAGTAGCCAAGCTGGCGGCAATACTTAAAATGGCAGATGCGCTTGACAAATCTCACTTGCAGAAAATAGAAGAAATAAAAATAGCATTCAAAAACGAAACTGTAATTTTCAAGATTAAATCAAAAAGAGATATATTCCTTGAAAAATGGATGCTGGCCAGAAAATGCAGTCTTTTCGAAGAAGTTATGGGGACAAAGGTCATGATTAAGACAAGAGGTGATTCTTTTGAGGAGTAGCACTTATGAAAACTACATAAACAGGGAACTGGGTTGGCTGGAATTCAACAGGAGGGTGCTTCAGGAGGCGCAGGACAGGAACAATCCTTTGGCAGAAAGGATAAAATTTCTGGCTATAACCAGCTCAAATCTGGACGAGTTCTTCATGGTAAGAGTGGCATCACTTTGGGATCAGGTGAATGCAGGCTTTAAAATGCCGGACATTGCAGGCATGACCCCAGCAGAGCAGATAAAGGCGATAAGTGAACGTGTCAAAAAGCAGCTCTACTCCGAATACAACTGCTTGGGCAGATCGCTAATCCCGACGTTGAGGAGAAAAGGTGTCGATTTTTTCGATTACGGCGAGCTTGACGATAACCAAAGAAGCTTTATTGACGCTTACTACAGAGAAAATGTATATCCAGTCCTGACGCCCATGGTTGTAGACCAGAGCAGGCCATTTCCGACACTCCTCAATAAGAGTCTCAACATAGGCATAATTCTGGCGGATGAAAAGGGAGGCAGCATATTTGGCACTGTCCAGGTTCCATCAGTACTGCCAAGATATGTAGAGCTGACAAGTGGCAGCGGGAAGTGCTACATACTGCTGGAGGAGATAATAAAGCACCATATGGGATTTTTATTCGAAGGGCATGAAATACTCCACATGGGCTGCTACAGGATAACAAGAAACGGCGACCTCAGCGTAGACGAGGAAGGTGCAGAAGATTTGCTTGAGGCCATAGAGGAGTCTCTCAAGCAGAGAAAATGGGGCAATGTTGTAAGGCTGGAATACGAAAAGGGACTTGACGCTGAGCTCCTTGACATTCTTGTTTCAGAAATGGAGGTGCCAAAGGAAGGGATATTCGAAGTTGGCGGCCCCATAGACCTGACATTCCTTATGAAATTTGCAGGAGAGCTAGGCGAGCCTGAATTCAAGTATCCTGACTATAAGCCCCAGAGGCTTGAGATATTCTCTGAATACGATGACATTTTTGATGTCATATCCGAAAACGACATCATACTGCATCATCCGTACGACTCTTTCGAACATGTAGTAAAGCTTGTAGAGAAGGCGGCAGATGATCCAAGCGTACTTGCCATAAAGCAGACGCTCTACAGAGTAAGCGGCAACTCGCCAATAGTGAGTGCGCTTTCAAGGGCGGCTGAGAACGGCAAGCAGGTCACGGTCATACTTGAAATAAAAGCCAGATTTGATGAGGAGAACAACATAAAATGGGGCAAGCAGCTTGAGCAGGCTGGCTGCCATGTCATATACGGCCTTGTCGGGCTCAAGACTCACTGTAAGATACTCCTCATTGTGAGAAGGGAAGAAGATGGCATAAAAAGATACGTGCACATGGGCACCGGCAATTACAATGATGTTACAGCCAGACTATATACGGATATAGGATTTTTTACATCGAATCCTTTTTTTGGAGAAGATGCATCTACGCTTTTCAACATGCTCTCAGGCAGTTCGAAAAACCACGATTTCTACAAGGTTGAAATATCACCAGGACTTGACCAGACGTTCATAAGATACATAAGGGGCGAAACCAAAAATGCCAGGGCGGGTGAGAAGGCGCGTATAATCGCCAAGATGAACTCGCTTGTTGACAAGAGCATAATAGATGCTCTCTACGAAGCCTCCTGCGCCGGTGTAAAGATAGATCTCATAATCAGAGGTGTTTGCTGCTTGAGGCCTGGAGTAAAGAACTTAAGTGAGAACATAAGGGTGATAAGCATAGTCGGCAGATTTTTGGAGCACAGCAGGATATTCTATTTCCACAACTGCGGAAACGAGCTTATATTCCTATCAAGCGCCGACTGGATGCCAAGAAACCTGACCAGGAGGGTCGAGCTGCTGTTTCCAATTGAGGGCAGGGAGAACAAGCATAAAATAAAAAGGATACTTGACATATCGCTAAATGACACAATGAAGGCAAGGGTTATGAGAAATGACGGCACATACAAGAAAATAGACAGACGGGGCAAGGAAGCCCTTAACAGCCAGGAAAAGTTTTGCAGTATTGCTATGGAGGAAAATAAAGCCGAAGCGGCCTTTAGTGTCGAGCTGGGATTCAGGCCAATCCTAAAAAGAGACTAATAGCTGCTTAAACAAGCTTATTTGAAAATATTGCCTACAATGCGGTTTAGTGCTATAATTAGTTAAAGTAAAATCGATTTTGCAGGCAAGCATTACCAATGTGTAGTTAAGGGAGGAGTGCAAGTGTCATATAACAGCAATATCAAAAATAAGGATATAGACGAATTCTTCAAAGCAGTGTTGGAGCTCAAGACAGAGGAAGAATGCTATATGTTTTTCGAGGATATATGCACTATAAAGGAAATTCAATCGATTTCTCAAAGACTCCAGGTTGCAAAGCTGCTTAAGTTGAACAAGACATACAGCGAGATTGAAGAGGAAACGGGAGCCAGCACCGCCACTATTAGCAGGATAAGCAAGTGTCTCTTCTATGGTGCGGGCGGATATAGACTGATATTGGACAGGCTCGGATATCTTGATACAGAGAAAAAGGAAAAAAAAGAAAAAAAAGAATAAAAGGCCTATGGCCTTTTTTTGTTTATTTTTGCATTTGGATATTTACAATAGGGAAAAGACGTAGTAAAATTTATGATGTAGCGATTTAACGTGGTAAAGCGTTAAATCGATAAAGCAAACGGGGGTAGGTCATGGTAAATATATTCTACAAGGTCCCACAGGGGGCAAAAGACGAATTTTACGAGTTTTTCCAGACTAAAGAGAGCATAGTGAGAAACTTCAAAAAAATATTCAGAAGCTATGCATACAAGCAAATTTCCACACCTGTCTTCGAATATTACGATTTCTTTGTCCAAAGTCCAGGCACAATAAAGAAAGATGAGCTTTTCAAGCTTATAGATACAAAAGGGGACGTGCTTGTTCTAAGGCCGGATTTGACCATACCGATAGCGCGAATGGCTGTAAACAACAGGAAACGCTTCAAGGACTACCTGAAGTTATTTTATGTATCTAAGGTTTTCAGGATAGACACAAAGGATGCCGAAGGAAAGAGGGAGTTTACCCAGGCGGGAGTGGAGTATTTCGGCAACCAAAATCCGGATGCAGATGCTGAGGTAATAAATATCGCTATAAAGACGCTGATTTCATGCGGCATTGAGAAATTTCAGATTGACATAGGACAATCAAGCTTTTTCAAGGGTTTGATGGATGAAGTGAATATTCCGGCGGCAGACAAGGAAAGACTGAAAAATATAATAGAGAACAAGAATTTTGTCGAGCTTGAAAAATTTCTTTTATTCAATGATATTGAAGACAGAGTAAAAGAGGTAATAATAAAGATACCGGAGCTCTATGGAAATACAGAGCAGGTTATAAGGGAAGCCAAGTCCATATGCCTAAACAGTGAGATGGAGAACGCCATAGAAAACCTGGAGCATGTTTACCACATACTCCTCGACTATGGATATGAAGACTACATATCCATAGACCTTGGCCTTATTAATCACCTGGATTACTATACGGGAGTCATATTCAAAGGCTACATGTCAAACTACGGCAAGATAATTCTAAGCGGGGGAAGGTACGACAAGCTCACGGAAAGCTATGGGCATTACATTCCCGCTACAGGCTTTGGAATGGATGTCGACGAGCTTATAACCGGGCTTAAAAAGCTGGGGCTTGACAGAAGCGAAGCTGCGAACACGGACTATCTGCTTGTATATTCGGACAAGAACAGAAAAAGAATCATCAAGGTGTCAGACTTCCTGAGAGAGCGTGAAATGGTAATTGAGACTGACTTTTTAAAAGGCTCGGGCTACCATATGGACTATGCTCGTGAAACAGGAATAGGCAAGGTAGTAATCTGCGAAGGCGAGAGCGCTACCATAATCGACATGGCAACTCAGGAAACAAAGGAGCTAAGTGTCGAAGAGTTTGAAAAAATTGTATACAACTTTGAAATAGAATAGGAGAGCATTCATGGAATATATTAACGTTGCCCTTGGAAAGGGAAGGCTTGCTGAAAAGGGGTACGAAATTTTCAAAAAAATCGGATATGACTGCAGCGATTTTGAGAAAAAATCAAGAAAACTGGTTTTTGAGAATAGTGAAAAGGGCATAAGATTCATACTAGTAAAGGCCCAGGACGTGCCGATATATGTCGAAAGAGGAGCGGCAGATATAGGGATAGTGGGCAAGGATACAATAATGGAGGAGGAAAGAGACCTCTATGAGATACTAGATCTTGGCTTTGGCAAATGCAAGTTTTCTGTGGCGGCCCCTAACAGTTTTCAGCCAGAGAAAATGCAGGGCATGCTTAGGGTTGCAACAAAATATCCAAGAGTTGCCCAAGGCTACTTTATGAGCAAGGGCAGGCAGATAGATGTGATAAAGCTCAATGGATCTGTAGAGCTCGCACCGCTGGTGGGTCTTTCTGATGTGATTGTCGATATAGTTGAAACGGGCGGCACCCTAAAAGAAAACGGCCTTGAGGTAATAGAAGACATGTACAATGTAAGCGCAAGAGTCGTGGTAAACAAGGTGAGTTTCAAGACTAAAAACTTAAAGATAAAGGCGATAATTGAAGGCATCAAGGAAATTATAAAAGAGGAGGCTTAACGTGATAAATATAATTGATTTGAGCAGGGAAGCTTCGAAATACGATGTGCTTAAGGGGATAATCGAAAGAGGCGACAAAGAGTCAAAAAGCATTACTGAAGCAGTTGAGAGGATAATAGCAGATGTTGCAAGCCACGGCGACAGGGCCGTCAGAAGCTACACTCTCAAATTTGACGGAGTGGGACTTGAAAATTTCGAAGTGAAAAGAGATGAAATAGAGCAGGCCTACAATACATGTGACAAGGAATTCATATCTGCCATGGAGAATGCCAAGGAGAGGATTTGGGACTATCACAGGAGGCAACTGAAGGAATCGTGGATTACGAACAATCAAAAGGGCATAATGCTGGGACAGCTCTACAATCCTCTTGAAAGAGTGGGCATATATGTTCCGGGAGGAACAGCGGCATACCCATCCTCGGTGCTAATGAACGCGATACCGGCAAAGGTGGCCGGTGTAAAAGAGATCATAATGGTGACGCCGCCGACATCGCAAGGCGGCATAAACAAGAACATACTTGCTGCAGCCAAAATCGCAGGCGTCGACAAGGTATACAGCATAGGCGGGGCTCAGGCCGTCGCGGCGCTAGCATATGGAACTGAGACGATAGGCAAGGTAGACAAGATAGTGGGCCCGGGGAACATATATGTCGCAGCTGCAAAGCGCATGGTGTTTGGAAGGGTAGACATAGATATGATAGCAGGTCCCAGCGAAGTGCTCATAATAGCAGACGAGACTGCAAACCCAAGATATGTGGCGGCAGACATGCTTTCTCAGGCGGAGCACGACACTCTGGCATCCTCGATACTTTTAACCACTTCAAGAGATGTGGCGCAGGCAACCCTCAAGGAGATTGAAATACAGCTTGAAGGACTCAGCAGAAAAGACATAACTGAAAAAGCGCTAAGAAGCTATGCGGCAATACTTGTAGTAGACAGCATAGATGAAGCCATTGAATTTGCTAACGGAATAGCACCAGAGCACCTTGAGCTTGTTGTAAGCGAGCCTTTCTCTGTGTTGGGCTCAATCAAAAATGCAGGGGCCATATTCGTTGGCGAGTATTCCCCAGAGCCCCTGGGCGATTATTATGCGGGTCCAAACCACACGCTTCCTACGGGAGGGACAGCCAGATTCTTCTCGCCGCTTGGAGTTGACGACTTTGTCAAGAAATCAAGCCTTATATATTACGATAGGGCTTCATTGGAAAAATCAAAGGATGACATAATAAAGATTGCCATGGAAGAAGGGCTGGATGCACACGCCAATTCCATAAAGGTGAGATTCGAGTAGTGAAAGGGGGGGGAGGGTTGAGAAAAGCTGCAAAATCCAGAAATACTCTAGAAACGAAAATAGAAATCAGCCTGAACGTTGACGGCAGCGGCCAATCGAGCATTGACACGGGTGTAGGCTTTTTCAATCACATGATGACGCTGCTTGCAAAGCACGGGCTGTTTGACATTGACATAATTGTAAAGGGAGACACGGATGTCGATGACCACCACACGGTTGAAGACATAGGAATAACGCTTGGACAGGCATTTGCAGAGGCGCTCGGCGATAAAAAGGGAATAGTAAGATACGGCTATTCCTACGTTCCAATGGATGAGACGCTTGCAAGGACTGTTGTAGATCTTGGAGGAAGGCCGTACCTTTCTTTTGACTACAAGTTTGAAAGGGACAAGGTGGGAAGTTTCGACACGGAGCTTGTAAAGGAGTTCCTGATAGGATTCTCAAACAGCCTTGCCTGCAATATACACGTAGACGTTATAAGGGGTGAAAACACCCATCACATAATTGAGGCGATATTCAAATCTCTTGCCAGAGCGATTGCACAGGCGGTTTCAAAGGATTCGAGAATAAGCGGCGTAATGTCCACAAAAGGGGTGATATAGTTGATAGCAATAGTAGATTATGGGGTGGGAAACCTCAACAGCATAGACAACGGTCTCAAGAGGCTGGGCTTTAGTTCTATTGTAACAGAAGACAAGGAGGAGATACTCTCCGCCAAAGGAATAATACTTCCTGGAGTAGGCGCCTTCAAGGATGCAATAGACAACCTGAAGAGCAAAGGTCTTGATGAGACCATTAGGGAAGCGGCGGAAAAAGGAATTCCAATACTTGGAATATGCCTGGGAATGCAGCTTCTCTATGAGAAGGGTTTTGAGGATGGAGAATGGGACGGTCTGGGCCTTCTAAAGGGAGATGTAGTAAAGTTTGAAATGAAGGATCTTAAAATACCTCATATGGGTTGGAACAGCCTCAAGATAAGGAAAAACGACCCTATCGTCAAGTATATAAGCGAAGGCGAGTTCGTATACTTCGTGCACTCATACTATGCAGCTCCCGGGGACGACCATGTGGTCTGTTCCTGCGAATATGGAGTCGATTTCCCGGCAATAGTTGCCAGGGGAAACATATATGGCATACAGTTCCATCCCGAAAAAAGCGGGAAGACAGGGCTTAAAATACTCAAAGCGTTTGGGGAGATGGTTCTATGATGATATATCCGGCTATAGACATAAAGGACGGCAGATGCGTGCGATTGAAGCAGGGGAAGTTCGATGACATAACGGTATACTATGAGAATCCGGCCGAGGCTGCGGCTTTGTGGAAGGGAAAGGGCGCCAAATATATACACATAGTAGATCTTGACGGTGCGCTCGAAGGAGTACCCAAGAATCTTGAAGTGATAAGAGAGATAGCAAATGGTGTTGATATCCCCGTGCAAATAGGAGGCGGGATAAGAAGCAGGCAGACTGTGGACTTGCTGCTTTCAGCAGGAGTCAGGAGAGTCATAGTCGGCACAATGGCAGTTAAAAACAGAGAATTGCTTGAAGAGCTTGTAAAGGAATACGGAGATAAGATTGTTGTTGGAATTGACGCCAAAGACGGCAAGGTAGCTGTTGAAGGCTGGGAGGAAGTCAGCTCGATAGACTCCATTGAGCTTGCAAGTGAGCTTTCAACGGTCGGTGTCAAGACGGTAATATACACTGACATTTCAAAAGACGGCATGATGAGCGGTCCTAATTTTGAAGTGTATGGCGAACTTAAGGAGAAGACCTCGCTTGAAGTTATTGCTTCGGGTGGTATCAGCAGCGCAGAGGACATAAAAAAGCTTGCTGCTATGGGCGTTGACGGAGCAATAGTTGGAAAGGCTCTGTACAGCGGGGCTATTGATTTTGAAGATTTAAAAAACCTTTAACAGGGAGATGAGCAGATGCTGACTAAAAGAATAGTGCCGTGTCTTGACGTAAGAGATGGAAGGGTTGTTAAGGGCACAAAGTTCAAAGACATAAAAGAGGTAGACGACCCGGTTGAGCTGGCTAAATACTACAACGAGCAGGGCGCTGATGAGCTGGTGTTTTATGACATAACAGCCTCGTATGAGGGCAGAAAGCTTATGCTTGATGTTGTAAAAAAAACAGCCGACGAGATATTCATTCCGTTCACAGTCGGCGGCGGCATAACAACAGTCGATGATTTCAAGGAGATACTGAGAGCCGGTGCCGATAAGATTTCAATCAACACCCCGGCAGTAAAGAATCCAAAGCTTATAACAGAGGCCGCCCTTAGATTCGGAGCGCAGTGCGTTGTTCTTTCAATAGACGCCAAGAAGATGCCTGAAAGCGGAAGATGGAATGTGTTCATCAACGGTGGAAGGGTTGATACGGGAATGGACGCCATTGAATGGGCCAAGGAAGGCGTAAGGCTTGGAGCTGGAGAAATAGTCATAAACAGCATAGACGCTGACGGAGTAAAGAACGGATATGACATAGAGCTTACAAGCGCAGTATCGAGCCTTGTAAATGTGCCGATAGTTGCTTCGGGCGGGGCAGGAAAGCTTGAAGACTTCAGCGAGGTTCTGACAAAGGGGAAAGCGGATGCAGCGCTGGCAGCCTCGGTGTTCCACTTCAAGGAAATTGAGATTCCCAAGCTAAAAGGTTTCCTTAACGAAAAAGGAATACCTGTGAGAATGGAGTGGTAATTATGGATATATTAAGTGGCATAAAATACGATGCAAACGGACTTGTACCTGCAATAGTACAGGATTTCAAAACGGGAGAGGTGCTAATGCTGGCCTACATGAACAGCGAGTCGCTCAAAAAGACTGTTGAAACAGGGCGTACGTGGTTCTACAGCAGAAGCAGGCAGTCGCTGTGGAACAAAGGCGAGACTTCGGGCAACTTCCAGAGTGTAAAAAATATGTATTTCGATTGCGATGCAGACTCAATACTTGTGCAGGTTGAGCAGATTGGACCTGCCTGTCATACGGGAAGCAGGTCATGCTTTTTCAACAAACTTGTGGAAAGCAACGAAACTCCTGCAGAAGCAGGAATAATGGGCAGGCTTTATGAACTTATAACTGAGAGAAAATCAAATCCTGTTGAAGGCTCATATACTAACTACCTTTTTGACAAAGGAATTGACAAGATACTCAAGAAGGTTGGAGAAGAGGCTAGTGAAGTCATAATAGGGGCTAAAAACAGCGACAAGGACGAGACTGTATACGAGATATCAGACCTTGTATACCATCTGCTTGTTCTCATGGTGGATATGGGAATAGAAATAGATGATATAAAGAAAGAGCTTGATAAAAGGCACAAGAAATAGAAGTCGGACAAAAATATTCAGCCCGGATACTAGTTATCCGGTTTTTTTGTATTTAAAAAAATCATAAAGGGGTAAATTTTTATTAATAAGACACCAAAAAACTTGCTGATTGTAATTTTAAATGCAGCTGGAGAAATTATAAAGGAAAGTGTGAAAAAAATATTGAAAAAATTTGAGTTTAATGGTATCTTTTATTGGGTAAACGTTTTACTAAATCGGTTACCTAAACTGCAATGAAAATATCTGGAAGTGAGTGACTATGAAAATAACTATTAAAGATATTGCTAGGCTGGCTGGCGTCTCAACAACAACCGTATCCAAGGTTATAAACAACAAAGACGAGAGCATAAGCCAGGCGACCAGGGATAGAATAACAAGCTTGATGAAGGAATACGATTACACTCCCAGCACGGTTGCAAGAAGCCTTGTTACTAAGAAGACGAATACAATCGGACTGATTATACCTGACATAAGGAACCCCTTTTTCCCCGAACTTGCAAGAGGCGTCGAGGATAGGGCAAACAGCGCTGGATATAATATAATTTTTTGTAATACGGATAACAAAATAGAAAAAGAAGATGAATACCTCAAGATATTGGCAGAAAAAATGGTAGATGGCATAATAATGGCGGCATCGTCAAAAAGAGATGAGAGATTGGCTACGGTGAAGGGCTATTCTGTGCCGGTTGTGCTTGTAGACAGGGACATAGACGTGGAAATGGACTATGTAAAGGGACGTGTGTTCACTGATAACTTCAAAGGTGCGCGTATTGCAGTTGAGCATATGATAAATCAGGGAGTAAAAAAGATACTCTTTATATCAGGTCCGCTGACAAATAAGGCCTCAATAGAGAGATTGGAAGGCTACAAATATGCTCTCAAGGAAAATGGCCTGGAATATGATGAAGGCTATCTGCTCGAAGGCGAATTCAACGAAGACTGGGGTTGGGAAGCGGCAAGAGCTGCAGTTGAAACCGGTATTGAATTTGACGGAATATTCTGCGGCAACGACCTAATTGCAATCGGTGCTGTCAAAAGCCTCAAGGAAATCGGACTTTCAGTTCCTGAGGATATTTCAGTTATAGGTTTTGATGATATATACGTATCAAGACTTATAGAGCCTGAACTTACAACAGTGCGGCAGCCAAAGTACGAAATGGGTTTTGAGGCGGTCGAGATGCTCTTGAGAATATTAGAAGGCAAGAGGTTGAAGGATGCCAGGCTCATACTGCAGCCGGATCTTATTATAAGAGATTCCGTAAGGAAAGGATAACGGGAGGAGTTTGAATGTCTAGAATTGTTGTGATCGGAAGCATAAATATGGATCTGGTATCCAGCGTAGAAAGTATGCCTAAGGTGGGGCAGACGGTGCTTGGCAAGGGCTTCAAGCAAGTTCCCGGAGGCAAAGGTGCGAATCAGGCTGTTGCAATATCGAGGCTCGGAGGAGATGTTGCTATGGTGGGCAAAGTCGGCGACGACGCATTTGGAACGGAATTGCTTGAGTGTCTCGTCAAAGACAAAATAGACGTACAAGGTGTAGCTTCTGAATCTGGAATTTCCACAGGCATTGCCATAATAACTGTAGATGCCAGCGGAGATAACTGCATAGTTGTAAATTCAGGTGCCAATTTCAAGGTGACCAGCGATTATATAGATTCGAACATGGAAAGCATAAAAGACTCAAGCATAGTTGTAATGCAGCTTGAAATACCAGATGATGCTGTAAGGCACGCTCTTGCACTTGCAAAGTCTCTTGGCAAATACACAATACTTAACCCTGCTCCAGCCAAGGAGCTTGATGAAGAAACAATAAAGAATGTTGATTTGCTTGTGCCGAATGAGACTGAGCTTGAGATAATAAGCGGCACGAGAATAGAAAACCTTGAAGATGCGGTTTCAGCAGCAGAAAAACTGATCTCCATGGGCGTCAGGGAAATAATAGTTACGCTTGGGGAGAACGGTTCGCTTCATGTGAAGGAAGGATACAGCAAAAGATACGAAGCAAAAAAAGTGACTGCTATTGATACAACAGCAGCAGGAGACAGTTTCATAGGCGGAATAGCGGCAGCACTTTCAAAGGGCAAGAGTATGGAAGAAGCCATAGAGCTGGCTACGAGCGCGGCTGCAGTTACAGTTACGAGAGAAGGAGCTCAAAGCTCCATACCGTATATACACGAGATAGAGGCGTAAAGGGGGAGTCAAATTGAAAAAGACAGGTCTTATCAACTCCGGCATTTCAGCTGCGATAGCAGGCATGGGGCACACCGACAGCATTACAGTATGCGACAGCGGACTTCCTATACCCCAAAACGTACAGAGGATTGATCTGGCGCTCGTCAAAGGCATTCCCACGTTTATAGAAACCGTGGAGGCTGTTCTGCTGGAGCTCAAGGTAGAGGAGATTGTAATAGCAGAGGAATTTGAGATTGCAAGTCCTGCTGTTTGTGCAAGTCTGCTTGAAGCCGTTGAGAAATCAAACGGCAAGGTAAAAATAACGAAGATAGCTCATGAAGATTTCAAGAGGCTTTCAGAAACCTCTAAGGCAATCATAAGGACCGGAGAATTTACGCCTTATGCAAATGTTATATTAAAATCCGGAGTAGTATTCTAGGAGTGATGATATTGAAAAATCCAATCCTGCAGATGAAGAAAATTACAAAAGAATTTCCGGGAGTGAAAGCTCTCGATGAAGTTAATCTTGACGTATACGAAGGAGAGGTTCTAGCACTCATAGGCGAGAATGGAGCCGGCAAATCCACGCTCATGAAAATAATGAGTGGAGTATATTCAAACGATATGGGAGAAATAATATACGACGGCAAGGATGTAAGCATAAAAGGGCCAAGGCATGCCCAGGACATGGGTATTGCAATAATACACCAGGAGCTCAACCTCATATCTCAGCTTAGCATAGCGGAAAACATATTCATAGGCAGGGAGCCTGTGGGCAAGCTTGGCAGGATTGACTGGAAAAAGCTCAATAGCGACACTCAGATGCTCCTGGACAAGCTGAATGTCAAGCAGAGTCCAAAGGAGCTTGTTGGCAATCTGAGCATAGGCCAAAGACAGATGGTGGAAATAGCTAAGGCGCTCTCTCTAAATGCAAGGGTTATAATAATGGACGAGCCTACAGATGCACTTACTGATACCGAAACGGAAAGCCTGTTTAGTGTCATTAGGGAGCTGAAAAGTGAGAAAAAAGCCATTATATACATATCCCACAGACTCAACGAGATATTTAGGATATGTGACAGAGTCACAGTGCTAAGAGACGGTAAATATGTGGGCGAAAGAAAAGTGGCTGAAATTGATGAGGACGTGCTAATAGAGATGATGGTTGGAAGGAAGCTCAGCGAGCAGTTTCCAAAAATCGAAGCAGCTCTGGGAGAAACTGCGCTCAGGATAAGCGGACTTAGCAACAAGTATGTAGAAGACATAGAACTGAATGTGAAAAAAGGTGAGATACTTGGCATCGCCGGACTTATGGGTGCGGGCAGGACTGAGCTTGCAAAGACAATATACGGCTATATTGGCAAGGACAAGGGCAAAATATATGTTGACGGCAAGGACGTAAGCATTAATTCGACCATAGATGCCTTGAAAAACGGCATTGCATATGTATCAGAGGACAGGAAAGGAGAAGGCCTTATTGTTGGCCTTTCCGTGAGAGACAACATGAGTCTGTCGGCTTTAAAGAGCCTCAAAGGCAAGTTTTTCAGTATAGATAAAAAAGATGAGGAAGCCGCTGTTAGCGGATATGTAGAAAAACTCAGCATAAAGACCCCGGGAATCAAGCAAAAAATTAAGAACCTCAGCGGAGGCAACCAGCAAAAGGTGTCAATAGCCAAATGTCTGATGACAAGGCCCAAGGTGCTTATACTTGACGAGCCGACAAGGGGAGTGGACGTCGGCGCAAAAAAAGAGATATATGACCTTATAAATTCATTCAAAAATGATGGCATGAGCATAATAATGATATCTTCTGAAATGCCAGAGATACTCGGAATGAGTGACAGAATAGTAGTAATGCACGAGGGCAGAATAACGGGCGAATTCGATTCTAAGGATGCGACCCAAGACAGGATAATGAGATGTGCCGTAGGATTAAAGGAGGAGCAGTAGATGAAAAAAGACACCATCATAAAACTCAGGCCGGTTATAGGACTTGTAATATTTGCAATAATAATATCCTTCATGAATCCAAGATTCCTGACCCTGCCCAACATACTTAACATTTTAAGACAGACTTCAATTAATGCTGTCATAGCAGCAGGTATGACCTTTGTAATCTTAACAGGCGGAATAGACCTTTCGGTAGGAGCAATACTTGCATTTACAGGTGCTGTATGCGCGAGCCTCCTGGCGTCTGATATGAACATATTGCTCGCAGTCATCATAACATTGGGAATAGGAGCTGCATCAGGACTCTTCAGCGGCATTGTCATAAGCAAGGGGAAAATACAGCCCTTCATAGCAACCCTGGCAACTATGACAATACTTAGGGGGGCAACTCTAGTTTTTACTAAGGGAAAGCCTATAACATTTACAGGCTCGCAATATTTTGATGCGTTTAGAAGCATAGGATCGGGTTATATTTTCGGAGTGCCCGTACCTATATATATAATGGTGATAATATTTGCTCTTGGATTTTATGTCTTGACACAGACAAGACTGGGCAGATACGTCTATGCTCTTGGTGGGAATGAAGAGGCAACGAAGCTTTCAGGACTAAACACAGACAGACTGAAGATGTATGTATACACAATAAGCGGAATGCTTGCAGCGCTTGCGGGTATAATAATAACATCGAGGCTTTCTTCGGCGCAGCCTACAGCAGGAACAGGATACGAACTAGATGCAATAGCAGCTGTAGTGCTTGGAGGAACAAGTCTTGCAGGCGGAGCAGGAACAATAATAGGTACAGTATTTGGAGCGCTTATAATTGGAATACTGGGAAATGCGCTCAACCTTCTGGATGTGTCGTCCTACTTTCAGATGATGATCAAAGGACTTGTAATACTAGCTGCAGTACTAATTGACAGGAAGAACAAGTAGGCTTTAGGCTGGAGTATTCCAGCAAAATATATACAATAAAAAGGAGGATGTTTTATGAAGAAGTTTCTTGCAATTCTATTAACAGCTTTACTGGCAATTGGTTCTTTGACAGCATGTGCAGGCAAAGGAGGAGAGACACAGGAAGGCAACCAGAAGATAGGGCTTGTTGTATCTACTCTTAACAATCCATTCTTTGTGACTCTCAAAGAGGGCGCAGAGAAAAAGGCTCAGGAGCTTGGTTATGAGCTTATAGTGCTTGATTCTCAAAACGATCCATCCAAGGAAATTGCAAACGTTGAAGACTTGGTAACTCAAGGGGTGTCACTAATACTTATAAACCCTACCGACTCTGATGCGGTTGTAAATGCAGTAATGGCAGCTAACGATGCACAGATTCCAGTGGTTACTCTGGACAGAGGAGCTAACGGAGGAGAAGTTGTAAGCCATATTGCTTCAGACAACGTGGCAGGCGGAAAGATGGCAGGAGAATTCATAATAAGCAAGTTGCCTGATGGAGGAAAGCTTGTTGAGCTTGAGGGCATAGCCGGAACATCGGCTGCTAGAGACAGGGGCAAGGGATTCAACGAAGCGATTGCAGGAAAAACAAACTATACAGTTGTAGCGAAGCAGGTTGCTGATTTTGACAGAACAAAGGGTCTTGAAGTAATGGAGAATGTACTCCAGGCTCAGCCGGAAATAGACGCTGTGTTTGCACACAACGATGAAATGGCTCTTGGAGCATTACAAGCAATAGAAGCAAGCGGAAGAAACATAATAGTTGTAGGATTTGATGCCACAGACGATGCTGTTAAGTCTGTTGAAGCCGGAAAAATGGCTGCAACTGTAGCTCAGCAGCCTGACATGATAGGCTCGCTTGGTGTTGAAACAGCTCAAAAGATATTGAATGGCGAAAGTGTTGAAAAGTTCATGCCTGTTGAACTCAAGCTTGTTACAAAATAATATAAAACAAAACAAAATCTGCGGACATAAGTTCGCAGATTTTGTTTTGTTTGGGGTATAAATCTGAAAAGCGGTTGAATAGTGTGACAAATAAATGATTAATGCTGAGAGGAATGGATTATATGGAGGAAATCAGGCTTACGGAAGGCAAAATCGAAAACCTAATAAAGCAGCTTTCTATACCGGCAAGTACTGGCTTTTTCTTCAATACCATGTTTAACGTTGTGGACACTCTGTTTGCTGCGATGGTGTCGACGGAAGCAGTGGCAGGAATGGCGTTTTCGTTCCCTGTTTTCTTTATAATACTTGCTTTCAGCTCCGGCATTGGAACTGGAACCACGGCTATCATCTCCAACGAGATTGGCAAGGGCGCTGAAGGTGAATCCAGAAAATACTCAATTGACTCGGTGACGCTTGGATTGCTGCTTGGAGCAGCATTGATTATAGTTGGCAGTGTCACGGCAAAAATACTATTACAGAGCATGGGAGCACAGGGAGAGCCGCTTGCAGAAGCATTAAAATATATGAGAGTTATACTCCTGGGAGTTGTTTTCTTTGCCCTAAATGCGGTGCTCAATGCCATTCTTTCAGCAAATGGCGATACTAAGCCCTATAGAAATTTTCTCATACTGGGTTTCTTCATGAATGTCCTGCTTGATCCGCTGTTTGTGCTTGGCTGGGGTGTTGTACCTGCTATGGGCATATACGGAGTTGCTCTATCCACCGTGCTTATTCAGCTTGTGGGAAATCTGTACTTGGCCAAAAAGATAGTGTCGAAGAACATAATACCTGAATTAAAGATTGCAGAGCTCGTTCCTTCTACAAAACACTACATGGAAATTCTGAGGCAGGGAATACCCTCAAGCTTAAACATGGTCACTGTCGCTCTTGGCATGTTTGTAATTAACTATTTCATAATGAAGTATTCAGATGCAAAGACAGTAGCTGCATATGGCATAGCAATAAGAATAGAGCAGATAGCTCTTCTGCCCGCTATTGGGCTCAATATTGCAGTGCTTTCAATTGTAGGTCAGAACTATGGGGCTAAAAAATATGAACGTATAAGACATGCAGTTTCGAAGGCTGCCAAATATGGAGTTGTAATAATGACATGCGCCATGGCTGTTGTATTTCCGTTTGCCAGTCAGCTCATGGGACTATTTACAAGGGATTTGGATGTAATAAAGGCTGGAGCGGCATATCTTAGAATAGAGGTATTAACCTTCAACACATATGTGCTGCTCAACATAGCCACTTCTGCACTCCAGGGAATAAAAAAGCCCGGATTTGCAGTATATATAGGATTATACAGGCAGCTTGCAGTCCCTATAGCAGTATTTTACTTATTCGCCAGCACACTCGAAATGGGAATTATCGGTATATGGTGGGGGATATTTGCAGTTAATTGGTCTGCTGTAGCAATCACATATTTTTATGTGTCATGCGTATTCAAGAAGATAGGAATTATTGACTGAATATAGGCATATAAAAAATCCCCGTTTGGGGATTTTTTAGTGCCATTCAAGTATTTTTGCCAAAAAGCTTTTCAGCTGCGTTGATTCAGGTTTTTCAAATAGGTTTTTGCTCGGTCCGTGCTCTAGGATTCTGCCGTCAGCCATGAAAAGAGTGTAGTCGCAGGCTCTCTTTGCAAAGCCCATCTCATGTGTCACAAGCACCAGGTCTCTGAAATCATTCTTGAGCTCATCTATCATCTCCAGCACTTCCGAAGTAAGCTCGGGATCCAGGGCTGAGGTGGGCTCGTCCAGCAGGAGGAACTGCGATTTTATAGCTATAGCTCGCGCTATGGCGACTCGCTGCTGCTGGCCGCCTGAAAGCTGGATTGGTTTCTTGTAGGCGTGTTCAAGCAGCTGGAATCTTCCAAGAAGCTTGCTTGCACGATCAAGAGCTTCACTTGGCGCTAGTTTGTGTATTTCAACAAGCGGCAATACAATATTCTCCATTGCAGTAAGATGGGGGAAAAGATTATAGGACTGAAACACCATGCCCACCGTTTTTCTATACTCCTGGAGATTCTTTTCTTCAAAAATCATATTCTTGCCATTTATTTCTATGCTTCCACTGCTTGGCAGCTGAAGGCCTGCTAGAATTCTGAGGAGTGTGGATTTACCGCCGCCTGAAGGTCCGACTATAACAATTGAATGGGCATTCTCAATTTCCAGGTTTATGTCTTTTAAAATTTTATTCACGCCAAAGCTCATGTTGAGCCCGGATATTTTAAGATTCATAGTAGAATTTCCTTTCGAGTTTTTTGGAAATGATGGATATTGGGAATGTCAAAATGATGTATCCAATTGCAAGAGCCATATAGTTTTCAATAGATGCAAAGTTGATCGAGTCAACCTCCTGCACATTTTTTGTGAATTCGCTTACGGCTATTACGGAAAGCAGCGATGAATCCTTTACAAGCGAAGCGAACTGGCCTGCAAGTGGAGGCATTATTCGCCTGACAACCTGCGGTATTATTATGAACTTATACCTTTGATACGGCGTGAATCCAAGAGAGCGTGCCGTCTCTATCTGCGATTTTTCAATGCTCTCCACTCCGGCACGAATTATTTCGGTCACATATGCCCCTGAGAATATCGAAAGTATTAAGATTCCAAGGACATATCTGTTTTCCAGGCTGAAGGCAGTAGCCACAATATAGAAAAACACGTATATCTGCACAAGAAGTGGGGTGCCCCTTATTATCTCGACATAGAATTTGCTTAGATAGTGAAGGGGCAAAAATTTTGATTTTCGGGCAAATGCAAAAAATGTCCCTATGCCCAGGCTCAGTATGAGCGAAAAAAAGCTTATTACGACTGTCATTACAAATCCGGTATAGAACTTATACCTGTATTCATATATTGTCTCAGGGCGCATGCTGTAATTAAGTTTGCTGAACGAGTACGCGAGAACAGCGGCCAGTATAAGGGCTACCAGAGCTATATTTACAAATCGTTTGATCCTGTTAGAGTCGGATTCAAGTCCTTTTTCGGCCCAAAAGATATTGAAATTTTTTGAAAGTGGTTTTTTTTCTTTACTGTCCATTTTATTACAACTCCTGATCATTTTAGGCTAGATGTCTAATTGCAGTAATAGCTCAACTTATTTTTCGATATCGAAGAAGAACGGTATTCCAAGTTCGTCGAATGTCTTCTTTTGCTCAGCAAGATATTTCATAGAGAGCTCGTCGAATCCGCCATTTTCGTTGTATTCCTTGAGGAACGCATTTATCTGATCCCTTAGCTCGGAATCGTCTTTTCTAAGGCCGATTCCCCAGTACTCAAGTTCCTCTTGGAATGGCTCTAGGAGAGCTCTGGTAGTGTCGGGATTTTGCTGCCAGTTCTTGTATATTGTCATTTGGTCGTACATGAAAGCATCGGCCTTGCCCTGTACAACCTCAAGCACACATGCGCTTTCCTTGTCGAAAACCATTATTTCACAGTTGGGCAGATTTTTCTCGGCGTATAAGTGACCTGTTGTCCCCTTCTTTACTGCTATCTTTCTGCCTTCAACGTTAAGATCTTCAAATTTTTGAACAGGTGAATTTTTGTTTATAAGCAAGGATAGATAAGCCTTTGCATAGGGGTCAGAAAAATCAATAGACTCTTTTCGTTCTTCAGTTATGGTCATTGAAGAAAGAATGATATCGATTTTACCTGTCATAAGAGAAGGTATAAGCCCGTTATATGCCATGTTTTCAATCCTAACATCACGGCCGAGATACTCCCCGAGAGCGTAGGCCAAATCCACGCTTATCCCTGTAGGATTCCCTTTTTGATCGGTCATTTCAAATGGAGGATATGCCAGCTCCATACCGACTACAAGCTCCTTTTTATCACTTTGCTCTGCAGCGTTGTCTTTCTGGGAACAGCCAGTAAAAGCAAAAACTGCAGTCATAAGAATTGTGCATATGCCAAGTGAAATCATCTTCTTCATATTAAAAGCCCCCTAGTGTAAAGTTTAAAGTTGAAACATTGTATTGATACCCCTGTAGAGGGCAGAGAAACAGAGTAAAGTTAACATAAAAACCTTCAAATCATAGCTGGTGTGGCGCAAACATAAATATTGCTGTAAAATAGTAATATGAAACAATTCCGAAAGTCTTATGTAAAACCGGATTAATTGCGGGCGGAGGGAGGTTGTTGATATGAAGGCAGGCAGCCGTAAACTTATAATAGTTGCTGCATTAGCAGCGCTCCTAGTTGGCGTGTATGCAGTATTGGATTTTGGAACACAAAGAGACAATATGAAATCAGACATTGTAAGGGAAAGGATTACGAGTATTTCGGAGCTGGCTCTCCTCAAGTATGAATACAAGGACATAGCGCTGCTTGAGGACTCAAAAAAGATAAACGACATTGCGCTTCCATTTACCCAAAAGTCGCTGCTTATAGTGTTCAGCGGCTATATGAAGGCCGGTGTTGATATGGAAAGCGTAGAACTGGATATAAATGGCAAAAATATAACCGTTTATGTTGATGGGGCAAGCATAACAGACAACGTTATTGATGAAAATGATGTCAGCATATATGATGAAAAGTCCTCGCTTTTCAACAGGATAGAATCAAATGACATTCTTGAGCTGCTCGCGCGGGAAAAGGATAGGATTGAAAAGGAAGCCCTGGAGAGAGGGTTTCTGGACGAGGCCAACAAACGGGCAAAGGAAGTGCTCTATAGCTATCTGGGCGCGATGGGTTTTGAAAATATAAAAGTTGAAGTTCGAAAAAAATAGGCTGAGACAGGCAGCTGCGAGTAATTCCGCGACAGCTGTACAGCATAGTCTGAAGTTGTTGTAATATATATTAATATAAAATAATAATGGGGGAATTATCAATGAGAAAAAGCTTTGGAGCAAAAACAATCGCATATCCGGCTCCTGTTTTCATAGTAGGCAGCTATGATGAAAATGGGAAAGCAAATGCAATGAATGCGGCGTGGGGAGGCATATGCAGCTCTAATCCGCCATGCATAAGCGTTTCGCTAAGGGCACAGAGAAAGACATACGATAACATAATGGATAAAAAGGCTTTTACAATAAACCTGCCGTCAGAGGAGTATATTGCAGAAGCTGATTATTTTGGAATGGTGTCAGGCAGGGATGTTGACAAATTTGAAAAAACAGGGCTTACGCCTGTCAAGTCAGAACTTGTAGATGCACCGTACATAGACGAGTTTCCTGTGGCAATAGAATGCAGGCTGCACAAGGTTGTCGAAATAGGCGTTCACATACAGCTGATAGGAGAGATTGTGGATGTTAGGATAAGGCAGGAATGCCTTGATGAAAACGGACAGCCTGATATTGAAAAGATAAATCCTGTGCTGTTTACACCTGAGATAAGGCATTATCTCAAATTCGGCGCAAAGGCAGCCGACGCTTTCTCGGCAGGCAAAAAATTTATGGAATAGAAAATCATAGAATGACCAAAATAAGCATATTGAGTCTTCAGAAATCCGGACTAGTTACAGGTTCGGATTTTTTGTATTTTTTCAGAAAAAAATATCGAGTTATTTGAGGTATGCTGAGTTTTTTTGTATCCGGGAATGTAGTATCTTAACATAAGCATGAGTATTAAAAATTTCAATTCAAGACGGTCAGCAATTATTTTTTTAATGCTTGAGAAAACGTTTTTCTGCTCGTGCGAACTTTACATGATATTTAATCAGGAGGTAACAAAATGGAAATTGTAAAAGGGATGAGCTTATTATTATTGACACTGGCGCTGTTTTCGGTATTCAGCTTCAAAGCGCCAAAAGGACAGCTTGCAATGGGCGGCATGGCAAACGCAGCAGTCGCCAGCTTTCTCGTAGAGGCTATACACAAATATATTTTCGGAGACTTCATAGGAATAAACTTCCTGGGGGAAGTGGGCACGGCGGCAGGCAGCCTGGGCGGCGTTGCTGCGGGAATATTAGTATCTATGAATCTGGGTGTCAGCCCGGTATATGCTGTTGCGATAGGTGCTTCTCTGCTTGGAATAGGAATACTTCCGGGTTTCATAGCGGGATATCTGCTCAGCTTTGTGGCGCCTAAACTTGAAAAATGGCTTCCTGAGGGAATTGACCTTATTGCCGGCGTTCTTATACTGGCACCGCTTTCAAGACTTATAGCTTCAGGTGTAGCGCCTGTTGTGGATGGTACGATGGCAAGCCTTGGAGACATGATAATCGTTGCAGCGGAACAGTCACCTTTGCTTATGGGATTCCTGCTTGGCGGTATGATGAAGATGATATGTACATCTCCTATAAGCTCTATGGCTCTTACAGCAATGCTAGGCCTCAAGGGGCTTCCAATGGGCATAGCGGCAATAGCGTGCTTTGGCGGCTCTTTCACAAACGGAGTTGTATTCAGCAGACTTAAATTTGGAAGCAAGGGTAATGTAATAGCAGTTATGCTTGAGCCTCTTACACAGGCAGATATAGTAGTTAAAAATCCAATACCAATATTCGGCTCTAATATGATAGGTGGAGGTCTGGCTGGTATGGCAGGAGCATATTTTGGAATAGTCAACAACGCGCCGGGAACAGCATCACCTATACCAGGGCTTCTAGCGCCTTTTGCATTCAACGATCCGATACTAGTAGTCAAGGCTCTGGGTCTGGCGATGGTAGGCGGTATAATAGGCGGACTTGTAGGAAGCACACTGTACAAACTTGCTTTCAAGAAAAAGAACGTAGAAACTACTGCTTCAGTCGAGCTTCCAGAAAACGAGCAAATAGCTATGTAATATAACCCACATACAATAAAGCAGGAGTAAACGGCTAGAAAAATGCCTGTTTAATTCCTGCTTTTTCACTTTAGAGTGTGTTTAAATGATTGCTGTTGTATTATAATTAATCTTGCATTGCTTTTGAGTGTATGACAGATTTTGGAGGCGATAATATTGTTTGAAAACATCAAGAGGATGGTAACTGTTGCTGTTATTGTAGCCTTGGCATCGCAAATTTACATCAATCTTTTTGTATCAGATTTCAAAATTTCATTCGGAATAATAATGTTCCCAGTTCTACTATATCTGTTTGAAAGCATAAATCCTTCGCAAACCGGATTGCTTGCGGCTATATTCGTTTATATGCTGAGGATAGGTATATTTGCGCTAAATAACGGGGATTACATGTCTGCCGTGGACTCATATTTTCCAGAGACGTTTTTCTATGTAGCATACGGTATGCTCTATCATCTGATGAATGATACTAACTCTAATATGCGCATGAAGAGACTTTTTACTAATCTAGTGATATGCGATTTCTTTTCAAATATAGTGGAGCTTTATATAAGAATAAACTGGGAACTGTTGGAGCCGAAGTTTGAGATAGCTGGATGGCTGATGCTTGTAGCGGTCGGAAGAGCGCTTACAGTATGTGCCATAATTGTAGCGCTCAAATACTACAGAATGCTTGTGCTAAAGCAAAACCACGAGGAAAGGTACAGAAAGCTTCTGTGGATAATATCTCAGCTCAAGACAGAGCTTTACTGGATGGAAAAAAATATGGACAATATTGAAAATGTCATGTCCAATGCATATTCTTTGTTTGACAAAATAACAAATGGAAAGGACCAGGACAACTGGGCTCAAATATCAGTCAACATTGCCAAGGATGTTCACGAGATAAAAAAGGAATATGGCCTGATATTCAGGGGCGTGGAGGAGATAATAGAAAACAAGCTCAATGACCCCGGCATGAATCTAAATGATATAATAAAGATATTAAAGGATAGTATGCTTACAGAAGCTAGAATAAAGGGGCACAAGCTCACATTGGAGTTCAACCAAGAAAGCAATTTTTATACAGAAAAGCACTATCAGCTCATGTCGATATTCAGGAATCTAATAGTGAATGCCATGGAGGCCATAGACAGCGCAGGCAACGGCAGGATTGTATTCAGTCAAAAGGAAAACGATACGGATTATATTTTCAGTGTGGCAGACAACGGCTGCGGCATAAGCATGGAAGACAGCATGAACATTTTTTCGGCGGGTTTTTCGACGAAGATAGACTACAATACGGGGCAGATTAACAGAGGTCTTGGACTTTGTCTTGTCAAAGATATTGTGGAAAAACAGCTCAACGGCAGAATAGCTGTAGATTCAAAGGAAGGGCAGGGAACTGTGTTCAGGGTGTTGATACCCAAAAGTATTTTGGAGGTGTGTTAGAGTTGAAGATATTCATAGCAGAGGACGATATAAATGTCATAAGGATACTCAAAAAGATAGTGGACGACAGGGGGCTTGGAAATGTAGTCGGGTATGCTCAAAATGGCACTGACGCCATTGATGATATAAAGCTCCTTAATCCTGATATTGTACTTGTAGACTTGCTTATGCCTGGAAAGGACGGAATAACACTAGTCGGTGAGGTGAAAAAGGCCATGCCTCACGTTCAGTTTATTATGATTTCTCAGGTGTCTTCAAAGGATATGATTGCTAAAGCCTACGAAAATGGAGTCGAGTATTACGTTTACAAGCCTGTTAATGCAGTTGAGGTTGAGAATATAATCGGCAAGGTCAAAAATCAGCTTGAAATGAGTAATGCTTTCAACCAGATACAGAAGATATTCGGCGGGGGCAGCACTCTTAAGGTCGAACCTGTGCAGAGCAAGGATGCTGACAGCTCGATAAAAGAGATAATGAAAAGCATAGGTATAATGGGTGAAATAGGGAGCATCGATATAATAAATGTAGTCAAATATCTTATAGATTCCAAGAAGAGTATGGCGGACTACACAATAAAGGAGCTTTGCGCCAAGTTCACAGACAACCCCAAATCTATGGAGCAAAGGATTAGGCGAACAGCTACACTTGGCATGGTAAACATAGCAAACATTGGCATTGAAGACTACATGAATGATGTATTCACTGAATACTCAAATGGTCTTTACAACTTTGAACAGGTTAAGAAGGAAATGGACTTTATAAGAGGCAAGGCTCCAAAGGGAGGCAAGATAAGCCTTAAAAAATTCATAGACGGCATGATATTTTATTCTACAAGATAACTAAGATGAAATTTGGACAATGAAGCTCACGGCAAAATCAGGGCAAGACGGGTGATATTAAGTCATGCTACTGAGCTGGGAGTTTTTTTGTTTAATTGAGGAGGGGCATGGTTGTTAGCGTGCTGCTTATGGGTATAATTAAGCTATATTCTTTTTTTGAATTACAGGGGGCGGATTTGGGTGAAGTACAAAGACTATTATTCTATATTGGGTGTTGACAAGTCCGCAAGCGCACAGGACATAAAAAAAACATACAGGAAGCTTGCAAAGCTGTATCATCCCGACAAGAATCCCGGAAACAAAGAAGCTGAGGAAAAGTTCAAGGAGATAAATGAAGCCTATGAAGTGCTTGGGGACGAAGCCAAGCGGAAGCAGTACGATTCAATTGGCAAAGGCTACGATTTCAGGGGTGAAACCGAATTTGACCCATCCAGCTTTGGCTTTGGCGGCTGGGAAAAGACATACACCAGAACCGGAGCGGAGCAGAGCGACTTTAGCGATTTCTTTGACATGCTTTTTGGGGATTTTGGCTTTTTCAGATCGCACCGGGGCGATATTGGAGCAGAAAGAAGCCATTTACGCAGCGATCAAAAAAAGCCTAGAAGGCAAGTTGAGCTGACTGCCCGCATAAGCATAGCAGAGGCTTACGGCGGAGTACACAAGAACATCAAAATCAAGGATGCGGCGGGAGAAAGAACCATATCCTTCAGCATACCGGCAGGAATTACAAGTGGTAAAAAGCTAAAAATATCAAAAAAAGCAGGAAGCGAAGCTGTAAGTGAGGACATGGACATATTGGTGACTGTGGACATAGCAGAAGAGCCGGGCTTGAGGCTAGAGGGAATTGATATAATCAAAGATATAAGTCTTTATCCGTGGCAGGCGGCGCTTGGCACTAGCATTACCATCAATCTGCTGGGAAGAAAAATAAAAGTGAATGTGCCGGAGGGCGCGCAGACAGACGAGCGCCTTAGGCTTAAAAAACTCGGTTACAAGGATATGAGCGGAAACGAGGGAGATTTGTATATTAATATAAAAATTGTAAATCCTAAAATACTAACACAAGAACAAAGACGGCTTTATGAGAGTCTTATGAAAACAACAGGAATGATGCAGGAGAATAGATAAAAAAGTATGGACTTTTACTATTTTGGTGGTATAATTTAATGATGGGATTTTATAATGCGCGTAATATTGCCTGTTTGGAGACGGCAGAATGAATGTGTAGACATACATGCTCATTCGTTTTTTTCAATAATTCCGTCCAAAGGATGATGGGGATGAACTATTTTGCAGAAGATTTTATTGACGAAATAAAAGAAAGAAGCGACATAGTCCAGATTATTTCTGAATACGTGGATTTGCACAGGGCAGGAACAAATTTCAAGGCAAGATGCCCTTTTCACGGTGAAAAAACACCTTCTTTCATTGTCAGCCCTTCAAAGCAGATGTACAAGTGTTTCGGATGCGGAGAAGGCGGCGATGTGATTAAGTTTGTAATGAAGATGGAAAATGTTGAATTCAAAGAAGCTCTGGAAATGTTGGCAAAAAAAGCTGGCATAGAGATTGTGCGGGAAATTGATCCCGAGATGAGTGAAAAAATAAACCAAAGAAAAAGATATGAACACATAAATGTTGAGGCTGCAAGATATTTCTTCAGGTTGCTGTGGAATGGCCAAAATAAGGCGCAGGCTTATCTCTCGAAGCGGGGATTGGATCCCAAGACCATAAAAATATTCGGCCTGGGATACTCTGGAGATGCATGGGACAATCTGACAAAGCATCTGCTTGGCTTGGGCTACAGCAAAGAGGATTTGTTGAATGCAGGCCTTGCGACAGAAAAGAAAAGCGGGGATGGAATAAGGGACAGGTTTGTAAATCGGATTATGTTCCCCATATTCGACCATACAGGGAATGTGATAGGCTTTGGGGGCAGAGTGCTCGATGAATCACTTCCCAAATATCTCAATTCACCCGAAACTATAACGTTCAGCAAGAGCAAAAACTTATACGCCATCAACTTTGCAAAGAAAAACATAGCATCAAGGGAAAAGCCTCTGATAATCGTAGAAGGCTATATGGATGTCATTGCACTGTATCAGTACGGCGTCCAAAATGTAGTCGCGCCACTTGGAACTGCTCTGACAATGGACCAGGCAGGTCTGGTTAAACGATTTACTGACAAGGCTGTAATAGCATTTGACAGTGACAGGGCAGGAATTGCAGCCACGCTCAGAGGAATAGACATACTAAGCTCCAAGGGTATAGATGTCAAGGTACTTGATCTGTCAGGCAGCAAGGATCCGGATGAATATATAAGAAAAAATGGTGCGGATAGCTTTCAACGTGCGTTGGAAGCAGCGGTGTCTAGTGTTCAATTTAAAATAGATGAGATAAAACGTGAGCACAATATTAATACTGATGAAGGTAATATTAATTTCTGCAAGGAAGTTTCAAAAATACTTAAGGATTTGGATAGCCCTGTTGAGGCAGAGTACTATATAAAAAAAATATCGAATGAAACTGGAATATCAGTGAGCGCTCTGGGAAAACAGGTGTATGGCAAGTATTTCAGCACTAGGCAGTTTAATGTTGTTCCTGCTGAAAAGGTAAAGAGCAGCATCAAGCTGGATGCAATAAAAGATGGTTTGGATATAGCTGAAAAAAAACTGCTTTGGATGGCGGTAAAAAAAGAAAGTCTTAAGCCTGTAATAATGGCAAAGCTTGAAGGGGAAGATTTTCAAAACGGTCTGAACAGGGATATTTTTGAAAAGATAAAAATCGCTGCCGCTTTGGATGAACACGAAGTTGAAGCTTTAAGTTTTGACGGGGAAGGCCCTGTTGACGAGCAAGAATTGGAGAGCCTGATTAGCAGGGTGAAAAAAAATTCTTTAAAGAAGCAGAGTGAAAGACTAAAAGAGATTCAAAAACACCTACAGTTGCAGCTTGACAGTGGATACTGTGAAGAAAAGGAAAAAGAACTCCTGAAAATAGGAATGCAAATACTCGGCATAGAAAATGAGCTGAGAAAATACTAAACTGAAAGTAGGGATATTATGAATGGAAGAATTTCTGAAGACGAGAAGATAATTATAAATGACCTTGTAAAAAAGGGGAAAAAGAAGGGTTCACTTTCATATGACGAAATAATCGATGTCCTTGGAGAATTCGACATGGACAAGAATCAGCTTGAGAGCATATACGAAAGCCTTGCGCAGATGGGTATCGAAGTCATAGAAGAGGAGAAGTTCGAAGAAGGCAAATTCGAGGATGAAGAGGAAGAAAAATTCGAAGACGAGGATGCTGAAACCGAAACTGAAGCTGAACTCGAAGTAAATCTGAGCGATATTAGTGTTCCAAAAGGCATAAGCATAGACGATCCCGTCAGAATGTACCTGAAGGAGATTGGTAAAATACCGCTGCTAAGCGCCGAAGAGGAGATTTCGCTAGCCAAGAGAATGGAGGAAGGCGACGAAAATGCCAAGAAAAGACTTGTCGAAGCCAACCTCAGGCTCGTTGTAAGCATTGCAAAAAGATATGTGGGAAGGGGAATGCTTTTCCTCGATTTGATACAGGAAGGCAATCTAGGACTCATCAAGGCTGTTGAGAAATTTGACTATGAAAAGGGTTTCAAATTCAGCACATATGCAACGTGGTGGATAAGACAGGCCATAACAAGGGCCATAGCCGACCAGGCAAGGACAATAAGAATCCCCGTGCATATGGTAGAGACTATAAACAAGCTAATAAGAGTGTCGAGACAGCTGCTGCAAAAGCTCGGAAGAGAGCCAAGACCTGACGAGATTGCACTTGAAATGGAGATGCCTGAAGACAAGATAAGAGAGATACTCAAAATAGCACAAGAGCCTGTGTCGCTCGAAACTCCAATAGGCGAAGAAGAAGACAGCCATTTGGGAGATTTCATACCTGATGACGATGCACCGGCTCCGGCTGAGGCGGCTGCATACTCGCTTTTGAAGGAACAGCTTGAAGATGTGCTTGGCTCATTGAACGAAAGAGAGCAAAAGGTGCTTAAGCTGAGATTCGGACTCGAGGACGGCAGAGCAAGAACGCTTGAGGAAGTGGGCAAAGAATTTGATGTCACAAGAGAGAGAATCAGGCAGATAGAGGCAAAGGCGCTCAGAAAGCTAAGACATCCAAGTAGATCGAAAAAGCTAAAGGATTATCTGGATTAGAAAAAAATTCGTCTTATGACGAATTTTTTTGTATCAAAAAGTATTGCGGAGGGGATGCAATTGAACATAGGAAAGAGGCTTGAGGCTATAGCGGATTTTGTTGACAAGGGCAGCAGGGTAGCAGATGTAGGCACCGACCACGGCTATATACCCGTATATCTTGTGAAAAAGGGATACAGCTCCTTTGTCGTGGCATCGGATATAAATAAAGGGCCCCTTGAAAAGGCGATTTCATTCGTCAGACTTAACGGGCTTGAAAAAAACATCGAGACAAGACTCGGAGGAGGGCTTAGCGTGCTCGAGCCAGGCGAGGTGGACGAGGTGATAATAGCCGGCATGGGGGGAGTTCTCATGGCCAATATAATCGAAGCATCCCTGGATGTGGCCAGGAGTGCCCGAAAGCTTATTCTGCAGCCTATGCAGGCGCCTGATGAGCTAAGACGGTATCTTTTGGATGGCGGATTTGAAATCGCAAGAGAGGCTCTTGTAAAGGAAGAAGGCAAGATATACGAGATAATGGAGGTGCACTATACAGGCGTTAGAAGCTACGAAGATGACGAAACATACTTCGAGGTTGGCAGACGGCTGCTGGACTCACATGACCCGCTTTTAGCTGAATTCATAGATCGTAAGATAAAGAAATATGAAGACATTGTAATTTCAATTGAAGAGAAGAAGACTCAAAAGGCGCAGGAACGCAAGGAATACTGCATTTCGAAAATAGAGAGGCTAAAGGAGCTGAGAAAGCATGCGCTTGAAGGAAATAACTGATTACATAGAGAGCAGATACAGTCTTGAGCTGGCGTATGAATGGGACAACGTGGGGCTTGTGGTGGGGAGCGATGACTCACAAATTAAAAGGGTAATGACGTGCCTGGACGCTGACAGGGCTGCAATACAAAAGGCCTTAAGCAGCAATGTGGATCTTATAATATCCCATCATCCTCTGATTTTCAAGGGTATAACAAAGATAAATAGCAGCACAAGCAAGGGCCAGGAACTGCTCGAGCTTATAAGGAACGGAATAAACGTCTACTGCATGCACACCAACTATGACATTGCACGCGAGGGTTTAAACGACCATATATGCGAGTTGTTGCAACTTAGAGCTACAAGGCTGCTTGGAGTCACAAGGGAACAGCAGCTGTGCAAAATCGCAGTGTATGTGCCAAAGAGTCATGAAGACTCTGTGAGAGAGGCTCTGGCCAGCTCGGGCGCAGGGCATATAGGCAACTATGACAGCTGCACATTCGGGTCAAGCGGGATTGGAACCTTCAGACCGCTTGAAGGCAGCAAGCCTTTTATAGGAGCGCTCAATACAATTGAAAAGGTGGAGGAAGTCAAAATTGAAACCATATGTCCCCGTGAGAACATAAAAGCTGTGCTTGAAAGAGTCATTCGGGCACATCCTTATGAAGAGCCGGCATACGACATATATGAGCTTATAAACAAGGGACAATCACAGGGCATAGGCAGAGTGGGTACCCTTGAAAAGAGAATGAAGCTCTCTGAGCTTGTGCAGGAAGTCAAGGCTAGGCTTGAGCTTGATTCTGTAAGGGTATGCGGAAATTTGGACATGCTTGTTGATAATGTGGCCGTGGTCGGCGGCTCGGGCGCTGAATTCATTGCTGATGCGGTCAAAGCGGGAGCTCAGGTGCTTATAACGGGTGACGTAAAGTATCATCAGGCCCAGGAAGCGCTGGAACGAGGTATAGCCATAGTAGATGCTGGCCACTACGGCACTGAGAAGCATTTTTCGAAAATGATGAAGGATTTTTTAGAAGCGAGATACGGCGAAATCAGCATTGAAGCCTTTGAAGGCAAGGATGTGTTTGAATGCGTTTAGCTTAAAGCGCATTGGAAATGATTTGCAGGCTTATAGCAGGGTAAACAGTTAATATGGGAATGTTGTTTAAAATAAGAATTTCCGGAGGTGTCTATATATGAAAACTTGGGAAATGATAAAGGCTTTTAGCGAGAATCCCAATCTTGTATTCATAAACAAAAGGCTTGAGGAGGATGAGCCGTCGCTGAGGCTGAAGTTCATGGAAGGCATACTTGTATGGACTAAAGATGGAAAGCATCCCTATGACAGCGAGTTTACAATCTCAAAACGGGTGCTTAATGACGAGTGGATTCCAGAAGAAGAATAACTAGATGAAATGCGGTTTCAAGCTGAAAACGAGCACTTCCAGAAAAGCGCTCGTTTTTTATATGTCGCAAAATGGCTATCGTAGTACAAGGACAGGTATCAAGGAGTGAGTTACAACCTTGCTTGTGACACTGCCAAGCAGGAAGCGCTTGGCTGCACCGAGGCCATGCGTGCAAATGACTATGATGTCAAAATGTTCACTTTCGGCAATATCCAAAATGACATCGGCAGGATCGCCAAAAGCCACACGTTTTGATATTGTTGAATTGCTATTTGATAAATGGCCTATTTTGAGCTTGGCTTCCTCAACAATGTCGGAACCTATGTTCATAGACGGTCTGTCTGAAGCATCTATATTTTGAACGTTGAGAAGAGTTATCTCGCAAGGGAATGCCTCTGCGAGAAATTTGCCGTATTCGGCTAGTATTTCAGAAGAAGCTGAACCATCAACAGGAATTAGTATCTTTTTTGGTTTATCCATGTAACAACTACCCCCAAAACAATATTTTGACATGTGCATAATAGATCTATGACTCATAGCGGCCATTTTACGTCTACATAATGTATACCTATAGATGTAAAAGTTTAAACCTTAGAGTCTAATGGCAATCTTGTAGCAATTAATGGTGATTTGATATAATCTATTGATATAAAGGAAATGCAAAAAAATCAAAGCGGCAACGGAGGTTACAATGAAATACAGCGTATATACTGACGGAGGCTCAAGAAACAACCCGGGCGAGGCTGGGATTGGGGTTGTTGTATACAATGAATGCGGCGATGTTGTAAAAGAGATAGGAGAATATATAGGAATTGCAACAAACAATGTTGCAGAATATAAGGGCCTTATAAGAGGGCTGGAGGAAATAATCACGCTCGGGGGTTCAGGCGCAGAGTTCTTCCTTGACAGCGAGCTTGTAGTAAAGCAGATAAAAGGCGAATACAAGGTGAAAAATGAAGAGTTGAAGAAGCTCTATGATGCAGCAATTGGACTCATAGGCAAGATTGATGGTTTTAAAATATCGCATGTTAAAAGGAATCTGAACAAGAAAGCCGACGCACTTGTAAACATGGCCATAGACAACAAATAGAAAAAGCGAGGGATTGAATTGAACCGATTTTTTATAGTCAGACACGGACAGACAAAGTGGAACACCCAACTCAAGACACAGGGCCAGCAGGATTCGAGCCTTGATGAAATAGGCATGATACAGACACAGAAGCTGGCCAAGAGGCTGTCTGCTTTCAACATAGACCATATATACAGCAGTGATCTGGGCAGAACAATCCAGACTTCGGACATTATTTCGGCTCAGCTCCAGAAGGAGTACAGCCTTGACAGCAGCCTCAGGGAGATCGACTTTGGAGAATGGGAAGGGTTGACAATCGAAGATATCAAAAAATCATATGAAGCTGAATACAGGATGTGGAGAAAAGAACCTGACAAGGCAAGAATCCCTGGCGCAGAAAGCCTTCAAGCGGTGGCGGACAGAATAGCAGCGGGCATAAACAAAATCAATGAAGCGCATAAAAGCTCGAACATACTTCTGGTTTCGCACGGCGTAGTAATAAAGGTGCTCCTCTTGACACTGCTGAATTCGAGCCTTTCGAACATATACAAGATAAAGCAGGACAACACTGCGCTGAATGTAGTTGAATTCAGAGAGTATGGCCCGGTGATACTAAGGGTAAACGACACGACACATCTGGAGGTAGGCAGTTTTGAAAAGTAATGATGTGGTTGTAATAGGCGCCGGTCCGGCTGGCGTTATGGCGGCCATAGCAGCTGCCCAAAGGGGCAAGAGCGTCCTTGTTCTCGAAAAGAACTCCGAGATAGGAAAGAAGCTCAAAATCACAGGTGGTGGAAGGTGCAACATAACAAACAACAGAGATATAGGAGATTTTTTCGAACACATAGTTACAAATTCGAAATTTCTCTTCAGTGCTTTATACAGTTTCACTAACAGCCAGCTGATAGATTTTCTGGAGGAAAAGGGCGTTGAATTCTCGGTAGAAGACGACCTGAAAGTTTATACTCGCAGCGGAAAGGCCCAGGAAATAATAGACGTGCTCAGATGCGAGCTGGAAAAAAACAAAGTTAACATTGTATTCAACAAAAAGGCGGCTGAGTTGATTGTCGAGTCAGGAGTCGTAGCAGGCGTGAAGACATCGGACGGCTGCGAATATGCCGCGGCAAGTGTAATTGTTGCAACTGGAGGCAAGAGTTATCCGGGCACGGGTTCCGACGGACAATTCTTCAACTGCATCGAAGCCTTAGGACACTCTATAAAGGAGCCGATTGCAGCCCTAGTGCCTTTGGTAATTAGTGACGAGTGGACAATAAATCTTCAAGGGGTTTCTTTAAGGGACATAAGGGTGCGGGCGTACAACGGGACTAGGCTGGCTGGCGAAGAAAACGGAGATGTTATTTTCACTCATTTTGGAATAAGCGGACCTGCCGCCTTGAACATATCAAGCAGGATAAACAGGATGCTCAAGGCGAAAGCCGTAAGGCTTGAGCTTGACTTGTTGCCGGGGATGAGCGAATCTGAAATTGCGAGGGAAATAAGGAAAAATCCAAACAAGAGCATAGCAAACAACCTAAAGGATATACTGCCTTTGAATTTTACAAGATGCCTGCTGGAGCATCTGGAGATACAGGAGCAGCCTAATGCGCTCACAAAGCAAAGGGAGCTGGATATAATAAGTGGCATAAAGAAACTGACACTAACTTGCACATCGACATACAGCATGGAAAGCGCCATAGTTACGTCGGGAGGAGCAGATGTTTCATTCATAGACCCGCACACAATGGAATCCACGATAATAAAGGGACTTTATCTTGTCGGCGAAGTTATAGATGTGGATGCGCTAACGGGAGGCTACAATCTTCAGATAGCCTTTTCCACTGGATATATTGCAGGCATTAACGTTTAGAAGGAGGCAAATTATGAGCACGCACATGGTGATAGCAATAGACGGACCCGCCGGCTCGGGCAAGAGCACAGTAGCAAAGCTGATTGCCCAAAAGCTGGGGATAGTATATATAGATACAGGGGCAATGTACAGAGCGCTTGCATATAAGGCATACGGCATGGGAATAAGCTTCGAGGATGAAAAGAGTATCGCAAAGCTCGCGGAGGCTATAGAAATTGAACTTGAAGGCGAGAAAGTGCTGCTTGATGGAATCAGGGTTGACGGACACATAAGGATGCCGGTAATAAACGAGAATGTCTCCAAGGTGGCCAAGATAAAGCAGGTCAGAGACATAATGGTCATGCACCAAAGAGAAATGGGCAGAAAAAGATCTGTAGTAATGGACGGCCGGGACATCGGCACCCATGTGTTTCCGGACGCAAGCTTTAAATTTTTCCTGGTTGCCGATTTAGAAGAGAGGGCCAGGAGAAGAAGTCTTGAGCTCATACAAAAAGGGTACGAGGTAGAGTTCGGTGAAATAAAGCATGAATTAGAAAACAGGGACATCCAGGATTCTACGAGAGAAGCATCTCCGCTTGTAAGAGCCCATGATGCGGTGGAAATAGACACAACCAGCAAAACTGCAGAGGAAGTTGCTGATACTATAATAAGTTTTGTAGAGATGGGAGATAAACTATGGAAATAAAAATTGCTGAGTTTGCGGGCTTTTGTTTTGGGGTAAAAAGAGCAATGGACGTAGCTTGGAAAAAACTTCATGAAAACAGCGGAACCGCTATATACTCTCTGGGGCCCCTTATACACAATAAGCAGGCTGTGGAAAGATACCAGCAGGAGGGGCTTAAAATAGCGGATTCAGTAGAGGAAGTTGAAGACGGCAGCGTTGTGATAATAAGATCGCACGGCGTGGCTCTGTCTGTCTATGACGAGCTAATGAGCAAGAATGTAGAAATAATAGACGCCACATGCCCCTTCGTGAGCAAGATTCAGAAAATAGTATCAAAGGACTATGCTCAGGGCAAGGCCATAATAATAGTGGGAGATCCGCAGCACCCTGAGGTTATAGGGATAAACGGATGGTGTGAAAACGGCGCTGTCATAATAAAGGAGCTCGGCGATCTGGACAATATGGAGTGGGATAAAACTAAGGAATATTCTGTTGTCGTCCAAACTACTATGAATTCCGATGGTTATGAGAGCATTCAAAATAAGCTTGAGGAGATGCTTCCAAGCGTAGTTTTCAACAACACTATATGCTCTGCCACGTGTGAGCGACAGGAGGCGTCGAGAAAGCTTTCGGAAAAAGTTGAACTGATGATAGTTATAGGGGGTCTTCACAGCTCAAACACAAGAAAACTTGCTCAGGTGTGCAGCAACAACTGCAAAACTATGCACATAGAAACAAAGGATGATTTGGACGTTGAAGAAATTTGCAGCTACTCTACAATTGGAATAACTGCAGGAGCTTCCACGCCTGAATGGATAATAGAAGAGACGGTAGAATATATCAAAGAAGCAGATGAAAACAGGAGGTAGTCCATGCAAGGATACGAAAGCTTTAAGCAGAAAGTGCTGAATAAAACAGGCATAGATCTATCACTATACAAGGAAAAACAAATGAAGCGAAGGCTTTCATCCTTGGCCAAAAGAAATGGCTTCGACGATTTCGAAAGCTATTACAAGGGCATATCAACAAATAAAGAGCTTTTTGAAGAGTTTGTAAATTACATGACAATAAATGTTTCGGAATTTTACAGAAATCCGGAGCAGTGGAAGGTGCTTGAGGATGACGTAATACCAAAGCTGCTCAGCAAAAAAAAGCAGCTCAGGGTTTGGAGTGCTGCCTGCTCGACGGGGGAGGAGCCGTATTCGATGGTAATGCTACTTAGCAATTTTATGCCGCTTGACCAGATAAAGATATATGCGACTGATTTGGATGAACAGGCTATCGAAAAGGCAAAGCGCGGCCAATATACAGAAAAAAGCCTAAAAAATTTGCCGAATAATTTTATTAGAGATTATTTCGATAAAAAAGGTGGTATATATGAAATTAAAGAAACGATCAAGAAGCGAGTTGAATTCAAAAGGCACAACCTTCTAAGCGACAGATATATGGACAGGTGCGACCTCATAGTATGCAGAAATGTCCTCATTTATTTCACCGAAGAGGCCAAGAGCGAAATATATACCAAATTCAGCAGATCGCTTGAGAAAGAAGGCTACCTGTTTGTCGGAAGCACTGAGCAGATAATAATGCCAAGCAAGTACAACCTCAAAGCGCTGAAAACATTTTTCTATGGAAGAATTGAGTAGATAAAATACTGCTTTTAAATTTGACAAGTGTGTTCAAGGGGCAATAAGTTTTATTATTTCTATAGAATGCAGCAAAATATTTATTTCGAATAAAGGGGGACATAAGAAATGGAAGTATTAAAAGTTTCATCCAAATCCAATCCAAATGCCGTAGCAGGAGCCCTAGCAGGATATTTAAGAGAAAAGGGGTCGGCTGAAATCCAGGCAATTGGCGCTGGAGCTATCAACCAGGCCGTAAAAGCTGTTGCTATAGCCAGAGGATTTGTGGCTCCTAGCGGCATGGACCTTATTTGCATACCTGCTTTCACTGATGTTGAAATTGACGGGGAAGAAAGAACAGCGATAAAACTTATTGTGGAACCAAGATAAAAACTCAAAAGTATATTTTGTCATATTGCGAAAAACCTGCCTGGGCAGGTTTTTTTACGTTTGAAATGCAATAGGACTATAGCCATGATTGATATTGTTCATGAATTGATATAGTATATATAAAAATGCAATCAATGACAAAAAATAAACAGATTTTAAAATTAGATAAAAATTGCATGTTTAATATTAAAGAACTGTTAAGAAGTATTTTAAATATCTAAAAATCAGTATATAATTAAAGATGGTGAGTTTTATAAAATTGCATTTTGATGGAGAGATGACATGGTTACTAAGGGATTTGAAATATTCAATAAGGCGCTCGATTACTACTGGGAGCGCAGCAAGGTAATCGATTCTAATATAGCAAATATCAATACGCCTGAATACAAGCGAAAGGATGTTGTTTTCAGCGAAGTGCTCAAAGACAAGCAGAATAGCAGCGCTGTAGAAGGATATGCTACAAATGAGAGACATATAAAAATCAATCCGTCTGCATCAAAGCTATATGAAATAAGCGTGGATAAAAATACACGAAGCAGAATCGACGGCAACAATGTGGATCTGGATCTTGAAATGATAGAGCAGTCCAAGAACAGCATCAGCTACAATACCTCAGTCGAACAGATGCAAAGCATGTTCAAAAGACTTAAGAGCGTAATTGGTGAAGGGAGAAGATAATTATGTCACTTTTTAGCGGCATGACCATAAGCGGAACGGCCCTTTCGGCCGAAAGAACAAGACTCGATGTCATATCGAAAAATATTGCCAACGCCAATACAACCAAGACTGAAAACGGAATGCCATACAGAAGGCAAGTCGTCGTTTTCAAGGCGCAAAATACAACTTCATTCAAGGAGCAACTGGCTGCATACGCCGGAGGAAGCGGTGAATCAGCTAAAACGACGGTTGAAATAGATAAGATTGTAGAGGATAAGTCGCCGTTCCTGAAAAAATACAATCCGGGTCATCCGGACGCAGACAAGGACGGCTACGTGCTTACGTCGAATGTGAACACAATACAGGAAATGGTCGACATGATAACTGCCATGAGGGCATATGAATCCAATGTGACTTCCGTAAACAACACTAAATCCATGATGCTTAAGGCTTTGGAAATAGGCAGATAATAATTGTCAGGCAAGGGAGTGTTTAGATGCAAATACAAGGTATGGAATCTATTTCGAATATCAAATCAGCTGCCGGAGTTCAGAATTCCACAGCAGCCAATGGACAGGGTTTTAAGCAGGCGCTTATGGATGCTCTTTATTCAGCAAGCGATCTCGAAAGGGAACAGGAGATGTTGGGAGAAAAGTTTGTGCTGGGAGAACTAGATAATCTGCACGACCTTACTATAGCCACCCAAAAAGCCGATGTGGCAGTTCAGACAATAGTTGAAATAAGGAATAAAATAGTAGATGCCTACAAAGAAATAATGAGAATGCAAATATAATTTGAGGTGTATAAATTGGAAGAACTGTTCTCGAATATCAAGCACAAATCGGATGAGCTGACTAAAAAATACACAAAAAAACAAAAGACGATTTTCTTGATTTGCTCGGTATTGCTTGTGCTTACTGTGGCATTCACAATATTTTACATAACAAGACCGGAATATGTTGTACTCTACAAGGATTTAAAACCCGAAGAAACCGGAGCCATCACTCAGAATCTGGATGAAATGGGTATCAAGTACAGGATACAGGACGAAAACACAATACTTGTAATGGAAAGAGATGCCAGCAAGGCACGGATAGATCTTTCGATGAAAGGTGTGCCTGCTCAGAAATTCTCTTACGAAGATGTGCTGAATAAGAATAATATATTTTTGAGCAAGGAAGAAAAGCAGCAGGCTTTCAACATAGCACTCAAAAATAGTCTTGCACAGGACATAGAGTCAATGCCCGGAGTCGAAAGCGCGATAGTCAATATAACAATTCCACAGGGCAGTGACTTTATTCTATCTGAAAATAAGGACAAGACAAAGGCTGCCGTATGGATTAGCATGAAATCGGGTCAGGAACTTGAACCTGAAAGAATAGCCGGAATTGCAGAATTTGTGGCAAATTCGGTAGAAGGACTCGACAGCGCAAATGTAACTGTTCATGACGCTTCAGGAAAGGTTCTAAACAGCGAAAAAGATGATGCTTCAAACATGTCCAACTCGCAAATAAAGCTTCAGGAAGAGGTAAAGAGCAAGGTTCAGGAAAGTCTTATGGAGTTTTTAGGACCTGTATATGGCTATTCTAATGTATCGGTAATGGCCAGCGTAAAGCTTGATTTTGACACTACAATAAAAGAATCAAAAACATACAACACACCAGTCGAAGGAGAGGAAAACGGTCTCATCAGGAGTCTTCAGGAGAAGAGCTCCAGCTCATCGGCCACGGGAGAAGGCGGGCCGGCGGGTACTGAAAGTAATACTGATGCCGATGCAGCAACTCAGTATGCTGAGCAGCAACAATCCAGCAGCACTCAAAATGACAATGAAGAGAAGGTAGTAAATTACGAGCTGAATGAAACGATAGAAAAACTGGAAAAGGCAAAAGGCCAGATAAAGGATATCACGGTAGCCGTGATAATCAACAGCGACACACTCGAGGGTAAGGAGCTTGATGAGGAGCAAAAGACACAGGTAGAAAAGATAGTATCTACAGCGGTGGGCTTGGATGCAAAAGCAGTCGAGGTGTACGCAAGATCGTTTGATGACAGTATGAATAAGGCTTTTGAAGACTCAGAGAAGGACAGTGCAAACAACATGCCGGCATGGATTATAGCCCTTATTATAATATTAATACTGATACCAGCAGCCGGAGCGGCAGTTTACTTTATGAGGAAAAGAACACTAAGGCCAGAGCTTGCTGGAAATGCACAGGCTACTCTTGAAATACCTGAGGAAGAAATAAAGGAGCTTGAAGTTGACATAAAAGATTCTGGATACAAAAGGAGCATTGAATCGCTTATTGAACGAAATCCGGAAATTGCATCACAGCTGCTTAAAAGCTGGCTTAGCGAGGATTAGGAGGAATTTACAATGTCTAGAGTCAAAAAAAAGGGGTTTGAACTCACAGGGAAACAAAAGGCAGCCATATTGCTTATAACACTTGGACCTGAATACTCTGCAAGGATATTCAAAAACCTTTCCGAAGAAGAAATAGAGGAACTGACTCTTGAAATAGCAAACATGAAGCGCGTAGAGCCTGAAATAAAGGATAGAATTCTTGAGGAATTTTATGAGGTGTGTCTTGCGCAGGAGTACATATCTGAGGGCGGTATAAACTACGCACAGGAAGTACTTGAAAAGGCTGTCGGCACCGACAAGGCTATAGAAATTATCGGCAGACTCACAGCATCGCTGCAGGTGAGACCGTTTGACTTTGCCAGAAAGGCCGACCCGTCTCAGCTTAGCAACTTTATACAAAACGAGCACCCTCAGACGATAGCTCTCATACTCTCGCACGTTGAAAATGACAAGGCTGCACAGATACTCTCCAGCCTCTCGCAGGATAAGCAGTCTGAAGTGGCCAAGCGTATTGCCACAATGGACAGGACATATCCTGAGATAATAAAGGAAGTTGAGACAATACTTGAAGACAAGCTTTCCAATATTGTAACTCAGGATTACACAAAAGCCGGCGGAGTGCAAAACATTGTCGATATACTCAACTCGGTTGATAGAGGTACTGAAAAGAGGATTATGGAGAGCCTGGAAATGTGTGAACCAGAGCTTGCTGATGAAATCAAGCGAAGGATGTTCATGTTTGAAGATATAATAAATCTCGATAGCACAGCCATACAAAGATTTATACGCGAGGTGGACAACAGTGAGCTTGCAGTGGCATTAAAGGGCACAACCCAGGAGGTTGCAGATCTGATATTTGCCAATATGTCCAAGCGTATGTCTGAAATGATAAAAGAAGATATGGAATTCATGGGCCCTGTCAGACTTAGGGATGTAGAAGAATCGCAGCAGAAGATAGTTAACATAATAAGAAAACTTGAAGATCAGGGCGAGATAATAATATCAAGAGGCGGAGGAGATGAGCTTATTGTCTAAGGTTATTAAATCCCAGCTTGTAATGCTCAAAAAGCCCAAGGTTATTGCAGGAGATATAACTGCTCAAGTCCAGACAGCTATTAAAACAGCCACAGGCAGTGAAGAGGTGGTAAAAGACGAGGTTTCGTACGGATTCTACAAGCTGCTCAGGGAAAAGGATGATTTCAGAGATTTGCTGCAACGAGAAAAAAAGCTCCTTGCGCTGCAAAGAGACAGACTTGAAGCTGAAAAAAGAAGAGTCGCAGAGCTAAGGGCAGATGCAGAGAAGGTATATTGCGAACAAAGAAAAAAAGGATATGAAGAAGGCTATAGCGCAGGAATTGAAGAAGGCAGAAAGCAGTATGAAAGTATTATTGACGAAGCCGTTGAACTTAAAAAAAGCCTGGAGGCAAAAAAGAAGGCTGAAATAGACATGCTCGAGCCTGAAATAATACAGCTGGTGCTGCAAAGCGTAGAAAAGATTATGGGAATTAAACTTGAGGAAAATGACGATCTCCTGGCAGGGGTCCTTCTAAAGGGGCTTGAGAAGCTGACTTATGCGCAAGATATAGTTGTAAGAGCGTGCATCGAAGATATAGAGACGCTCAAAAAAAATGAAAAGAAAATTCTTGTTTCGTCAGAAGGTGTGAAAACCATCACATTTAAGGCTGACCCGTCACTCAAACATGGGAACGTACATATTGAAACAAAAAGCGGCAGCATAGACGCTGGAATACAAACTCAGCTGACGGCTATAAGGGAAGAATTCCAATCAATGCTTGAAAGCGGTGTGCAATTTGAAAATTGACATGAGAAAATATGCAGAGCGCCTGGAAAACCTGGAGACAATCAAGTATTCAGGAAGGGTGTTCAGGGTTGTTGGGCTTACAATAGAATCAAAGGGCCCTGGCGGAAAACTAGGCGAGATGTGTTATGTATATCCCATCGATTCAAAGGAGCCTATACTCGCCGAAGTTGTCGGATTCAGAGATGAAAATGTCGTGCTTATGCCATACGGGGATATGGAGGGAATAGGCTCAGGCAGCCTGGTTGTAGCTACTGGCAAGGGGCTTCAGGTCAAAGTCGGTGAGGCGCTTTTAGGACGGGTGCTCGATGGAATAGGGAATCCAATCGACGGCATAGAAATAAATGAACTGAGGCATACATATCCGGTCATGAATAAGCCTCCCAATCCGTTAGAGAGGAATAGAATTTCTGAGCAGCTTTCACTTGGAGTAAAAGCCATAGACTCAGTCCTGAGCTGCGGCAAGGGACAGCGTATGGGGATATTTGCAGGCTCCGGAGTCGGAAAGTCAACGCTTCTAGGCATGATAGCCAGGAATACGAATGCCGATATCAATGTAATCGCACTCATAGGAGAGCGGGGCAGAGAGGTAAGGGAATTCATTGAAAATGACCTTAAGGAGGAAGGACTCAAAAGGTCTATAGTTGTAGTAGCCACATCTGACCAGCCTCCGCTTGTGAGGATGAAGGGAGCGCTTCTTGCTACTTCGATAGCTGAATACTTCAGAGACAAAGGCCTTGATGTAATGCTCATGATGGATTCAGTAACCAGATTTTCGATGGCTCAAAGGGAAATAGGCCTTGCAGTAGGCGAGCCTCCAGTTACAAAGGGTTATACGCCTTCAGTGTTTGCAGTGCTACCCAGGCTTCTTGAGAGAGCAGGGAATTCAAGCAGCGGATCGATAACAGGCCTGTATACCGTGCTAGTAGATGGAGACGACATGAACGAGCCTATTGCGGACGCAGTTCGGGGAATACTAGACGGACACATTGTGCTTTCAAGAGCTATAGCCAACAAGAACCACTATCCTGCAATAGACGTGCTTTCCAGCGTAAGCCGCGTAATGTCGAGCATTGCCTCGCCGGAGCACAAGGACGCGGCAAAGAGGCTGAGAGAAGTGCTTTCGATATACAAAGAGGCAGAAGACCTTATCAACATAGGTGTATATTCAAAGGGCACCAATAAAAAAATCGATTACGCAATTGACAAAATAGACAGGGTGAATTCATTCCTCAAGCAGGATGTGGACACTAATATTGGAGTCGAGGAAACTATAGGGCTTATGCTTGAAATATTCAAGGATTAGGGGTGAAATCCATGAAATTCGGTTTCAAGTTTGAAAAGATACTGGGCTTGAAGGAAAAGCTTGAAGACAACAAAAAGAATGAAATGGCAATAATATCAAACAGCATAAGGGATTTGGAAAATGAAATCAGTAAAATGGAGGAAATGAAACGCGAGAGATATGATATCTTAGAGGAAACTTTGATGTCAGGGGCTTCCATCACAGACATAAAAAATATCAGCTACTCCATAGAATGCGCAGATATAAGCATAGAAAGGCTGCAGCAGAAGCTTTCAAGCCTGCGCGAGAGCTTCAACTTCAAAAAGGTGGAATATCTTGAGGTAATGAAGGAAAGAAAATCATTTGAAAAGCTAAAGGAAAAGCACATTGACGAGTTCAAGCAGGTTTTAAAGCTAAATGAGGAAAAAGCGTTAGACCAAATAAACACTTTCAGAATCAGAGGTACCAGCTAGGAGGCATAAATGGACCAGGCAAAGGACAAAGACAGGAATGTCAAAAAAGTAAGCCCGAGACTAAAAATCATATTGGCATTATCTTTTTTGGTAGCCATTTTATTTGCCTTTTTAATTGTCTACATAATAAATCCCAAGTTCAAAGTGGCAGCGGATAAAGCAATGGGGGAAATGCCTCTGATTTCGTCGATAGCAGGTGTTGGTGATTCGGCGGAGAATATAGAAGCTCAAAAGCGTGACCTGGCTGAATATTATCTTTCACTGGATGAGGAGCGGATTATAGACAAGCTTATGCTGCTTAAAAAGCAGGATAAAAGGCTATACAAGGAAATAGTACAGCTCATGAAGGATGGCGACTTTGAATTCACCCAGGACATTTTAAGCGAAATAGTGCTCAAGGAAACGAAAAAAAACACCCTAAGGCGTGAAGTTGAGAGCATGAAAAGGGAAAAAGCAGGAGACATTTCTGAAAAGGCCAAGTACTACTCAAAAGTAGGATTGCTTCAGACGGTAAGAGATATAGAGGATGACATAAGATCGCTTGAAATAGACAGCACATATGCTGCTAGTCTGCTTCAGGAGATGAAACCAAAATATGCAGCCAGAGTCATTTACTACATAGATGCTGACATACGGGACGCCGTAGAAACTAATCTCAAGGGAGAGGCGGCGCAAAAGATAAGCAGGGAGATGCTCTCCTTTGAGAAATATATTGAGGAAATGGACAGCATGACAATGCTGTATGCAGACAAGGAATACAGGCAGGCTTCGCTGGAGCTCGAAGACAAAGAAAAGTTCAAAGCGGAAGACGTAGCCTACATCATAGCCAATATGGATGTTGTGCAGGCAGGCAAGATTTTGGCGTCTTTTTCGGATAAGACATATTCAAATGACGTCATAGAAGAAATAAACAGAATAAAGCTTCTGAATGATCAGATAGATACTGGAAGCCTCTATACAACTGTTAATATTATGGACAGTTATATTGGGAAAGTTGATGAGTTGAGAGAATCATACAAAAAAATGGATGCGACAGCTTTGGCAGACATAATTAAAAATATATTGGGCAGGGATGAAATATACAAGGAGTACCCTGTAGGAGAAGGAGTTCTAAGGATAACGCAGGAGGAACTGCTTGTGGATATATTGAGGGGAATGCCGCCAAAATCCATATCAAAGATATTAAAAGAACTTGGAGCTCAGAAAGCATCAGAGCTTACACGAAAAATGGGACTTCCTGAAGAAGGGGGATATTGATGAACAAGCTGTCAGTTTTACCAGCGAATATGAAAGAAGACTTCAAGGTGAAGGACATTTCTTCGAAAGGCAAGTCAGTTGCAAGGGATGAGTTTGCGGGTACGCTCGAGAAGATGAAGTTCCAAGCTGTTAAAAAGCGGGAGTCTGAATATGCAAAAAGGGATGATCTTAGAGCAGAGAAAAGCGGCATATCTGAAAAGGAGGATAACGCAGCAGTCACTGATTCGGACAAAAAAGCGCTGTCAATTCAAAGTGATACGGTCAGCAATCAAAATATCAACAATGACAAGGAAAATGAAACAGGGCAGTTTCTTGCGGAAAATGAAGCAACCAAATTGGCAGGAGCAGAGAGTGTGCTTATAGACAAATCACTAATAAACGAGTTAAAAGAACTCGCAGTCCAGTCAGAGACTAAAGCGCAAGCTGCAGGAAATACATCAGATACCATTGCATCATACGCTCAAGCATCAGATGCCGGGACTGAAATACAAATTGAGGCCTCTATTGGAGCGGGTGGAGCAATTGTTGATGAAATGGTACAGGCGAAAGCTTCAAAAGAAATTCCAGAAACAAGCGTGCAAAACCTTCAGAATACAGACGGTGAGTATAAAGCAGTAAATGATGCAATGACTGCGTCCATTCCGGACAGCATTAAGTTACAGGACAAGGGCGGGAAAAAGAAAGATATCAAAATCACGGATTTACAGAATGAATTACATAAAGAGAAACCAGACGACATACTGGGTCAAAGTATAAAAAAATTAATAGCTGAAAGGAATACTGCCGGACAGCGATTTTCCGGCGAAGAGATAAAAGACACTCTGGAGACCATAAAAGACGAAATCATTAAACTTTCCGAGGAGTCGGGAGACTTCAAATTTCCAGGCCTTTCAGCGGAGGCTTCCTCAAGCCGAACCAACATAGAGTTAATGAAGGCTAGACCTGTATATTATTCTCAAAGAGAGGTAGTCGACCAGGTTATTAACAAAATAAAAATAACAGATGCGGATAATCTTAAGTCGATTGAAATAAAGCTGGAGCCTGAACAGCTGGGCAAACTGACCTTGAAGGTTGTTATGGAAAATGGAGTGCTTACTGCCAAGTTGATAGCCGAAAGCGAGAAAGTCAAGACGGCTATTGAGTCAAATATTTCTGAACTTAAAGACAGCATGCTCGAGCAGGGGATAAATATAACTGCTGTTGACGTTTCGGTAGACTCAGAGGCTCAGGGCGAGCAGGGAAACCAGGATGGCTTTGAAGCCGCACTAAGAAGCAGGAGAATAAGCTCCGCCATATTCAATGATATTCTAGAAGATAAAGCTATTAAGAGTGAGATAGATGCGAACAATCCATACATAGATACTGAAGAGATAAACTATCTAGCTTAAAGGGGTGAGGAAATGAATGTAAATGCAACAACCCAAAGCCAATCTAACACGACTTCAACTAGCGGCACTTCTAATATTTCTAGTAGCCTCGGCAAGGACGAATTTCTGAATTTGCTAGTCACGCAGCTGAAAAACCAGGATCCGCTAAACCCAATGCAAGACAAGGAATTCATTGCACAAATGGCTCAATTCAGCTCTCTCGAGCAGATTCAAAATCTTGCAAAAATAGTTGATTCGGGACAAAAGGAAATGATAGGCAATCTTGAGGACATGAATGAAAAGCTCCAGGGGATGGAAGACCAAAATGAAACTGGACTCAGCGCATATGTGCAAATGATAGCTAGCTTGCAGAACATGAATGAAAGACTCCAGAACATAGAAAGTCAGAATAATTCAGATATTATGGACTACATAATGGAGGAGCTTGCAAATCTGAAAGGTGAAGTTTTATAATCCGAGGGGGAATTTAGTATGAGAAGTCTTTATGCTGCAGTATCAGGCCTGAAATCACACCAGACAAAAATGGACATAATAGGCAATAATATAGCCAACGTAAATACAATTGCATATAAGGGAGCAAGAGTACAGTTCAAAGAAGTTTTCAACCAAACACTCAAGGGTGCTACAGGTGCTGAAGATGGAAAGGGCGGCTCCAATGCAATGCAGGTTGGTCTTGGTATAGACGTGGCTGCCGTTGACACAATGTTTACAGTAGGCGCCATAGAAAGGACAGACAACCCAACCGACGTGATGATAGGCGGCGAGGGCTTCTTCATGGTTTCAGACGACCCAAGCTTCAACAACAAGTATTATACAAGAGCGGGTAACTTTACAATCGATGATAACGGTAACCTTCTTGCATCGGGAGGTTTCAAGGTTCTTGGCTACAGGGTTGAGGAGGGCACGGTTGGGCCCGACGCGAAACTGAAGGAGGCCATTGAAGGACTTGTAATATCGAAGGCAACAGTATTTCCGGCGAAGTGCACAGGAAGCATCGGGACTGAAGATACAGACATATCAAAAGACAAGGATGTCACATTCGAAGGAAACATAAATGTAAATACAGGCCTGAACGCAACAATCACAGGAGATGCATCGCCATATACCATAAGCAGGGCCGATATAACAGCAAGGCAGACTACATTTACAGTGTATGATGAGATGGGCGGAGAGCACACAATAAAGATGACTATAAGAAGAAAGTTTTCATCTGATGCAGGTACAGAGCCTATTGAACTTAAAGATGGCAACTATGAAATAACTACAAATGATAAAACAAAGATTTTTGATCCAAACAAGTGGGTTGTAGAAGTTGAATCAATGGACGGTCTTGGCGGAACAATGAAAACTGCGGATGGCAATCCTGTAGTGCTGGCTTTTGAAAATGGCAAGATTGTTTCTGGAGACATGACAAATATAAGAATCATGCCGAGCGACGACGGAAGCGGATATTTTGCCAACGGAGCCAGAGGCTTCAATTTCAACCTTTCTTTCACTGATCAAAACGGCAATCCAACAATAACACAATCGGCCAACGAATCTTCTGTTACAGCAGCCAGCATAGGCGGCTACAAGCAGGGCTCGCTCGATGATTTCTCGATAGGCGAAAATGGAGACATCATGGGAAACTTCACAAACGGCAAGAAGTCGATACTGGGAAAGATAGCCCTGGCAAAGTTCAAGAATCCATCGGGCCTTGAAAAGAAAGGCTCAAACCTGTACATAGACACTGCCAACTCGGGGATTGCAATAATAGGTACACCGGCAAGCAACGGCTTTGGCCCTACGGTCGGCGGAGCTCTTGAGATGTCGAATGTTGACCTTGCAAGAGAATTCACTAACATGATACAGACTCAAAGGGGATTCCAGGCTAACTCCAGAATAATAAACACCACCGACCAGATGCTTGAAGAACTCATAAATCTCAAGAGATAAAAGGAGCAGTCATGATAAAAGTCACACGATTCAACGGAGAAGAGTTCGTAATTAACTGCGATCTTATAGAGCATGTGGAACATACCCCAGATTCGGTAATAACCCTGACTAACGGACACAGATTTGTCGTGAAGGAAAGTGTCGATGAGATAATAAACAGGGTGATTCTATTTAAAAGAGGCATATACCAATTTGGGACTAATGAATAGGAAAAGAGGTGTGGCGTTTGGATTTAGCTAGTATTATAGGGATTGTGGGAGGTTTTCTTCTCATAGTAGTATCTATTGCAACAAGTGGAGACATAACTGGTTTTGTGGATATAGCTTCTGTTGCAATAGTTTTGGGAGGAACAATTGCGGCCACGCTGGTTGCATACCCACTTCCGAAATTCCTTGAAGTAATAAGTATTACACAAAAGGCATTCCAGGGCAAGAAAAGTGATTTGAACATAGTAATTGACGGCATAAACGAGCTTGCAAACAAGGCCAGAAAGGAAGGATTGCTTTCTCTGGAGGAGGCGTCTGAGAGCGTAAATGATGATTTTATGAAAAAAGGCATAATGCTTGTTGTGGACGGGACTGATCCGGAGCTGGTAAAAAACCTTCTGGAGACTGAACTGGATTTCATCTCAGAAAGGCACGGCAGCGGACAGGGGCTTTTTGAAGCTATGGGTGCCTACGCTCCGGCTTTTGGTATGATAGGTACCCTCATAGGCCTTATAAACATGCTTGCTTCGCTTGATGACCCGGATACAATAGGGCCTTCAATGGCGATAGCTCTAATCACAACTTTTTACGGTTCCTTGCTTGCAAACCTTGTTTTTCTTCCGCTGGCAAAAAAACTCAAAATCAAAAGTGATGAGGAAATCCTTGAAAAACAAATAATACTCGAGGGACTGCTTTCTATACAGGCAGGTGAGAATCCAAGGATAATAAGCGAAAAGCTTAAGGCGTTCATACCGCCATCTAAAAGGAGACAGGAGACTGCAGGTGATGTAGCCGCTAATCTCAGGGAAGGGGAAGCATAATAATGAGAAAGAAAAAACAGCAGGCACCCGCAGGTGCGCCTGAGTGGATGACTACATACTCGGACATGGTAACTCTGCTTCTAACCTTTTTCATACTTATGTTTTCATTTTCATCCGTAGATGCTCAAAAATTTGAAACAATGATGCGCTCTTTTCAAGGCTCGCTTGGGATACTTGAAGGCGGCAAGACGCTCAGCGAATTGCCGCTTGCTACAAACGGGGCAGATATTGATGTAGAGTCGGACGGCATATATGAGCACTTGTCGCAGGAAATCGAAGACTATCTTAATCAAAACGGGCTTGGAGAAAGTGTCAACATTATAAATGGAAATAATGGTCTCATACTTAGGTTCAATGAAAACGTACTGTTCGACTCTGGAAAAGCAGACCTCAAGCCACAGGCTATGGCTACGCTTAGCTATATATGCAGCCTGCTCAATGCCAGCGATTTCAGCGGAAAAAAAATCAGAGTGGAAGGCCATACAGACAATGTGCCAATATACAATTCAAAATACCCCTCGAATTGGGAGCTCTCAGTTTCAAGAGCCTGCAATGTTGTAAGGTTCATGATAGAGCAAAACGGAGTAATGTCAGAGAGGCTTTCAGCAGCAGGCTATAGTGAATATCATCCCGTAGCGGCAAATGATACTGTAGACAACAAGGCCAAAAACAGGCGTGTGGACATACTTATTTTGAAGGACGGGCTACAATAATTTCGGAATGGGGGCAACGATTAAACGATGAAGAAAATTGCGATATACTCTATTGTGGGAGTGGCTGTACTGGCAATCGGTTTTGCGGCGGCGTTTTTCCTGTTTTCAGGCAAAGCGGAAGCCAAAAAAGTCAAAACATATAATTACGACATGGGAGTGTTTTCCACGAATATTGGGGGAACAAAGAATTTCTTCAAGGGCAACATAATAATTGCATCAACCGATAAAAAAGCGGAGAAGGTATTCACTGAAAAAAATGCAGAAATAAGGGACATAATACTTGAGATAATTATCCAGCAAAAACCTGAGGATATGGTGAATCCAGGTGGGATGAACAGCATAAAAAAAGACATTATTAACAAGATAAAAACAAGGATCGGAATCGATTCCATTGAAAATATATATTTTACGGATTACATTGTTCAATAAAGAGAGGTGCAGCAGTTGTCAGAAATTCTTTCGCAAAATGAAATCGACTCTCTTTTGGAGGCGTTGAATGCTGGAGAGGTTGACGTAAAAGAGATAAAAGAGGAAAACGAACGCAAAGTAAAAAAATACGATTTCAAGATACCCAAAAAACTGGCTAAGGATCAGCTCAGAACACTTCAAATGATGTATGACAACTTCACACGCCTGCTTAATACATATTTTTCAGGAACACTAAGAACTTATGTGCAAATGGAGATCCTGTCGGTAGAAGAACTTTCCTACTATGAATTTTGCAATTCGATATCGAATCCTGCCATGCTGGCAATTATAGATTTTTCACCTCTTCCGGGTGAAATGATTCTTGAAATGTCAAACAGACTCTGCTTTACAATAATAGATAGGATACTTGGGGGAGACGGCAAATTCGACGCTGGAAGCAGGAATTTCACTGAAATAGAGCTTACAATACTGAAAAAAATAGTCTCCCAGATGACAAAGCTGTTTATAGATCCTTGGGAGAATGTCATTGAGCTAAATCCAAAGCTAAATAAGATTGAAACGAATTCTCAGTTTGCACAGATAGTATCTCCGAATGAGACTGTGGCCCTAATAACAATCAAAGTCAACATAGGAGACGTGGAGGGATTAATTAACCTGTGCATGCCGCACTTGTTGATAGAACCTATACTTCCAAAGCTGAGCACGAAGCTCTGGTTTACAAACAATACAAAGAAAATTACTCACGAGCAGGAAAAGATATTAAAGGAGAGGCTAAGAAGAGCTGAAATAGAAATTTCATGTCATGTGGGCGAAGCCAATATAACGGTTGGAGAATTTTTGACTCTTCAGGAAGGAGACGTCATAAAGCTCGCATCTAGAACCAGCGACGAATTGACAATAATGGTGGGGGAAAAAATCAAATATTTCGGAAAACCCGGATCGCTGAACAAGAACCTGGCTGTCAAGATAACACAAGTAATTGAAGAGGGTGATAATGAATATGATGAATGATTTACTTTCGCAGGACGAAATTGACGCCCTTTTAAAAGGGGCATCTGCCGACGACGTTACAAGCTGCAGTGTTGAATTGGATGAGTATGAAAAGGATGCAATCGGCGAAATAGGAAACATCAACATGGGCAACTCGGCTACTACACTCTCTACAATTTTAGGAAAGAGAGTTTCGATCACAACTCCAAGCGTGGATGTTATATCCATCGATGAGATGGCTCAGGAACAGCCGGTACCATATGTAATAGTAAGAGTGGGTTACAAAGAAGGTCTAAACGGCATGAATATGCTAATACTCAAGGAAGATGACGTTAAGGTAATAGCTTCACTCATGATGGGCGGAGACGGGAAATCGGGATTGCTCGAGGAGCTAAACGAGATACATCTTAGCGCGATAAGCGAAGCTATGAATCAGATGGTAGGTTCGTCTTCAACGTCTCTTTCCGAGATGATTGGCAAAAGGATAGACATAAATCCACCTGAAGTATTCAAGGTCAATTTGACGGATGACAGTATTGAAATGAGCGGCATAGATAAAACCTGCGACTATGTCAGAGTGCTTTTCAAAATGACTATTGAAGACCTTATTGACAGCAATATAATGCAGCTCATGCCTATTGACTTTGCAAGGGATTTAATCAATAATATGTTATATGGCAGTGAAGGTCAGGAAGTTGACAGCTCAAATGAAGCAGAGAACTTGGCGGCATTTGGAGAAGAGCAGCACAGCGCACCTGCCAGCACATATACTGCATCTGATAATTCACAAAAACAGCCTGTCAGAGCAGAGTATGAAGAAAAGGCACATAATGTTGAAATGCGTGCCAATGAAAATCATATCAATATCAATCCTGCAAAGTTCGAGTCTTTTGACGAACTAAATCCCTGCAAGACGGAGTTGCCCGAAAACATTGAGATAATAAAAGATGTATTCTTGAAGGTAACAGTTGAGCTTGGAAGAACAGCAAGGAGCATAGATGAAATACTTGCTTTTGGCCCCGGGACAGTAATAGAGCTGGAAAAGCTTGTCGGGGAGCCGCTTGATGTTCTTGTAAATGGGAAAAGGATAGCAAAAGGTGAGGTTGTGGTTATTGATGAAAATTACGGTATTCGCATAACCGATATCATTAAACCTGACAAAAGACTGAGAAGCATATAATTTTTAAGCTTATATAATAAAAGGAGGATAACAATAATATGGGAAAAAGGATACTGTTAGTTGACGATGCTGCATTTATGCGAATGATGATAAAAGACATACTTACAAAGAATGGTTATGATATAGTCGGCGAGGCGGAAAATGGCTTGAAGGCTGTTGAAAAATTTAAGGAGCTAGTACCTGAGCTTGTAATCATGGACATAACTATGCCGGAAATGGATGGCATACAGGCGGTAAAGGAAATCAAGGCAATAGACAAGGATGCCAAAATAATAATGTGTTCAGCTATGGGGCAACAGGCGATGGTTATCGAGGCTATACAGTCGGGGGCCAGAGATTTCATTGTCAAACCTTTCCAGGCCGACAGGATACTCGAATCTGTCAGAAAGGTGCTTGAGTAGTTTGGACATATTTCTTGCGATACTTAAAGCTATAGGGTATCTGCTCGTATTTGTCTTTATTCTTTATATGGCTCACTTTACTTCAAAGTTTGTAGCTCAAAGGAGAATGCAGGTGTTTGAAGGAAAAGCCCTGAAGATAAAAGAACGCATTTTCTTGTCAAGGGACAAGGAAATTGCAGTCCTGTCATATAAAGACAAGGAGTACATAGTCGGAATATGCGGCAACTCCATCAACACTATAGATTCACTGACACTCAGGGATGGTAATGATGAAGAATAAACTGAATATAATAATTTGCACCCTGGTATTTATGGGTTTTATTTCCGGAATCGCTTTTGGTGAGCCAAAGTATCCTAATATTTCTCTTGAAATAGGAGGCACTGACGATCCGAGGGCATTTTCGAGTTCAATTGAGATAATTATAATATTTACAGTTCTATCGCTTTTGCCAACAATAATAATAATGATGACTTCTTTTACAAGAGTTATTATAATACTCTCCTTTCTAAAAAGCGCCATAGGCGTTCAGCAGAATTTGCCAGGACAGGTTATTTTGGGCCTTTCGCTTTTTATTACATTTTTTATTATGGCACCCACGGGCGAAAAGGTTTACGAGCAGGCACTCAAACCGTATGTTGACGGACAGATAACACAGCAGGCGGCTTTTACACAAGGCATGGTTCCGCTGAGAGATTTCATGCTTAAGCAGACCAGGGAAAAGGATATTGTACTTTTTTCTGAAATGGCAGGGATGAAGGCTGGCGATATTAAGAAAGTGGAGGACATTCCAAACAGAGTGCTCCTGCCGGCTTTCATGATAAGTGAGCTCAAATCAGGATTCCAGATGGGCTTTATACTCTTCATACCGTTTTTGATTGTGGATATGGTTGTTGCAAGTACACTCATGTCCATGGGAATGATGATGCTGCCTCCTGTAATGATCTCGTTGCCATTCAAGCTGCTACTTTTCATACTTGCAGACGGATGGAACCTGGTAATAAAGTCGATTGTCATGGGGTTCAAGTAGGAGAATTTTATGGATATAAATATGGCAATAAATCTTGGTCAGCAGACGCTGACAATGATACTGCTTCTTTCAGCACCCATGCTGGTATTGGGATTGCTCGTGGGCTTAATTGTGAGCATATTTCAGGCGGCAACGCAAATACAAGAGGCCACACTTGCATTTGTGCCTAAGATAGTAGTGGTATTGGCTTCAGTAGTAGTGTTTGGCCCTTGGCTTATGAACACGGCTGTAAGTTTTACGCAGAATCTGTTTCTAAATATGGACAAATATATAAAGTAAACGGCAGGATTCATATGGAATATACTTTGGATTATTTCATCGCCCAACTGAATGTCTTGCTTCTTGTATTTTCGAGAATTGCGGGATATTTTGTAGCAGACCCCATATTCGGAAGAAACAATCTTCCGAATATTTTTAAATTAGCGTTTTCGCTTTCAATGTCGTTTCTCATATTCACCACCTTGGATTTGGCAACGGTCGAGAATATAAGGAGTGCAGGTTTTTTTTATATATGTATTATTGCAGTTAAGGAGTTCATAATAGGGCTCCTGATAGGATATATTGTAAATCTCTTTTTTGCTGTATTCATGATAGCGGGCGGAATAGTGGATACAGATGTCGGCTTTGCAATGGCAAGAATTGTAGATCCCTACAGCGGTTACGATATGTCAATAAGCGGCAACTTTCTCTTCATATTTGCAGCGCTGGCATATCTTGCCATAGACGCCCATCATCAGCTTATAAGACTTGTAGCTGGCAGTTTCACTATATTGCCGCTCAGTATGAACCTTAGTTTTAAAATTGAATACTTAGGCTATATAATAGCGCTTATAGACGATATGTTTCTTTATGCAGTTAAAATCGCAATACCTGTTGTGATTGCAATGTTCGTTGTTAACGTAGTAATGGGAATACTTGCAAGGACAATGCCACAGATGAATGTTTTCGTTGTGAGCATGCCACTTAAGATATTTGTTGGAATAATAATGATTTATTTCGTGATTATGCAGTACGATTCTATAATGATAGATATACTCAAAGCTATTTTCAATTATGAAAATCAGCTTTTCAGGCTCATTAAAGGAAGCTGATGTACTTGAATATTGATTTGCAGCTCTTTACGGGCGAAAAAACAGAAAAGGCTACACCCAAAAAGCGTCAGGATGCAAGAAAGAAAGGCCAGGTATTCCAAAGCCGTGAGATAAATTCGGCGGTAACCCTTATAATTTCAATGCTTATTTTAAAGCTTGGCGGCAAAGCCATACTCACAAGCATAGCTGAGCCTATTCCGTTTTACGGAGAGCTGTTCAACGATGACATAGATTCAGACATGGCTTTCAAGGTTCTTTACACGGGTATGATATTTATGGTGAAGGCGACTGCAGTAATTGTGCTTGCAAACTACGTGACGGCGTTTGCCAGCAGCTATTCGCAGGTGGGAAATGTATTTACAACAGAAACCTTGAAATTCAAGATAGACAGACTCAATCCATTTGAAGGTATCAAGAGGCTGTTTTCGGCAAGATCCGCCTTTGAAGTTGTAAAATCACTTGCAAAGCTTGTAGTGTTATCCGTCGTGTCAACAATATACATCAAATCAAACTTAGGGCTTTATATCAAGACATATCAACTTAACAAGTATCAGTTTTCGTATATTCTATATGATTCAGCCATAAATCTGGGACTCACACTCTCAAGTATTCTACTTGCGCTAGCGGTCTTTGACTATTTTTTTCAATTTTACCAGCATGAAAAGCAGCTTAAAATGTCAAAGCAGGAGATAAAGGAAGAGTACAAGCAGATGGAAGGTAATCCAGAGATCAAATCCAAGATAAAGGAAAAGCAAAGACAGTTTGCAATGCGCAGAATGATGGAAGACGTGTCTAAGGCTGATGTTATTATAACAAACCCTACACACTATGCGGTTGCATTAAAGTATGATGAAAATGCGAATGAGGCGCCCTTCATAATAGCCAAGGGAAAGAATCTGATCGCACTAAGGATAAGGGAAAAAGCCGCAGCAAGCGAGGTTCCGATGGTTGAAAACAAACCTTTGGCAAGAGAGCTCTATTCAAAGCTGAATATAGGGGACACCATTCCTCCCGAGTTATATGATGCGGTAGCCCAGATTCTGGCATACGTTTATTCGAGAGACAAATACAAGCAAAAGAAAATTTGATTGGAGAGATTGGATGAGATCTTCAGGAATATTTGTAACATTGGGCGTCATAGGTATTGTACTTATGATAATAATACCAGTGCCCCCTGTGCTGCTGGACATCCTCTTAAGCCTCAACGTTTCAATTTCACTGCTAATACTGCTTATAGCCATGTATAACAAGGAAGCGTTGGAATTTTCAATATTTCCTTCAATATTGCTTATAACAACGATGTTCAGGCTTGCGCTCAACATATCAACAACAAGAGGTATACTCGGATCTGGATATGCAGGCGATGTGATAGAAGCTTTTGGAAGTTTCGTAATGCAAGGGAATGCGTTTGTGGGATTCATAGTATTTGTGATTATAGTAATAGTTCAGTTCATGGTAATAACAAAAGGTGCGGAGAGGGTTTCGGAAGTTGGAGCAAGATTCACACTAGATGCAATGCCTGGAAAGCAGATGGCAATTGATGCTGATTTGAATTCAGGCCTCATCGATGAAATCCAGGCCAGAGAACGAAGAAAGAAAATACAGGATGAAGCCAACTTCTACGGGGCAATGGATGGAGCATCCAAATTTGTAAAGGGAGATGCCATAGCAAGTATTATAATTGCCGCAGTCAACCTGTCTGCAGGATTTGTAATGGGGATGCTTGTCGAGAAACTCCCATTTGCAGAGTCGATATCCAAATACGCGATGCTCTCCGTTGGGGATGGACTTCTCTCTCAGATTCCTGCGCTCCTGATATCTACAGCAACAGGCATAGTTGTAACTCGAGCAGCTTCTGAGGCGGACCTTGGCCAGGATGTAATGAACCAGATGATAAGGCATCCAAAGGCGATGTTTATAATTTCGGGAGTTCTCTTCGCCTTGTCGTTCACAAAGCTGCCATTTCTGCCATATTTCATTTTGTCTGTAACTTTTTTGCTTATAGGACTTGGCCTTAAGAAGCAGGAACAAAAAAGCTCACAGAGGCCGGAAAAAGAAATGACGGCTGAGGAGAGCGAAGTCGAGGATATAAGGAGACCGGAAAATGTATTGCCGCTTCTCCAGGTGGATCCAATTGAGCTGGAGTTTGGCTATGGAATAATCCCTCTTGCCGACAAATCCCAGGGAGGAGACCTTTTTGACAGGCTCGTAATGATAAGAAGACAGTGCGCCCTGGAGCAGGGAATAATAGTACCGATGATAAGATTAAGAGACAACATTCAACTTGAGGCAAATGAATATCTCATAAAGATAAAGGGAGTCGAGGCAGCAAGGGGTGAGATACTCTTTGACCACTATCTTGCCATGAATCCAGGCGGCGCAGACGGAGAGATAAAGGGAATCGACACAGTAGAACCGGCATTCGGACTCAAGGCCAAGTGGATAGACGAAAAAGAGCGGGAAAGAGCAGAAATACTCGGATATACAGTAGTCGATCCTCCGTCCATAATTTCAACGCATCTGACAGAGGTGATAAAGAGATATTCGCACGAACTGCTTGGAAGACAGGAAACTAAGGTGCTTATAGAATCAGTCAAGGAAAATTATCCTGCGCTTGTCGACGAACTTACACCGTCCCTGCTTTCGCTGGGAGACATTCAAAAAGTGCTCTCGAATCTGCTAAGGGAAGGAATTTCAGTAAGAGACCTCGTTACGATATTTGAAACGCTGGCCGATTATGGAACTGTGACAAAAGACACTGACATACTCACCGAATATGTCAGGCAGTCGCTCTTCAGATCGATTACAAAGCAGTTCACTGCGGGAGCGGCTTCGCTCAAGGCCATAACTATAAGTCCGAAGCTGGAAAAGGTAGTGATGGAATCGCTTCAAAACACGGAAACAGGCACATACCTGGCTCTCGACCCTGAAATTTCATCGAGTTTCATAAACAAACTCAGCGGTGAGATTGAGAAAGCTGTATCAATAGGTGAAAACCCAATAATACTTACAGCACCTATAGTGCGATTCTATATAAAAAAATTCGTTGAGCAGATAAGCTCGGATATTTATGTCGTTTCATATAATGAAATAGACCCCAAGGTGAAAATCCAGTCAATCGGGATGGTGAGCATATAAGGCATGATGATAAAAAGATTTCTCGGGAAGAGCGTTACAGAGGCCATGAACATGGTGAAAAATGAACTTGGCGAAAATGCAGTAATTTTGCATACAAAACGCATAAAAAGCAACAATATTTTCAAATTTTGGGAAAAGGAACAGGTGGAAATACTTGCTGCTCACGAAGGGAAACAGCAGGAAAGGCCGAAGCAAAAAAGCGACCATCATAAGGCAGTGAAGCAGGACTTCAAAAGCAGAATTTTTGAAGCTGATGATCAAGTCGGCGTCACAAAAAAAGATTACAACAGCATAGAAAATGAAGTCAGCAATATAAAGGACATGGTCGCAGAGATAAAGAAGACCTTAAGCGGCAGTCCAGCCATAGGCGAGTCCGGACAAATTGCCGCAAAAACTCTAAAGGATGAAATAACGGCGAGTCTTAGAAAAAAAGGTTTTTCACAGGAACTGATAGATAAATTCATCAAGAGTGTGTCTGAAAAAAATGAAATAACAGTCGACAACTTCAAGCAGCTGTTCAGGGAATATCTCCAGAGCGAGCTGAGTTCGGAATATGAAGCATTTGAATTCAAGAACAAGATAAATGTATTCATAGGACCCACGGGCGTTGGAAAGACTACAACTCTGGCGAAGCTTGCATCAAACTGCGTGCTCAATGAAAGCAAGAAAGTTGGTTTCCTGACGCTTGATACCTACAGGATAGCTGCAGTCGAACAGCTAAAGATATATTCAGAGATACTTAATATGCCTCTTGAGGTGGCATATAACACCAGCTCAATAAAGGAAAGCTTGGAAAATCTTTCGGACTCAGACATTATACTAGTGGATACTGCAGGAAGAAGTCACAGGAATAAAATGCATATGAAAGAAATAAGAAGGTTTTTGGACTCCATCCCTGAAAAAGACATATTTCTTGTAATAAGCGCAAACTACAATATTGAAGATATAAGCGACATTGTTGATGAATATAATTTCATTGACGATTTCAATATAATAATAACAAAGCTGGATGAAACTTCAAAGCAAGCTGTAGTAATGAATGTGCTCCACAAATACAAACGAAAGATTTCACATATAACCTTTGGACAAAATGTCCCCGACGACATATCAGGCCTAGTTGTGTCGGATTTCATAGAAAAGGTACTAAAGGAGTAACCGGTTATGGATCAAGCCTCTAAACTCAGAAGCGCCGTGATAAAAAAAGGCAGTATCGGCGAAGTCAGCATTGAAAATCACGGCAATGACAATTCAGAAAGAGCAAGAGTAATATGTGTTACAAGCGGCAAAGGCGGTGTAGGCAAAACTAATTTGACGCTGAATCTGGCGCTTGCTATCAAAAAAAGAGGTTTCAATCCGCTGATTATTGACGCGGATCTTGGCCTGGCAAACATAGAAGTGCTAGTTGGCGCTGCACCCAAATATAATTTCATGGATGTCATTGAGGGCGGAATGGGTATAAGAGATATTGTAATGGACGGACCATTGGGCATAAAGATAATATCAGGCGGAGCAGGTATAAGCGAAACGGCCAACCTGCCTGTATATAAGCTCAATAAGCTTCTTTCCAATTTGGCCGTAATTGAGAAAGACTTTGACTTTATAATTATTGACACCGGTGCTGGAATTTCCAAGTCAGTGATATCATTTGCAAAAGCTGCGGATGAAGTGATAGTAATCACATTGCCAGAACCAACTGCCATAGCTGATGCTTATGCGCTTATTAAGACTCTCAGGAGAGAAGCCATAGATAAAATTGGAGTCGTCATAAACAAAGTTGAAAGTAAATTCGAGGCAGAGGCCACGTTTAAAAAGCTGGAGACGGTATCTAAGAGATTTTTGGGTGTAGGAATAAGCTATATTGGGCATATATCAGCTGACAACAATATTATAAGGGCGGTAAAGCAACAGGAGCCCTTTTATCTCAAGTATGAAAGCTCTGCGGCCAGCCGCAATGTGGAACAAATTTGCGGTAAGCTCACTGGTCAGGGTAATACAAAAAGCAGCGAAGGCTTTGTCAAGAGGTTGGCATCCTTTTTCGTATCCAGCAGGAGGTAATATAATCAATGCATTTTGAAAACCACTTTAAAATCGGGGACAAAATTGAAATAGAGCTTGAGCAGCAATTCGGAGACCCGCGTGTTTTAAAGAGCCAGCTGCTCGAAGTCTCAGACTGTAAAAGTATGTACTACATATCGCTGCCTACCGAAAAAGGAAGACTTATTCCTATTTCAGAGGGAAAAAAAATAACCTTATACTATTCGGTTCACAGCAAGGGAACATTTTCTTTTCAGGCTGTTGTGGAGGAACGCAAGAAAAATCCAATACCCCACATGAAGGTGCGGCAGATAGATAAGACAATAAAGACTCAAAGACGCAACTACTACAGACTTAACGTGCTTTTGCCTGTTGAAGTGTATGATATGGAGAGAAACCCTGTTGCAAATGGCAACACGTTGGATATCAGCGGGGGAGGCATAAGACTTTTCATTTCTAAACGTCTGGAGGAGAGAGAAGAGTACTATTTTGCAATAACACTTGATGGAAAAAGATTTCTCTCAAAGGGTATGGTGCTCAGAAGGAGCATACCAAACTATGAACTTCCGGATGAGTACGAAGCAGCTATAAAATTTACGATGATAACCGAAGAAGACAGAAACATGATAATCAAGTACATATTCAAACAACAGAGAATATTAAGACAAAAAGGATTGATATAGATGAGCTTTATCAGGGTGTTAGTTGTTGATGATTCGGCTTTTATAAGAAAAGTCGTAACAGACATACTTCAAAGCGACAATGAAATAAAGGTTGTGGAAAAGGCGCGCAACGGCAAGGAAGCAATAGAAAAGCTTCTGCGCAATGAAATTGACGTTGTGACACTTGATGTAGAAATGCCAGTAATGAACGGCATTGAAACGCTTTCTGAAATAATGAAAATCAAGCCCACTCCTGTTGTCATGCTAAGCAGCCTTACAAAGCAGGGAGCAGATCTTACAATAACAGCTCTTGAAATGGGAGCGGTAGATTTTATAACTAAGCCTGAAAATATTTTCAAGGAAGGCCAGGAGGAACTCAGAAGCAGTGTAATACAAAAGATAAAAACAGCGGCAGTTATTGACGTAAAAACCAAAAAAAGTGTTTTCGAGAAAATAAGGGCCAGCACGACAAAAGGACTCGCGCCAAGACAGCTTATTAGCAGGGCAGGAAGGGTTGAAAATATAGTGGCCATTGGAACCTCCACGGGAGGGCCAAAGGCATTGCAGCATGTCATACCAAACCTTGATGAGGATATAAATTCAGCTGTCGTAGTTGTCCAGCATATGCCTCCGGGTTTCACAAAATCGCTTGCCGACAGGCTTGACGGAGTATCGAAGATAAGAGTTAAGGAAGCTGAGAACGGGGAAGTACTAAAGAATGGAGTCGCATACATAGCTCCCGGTGATCGGCATTTGAATTTCGTAAACGAAGGAAGCGATATTCGGGTTGTCCTTGATAATGGAGCAAATGTTTCAGGGCACAAGCCATCGGTAGACTCGATGTTTTATTCGCTGAGCGAGGTAAGATGCAAAAGCATAATTTCCGTCATTATGACAGGAATGGGTCAGGACGGGGCCAAAGGCATGCAAAAGCTCAAATTGAAAGGCGGGTCAAACATAATTTCGATAGCTGAAGATCAGGATACATGTGTAGTCTTTGGAATGCCAAAAGCAGCAATCAATCTTGGAGTAGTGGACAAAGTATTGCCTGTAAATAAAATTGCAGTAGAAATAAACAAGTTGCTGGGGGTGTAGATTTTGTTTGAACTAGATCAGTACATAGACATATTTCTAGATGAATCAAAAGAACATTTGGAAAACTTAAATACCAATCTGCTAGAGCTTGAAAGCAATCCTTCCAACATAGAAACAATAAATGAAATTTTCAGAATAGCACATACCCTTAAAGGGATGTCTGCCACCATGGGATTTGAAAAGACAGCCAAGCTGACGCACAAGATGGAGAACTTGTTGGATGACATAAGAAGCGGGCAGGCACTTATAAACACAAGAATGGTAGACCTGCTCTTTGAGGTTCTAGACAGAGTGGACAACTTCATAAAAAGCATTGAATCAACCGGAAAGGAAGGAAATCTTCCCATAGATGACTTGATTGAAAAGCTTGAGAATGTTCTCTGCGCGGAAGAAGAAGGCAAACAGGAGCAGGCGGAGTCTGTACAAACCAAGGAGAATGAAGGCTACATAGCAAATGTAGTAAAGAGCGCAAAGGCACAGAATCTGTCTGCCTACAAAATAAATGTTCTGCTTGATGAAAACTGTATGCTCAAGGCGGCTAGAGCATTTTTAGTGTTCAAAACGATTGAAGAAAACGGCGAAATAATATATTCGAATCCTCCCACAGAAGACATTGAGGATGAAAAATTTGACTTGGAATTCGGGCTCATAGTTGTTACAAGCATTGGGCCGGAAGAACTAAAAACCAAGATAATAAACATTTCGGAAGTCAAAGACGCAACCATCAGCGAATATTCTGCGGACGAAATCATTGAACAGGCTGAGGCGGCCATAGAAGAAGAATTCGGTGAGATTGAAACAGTTGAAGAAGCAATTGAGAAAACAAGCATTGAAGAGGAAATTGAAATCATTAAACGAAGAGTGCAGCAAAAAGAAGTCGAATTTGAAATCAAGGCTGATGAGACACAGGAAGAAAGCGAACAGACAACAAACAGAAAAGGCAAGGTCGGAAAAACGGTAAGAGTAGACATAAACAGACTCGACAACCTAATGAACCTTGTCAGTGAGCTTATAATAGTCAAAACCAGGCTAGAAGACATAGAGATAGGTTCGAAAAATCAAAATGCGAATGACGCAATAGAGTACCTGGAAACAATAACCACAAACCTGCATGATGCTGTCATGAAGGTCCGTATGGTGCCTATTGAAAGGGTATTCAACAGATTTCCGAGAATGATAAGGGATCTTTCTAAGAGCCTTGACAAAGAAGTGGACCTGATCATGTCTGGAGAGGAAACAGAAGTCGACAGAACAGTAATAGACGAGATAGGAGATCCGCTTATACATCTGCTTAGAAATTCATTGGATCACGGCATTGAAAAACCTGATGTCAGAGCAAAGCTCAACAAGTCAGAAGTGGGTACGCTCAAACTGCTGGCATATCCTGATGGAAACAACGTAGTCATAGAGGTTGCCGATGATGGATCAGGTCTTGATATCGAGAAAATCAAGAAAAAGGCAATAGAAAAAGAACTTGTCACCCAAGAGAAACTTGAAGCAATGGATGAGAAGGATATTGCCAGTCTTGTCCTAATGCCGGGATTCAGCACGGCCGATAAGATTTCTGATATTTCGGGAAGAGGTGTTGGTCTTGATGTAGTAAAGACAAAGATCGAGTCTTTAGGCGGCATAATTGAAATAGAAACAGAAAGAAACGTTGGGAGCAAGTTCATAATAAGACTTCCGCTCACGCTTGCTATAATCCAAGCTCTTCTGATTATGATAGGCAATGAAAAGTACGCCATTCCTCTCAATAATATAAAGGAAATAACAAACATAGAAAAGGACAAGATAAGAAGCGTAGAAGGCAGAGACATAGTTCTCTACAGAGGCAAGACACTTCCGCTTGTAGATCTTGGAGATGTGCTGGAAGTAGGCGAGAGGGACAGGGATAAAAAGGACATAAATGTGATAGTGGTAAAAAAAGGTGAAAGAGATCTTGGAATAATAGTAGATGATCTAATAGGACAGCAGGAGATAGTAATAAAATCTCTTGGAAAGTATCTTAAGGGTATCAACTTTGTTGCGGGAGCTACAATACTGGGCAATGGAAGTGTGGCGCTAATAATAGACACCAATTCGCTATTTAATTAAAACATATGGAGTGTGATAAAATTTGGAGAGCGCTGTTGCAAACAAGTATGTCATATTCAAACTGGAGAATGAGTTTTACGGCGTCGGAATAGACCATGTTGAGACAATTGAAAAGATGATGGATATAACGCGAGTTCCAAAAGCCGAAGCATATGTAAAGGGAGTAATAAATCTGCGAGGCGACATAGTCCCGGTGGTTGATCTTAGGGAACGTTTCAACCTCTCTGCGGCAGATTCATTTGCTGACAAGAGAATAATAATAAACAGAATCGACGAGATGATGATTGGATTCATAGTAGATTCGGCATCTGAAGTGAAGGATATAGCGAATGAAGATATAGATATAATCATAGTTGCAGACAATTTCAATGAAGGTTTTGTCAGAGGCATTGCAAAGGATACCGACCGTGTAATAATAATATTGGATGTACATAAGATAATAGGGGTGTAAATAGCATTATGAATTTGACTACTAACAGTTATTACCTGGATGTGTTGAAAGAAGTCGGAAATATAGGGGCAGGCAATGCTCTTACGGCGCTTTCTCAAATTATAAATAAAAAAGTAGATATGGAAGTGCCGGTTATTGAAGTCATAGAGACTGAAAAAATAGTTAATACGGTTGAAACTGCTGAGATGCTGATAGTGGGAGTATATGTCAAGTTCTGGGGAGACATAAGCGGGAATATAATGCTGGTGCTAGACAAGCCTTCGTCAGATCATCTCATTAAAATACTCCTTGGTGAAGTTAGTGACGATGATTTTTACAGTGAAATGGAAATGTCAGCCATACAAGAAATCGGGAATATTCTATCAAGCTCGTATATAAATTCTATCTCACAGCTGTCAAACCTCAACATTCAAATGTCGGTTCCGTCTGTAAGCATAGACATGGCGGGTTCAATATTGAGCGTCCCTGCCATAGAATACAGTGAAGTCAGTGACAAGATAATTTTAATTGAAAACAAGATTCTTGAAGGAGACAATGAAATTGTCGGGAATCTCTATTTCATGCCTGACATTGATTCCTTCAAGCTGTTGTTTAGCAATTTGGGAGTGCCCATAGATGAATAATGAATATATCAAAGTGGGAATGGCTGATTTCAAGATAGGAGCAGGCGACGATGTCCTTGTGACACTTGGACTTGGCTCATGCGTAGGGATTGTGCTTTATGACAAGTTCAAGAGAATAGGCGGTATGGCTCATATAATGCTGCCTTCAAGCAAGGAAATAAGAAACAATGCAAACAGGGCAAAGTTCGCAGACACAGCACTCGATGAAATGCTCTTTGAAATTGTAAAAAAAGGAGCCATCAAGGGCAGGATTATTGCAAAAATTGCAGGTGGAGCACAGATGTTCAGCATAGCTGCCAAGGGAATGACTCTAAATATAGGGCAGAGGAATGTCGACGCCGTGAAAGAAAAGCTAAGCGAGCTTAGGATTCCGATTATCGCGGAAGACACTTTGGGTAATTACGGTAGGACTATCGAGTTCAATTGCAATAACGGGGAGCTTAAAATCAAGAGCGTAGGCAAGGGCATAAAAATAATATAAAAAAGCAAAAGGAGCAAAACCGTGAAAGGCAGTCTGGTCGTTTTAGGGATATTGAATTATCTGACTGTTGCGCTTTATACCTTGATTACGATGATATTGGACAAAAGCGTTGCAGTCATGGATTTCATGGTAGACATTGCCATGTTGCTTGCGTGTTTAAATATTTGCGCTTTGCTCATTAGCAAGATAAGGTCAGAATGCCAGAGAACCAGTGAAAATTCTGGTGAATACACAAGTGAAATTGACATGACCGTTAATGATGATGATGAGCTCAGAAATATTTTAAAAGACTCAATTAGGGAAGAAGAGAAAGCATTTGATGAAATCAGGCTCGAAGATATAAACAATATAAACTAGCCGAGGTTTAAGTTATGATTGGTGAAAATGAACTATGGCAACAGTATAAGGACTGTGATTGTGAATCAAAAGCTAAAGAGCTTCGGGAAAACCTGATACTAAGGTACATTGAGCTTGTGAAGATAATAGCAGCCAGACTTTACAGTTTCTATGCATCAAACATAGAGTACGAAGATCTTGTGAGCTATGGCGTGATTGGCTTGATAGATGCAATCGAAAGGTATGACCCTGCCAAGGATACCAAGTTTGAAACGTATTCCACCATCAGGATACGCGGAGCCATAATTGACCAAATAAGAAATCTCGATTGGGTTCCACGTTCGGTAAGGCAAAAATCGAAGCTACTTAAGGAGGCATACTCCGGTCTGGAAATGGAGCTTGGCAGAGAGCCGACTGTTGACGAGGTTGCGGCAAGATTGGGTAAGACAAGCGACGATGTGAACAAGATGCTATCTGAAACATGCAGCTTTAACGTGATATCCATTGAGGATGAATTAGGCGAAAGCTATAGGCTCCAAGTGAGAGATTCGGTAAATCCCACTCCGGAGGAAGCCCTGATAAAAAAAGAGATGCTTGAAAATCTCAAGCATGGGATTAAAAGGCTGAGTGAGAGAGAGCAGCTTGTTCTAGACCTTTATTACAACAAAGAGCTGGCATACAGGGAAATAGCCTGTCTTCTCAATGTAACTGAATCCAGAATTTCGCAAATACACAGCAAGGCGCTTGTAAGGATAAAAGCGGCTTTCTAGAAAGGAGGTTATCATGGCAAATTATTTTACGATAAAAGAGGAATGCGACGGGATGCTGTTCAGGCTGGACATAACCAGGGAGAAGCTTGAGGCATTTTTAGACATTAGCGCTCAGGGCATGGAGCGTGCCATAGAAGAGCAGGAAATAATCAATTTTCTAGAAAAAAACAAGGTTGTATATGGCATCGATTTCAATGCTGTGAAAGAAATCTCGGAGAAAAAAACATACAGCACAAGGATCAAAGTAGCTAGCGGCCGCGGCATGGTTTGCGGCAAGGACGAAAAAATAATAATAAATTTCAGGGAAACCGCCAAAAGGGAGCCACAAATAGACGATCAAGGTAGGATTGATTTCAAGGAACTCAACAAAATAGAGAACGTTAACAAAGGCTACATACTGGCAATAAAGGAGTCGCCCACAACAGGGGAGAGCGGCATGAATATTTACGGTGAGGAAATTCCGGCGACAGACGGCAAAAGAGTGGAATTCAAGGCGGGAAAAAACGTAACAATAACTCCAGACGGTTCAATGCTCATAAGCGATTGCGACGGCAGCGTAGACTACAAGGACGGCTGGATTTCTGTAAACAAAACTATTACTATCGAAAAAGACGTAGATAATTCTACTGGAAATATAAGGTTCAACGGAGATGTTGTTGTAAACGGCGATGTGAAGACAGGCTTTCTGGTTCAGGCTGAGGGAAATATATTAGTGCGCGGTGTAGTGGAAGGCGCAATACTCGTATCAGAGGGTGATATAGTAGTTGAGGGAGGCATACAAGGAAACGAAAAAGCGAGCGTTCATTCAAGTGGCAACCTCATATGTAAATTCATTGAAAATGCAAAAAAAGTAATATCAGAGCGCGATATCACAGCAGATTTTGTAATGCATAGTAACATAAGCTGCATGGGAAGCCTCAATTTGATTGGCAAAAAAGCGCTTCTTGCAGGCGGTGAGGTGCTTGTAAAAAAAGAGATTGCAGCAGCCACAATAGGTTCACCCATGGGAACAAAGACGGTGATAGAATTGGGAGTAGATGAAAATCTCAAAATTAAGCTGCAGGCTTATGTTGATGAAAAGGAATTTGTAGAGAAGAATTTAAGCGACATATGCAAAAGCCTGAATGCATTCAAGGTTTCGATTTCAAAGGGAGAAATGGATGAAAAGAAGAAAAAACTTCTAGAAAAGACGGTGTCGGTATACAACAACCTTACTGACAAGCTGAAAATAATAAATAGTGAAATAGATCGCATTCAAAGCCAGATGCAGGACATAATTTCTGCAAGCCTTAAAGTCAAAGATACTATTTATCCGGGGGTTAGACTGACTATAGGCAATCAGGTGATGTACGTGAGAAACGAGATTAAATCAAGTGAGTTCTATCTCGAAGACAGCTGCATAAGAAGCAGAGGAATATGAAACTATGCAATTCACCTGTCTACAATACACCGATATGCTTTTTTATGATATAAAAATATTGTAAAAACATTAGCAGTGTGCTATACTATCAAAGGTAAAAGAATACGCACGCTTTGTAATTCCTGAGAAGGTGCCGCTCATGGCATTTCAGGGAAATGAGCAAGGCGGAGGATAAACCAAAATAGGAGGAAATAAAAATGGCAGTAATCAGCATGAAACAGCTACTTGAAGCAGGTGTTCACTTTGGACACCAAACTAGAAGATGGAACCCTAAGATGGCTAAGTACATCTTCACTGAAAGAAACGGAATATATATAATAGACCTTCAAAAGACAGTTAAGAAGGTTGAAGAGGCTTACAAGTTCGTAAAGGAAGCTGCTGAAACAGGAAAGCCGGTTCTTTTCGTAGGAACTAAGAAGCAGGCTCAAGAAGCTATAAAGCAAGAAGCCGAAAGATGCAACATGTTCTATGTCAATGAAAGATGGCTAGGCGGAATGCTTACAAACCACAAGACAATAAAAATAAGAATAGACAGGCTAAGAGAACTTGAAAGAATGGAAGAAGACGGAACTTTCGCAGTTCTTCCAAAGAAAGAGGTTATAAAGCTTAAAGCTGAAAAAGGCAAGCTTGAAAAATATCTTAATGGTATAAAAGACATGCCTGAGCTGCCAGCTGTTATTTTCATAGTTGACCCAAGAAAAGAAAGAATAGCTGTCAAAGAAGCTCACAAGCTTGGCATACCAGTAGTAGGAATAGTTGATACTAACTGCGATCCAGATGAGATGGATTATCCTATACCAGGAAACGACGATGCTATAAGAGCGGTTAAGCTTATAACAGCAACTATGGCTGACGCTATAATACTTGCAAGACAAGAGATGCCTGTAGAAGAGCAGGAAGTTGCTCCGGCTCAGGTTGAAGAGTAATAGAATATTAGTTTGATAATACTACGGGTAAGGGAGATTCTTCCCTTACCTTTAATAATATATATGGAGGCGATCACATGGAAATTTCGGCATCAATGGTAAAAGAACTTAGAGAAAAAACTGGCGCAGGTATGATGGACTGCAAGAAAGCTCTTCAGGAAACTGAGGGAGACATGGAAAAGGCTATAGACCTGCTAAGAGAAAAGGGACTGGCAAAGGCCGCTAAAAAGTCAGACAGAATTGCATCTGAGGGCCTTGTAGATATTTGTATATCAGAAGACGGAACAAAGGCTGCAATAGTTGAAGTAAACTCTGAGACTGACTTTGTTGCTAAAAACGCCGAGTTCAAGACTTTTGTAAGCGATGTTGCAAGCTTTGTACTATCGTCAAATATTGCCTCTGTTGAAGAGCTGCTAGCTGCTAGCTTCCCAGGAAGCTCAGAGACAGTTCAGGAAACACTGAACTCAAAAATAGCGACAATAGGCGAGAACATGAACATAAGAAGATTTGCAAAGTTTGAAGGACAAGGAACAAGAGCTGTTGGATACATACACGGAGCCGGAAAGATAGGCGTTCTTGTAGAGCTAAGAACTGATGCTTCAGCTGCAGAAGTTGCGGAAGTTGGAAAAGATGTAGCTATGCAAATAGCAGCTATGAATCCTAAATATATATCAAGAAATGATGTGGATCAGGAATACCTTGAGCACGAAAAGCAAATACTGACTCAGCAAGCCCTAAACGAAGGCAAGCCAGCTGAAATAGTTGAAAAGATGGTTGTTGGAAGACTTAACAAGCAAATAAACGAAGTTTGCGTTCTTGAGCAGGCATTTGTTAAGAATCCTGACGTTACGATAGCAAAATACATAGACGCTGAAGCTAAAAAGCTAGGCAAGTCTATAGAACTAGTGAACATGGTGAGATTCGAAGTTGGAGAAGGAATCGAGAAAAAATCTGAAGATTTCGCCGAAGAAGTAGCTAAGCAATTAAAGAAATAATTAAAAAGGAGAACACTATTGTGTTCTCTTTTTTCAGAGAAAATTAAGCGAAAAAACTAATTGAGAAGACAGTTGGGAGAGGATTTTAATTGGTTAATACAATATATAAAAGGGTATTGTTAAAACTAAGCGGAGAAGCTCTAGCTGGCAACAGCGGCTTTGGAATAGACAACGAAACTGTGATGAATATAGCTCAGGCCATTCGAAAGCTGCACGAGATGGAAGTAGAGGTTGCAATAGTTGTGGGCGGCGGCAACTTCTGGAGAGGCAGGACAAGCGAAGGAATGGACAGGACGACTGCAGACTATATGGGAATGCTGGCTACTGTAATAAACTCGCTTGCTCTTCAGGACGCGCTTGAAAACATTGGAGTATCTACTCGTGTTCAGACAGCCATTGAGATGAGGCAGATTGCAGAGCCTTATATCAGAAGAAGAGCGATGAGGCATCTGGAAAAGGGACGAATCGTAATATTTGCGGCAGGCACAGGCAATCCATACTTCTCCACTGACACTACCGCTGCGCTCAGAGCAGCCGAGATAGAGTCGGATGTTATACTTCTGGCTAAGAAAGTGGATGGAGTATATGATAGCGATCCTATGATTAACAAGGATGCGAAGATGTTCAAGACGCTTTCATATATAGATGTACTTAACAAAGGTCTTGGCGTCATGGATTCTACGGCAACTTCCCTTTGCATGGACAACAAAATACCAATAAGAGTCTTTGGACTTGAAAATCCCGACAATATAATCGATGTTGTGCTCGGTAAAGATATCGGGACATATATAGAGTAGAGGAGGAATAGTATGAGCCTGGAACTTATCAATGAACTAAAAGAAAAGATGGAAAAAACTATTTCTGTTTTCAAGGAGGACCTTTCAGTAATAAGAGCGGGAAGGGCTAATCCCAAGATGCTTGACAAAATAATAGTAGACTATTACGGAACTCCGACTCCCCTAAAGCAAATGGCCGGCGTGTCAACGCCTGAACCAAGGGCTATACTTATACAGCCGTGGGATGCTACTGCTGTGAGGGACATCGAAAAAGCCATAATGAATTCTGACCTTGGATTCAATCCTACAAACGACGGCAAAACCATAAGAATATCAGTGCCGCAGCTTACCGAAGAAAGAAGAAAAGAGCTTGTAAAGCTTGTTGGAAAAACAGGAGAAAGCGCCAAGGTTGCCATAAGAAACGAGCGAAGAAACGCCAATGAGAAAGTAAAAAAAATGGAAAAAAACGGCGAAATAGCTGAAGATGAATCAAAAAGAGCTCAGGACGAAATACAGAAGATAACTGATGCTCACGTAAAGCTCATAGACGAACTTTCTGACAAGAAGGAACAGGAAATAATGGAGGTATAATTTAAATTGGACATGCCTTCAATGCTTCTTGGGATGGAAATGGAAGATGCAAAGCATATTCTTGAAGTAAATAAGATAGAATATGAAGTCAATAAAATACAAGGCAGAAAGGATGCCGCTATTTTGACTGAGCCTCGCATAATAAGAGTGCTTGAATCAAAGTGCGGCAAGCTGGAATTAACAATTACGCATTTTTCCAGTCCGCTTTAAGGGCTGGAGGATGCGTTTAATATGTTTGGAAGGAAAGATATGCTATGCTTGATTTGAACATAGAGACTCTTAAAAAAGCAAAGGTGCCAAAGCATGTGGCGATAATAATGGACGGAAATGGAAGATGGGCCAGGCAGAAGCTTAAGGAAAGAACTTTCGGCCACAGAGCGGGAGTCGAGGCGATAGAAGAGGCGATAAGAGCATGCACAAATCTTGGAATCAGCCACCTCACCCTGTATGCGTTTTCGACCGAAAACTGGAAAAGGCCTAAGACCGAGGTTACGCTCCTTATGAAACTTCTCGTTGAGTATCTGAAGAAGGAAACACCGAGACTTTTGTCGGAAGGTGTGAGACTCAATGTAATAGGAGATATCGAAGAACTTCCATCAGAAGCGAAAAAAGAGCTTGAACGTTCAATCGATATGACCAAAGAGAATACTCAGCTTGTTTTGTCGTTGGCGTTAAACTACGGATGCAGAAATGACATGAAAAATGCCGTTTCAAAGATAGCCAGAGATTGCTGTAGTGGAGCAATAAACATTTCAGATATAGATGAAGGCATGATTGCATCATATTTGTCTACAGGGGATTTGCCGGATCCCGACCTTCTCATAAGAACAGGCGGAGAACAGCGTCTTAGCAATTTCCTGCTGTGGGAGAGTGCTTATGCAGAACTTTACTTTACAGATATATTTTGGCCTGATTTCAAAGAGATCACTCTTTATGAGGCGGTCGAAGACTACCAAAACAGGGAGAGAAGATTCGGAGGCCTAAAATAGGAGCGATTACATGTTAAAGAGAATACTGTCTTCTTTACTTCTTTTGCCTCTTTTGTTTTTTGTTGCCATAAAAGGGGGAGCCTATCTTAGTGTTAGCGTTGCAATAGTTTCCATGCTGGCACTTTTTGAGTTTTACAATGCTTTCAAGCATCACAATACTAATCCGATAAAGCTGTTCGGATACTTGCTGAGCGCAGTTTTCTTCTTTTCGGTATATTATAATGTGGACTTCCTATATCTAAACGCCGCTGTTTTCTTTTTTCTTATTCTGTCGACGGTGCCTCTCATATTCGGCAAAATAGGCTTCATGGATATACTAATCACCTTCTTTGGGACTATATATATATCGGGAGCACTCGGCCATATAATAATAACAAGGCAAGAATTGGGGTCCGAAATATTGTGGTACATATTCCTGGCTGCGTGGATAACCGACACGTTTGCATATTTCAGCGGTTATTTTTTTGGGAGGCACAAGCTTATACCTAAAGTAAGCCCTAAGAAGACAGTTGAAGGAAGTATAGGAGGAACTGTGGGAAGCATTGCTGTATGCGCTATATACGGCCATTTTGTAGGTGTTGAAATGTTTGACTCGATAGTAATTGGGGCTTTGGGCAGCGTTGTGGCTCAGCTGGGTGATTTGTTCGCCTCCTCGATAAAAAGATATATAGGAATAAAGGACTATGGACACATAATACCAGGCCATGGCGGTATGCTGGACAGGTTTGACAGCATACTATTCACCGCTCCGTTCGTATATTATTATGCCAGCATTTTCATAAAGTAAAACTGCTTATAAAGTAGCTTCAGAAAAATTTCTGAAGCTATAAATATTTGTATGCGATTATTAGTAATATGATAAAATATGGTTGTAGAAACATTTCAAGCGTTAATATACAATTGCACCAGGAAGGAAAATAATGACATGAAAAAAATATCCATAATAGGCTCGACGGGCTCAATTGGGAGACAGTCACTTGACGTAGTGCGAAGCAACACAGACAAATTCAAGGTTACAGCAATTTCAGGCAATGAAAACATAGAGCTGCTCTACGAGCAGACACGTGAGTTCATGCCGGAGCTTGTGGCCATATACAGCGAAAAGCAAGCCCTTGAGTTCAAGAAAAAGATAGAGAATGATTCAAGCTTCAAGGGTGTCGAGATAATGACGGGGCTCGAAGGACTAAATGCGGTAGCAGCGGATTCAGATTCAAGCATGGTTATAACAGCAGTTGTTGGAATGATTGGACTAGTTCCGACTATCGAGGCTATAAAAAAAGGAAAGGACATAGCTCTTTCCAACAAGGAAACAATGGTTGCAGGCGGTGAGATAGTCAGCAGGCTTGGAGCACGCATAATCCCCGTAGACAGTGAGCATTCGGCAATATTCCAATGCCTAAACGGCGAGGAAATGGAGAGCGTGGAAAAGCTGATACTTACGGCGTCAGGCGGGCCTTTTAGGGGCAGAACGAGAAAGGAGCTCCTGAAGGTCAGCAAGGCTGATGCACTGAGGCATCCAAACTGGGAAATGGGCAGAAAGATAACAATAGATTCAGCCACACTCATGAACAAGGGGCTTGAAGTAATAGAAGCCAGATGGCTCTTTGGAATAGATGCGGACAGAATAGACGTCATAGTGCATCCGCAAAGCATAATACATTCAATGGTGGAATTCAAGGACAAGAGCGTGATAGCCCAGATGGGCAATCCTGACATGAGGATACCCATACAGTATGCACTGACATATCCTCAAAGAAAAGAGGGCAAAGGAATAGAAAGTCTGGATCTTTTGAAGGCAGGCAGACTTACATTCGAGAAACCGGACTGTGAAACCTTTCCTTGCCTGAAGCTTGCATATGAAGCGCTTAGACTAGGAGGCACATATGCGGCCGCACTCAACGCCGCAAATGAAGTGCTTGTAGAGCAGTTTCTAAATGACATGATAGGATTTTATGACATACCGCATTACATTGAGAAAACACTTGAAAGACACAGCTCGGCCAAAGAGCCGGGCATAGAAGACATTCTTGCGGCTGACACTTGGGCGAGAGAATTCGTTAAGCAGCAGATTGCAATATAAATGATTATTGGAAGGTGAACATATGTCGATATTCATAGCTTTGGTGGTCTTTGGAGTGATTGTGCTGTTTCATGAGTTCGGACATTTCATAGTTGCAAAATTATGCAAGGTAAAAGTGCACGAATTCGCAATAGGCATGGGGCCGAAAATTGCATCCATAAAAGGCAAGGAAACAGACTACTCGATAAGGCTGCTCCCTCTCGGAGGATACGTAAAAATGCTGGGAGAGGATGAGGACTCAGAGGACGAAAGAAGCTTTGGCAAAAAAAGTGTGCTGCAGAGAATCGGCATAATAGCCGCTGGGCCAATTATGAATTTTGTTCTGGCAATACTCCTTTTCACTGTAATATTCATGGTGGTGGGAATACCTACCACGGCCATCAAGGAGACCATGAAGGACTATCCAGCCCACAGCGCAGGGATTATAGCTGGTGACAGAATAATAGAGATAGAAGGCAAGGCAATAGAAAGCTGGAACCAGGTGACATCAATAGTAGGAAGCTCGGCTGAAAAGAGCATAGATATAAAAATTCAGCGAGAAGGCAATACTATGGAGTTTGAAGTTGTGCCGGTACTTCAGGAAGGCAGGGGTGTAATAGGCATACTTCCGGAAAGTGAAAAAAACCTTTCGCTTTCTGTCAAAAGCAGCGCAGAAAGAACAGGCTATATTCTTTCGCAAATGATGAACTTTTTCGCCACGCTCGTCACAGGCAAGGTTAATACGTCGGATGTTGTGGGCCCTGTGGGCATAATAAATGTCGTAGGCGAAGCGGCCAAGGTTGGATATTTGAATGTCATATCGCTGGCGGCTGTAATAAGCATTAACCTGGGGCTCATAAACTTGTTTCCTTTCCCGGCGCTCGATGGAAGCAGGATACTGTTTCTCGTGATAGAGCTGGTAAGAGGCAAGAAGATAGACTCGGAGAAAGAAGGCATGATACACCTTATAGGCTTTGCCCTTCTCATGCTGCTGATGCTGGTTATAACCTACAAGGACATTATAAAGCTAATAGACAAATAATGCGGGAGTGATATTATGAAAAGGACTACAAGGGTGGTAGATTGCGGCGGAGTGAAAATAGGCGGAGGCAATCCGGTAGTCATACAGTCCATGACGAACACAAACACAGCAGACGTTAGTAGTACTGTGGAGCAGATAAGAAGGCTGGAGGAATGCGGCTGCCAGATTGCACGGGTTGCTGTGCCTGATATGGAGGCTGCAGCCAAACTTGGGGAGATAAAGAAAAACATAGGCATTCCCCTTATTGCAGACATACACTTTGACTATAAGCTTGCCATAGAATCGATTAATCAGGGAGCGGACGGAATAAGAATAAACCCGGGAAACATAGGTTCGTTCGAGAAAATAGACGCCATAATAGAAGCCGCCAGGGAAAAGGGCGTGAAAATAAGGATAGGCGTAAACGGAGGCTCGCTTGAGAAGGACATACTAGAAAAACATGGCAGGCCCAACGCCCAGGCGCTTGTAGAAAGCGCCCTCAGACACGTTGAATATTTCGAAAAAAGGAATTTCACCAACCTGGTAATATCCCTCAAATCGAGCGACATAAGAACCACAATAGATGCATATGAGATGTTTTCAAATATAAAGGACTATCCATTGCACATTGGCATAACTGAATCAGGCAGCCTAAGGAGCGGGACAATAAAATCTGCAGTCGGCATAGGTTATCTCCTGCTAAGGGGAGTAGGCGATACCATGAGGGTCTCGCTTACAGCAGACCCCTGCGAGGAAATTTACGTTGCCAAGGAGATACTAAAGGCAGCCGGACTCATGGATGAAGGCGTCAAGCTGATTTCATGCCCAACATGCGGCAGGACAAGAATCGACATGATGAGAATTGTTGAGGAGGTCGAAAGCAAGGTGCAGAGCATGGACAAGGACATAACAGTGGCAATTATGGGCTGCGCAGTAAATGGGCCAGGTGAAGCCAGGGAAGCAGACATAGGAATAGCCGGAGGCAACGGCGAAGGACTCCTGTTTAAGAAAGGCAAGCCTGTAAGGAAAATAGAGGACGGCAAGCTTGTCGAAGAGCTTCTTAAGGAAATCGAGCAGCACGGCAAAGAGCAAGAGGAATAGGTATGGAAACAGCAAGAGAATACGTTAAAAAAATAGGAATAGACTTGCAAGAATTGCATCCTTCAATCGGGGATGCTTTTTTGTCCAAGGCGGTATATTTCAGAGAAGAGAAAGCTCTAGATATCCATTTGGAGCCGCAGGAGGTCATAGGTGCAGCGGAGCTTTCAAAGCTCCAGCAGCATATAAAATCAAAGCTGGATTGGCTTGAGCGAGTAAGGATAAAGGTTTTCTACAGATGTTTTGCCACAGATTGCTCGGATAAGGATTTCAGACAATATATTGAGAATCTGGCCTACTATATTAACTGCCAGCTCAGGTCACTAAACTGCAAACCCGAGGATATAGAATGGGACAGAACTCGCGAAAAGCTGGACATCGCAGTATCAAACCAATTCATGCTGGATGTTGTAGGTAAAAAAAGGCTACAGCAGCAGCTGGGATGTCTCGTTGCGGAGCAGACTGGCATATATTCTGATGTCGAGTTTGTTGCACAGTTCAACAATATGGATTCGAGAGCTGAAAAAATGGCAGCTCAAAAAGAAGAAGAAGCCCAAGAGATAGCTAAAATGAAACTTTCACAAACAGCTGAGCCCGCAAGGAAAGAAAGGAGCTCGGGCGCTGCGCAGACAAAGCAGGAAGGCGGTTTGAATTCAGCGCTAATACTTGGCAAGAAGATAAGCGGAGAGGCCTTAAAGATTTCGGAGCTGCGCATAGAAGGTGGAGCATCAGTAATTGAAGGTACGGTGTTCAATACGGACTCGCGCGAGTTGAAAAACGGGAAAAGGCTGCTTATATTTTCGGTGACCGACTATACAAGCTCGGTAACCTGTAAGGCTTTTCTTTCGGAAAAACAAAAGGATGCGGTATCAGATGAGGTCAAAAAAGGATCCTTCCTCAGGATAAGGGGCGAGGCTGTATACGACTCGTACAGCAAAGAAATGGCATTCAATGCAAGCGACATTGAAAAGTCAAAGCCCGTGGAAAAAAGTGACGACGCACCTGTAAAGAGGGTGGAGCTTCATGCACACACGCAGATGTCGGCTATGGACGCTGTGGTGCCAGTCGGAGATATAATTAAGCGGGCTGCAAGCTGGGGACATAAGGCAGTGGCCATTACAGACCATGGGGTGGCGCAGGCTTTTCCTGATGCCATGAGCGCAGCGCAAAAATGCGGAATAAAGGTCATATACGGCGTTGAAGGATATCTTGTCAACGACAACATACCGCTTATAAGCCAGCCCAACAGTCTCCCGCTTTCTCAGGAATTTGTGGTGTTCGATGTTGAGACCACCGGCCTTTCTAATACGAATGACAGAATAACTGAGATAGGGGCTGTTAAGATAAGGAATTTTGAAATAGTAGACAGGTTCAGCTGTTTTGTAAATCCCGAAAGGGACATACCGCTCAAGATACAGGAGCTAACCGGAATATCGGCGGAAATGGTAAAGGATGCGCCTACAATCGACCAGGCGCTGCCAGATTTTTTAAGCTTTGCAAAGGACAGCGTTCTTGTGGCTCACAATGCCGATTTTGATATGGGTTTTGTAAGGGAGAGCTGCAAGAGGATAGGGCTGGAATTTGGAAGTCTCTATGTGGATACGCTGAGGCTGGCCAAGGCACTCCTGCCACAGCTCAAACGCTACAAGCTTGACGTTATAGCCAAGAATATGGGGGTATCGCTCAATAACCACCACAGGGCTGTAGATGATGCAGAGGCTACTGCCAGGATATACCTTAAGTTTTTGGAAGAACTCAAAAAGCAGGGCATTCAAAGGTTGGATGAGGTCAACTTCCATTTCAAACAGGCCGACTATAAAAAGCTCAACACATACCATGTGACTATACTGGTAAAAAACCAGGAGGGGCTCAAGAACCTTTACAAGCTAATTTCCAAATCGCATATTGACTATTTCTACAAGCGCCCCAGAATTCCAAAGACACTGCTCACAAAATACAGAGAAGGGCTGCTGGTTGGCAGCGCATGCGAGGCAGGCGAGCTGTACCAGGCGGTGCTGCGAAACGCAGACGAAGGCGAACTAAGGCCTATAGCAGAGTTTTACGACTACTATGAGATTATGCCCATTGAAAACAACAGCTTCATGGTTGAAAAGGGCATTGTATCAGGACATGGCGAGCTGGAGGACATAAACCGCAGGATAATTGAAATCGGCGAAAGGACCGGCAAACTCGTAGTAGCCACTGGAGACGTACATTACCTCGACGAGCACGAAGCCATGTACAGGAACATACTGCAGCACAGCCAGGGCTACGGTGACAATAATGACACAAATCCTCTGTATTTCAAGACCACAGACGAGATGCTCGCAGATTTTGAATATCTCGGAGCCGAGCTTGCAAGCAGGGTGGTCATTGAGAACACAAACAGGATTGCAGACATGGTGGATGAGGTAAAGGCGATTCCCGACGAGACGTTCCCACCGCGTATAGAGGGGGCCGACGAGGACCTGAGGAATATGTGCTATGAAAAGGCATGTTCAATATATGGCAATCCACTTCCGGAGATAGTAGAAAAAAGGCTCGAGCGCGAGCTCAAATCCATAATAAGCAACGGCTATGCAGTAATGTATATCATAGCCCAGAAGCTGGTGACAAAATCGCTGGAAGACGGCTATCTGGTAGGGTCGAGGGGATCCGTGGGTTCTTCACTGGCGGCGACGATGAGCGACATAACAGAGGTCAATCCGCTGCCTCCACATTATGTATGCAGCAGTTGCAAGAATTCTGAGTTCATAACGGACGGAAGCTACGGCTCGGGTGCGGACCTTCCTGACAAGGACTGCCCTAAATGCGGCGCCAGATACCTAAAGGACGGGCATGACATACCCTTTGAAGTTTTTCTGGGCTTTGAAGGCGACAAGGAGCCGGACATAGACCTTAACTTTGCCGGAGAGTATCAAGCCACAGCTCATAAGTACACAGAGGTGCTATTTGGCAAGGGCTATGTGTACAAGGCCGGAACAATAGGCACAATAGCTGACAAGACTGCCTACGGCTTTGTCAAAAAGTATGTGGAGGAAAACAATATCACATGTACAAGCGCCGAGATAGAAAGGCTCTCAGGCGGCTGCACGGGCATAAAGAGGACATCTGGGCAGCACCCGGGAGGAATAATGGTTGTGCCGGATTACAAGGAAATATACGATTTTTGCCCTATACAGTATCCGGCAAATGATCCCGATTCCGGGGTGATAACTACGCATTTTGATTATCATGCCATCAGCGGAAGGCTTCTGAAACTAGACATACTCGGCCACGATACCCCTACAATAATAAAAATGCTAGAGGAGCTGACAGGGCTTGACGCCACAAAGATTCCTCTGGATGACGCGGAGACGATGAGCCTTTTCAGCGCGACAACAGCCGTAGGGGTATCTCAGGAGGTGCTGAATTCCACTGTGGCGACTTTTGCGGTGCCGGAGTTTGGCACAAAGTTTGTAAGGCAGATGCTTGTGGATACTATGCCGACGACATTTGCAGAACTAGTGAGGATATCGGGTCTTTCGCACGGTACTGACGTATGGCTAAACAATGCGCAGGAATACGTGCGTAAGGGGGTTGCCGAGCTCAAGGAAGTAATATCAACAAGGGACGACATTATGAACTACCTGATTCTTAAGGGAGTGCCGCCAAAGCAGTCGTTCAAGATAATGGAGAAGATAAGGAAGGGCAAGGGCCTTAACGAAGAGGACGAGGCTGAAATGAAGAAAAACAGCGTCCCGCAGTGGTATATCGATTCCTGCAACAAGATTAAATACATGTTTCCCAAGGCACATGCCGTGGCATACGTGATGATGTCATTCAGGATAGCCTACTTCAAGGTCCACTATCCAAGAGCATTTTATGCGACGTACTTCACCACAAAGGCCGAAGACTTCGACATAACTCTCATACTTCGCGGAAAAGGAGCTATAGCAGAGCGTATGAGAGAAATAGAGAGCCTCGGCAACTCGGCCACGGCCAAGGAGAAAAATCTATACACGCTTTTGGAGGTTGTAAAAGAGATGTATCTTCGCGGCATCGAAATCCTGAATGTTGACATATACAGTTCGGACGCCAGGAAGTTCAAGATAAAAGACGGCAAATTGCTTCCACCGCTTCTGGCACTGCCTGGACTAGGAGAAAACGCAGCTCTCAACATAGTAAGCGAGAGGGAGCAGGGCGAATTCCTTTCACTAGAGGATATGAGATACAGGACAAAGGTGTCAAAGACAGTTATAGAGCTTATGGTACAAAGCGGTTGTGCTGGTGACATGCCTGAGACTAACCAGCTCTCGTTGCTTTAATGATTTGCAATTAGAATCGTTGTGTGTTATACTATCTATGGCAAAAACTATCAACTATGAATCTATTGAAGGAGTGGGAGAAATTACCCACTCTTTGCTTTTATAAAACCATGGGGGTAAGGGCAATGAGCAAACATGTGGTTGCGTTAGTGGAAGAAATGGCAATGCCTGTGATTGAAAGCGAAGGCTATGAGCTTGTCGAAGTGGAATATGTAAAAGAAGGAAAGAACTGGTTCCTTAGAATATATATAGACAAGCCGGGCGGAGTCAACCTCGACGATTGCCAGAAGGTGAGCGAGTATGTAGGTGAAAAGCTCGACGAGGCGGACGTAATAAAAGAAAATTACTATCTGGAGGTCTCATCACCGGGACTCGACAGAAAACTCAAGAGGGAAAGGGATTTCGAAATATTCGCCGGAAGAGATGTGGAGCTAAGTCTCTACAAGCCTGTGGAAGGCGAAAAGCATTTTGAGGGAGAGCTTGTCGGGCTTTTCGAGGGTGACATAATAAAGATTAATTCAAACGGCAACATGCTTGAATTCAATAGAAAAGACGTGGCGGTTATCAAACTTGCCGTAAAGTTTTAAGGAGGAAATAATAATCATGAATGCTGAGTTCATACTGGCTCTGGAACAGATAGAAAAGGAAAAGGGCGTTGCCAAGGACATACTCATTGACACAATAGAAGCGGCTCTGGTTTCAGCTTACAAGAAAAACTTCGGTTCTTCCCAGAACGTGAGAATCAAAATCGATCGCGAGACAGGTGACATAAAGGTATTTTCCGAGAAAAATGTCGTTGACGTAATAGAAGACGCGCTTTTGGAGATTACAATAGAGGATGCAAAGGCCAAATACGGAGCTTCAATAGAAGTGGGAGACATAATAGAGGAAGAAGTGACTCCGAAGGATTTTGGAAGGATAGCCGCGCAGAATGCAAAGCAGGTAGTAGTACAGAGAATCAAAGAGGCTGAAAGAGACGTAATATTCAGCGAGTACACAAACAGAGAATCGGAGATAATTACAGGCACTGTGGCAAGGGTGTCAAAGGGCATAGTATATGTGTCGCTTGGAAAGACGGAAGGCGTACTGAACGCGACAGAGCAGATTCCAGGCGAAGAGTTCAATATAGGACAAAGAATAAAAGCGTATATAACTGAGGTCAAAAAGACAACAAAGGGACCTCAGATATTCCTATCAAGAAGCCATCCGGGAATTGTAAAGAGGCTTTTTGAGCTTGAAGTGCCAGAAATATACGAAGGCACAGTACAGATAAACTCTATAGCCAGGGAAGCCGGATCAAGAACAAAGATTGCAGTATCATCGGTGGACGAGAACGTAGATCCTGTAGGTTCTTGCGTTGGACCAAAAGGCGCCAGAGTCAAAACTGTGGTGGACGAGATAAACGGAGAAAAAATCGACATAATAAAGTACAGCGAAGACATGGCGGAGTACATTTCAAATTCGCTAAGCCCGTCGAAGGTTATATCGGTGGAAGTATGCGAAGCCGAGAAGAGCGCTAAGGTCATTGTGCCGGATTACCAGCTCTCACTTGCCATTGGCAAGGAAGGCCAGAACGCAAGGCTGGCGGCAAAGCTTACAAATTGGAAGATTGACATAAAAAGCGAAAGTCAGGCGGATGCAAGCTGTGATTCACAAGAGCAGGTTTTGCAGGGAGCCGAGCAGGAAAATGAAGTAGAAGCCAAACTCGAAGAAAACAATTAAGTCTGGAGGTGCTTTGATTTGAAAAAAAGGAAAACACCTTTAAGAAAGTGCGTGAGCTGTCAGGAAAGAAGCGACAAGAAGACTCTTCTTAGAATAGTAAGAACAAAGGAAGGCGAGGTTTTCCTCGATCATACCGGCAAGGCAAACGGAAGAGGAGCTTATATATGCAGTCTTGCGTGCCTGGAAGATGCCATAAAGAGGAAGTCGCTGTCAAGGGCGCTTAACGTCGAAATACCGGACGAAGTATATGATAAGCTCAGAGAGGAGCTAAGAAAATATGAAAAATAGTGTTCTTACGTTGCTTGGTTTTGCCGCAAAAAGCGGGAACCTGGTCACAGGGGAAGACGCCTTGATTAATGAAATCAGGAGAAATTCACTGCTGCTGCTTATAATAGCGCAGGATGCTTCCGAGAACACTAGAAAGAAGCTCTCAGACAAGGCTAAAAGCTACGGTGTAGATTTCTATATATGTTTTAGCAAGGACGAAATAAGCAGGGCTATAGGAAAAGAAAATAGAGCTGCTGTCGGAATAAAGAATGCAGAATTTCACAAGAGAATAATGGAATTATTAGGGGGTGAGCCTTATGTCAAGGACAAGGGTATATAAACTGGCACAGGAGCTGGGTATTTCAAGCAAGGAGCTCATTGAGAGGCTGGAGGAGTTGGATATAAAAGTGGCAAACCATATGAGCACCATAGAGGAAGATGAAGCTGAACTTATAATGGAACTGCTGGGAGACGAGAGCAAGTCTACGTCGGCGAAGACAGCAGGCGAGGGAGAATCAGCAAAAGAGCAAAACGAGTCTGAGGAAGAGCACATCGATCTGAAAAAACTGACTTTCAAGGGCGTGCTTTCGGTTGCGGAGCTTGCAAAGCTGCTTGGCAAGACGCCAGCAGAAATAATAACAGTGCTTTTCAAAAGAGGCATAATGGCCACTATCAACAACGAAGTGGACATAGACGTAGCCAATGAAATAGCATTTGAGTTCGGCTATGAAATCAGCATGGAAGAGGAAGAGGAAGTCAGCGATATAGATATTGAAGCCGACAAGGAAGAGGATCTTGTGTCAAGACCGCCTATAGTTACAGTAATGGGACACGTTGACCACGGTAAAACAAAGCTGCTTGACGCTATAAGAAATGCAAATGTGCAGGCTAAAGAAGCCGGCGGAATAACTCAGCACATAGGCGCATACACAGTCAAAATAGACGGCAAAAAAATAACTTTCCTGGACACTCCAGGCCACGAGGCTTTTACTTCGATGAGAGCAAGAGGAGCCCAGGTGACAGACATAGCCATACTCGTAGTTGCAGCTGACGACGGCGTTATGCCTCAGACTATAGAGGCTATAAACCACGCCAAGGCGGCCAATGTGCCAATTATTGTGGCGGTAAACAAGATGGACAAGCCTTCGGCAAATCCTGACAAGGTAAAGCAGGAGCTTGCAGACCAGGGACTTCTTGTAGAGGACTGGGGCGGAGAAGTTATATCTGTGCCAGTATCGGCCCTAAAGAATGAAAACATAGACACGCTGCTTGAGATGATACTGATTGTAGCTGAAATGGAAGAACTCAAGGCAAATCCAGACAGGAAGGCTGTCGGTACAGTCGTGGAAGGCGAGCTGGACAAGGGCAGAGGACCTGTAGCAACCGTAATAGTTCAAAATGGAACACTCAGAGTGGGTGACCCTGTGGTTGTTGGTTCGACATACGGTAAAATAAGAGCGATGATTGACGACAAGGGCAAGAATGTGAAAAAGGCTACACCTTCGATGCCGGTTGAGATACTGGGCATATCGGATGTTCCTAACGCTGGCGACCAGTTTGTAGTGGTGGGAAGCGACAAGATAGCAAGGAGCATAGCTGACAAGAGAAAGGCCAAGGCAAGGGAAGAAATGCTAAAGGCAGGCCAGAAGGTTTCTCTTGATGACTTCTTCAAGCAGATGCAGGAAGGGGCCGTAAAGGACCTTAATGTAATAATAAAGGCTGACGTTCAGGGCTCGGTTCAGGCCGTCAAACAGTCACTTGAAAAGCTCAGCAATGAAGAAGTTGCTGTAAGGGTAATACACGGCGGAGCAGGAGCAATAAACGAATCAGACGTGATGCTTGCCACAGCTTCAAATGCCATAATAATAGGATTCAATGTGAGGCCTGTTCCGGGAGCAAAATCTCTTGCCGAGAGGGAAAGCGTCGACGTAAGGACCTACAGAGTAATATATGATGCAATAGAGGACATAAAGGATGCAATGCACGGAATGCTTGAGCCTGAATTCGTGGAAGAAGAAACCGGAAAGGCTGAGATCAGGGATATTTTCAAGGTTTCCGGAATAGGAACTATAGCTGGCTGCTACGTCACAGACGGAAAGATACAGAGGAATTCCCAGATAAGACTAGTTAGAGACGGAATAGTAATACATGATGGCAAGCTGGCGTCGCTAAAGAGATTCAAGGACGATGTCAAAGAGGTTGCCTCTGGCTATGAGTGCGGAATGAGCATCGAAAACTTCAACGACCTCAAGCTTGGAGACGTGATAGAGGCTTATGTAATGAAGGAAGTTGCAAGGAAAAAATAGGTGATTCAGACCTTAGAAAGGAAACAAGGCCATGGGACAAATGAGATTAAAGAGAATTGGCGAGGAGATCAAAAAAATCATCAGCACAATGATCCAATCCGGTGAAATAAAAGATCCAAGAGTTTCGACTCTTACTAGCATTACAGAAGTCGATGTCACTGAGGATTTTAAATATGCATACGTTTATGTAAGCGTGCTTATGGGCGACAAGGAGGCTGCGCTCAAGGGCCTTAAGAGCGCGAGCGGTTTCATAAGAAAGGAAGTCGGCAGGGACATAAAGTTAAGATACACCCCCGAGATAGTCTTCAAGCTGGACGATTCGATTGAAAGAGGAATATACATGTCCAAACTAATCGACAAGCTAAAGGATGAAGAGGGCAACAATGATTAAGCTTATAGACAAGCTGCTCAATGGGGAGTGTTTCGTTGTAACTTCTCACTGCAATCCTGACGGCGACAGCATAGGCTCGATTACCGGACTATGCATGGCGCTGATGAAGCTCAAGAAAAAGGTATTTATAGCCATGGACGATGCTGTGCCTTCAAATCTTGAGTTTCTCATGAAGCCTTCTAAGGTTGCCGCTTTGGAAGGAGACATGTCAGGAGAGTACAGCCTAATCGCCCTCGACTGCGGCGATTACAAAAGGCTATGCTGCCGTGAGGACATTAAAACAGGAGCATCAAGCATTATAAACATAGACCATCATGTAAGCAATGACTGCTTCGGAGATGTCAACTATGTGGACAAAGAGGCGTCCTCGACTAGCGAGATAGTCTATTATATACTCAAGCAGATTTCGAAGGAAAAAAAACTCGATATTATAGATGCTGATATTGCCTCTAGCCTCTATACGGGGCTCATAACAGACACAGGGAATTTCATGTATTCGAATGCCGGTGCAGATAGCTTCAATATGGCATGTGAGATCATAAAAATTGGCATAGACAAGGACAGCATAGTCAAGAACCTCTTCCAGAACAATTCCTTCAGCAGGATGAAGCTCCTGGGGGATGCTCTAAATACGCTCTCGCTCCACGGCGACAATATTGCAACTATTGAGCTCACCCAGGAGATGTTCAGGAGGCATAACGTTGAATCAAACAGTACGGAAGGCATAATAAACTATGCAAGAGATATTGAAAATGTTGAAATTGCAGCGCTCTTCAAGGAAAAAGCTGAAAACGACATAAGAGTGAGCCTAAGGTCCAAAGAATATGCGGACGTGAACGTAATAGCCCAGAAGTTTGGCGGAGGAGGCCATGTCCGGGCTGCAGGCTGCACAATAGCTGACACAATAGAAAATGCAAAGCATTTAGTCCTATCGGAAATAAAGAAGGCTCTTAAGCGATAATATAAAGTGGTGATATATTGAACGGCATAGTTAACATATTAAAGCCAACAGGTATGACTTCGCATGATGTTGTAGGAATGCTTAGGAAAATAACAGGGATAAAGAAAATCGGCCATACAGGAACACTCGATCCCAATGCAGCAGGAGTTCTACCGGTCTGCATAGGCAGGGCTACAAGAATATGCGAGTTCATACAGGACAAGAAAAAAAAGTACAGGGCCGAGCTGACCCTCGGGATAAAGACAGACACATACGATTCCTTCGGAGCTGTTCTGGAGAGAATCTCTGATTTTGAAATGCCATCGGAAGATGATATTTTAAGGACTATAGAAAGCTTCAGAGGCGAGCAGCTTCAGCAGCCTCCCATATATTCGGCTCTCAAGGTCAACGGCAAAAAGCTGTACGAGTTGGCAAGAGCAGGCAAAAGTGATGTCGAGATAAAGTCCAGGAGGATATTCATTCACGACATCAAAGTGGTTAGAATTAAAGGAAACAGCGTGCTGTTTGATGTGGAATGCTCAAAGGGCACTTATATAAGAAGCATATGCAATGACATTGGCGATAAGCTTGGGCTGTGCGCTTACATGTCATTCCTGCTTAGAATGTCATCTGGCGAATTCAACCTAGAGAACTCATATACTCTGGAGGAATTTGAAGAGGCCTTAAGGCTTGACGGAGCCAGGGGAATTCTTTTGCCTACTGACTTTGCACTCAGAGAATACAAGCAAGTTGAAATATACGAGTCCGCAATGAAATCCTTTCTTAATGGAGCCTACGTGTATGGCAAGGGATTTGCAGCTGAGGATGACATAGAGGAAGGCGAGCTGGTAAGGGTTTATTCCCAGGGCATTTTCTACGGCATAGGCAGAGGCTGCCTTGAAGAAGACCAGCTTTGCATAAAATGCTATAAATTACTTGTGTAATTTGGAGATGGACTTATGGAGATATACAGCAGTTTGGACGAAATAACAATCAATGAAGACACGGTAGTCACCATAGGGAACTTCGACGGTGTTCACCTTGGGCATCAAAGCCTTATAAAAAAGGCAGTAGATGTTCAGGAAAAAAGAGGCCTTAAAAGCTTGCTGCTGACATTTGAAAATCACCCCAGCGATTTTTTGAAGGGTAAGCACGTAAGGTTTTTGACAATAAAACCTGAAAAGCTGAGGCTTATAGAGGATATGGGCATAAATATTTTTGTCAGTCTGCCATTCGATGAAAGGATTTCGGGCCTGGAGCCAGAAATGTTCATAAAGAATGTGCTTATTGAAAAGCTCAGAGCAAAGGCGGTAGTAGTCGGATATGACTTTCGCTTCGGCAAAAACAGGGCAGGCGACATACATAGGCTCGAGCGACTCTCCAAGGATTACGGCTACAGTCTGGATGTAATAGAGCCAATACTAAGGAACGGGCAAAAGATAAGCAGCTCGCTAATCAGAAGAATGCTCAGCGAAGGCAATGTAAAGGAAGCCGGCATTATGCTCGGGAGAGAATATGATGTGAGCGGGACAATAGTCCACGGCAGAAAACTCGGCAGACAGATAGGCTTCCCAACCATAAACATACATGCAGACGAAAGCGCTCTAATACCCAAGACGGGAGTTTATTACACAAAGGTCATAATGGACGGCAAAGAGTACTGTGGTGCTACGAACGTCGGCTACAATCCAACAATTGACGGCAGCAGGCTTTCCGTCGAAACTCATGTAATAGGCTTTTGCGGCGATGTCTATGGAAAGACTGCCAGAATAATTTTTCTGGACAGGCTTAGAAATGAAATCAAATTCAATTCAATAGAAGAGCTGAAAAAGCAGCTTCAAAACGACGTCCAAAATATTAAAAAACTATTTACTTGCAAAATTCAATATGGTACAATACAAAGTGGTAATTAACCTTTGCTAAGTATTCGAGTCACCAACGTATACTTGGCAAATGGGGATAAATTAATGGAGGTGCTGTAATAATGTTAGAAAAAGTTGCAAAGCAGAGCATAATCGAGCAGTTCAAGACTTGTGAAAATGACACTGGTTCTCCGGAGGTTCAAGTAGCAATACTTACTACAAGAATAAACCAGCTTAATGATCACCTTAAGACTCACAAGAAGGACCACCACTCAAGAAGAGGTCTTTTCAAGATGGTTGGTAAAAGAAGGAACCTGCTTAGATATCTTAAGGAGAAAGACCTTGTAAGATATCAGGAACTAATTAAAAAACTTGGTTTAAGAAAGTAGCAAGAGCGGGTTAAACCTGCTCTTTTTCTATAGTAGAAGGACAAGCAATATTAAGGCGTTGCTATTTCGGAAGGAGGTAGTTTATGTACAGGAGTTATGAAATGGATCTTGCAGGAAGAAAACTGACTGTTGAGATTGGCAAGGTGGCAGAGCAGGCGGATGGAAGCTGCCTGGTAAGATACGGGGATACGGTTGTCCTTGCAACTGTATGCGCTTCGGCTTCACCAAGGGAAGGTATAGACTTTTTCCCTCTGAGCGTCGATTATGAGGAAAAATCGTATGCCGTGGGTAAGATACCTGGAGGTTTCATAAAAAGAGAAGGAAGGCCGTCTGAGAGGGCTGTTTTGACTTCAAGACTTATAGACAGGCCTATAAGGCCGCTTTTCCCTAAGGGTTACAGGAACGAGGTTCAGGTTATTACAAAGGTGCTTTCTGTGGATCAGGATTGCAATCCTGACATAGTTGCGATGATAGGCTCGTCAATTGCCCTTTCAATATCGTCAGTTCCGTTTGCTGGACCAACAGGAGCGGTTTCGGTAGGACTTGTGGACGGACAGCTTGTAGTCAATCCAAGGCTTGACGAGAGGGATAGGAGCGCAATGTACCTTGTTGTTTCAGGCACCAGAGACGCCATAATGATGGTGGAAGCCGGAGCAGACGAGGTAAGCGAAGAGATAATGATAGAGGCCATAATGGAGGCGCACGAAGAGGTTAAGAATGTAGTTGGTTTCGTGGAGGATATAGCCGCCAAGGAAGGAAAGCCAAAGCAGGAATATGTAGTATTCGAAACCGATCCTGAAATAAAGGAAATGGTCAATGAATATGCAACAGAAAAAATGATTTCTGCTATAAGGACTGCCGACAAGCTTGAAAGAGTCGAAAACATGGACAAGGTGAAAGCCGAGACTATCGCTCATTTCGAGGAGAAATACGCCGAAGGCTTCGGCGAGATTGAAAAGGATGTGAAGGCTGCGCTCGACTCGCTTGTGAAAACGCAGGTAAGGACAATGATAGCCAAAGAGGGCATAAGGCCTGACAACAGGGGTCTTGAAGAGATAAGGCCTATATGGAGTGAGGTAAGCGTGCTTCCTAGGACTCACGGATCTGCGCTGTTCACAAGAGGACAGACTCAAGCGCTGACTATAGCTACTCTGGGAGCCCTCGGAGACGTTCAAATACTTGACGGGCTAGATGAAAAGGAAGAAAAAAGATATATGCACCACTACAACTTCCCTCCTTTCAGTACGGGAGAGGCAAGGTTTCTTAGAGGGCCTGGAAGAAGAGAAATAGGACACGGAGCGCTTGCAGAAAGGGCCCTGGAGCCTGTGTTGCCAAGCAAGGATGAATTCCCGTATGCTATAAGGCTTGTTTCAGAGATACTAAGCTCAAACGGCTCATCGTCAATGGCGAGCGTATGCGGAAGCACTCTTTCACTGCTCGATGCAGGAGTGCCTGTAAAGGACATGGTATCAGGCATAGCCATGGGACTTATCAAAGAGGATGACAGCATAGCCATACTCTCAGACATACAGGGCATGGAAGATTTCCTTGGAGATATGGATTTCAAGGTTGCAGGAACTAAAAAAGGTATAACTGCTATACAAATGGACATAAAGATACACGGTATCGACAGAAGCGTGCTTGAGAATGCACTGAGACAGGCAAAGGACGGCAGATTTTTCATACTTGGCAAGATGCAGGAAACAATGACAGCGCCAAGGCCTGAGCTTTCACCTTATGCGCCGAGAATAATACAGATGCTTATCGATACAGACAAGATAAGAGATGTAATAGGACCTGGGGGCAAGGTGATAACCAAGATAATAGAGGATACTGGTGTCAAGATTGATATCGAAAACGACGGCAGAGTATTCATAACAGCTGAAAATCTCGAGGCTGGAGACAAGGCAAAGGCTATAATAGAAAACATTGTAAAAGTGCCTGAAGTGGGCGAAATTTACACTGGCAAGGTTACAAGGCTCATGAAGTTCGGAGTATTTGTAGAGATACTGCCAGGCAAGGAAGGGCTTATACACATATCAAACATAGCGCATGAACGCATTGAAAAAGTTGAGGACGTGCTGAATGTTGGAGACATTGTACAGGTTAAGCTTATGGAGATAGATGAGCAGGGAAGAATAAACCTTTCAAGGAAAGCACTTTTAGAAAAATAAGCACATTTGTGCTTATTTTTTTGTTGTCACGCGCCGAATACAGCATAAATATTGATTATCAAAAACAGGTAACTTATAATGGTATAGAAGACTTTACTGTGATTGAACGGAGGAAACACGATATGAGCATAATAATTAAAAAATTCGGCGGAACATCGCTTGAAAGCATACAGAGGATGAGAAGAGTGGCGGACATAATACAAAGCTGTGTCGACAGGGGAGACCAGCTTGTAGTAGTAGTTTCCGCAATGGGAAGAAAAGGGGCACCCTACGCGACAGATACACTCATAGGACTGTGCAAGGACATAAGCGGCAGCGATATCAGCATCAGGGAGATGGACATGCTAATGTCCTGCGGTGAGATTATATCGGGAGCGCTCCTGGTTCATGTGCTAAGAGACTGCGGCATAAGCGCAGTGCTGCTAAACGGCGCGCAGGCGGGCATAGTAACAGACGACAAGTTTTCGAACGCCAGCGTCCTTGAAGTTGATCCAAAGAGGATTCAAAGTGAGCTGGAACACGGCAAGGTTGTAATAATCACAGGATTCCAGGGCGTGACCAGGGACGGCGAGGTTACAACTCTTGGAAGAGGCGGAAGCGACACCTCAGCTGTGGTGATAGGAAGCGCTCTGAATGCAGACGTAGTAGAGATATATACCGATGTAGAGGGAATAATGACGGCCGATCCTAAAATACAGCCGAATGCGCGCACAATAGAGAGCATAAATTATGATGAGGTATTCCAGATGGCCGAAACCGGAGCCAAGGTAATTCATCCGAGAGCTGTGGAGGTTGCTAAAAACAGCAATATAGTCCTGAAGATCAAAAACACGCTCAGCGAGGGCGAAGGCACTAGTGTCGGCTACAACAAGGGAAAGGATACTTACAATATGAGCAAGAAGCTTATAACTGCAGTTGCCAGCAAGGATAACGTTGCTCAAGTCATAGTTAATACAAGCGATATTGGTATTTTCTCCGAAATACTTGACGAGATAAAGGCCCAGGACATAAGCATAGACATGATCAACTTTTTCATGGTTCAAAAGGCGTTCACGGTAAACAGCGACGAGGTAAGCAAAATAGAGGAGACGCTCAAAAAACATAATGCAGAATATACAATTGCTACAGAGTGCTCCAAGGTTACGGTCATAGGAGACAGGATTACAGGCATACCAGGAGTTATGTCACGGATAGTGACAGCTCTGAGCGGGGCGGGAGTAGACATACTCCAGACTACGGACTCGCATATGACTATATCATGTCTTATAAAGACAGAAGACGTAAAAAAAGCTGTGAATTCACTGCATGATGAGTTCGCACTTTACATGTAGATGCCTTACGGGGTGAACGAATTGAAAAAAAACAGGAAAAGCCAGGAAAGAAAAAAAAGAGGCTCTAAAGAGGTTTCAGGCCGGAAAAAACACATGCGTCTTGTTGAAGGGTTGGCCCTCTCGTTTTTGGCAATGTTCATGCTGCTAAGCCTCGTGGGCATGGCAACCGGTGAAGTCGGAAACTGGACAAGGGTGCTGCTTGGAGGAGTGTTCTCTAGCTTTTCAATTGCCGTGCCGTTGCTGCTCATGTGGATAGCTGCCGGAAAGCTTTCTTCGAATATGGAAAGCATCAAATTCACAAGATACGGGCTTCATTACGTTTTTTTTGGCGGAGCTTTGCTCATATATTGTGTAATAAATTCCCATGGGAATGTTGTCAGCATAGACGGTATGGAGGATTTAAGGAAGGCGTTCGTCGCAGGAGAGAGCATGCAGGGCTACGGGCTTGCAGGGCTGGTTGTATCGGCCAGTGTTGTCAGGCTGTTGGGCAGCGACGGCAGCATGCTTATGGCTGTTTCCATGCTTTTGTTTTCTGTAGCATTCGGATTTGACGTGCCGCTGCTTAAAAAAGCAGCTGGGCTTGCAAAAGGGACTTTCTCATTCGCAGTCAAATCTGCAATGAAGCTATCGGCTGCTTCGGCGAAACGCAAAAAGACTGCTGCAAAACAAAAGAAGGAAGTTAAGGCGAGCGAAGCATTTGAGATTGTGGACTTCAAGATAGCGAATTCATCAGATGGCGACGAAGAAGCAATTGGGGCTGCTTCGAATCCCATAGGACAGCTTGAAGTTGAAGAAGCCGCAGAGAGCAAGAAAGGCCAGACTCAGGCTCGGGAGGAAGATGCAGGCATTGATGCATGCAATCAGCAGATTCAGGCCTGCTACAGCAACTACAAGGTGCCTTCGGTGGCTATGCTTTGCAAAAATGAAAGCAGGAGCTCGAGCGAGGATAAGGCGGAAATTAAGGATACAGTGAAGATGCTTGAAAAGACGCTTCAGGATTTTGGAGTAGATGCAAAGGTCAGCCAGGTGAGCATAGGCCCATCCATAACAAGGTATGAAATACAGCCAAAATCCGGAGTCAAGGTAAGCAAGATAGTAAACCTTTCAGACGACATAGCACTAAATCTTGCGGCGCAGAGCATAAGAATCGAAGCGCCGATACCCGGAAAGTCTGCGGTGGGAATAGAGGTGCCCAACAAATCAAGGGAGAGCGTTCTGCTTAGAGATATAGTTGAATCAGGCGCCTTCAAGTCTGCAAAATCGAAGCTCAGCTTTGCAATAGGCAAGGATATTTCCGGAGCTCCTGTTGTTGCAGACATAGCAAAGATGCCTCACATGCTTATTGCAGGAGCCACAGGCGCAGGAAAGAGCGTTTGCGTGAATTCGCTCATAATGAGCGTGCTTCTAAATGCAAGGCCCGACGAGGTCAAGTTCATAATGATAGATCCAAAGGTGGTGGAGCTAAGCGGCTACAATGGCATACCGCACCTGCTGATACCTGTAGTGACAGACACAAAGAAAGCGGCCATGGCACTTAATTGGGCTGTATCTGAGATGACAAGGCGATACGGCGTATTCGCCGAAAACAATGCAAGGGATATAGAAGGCTACAACCAGAAATCAGAAGAGAAGATGCCTCAGATTATAGTGATAATAGACGAGCTTGCCGATCTTATGATGGCAAGCCCCAAAGAAGTCGAGGATTCCATTTGCCGCCTTGCACAGATGGCGAGGGCCGCAGGCATGCACCTTGTGATAGCTACTCAAAGACCGTCTGTAGACGTCATAACTGGTCTTATTAAGGCCAATATACCATCGCGGATAGCATTTGCAGTATCGTCGGCCACTGATTCAAGGACTATAATTGATTCGGGCGGTGCCGAGAAGCTCCTTGGGAGAGGCGACATGCTGTTTTATCCGGTAGGACAAAGCAAGCCCACAAGAGTCCAGGGAGCATTTGTGGACGAAAGCGAAATCAAGAGTGTCGTGGAATTCGTAAAATGCCAGGATTTCAGAGAAGACTCGGAATCGGGCGCAGTCTCGCAGGAAATAGAAAGCATGGCCGCGTCAGACGAAGAATTCGAGGACGAGCTCATGTCAGAAGCCATAGAACTCGTAATATCATCAAATCAGGCGTCCGCCTCAATGCTTCAAAGAAGGCTCCGTGTAGGCTTCAACAGGGCGGCGCGGATGATAGAGGAAATGGAGAAAAAAGGCATAATTGGGCCCAGCGAGGGAAGCAGGCCAAGGAGAGTGCTCCGTGCAAGAGAGGACTAGGCATATTTGGAAGGTGGTTAATTTTGAAAAGCAAGATTATAGAAATAGAAGAGGCTCTCAGGCTTGATAATTGCATATTCATAGATGTAAGATCCCCTGGCGAGTATAATGACAACAGGATAATGAATGCGAGAAATCTCCCTCTTTTAGACGATGAAGAGAGAAAGATTGTCGGAACTCTCTACAAGAACGCCGGCAAGGAGAATGCAGTGGAGATGGGACTAGAGCTTGTATCACCAAAGCTATCAGAATACTATAAGCAGTTTGCCGATATAGCAAATGAATACGATAACGTAGTAGTATACTGCTCAAGAGGAGGCATGCGCAGCAAGTCTGTTGTAGAGCTTATGAACTCAACAGGCATGAGTGTCATGCAGCTGAAAGGCGGCTACAAGTCATACAGAAATTATGTCATTGAATATCTAAGCAGCGCTGCGCAGCGCAATAAGTTCATAGTGCTCCACGGCCTGACAGGTGTAGGTAAGACGGAGTTGCTTAAGCTGCTTCAGGAGGAGGGACTTTGCGTGCTGGATCTTGAGGAGCTTGCAAAAAACTGCGGCTCAGTTTTCGGCCACATATGCTATCTGGAAGATCCGCCTTCGCAGAAGCTGTTTGAGACGGCTATATTCGATGTAATATATAACTCAAGCGACAAGTATATTTTTACTGAAAGCGAAAGCAAGAGAGTGGGCAGCGTGATGCTGCCAAACGAAATCTACGAAATGATAGTGAGCCATGAGTCGCTTCACATACTGCTTGAGGCAAGCCCTGCGGACAGGACAAAGAGGCTTGTGGACCAGTATGTAAGACTGAGCCTCAAGGACGACGACAAGCTGATGGAATCCATCGGTTATCTTAGAAAGCGAATGGGCAACGAAAAGGTGGATTTTCTGCTCGAGTGCATAGAGGCAAAGGACTACAGCTCGGCAGTAGAAAAGCTAATCGAGGAATACTATGATCCGATGTACAACTATTCAATAGACAAGTACAAATACGACGCTTTCATAAACACTGACGACATTGACAGCGCGCTTAGAAGTCTTAGGGACTTCAGGGCGTCGCTATCTAATTCATAAGAAGGAGAAGATTATGTACAAAATTGCAATTGAATCGTTGGGATGTTCAAAAAACCTGAACGACTCGGAGATTATGGCCGGGATTCTGGAAAAAAACGGCTACATACTTACGGATAAGTTCGAAACAGCTGATATAATAGTAGTAAATACCTGCGGCTTCATTGAATCTGCCAAGGAAGAGTCTATTGACACTATACTTGAAATGGCGGATTACAAAAAAAGCGGATCGCTCAAATATCTCATAGTAACAGGCTGCATGGCCCAAAGGTACAGCGAGCAGCTGCTGGGCGAGATACCTGAAATTGACCTTGTTATGGGCACCACAAGCTTTCCTCAGATAGCACAGGCAATAGAAGGTCTCGACAGGCAAGGCAAAACAAGCATAATAGAAGACATAGACAAGGACATAGCTGAAAATCTGCCCAAGAAAAAGCTTACTCCAGATTATATGGCGTATGTGAAAATAGCAGAGGGCTGCGACAACAAATGCACATACTGCATAATCCCCAAGCTCAGGGGGAAATACAGGAGCAGAAGGCTCGAGGACATAGTGTCAGAGTCAGAAGAGCTTGCCAAGTCAGGAGTAAAAGAAATCATACTAATTGCGCAGGATACCTCGAGATACGGAACCGACATATACGGCAAAAAAACGCTCCCGGAGCTGCTTAGAAGACTTTCGAAAATTGAAGCCATCGAGTGGATAAGGGTACTCTACACATATCCCGAGGAGATAGACAATGAGCTCATAGACGCGGTAAAAAGCAGCAGCAAGATATGCAGCTACTTCGACATGCCTGTTCAGCACAGCAGCAACAGGATACTGAAGCTAATGAACAGAAAAACGACACGGGAGGACATGCTTGATAAAATCAGCATGATAAGAAAAGCCCTGCCGGATGCAGTGATAAGGACAACTCTCATAGTGGGCTTCCCTCAAGAAAGCAGCGAGGATTTCGAGGACCTCAAGGATTTTGTAAGAGAGGCAAAGTTCGACAGGCTCGGAGCGTTCACATACTCCAAGGAAGAGGGCACAGCGGCAGCCAATTTGAGCGGACAGGTTGACGAAGATGAAAAGCTTGCAAGAAGAGAGGAAATAATGCTGCTGCAGCAGGAAATCTCGCTTGAAAACAACATGAAAAGAGTTGGGGAGACCTGCAGGGCCTTGGTGGAGGAACAGCTCGAAGAGGGGCTGTATTCAGCAAGAAGCCAGAAGGAGGCGCCCGAAATAGACGGCCTTGTATATGTAAAGGCAAACCATGAGCTCCAGGTTGGAAGCATGGTCGATGTGAGAATAGTGCAGGCTACAGAATATGATGTCATGGGGGAAACGATATGAACTTGGCAAACAAGCTGACCATTTTCAGAATGGCCCTTGTACCGGTATTCATGATAATAATGCTGTCTGACTTTAGATACTCGATGTATATGGCCGCTGTTATTTTTGGCATAGCGTCGTTTACGGATTTTCTAGATGGTTATATAGCCAGAAAGTACAACATGATAACCAACTTCGGAAAGCTTATGGATCCTCTGGCTGACAAGGTGCTTGTATCGGCTGCACTCATAACCATGGTGGAGATTGGAATGCTCTCATCATGGATACCTGTAATAATAATATCCAGGGAGTTCACAATAAGCATAATAAGGGCCATAGCGGCATCCTCCGGAGTGGTAATAGCGGCCAGCCAGTGGGGGAAGGCAAAGACTATATCCCAGATTGCAGCCATACTCATGATGCTGCTTGGCGTTCCAGGAGGCATATATGTAATGTGGCTTGCAGCCATACTGACAGTATACTCGGGATACGACTATATAAAGCTGAACAAGGCAATAATAGGCTAGACCTGATAATCCCTCCTGAAATCCAGGGGGGATTTGTATTTTGTATAATAGCCAAGGAAGGCTTGACTCAAACGGGAGCATACGATATAATCAAATCAGAACGTTTGTTCTCATTGATTATAAAGAGGTGAATAAAATGGATGAAAAGAGAAAAGCTCTAGATAGTGCCATTGCTCAAATAGAAAAGGATTTTGGAAAAGGTTCCATAATGAAGCTGGGTGCGGATTCCAAGCTCAACGTGGAAGCCGTGCCTACAGGTTCACTTGGACTTGACATAGCTATAGGGATAGGCGGAGTGCCAAGAGGAAGGGTAGTGGAGATCTACGGTCCGGAATCTTCTGGTAAGACAACTGTTTCACTCCACATAATAGCTGAAGCCCAAAAAAAGGGAGGCATAACAGCGTTCATAGATGCGGAGCATGCTCTTGACCCAGTGTATGCAAGGAACCTTGGAGTGGATCTGGACAACCTTGTTATTTCCCAGCCAGACACGGGAGAACAGGCCCTTGAGATCACGGAGGCTCTTGTAAGAAGCGGAGCCATAGACGTAATAGTTGTGGACTCGGTAGCAGCACTAGTGCCTAGAGCCGAAATAGAGGGCGACATGGGCGATTCCCATATGGGCCTTCAGGCAAGACTTATGTCACAGGCGCTCAGGAAGCTGGCAGGCGCCATGAACAAATCAAACTGTTCGGCCATATTCATAAACCAGCTAAGGGAAAAAATAGGCGTGATGTTTGGAAATCCGGAGACAACTACCGGCGGAAGGGCGCTAAAGTTTTATTCTTCTGTAAGGCTTGACGTAAGAAGGATAGAGGCTATAAAGCAGGGCGACGAGGTTATAGGAAACAGGACGAGGGTCAAGGTAGTAAAGAATAAGGTAGCGCCGCCTTTCAAGCAGTGCGAGTTCGACATAATGTACGGAGAAGGCATATCCAAGATAGGCGAGATACTGGACATAGGTGCTGAAATAGACGTGGTAAACAAGTCGGGGTCATGGTACAGCTATAACGATGTAAAGCTTGGCCAAGGCAGAGAAAATTCCAAGAAATTCCTCATGGACAACAAGGAGATAGCCGACGAGATTGAACATGCAATAAGAGTCCATTTTGATCTGGAGAAAGACGAGCAGACGCCTGCGAAAGACAAGGAAACAAAAGACAAGAAGGCAGCTGAAATATCATAAAATTTCTTATGGAATACAGAACAAAGGACTGCGGAGCAATTACTATGCAGTCCTTTGTTCTGCCATATTCTGTATAACTTGACACTTTAATAAAAAAATTATACAATATGTTTAGCGTAAGCTGAATCAAAAGCTGTCAGCATAGGCTGTAACAGTGATTCTAACTTGATAATGAAACGTAACTTGGAAAAAAAGAAAGCAGGAGGTGGATAACATTAGCGTAATTGATTTAGTAGCAGCGGCTTTAGCTGGAACCGGAATAGGTGGCTTTGCAGGATATATAATGAGAAAGAATGTTGCCGAAAAGAAAATTGGCTCTGCAGAGGAAGTAGCTAAAAAGATAATTGAGGACTCTAAGCAGGAAGCTGTAACTATAAAAAAGGAAAAGCTTTTGGAGGCTAAAGAGGAGATTCACAGACAAAGAAGTGAAAGCGAAAGAGAAATCAAGGACAGAAGAAACGAGCTTCAGAGGTTCGAAAGAAGGATTATCCAAAAGGAAGAGACTCTTGACAAGAAGCTTGACAACGTAGAAAAGAAGGAAGATCAGCTTAAGAGCAAATTCAAGGATGTCCAGGACAAAGAGGCTGAGGTTGAGGCAGTAAAGCAGCAGCAGCTTGAAAAGCTGGAAAGTCTTTCGGGCCTTTCTTCTGATCAGGCAAGGGAGCTCATACTCACAAACGCAGAGAGAAAAACAAGACACGAGATGTCCATAATGATGAAGGACATAGAGCACCAGGCTAAGGACGAGGCTGACAAGAAGGCAAGAGAAATAATAACGCAGGCCATCCAAAGATGCGCAGCTGACCACGTGGCTGAGACGACAGTAACTGTTGTCAACCTTCCAAACGATGAAATGAAGGGAAGGATAATAGGAAGAGAGGGCAGAAACATACGTACTCTCGAAACCCTAACGGGCATAGATCTTATAATAGATGACACTCCTGAGGCAGTAATACTCTCAGGCTTCGACCCTATTAGAAGGGAAGTAGCAAGAATAGCTCTTGAAAAGCTTATAGTTGACGGAAGAATTCACCCTGCCAGGATAGAAGAAATGATAGAGAAGGCAAAAAGGGAAGTCGACGAGACTATAAAGGAAGAGGGCGAAAAGGCGACATTCGAAACAGGTGTCCACGGAGTGCACCCTGAGCTTATAAAGCTCATAGGAAGGCTGAAATACAGGACAAGCTACGGCCAAAACGCGCTCAAGCACGCCATAGAGGTTTCGCACCTAGCGGGCATAATGGCGTCAGAGCTTGGTGCAGACGTGAAGCTTGCCAAGAGAGCCGGACTTCTGCATGACATAGGCAAGGCTGTAGACCACGAAATAGAAGGAACACACGTAGAGATCGGAATGGATCTTCTAAGAAAGTACAGGGAATCCAAGGAAGTAATTCATGCCATGTCTACTCACCACGGCGACTATGAAGCTGAAAGTGTTGAAGCTGTGCTGGTGACAGCCGCAGATGCAGTATCAGCAGCAAGACCTGGAGCCAGAAGAGAAACGCTCGAGTCATATATAAAGAGATTAGAAAAGCTTGAGGAGATATGCGATTCATTCGAAGGAGTCGACAAGTCATTTGCAATACAGGCGGGCAGAGAGGTAAGAATAATAGTCAAGCCTGAGGTTGTTGCGGATGAGGAGATATATCTGATGGCTAAGGAAGTTACATCGAGAATCGAAAATGAACTGGAATATCCAGGTCAGATAAAGGTCAATGTAATAAGAGAGAGCAGGGCAATAGAATACGCAAAATAAATGCAAAGCAAAAGCAGCCGAAAAACCGGCTGCTTTTTTGTACGGTATTTATTGATTGTTTTAGAACTTAGAAAAAAACAAAAGTACGACTACGCCGAGTACTATTCTGTAATAGGCAAACAGCTTGAAGTCATGCTTTTTTATGTAGTTCATGAAAAAAGATATTACAGCCATTGCTATAAGGAAGGAAAAAAACACGCCCGAGAGAAGGGTTATCCACTCTCCGCCCGAAATGGATAGTCCATTTTTGAGCAGCGAAAAAGCTGTAGCTCCTGCCATCGTAGGTATTGCCAGAAAGAAAGAAAATTCGGCTGCAATCTCCCTGGATGTGCCTCGGAGCATCGCACCTATGATTGTGGATGCAGACCTGGAAGTGCCCGGAATCATGGCTATGCACTGTATCAGACCTATCAGGAAGGCATTCTTGTATGTAAGTTCACCGAAGCTGTTTATCTTGAAGCTGCCGGAGCGCTTTTCAAGAAGAAGTATGGCTATTCCTCCTATTATGAGCATTACAGCCACAGTAGTGGGGTTGAACAGCTTCTCCTCTATAAAGTCACCAAAGAGGAATCCCAGAACCATTGCGGGGATGAAGCCCACAATAACTTTTTTCCATATGTCAAGCGATGCATCGCGTTCAAGCTTGCTTTTTTTAGAACTGAAGGGATACAGCTTGTGCCAGTAGAGCACTATAACCGAGAGAATCGCTCCAAACTGGATTATGACATTGAAAGAGTTTGAAAAGGTGCCTGAAAACTGGACCCACTTGTTGACGAGTATCAGATGGCCTGTGCTGCTTATGGGCAGAAATTCTGTTACACCCTCAACGAGCGAAAGTATGAGTGATTTTAAAATATCGTGCATTGGAATCCTCCTTGCTGTTTTTTGCAACAACTACAGTATAGCAAAGGTGAAGCAGTAAAATCAACATAAAAAGGTCCCACCTCAGCCCATTTGGGTGCTTTTAACGAATAGCATGATGCGGTTGAAGGTATGAGGGTATTTCGAGTAAAAAAAGAAACTCGCGAAAATGCGAGCCTCAAGGTATTTTATAAATCACTATACTAGGAATTGCCTCCGGCAGTTCTTATGGCAGCCTGGTGGGCGGGATCCACTTTGCCGTTTACATGGAGCATGCTATTTTTGAAATGAAGGCAGAAATGCCCGTCGACTCCGTTGTTTTTGATCATGTCGTAGTTTATACCGCGCCCGTAGCCTGCGCTCCTGTTGGCTGTTATTGCCTTGTGCGGCTGCGCGTCAACACCGGCATGAGGCATGCCGTTCATGGACGCCGCTATTGCCTGTCCACCCGCAAATACGATTACAGGTCTTCTGCTCCAATTATACGAGCCGCCCCAGAGCTCTTTTATAATAGCAGCATCCTCGGGAGTCAGAGGTTCGATGTCGGCGTGATTTGTGCCGCCTTCTATGACAATTGTAAACACTTTTCCTGTGTTAAAGTCCTTCACCTTAAGTATGTCACTCTGTTTAATCAGCTTGCCGCGAACCTGGCTCCACCAGTCGAGGGCATTGCCGTATGTAGTATTCCTGATATACTCTTCTTCGGCATTAAGTGCTTGCAAGTGCTGATTGCTCTTGAATGTTGACACTTGCTTTACAAGAAGCGTTTCATAGTAGTTCTTAATCGGTATGCCGCTTTGTGATGCCAGGATAATGTTTGTACCTGGTTTGGCGTAGCCTGCCGTCACAAGCTTTTCATCTGAATCAGTCTGAGCGAATATAATCGAGGTTCCCATTATTGAAACTGTGAGAACAATCAGAAGTCTCAATGCTGCGGGTTTGCGTATGAATTTTAATGTTTTTATCATATAATCATTCCTTTCTGCTGCGCTTTGGCTATACCTAAGATTATACTGTTTTAAACATAAAAATCAATAAAAATTAAAATAAAATTATAAATAACGCACGGTGGAAGTGGCTGGATCCGGTAATTTCAACTGCTGTATGCTCGTTGTTTTTATTGAAAACAATTGACTAGGATCAAATATTTGCTTAATATTATTATATTAAGGAACATAAGCTGAGGAGAGAATGAAATAATGAAGAGGATATATCTGACAAGGCATGGACAGACAGAGTGGAATGTGCAAAAAAGATTCCAGGGGCACAAGGATTCGGCACTTACAGAAACGGGCGTAAGGCAGGCGCAATGGCTAAGGGATGCCATACAAAACACCCCAATAGACAAGGTGTACTCAAGTCCTCTGCCCAGGGCGTACACAACTGCCCGCATAATCACAGAGGGAAAGGGCATTGAAATAGAAAGCCGTGAAGGTCTCAAGGAGATGAACTTTGGAGTCTGGGAAGGCATGTCTGAAAGCGAGATAAAAGTAGGCAGTGCAGAGCAGCTGCATAACTTCTGGAACAGGCCGCACATGTTTGTGCCGTGTGGCGGAGAAAGCTATGAGGAAGCCAGCAGGCGTATCATCACGGAGTTCGACGGCATAGTTAAAAGCAGCAGCGGTTCAAATCTGCTAATGGTAGTACACGGAGTAGTGCTCAAGCTGATACTGCTCCATGCAGAAAACGGCAGCATGCAAGATCTGTGGCAGCCGCCATTTGTCCATCCTACAAGCCTTAGCGTTTTGGAATATGACGAGACGCAGAATTCATACAGAGTAATCAAAAAATCAGATATCTCACACTATAGAGAGTAAGTTGAGTGGACATTAAAGAGCCTGACGTATTGCAGGCTCTTTCTTTAATTTGGTTTAATTATATTCGATTTTGACCTAGAGGCTGAGCAGCTCAATGAACTTGTCTATCAGTGCCTTTGTTTTTTTGAGTGAATCGAGGGTGTCCCTGTCCTTTAGCTTGAAGTATCTTGTACCCTCATCTGTGATTCTGTAGAGTCTTGTGGAGCGATTCTTGGAAGAGGAGTCATCCTTCCACCAGCTCTTTATGAAGCCTTCTGATTCAAGCTTGTGGAGCGTGGTGTATATGGTGCTGTAGGATATAGGGAAAGGATATCCTTCAAAATGCTCTGTAAAGGCGTCGAATATCTGCTTACCGTATATTGATTTTCCAAGAGAAAGTTCCTTTAAAACATACATCCTGTAAAGCTCGGTCGTATTGAATACAGACCTTGGAGCAACAAGATGGTTTCGCTTATTCTTTTCCATAAAAAACACCTCCTAAGGAACTAACCTAAAACAATATTATCTTAAATGATATATCAATATTATATCACATACCTATCTAAAAATGCTCGCGGATTTCCGGAGGCTCTAGGGAGCCAAAATCTACGAATTTAGAGAAAAACATATAATTTAATTAATATTATCGTAAATGATATATAATTTTTAATTTTTTATTTTTCGTTAAATAATTATTCGAATTGAAATGATGTTTTCTTTCTAATAATATATAATAATGAGACACAAATTATGAAATTTAAACGCTTAAGAAAAATTGATGACAACAATAATATACTTGAGGAGTGATCCGCTTGATTCTTATGATAGACAACTACGACTCGTTTACGTACAACCTTGTACAATACCTGTCGAGCCTGAACGAGGAAGTAAAAGTTTATAGAAATGACGAAATAACAATAGAAATGATCGAGGAGCTAAATCCAGACATAATAGTAATATCTCCAGGGCCGTGCACCCCTGACGAAGCCGGCATATCCAAGCAGGCAGTTGAAAGCTTCAAGGGCAGGATCCCGGTGCTTGGAATATGCCTTGGACATCAGACAATAGGACGAGTTTTTGGTGGCAACATAGTAAAAGCCAGCGAGCCTGTTCACGGTAAAGTGCATGAGATATTCCACGATGGCAAGGGCGTATTTGAAGGTCTAAAGAACCCTCTCAAGGTAACTAGATACCATTCGTTAGTTGTGGAAAAAGAGACGCTTCCTGATTGCCTTGAGATAAGCGCTCAGACTAAGGACGGCGAGATAATGGGTTTAAGACACAAGGAGTATGATATTGAAGGCGTACAGTTCCACCCTGAAGCAATACTGACTGAAATGGGCCTTGAAATGCTGAGGAATTTCCTTGTGCATGCAAAACAAAGGAGGAAAAAATAAATGATAATAAAGGAACTAAAAACATCCCTTGGGAGCTTCGAAATATTCACTGTATTTAAGGACAGAAAAAACTCTTTTTTCCTCGACAGCGGCATGGATCACGAAAAGCTAGGCAGATACTCTTTTATAGGCTTTGATCCAATAGAGACAATCAAGAGCAAGAACGGCAAAGTCACAATAGAAACCGTTGGAGAGAAGAGAGAGCTCAACTCAAATCCATTCAAAGAGCTGGGCATTATTCTTGACAAGTACAAGACCAGCTATAGTTGCGACATCCCCTTTGCAGGAGGAGCGGTGGGATACCTTGGCTATGACCTTTGCCATCACGTTGAAAAGTTGCCGAGAACGGCAATAGACGATGTGAACATACCGGATATGTTTTTCGGAATATATGACGGAATCGTTGCAATTGATCATGTCGAGAAAAAGACGTATTTGGCTGCCCTTGGAATAATAAGTGATGCGCAGGAGGTCATAAGCGAAATAGAATCGGCCATTTCAGAGGCTGAAAAAAATGGGGTCTCAATAGAGATGCCTCAGGTTGAAGATAGTCCGGTAATAGAGAGCAACTTCACCAAGGAGGATTATTTAGAGGCGCTGCAGAAAGTTAAGGACTATATAAGGTCTGGAGACATATACCAGGTGAACATGACACAAAGGTTTCGCTGCAAAACGGAGCTTCAACCCTATGAGCTCTACACAAGGCTTAGGACAATAAACCCTGCCCCATTTGCGTGCTACATGGATTTTGACGAAGGCCATATACTCAGCAGCTCGCCCGAGCGGTTTATGCAGATAAGGGACAAAAAAGCGCAGACAAGGCCGATAAAGGGTACAAGGCCAAGAGGCGCCAACGCCGCCGAGGACGAATCGAACAGAAAGGAGCTTGAAAACAGCGAAAAGGACAAGTCGGAGCTCCTAATGATAGTTGACCTTGAGCGGAATGACCTTGGAAAGGTATGCAAGACGGGAAGCGTAAAAGTGACAGAGTTGTTTTGCATAGAGGAATATCCGACGGTATTCCACCTTGTATCTACAGTGGAAGGGGAGCTAAGAGACGATGTAGGCGCGCTAGAATGCATAGAGTCGTCATTCCCGGGAGGCTCTATAACAGGAGCTCCAAAGATAAGGGCAATGCAGGTAATCGACGAGCTGGAGCCCACCCAGCGCAACATATACACCGGCTCAATAGGGTATATAGGCTTTAACGACGATGCCGACTTCAACATAGTAATAAGGACGATACTTCAAAAGGGAGAAAATGCATATTTCCAGGCGGGCGGCGGCATAGTCTGGGATTCGGACAAGGAATTCGAATACGAGGAGACACTTCACAAGGCAAGAGCTCTTGTAAAAGCTCTTTGCGGCGGGGAGTAGCCCAGTGAATATATATATAAACGGCGAGATTATAGAATCGAGAGATCTAATATTTAGCCCGCTATCAAGTGGAACGGCTCACGGCTGGGGGGTATTCGAGACGATTAAGCTTGTTGAGGGAAAGCCGGTATTTCTAAGAGAGCACTTCAGCAGGCTTCAAAAATCCTGCATAGTGGCAGGAATTGCTATGAAAGAGAATTTCGACAGCATAAGACAAAGCTGTGAAAGCGTAATCATAGAAAACAGGCTTTCCCGAGGCTTCCTCAAGATAATGTGTCTAAAAAGAAATGAGGATAGTTCGGATGTTGTAATCAGCGTTGGCGAGAAGATATATGGAGAGGATGTATACAATCGAGGTCTTAAGCTCTGTTATGCAGGTGTGCTCAAAAATGAAAACTCCGACTTGACATATATAAAGAGTACAAACTATATGGAAAACATGCTGCAGATAGCACGAGCGCGAGAAAAAGGGTATGAAGAGCCGATTTTTATAAACTCCAGGGGCGAATTGAGCGAGGGAGCCGTATCTAACATATTTTTCGTAAAAGGGGCCAAAATATTCACGCCCTCTGTGGAATGCGGGCTTCTTGCCGGAATTGCCCGGGAGAAGGCAATTACATTATGCCGTCAATTAGATATGGAAGTAGTCCAAGGAGGATTCGCCAAGGATTTCTACAAGACCTCTGATGAGATTTTCATTACAAATTCCCTTATGGGGGTTATGCCAGTATGCTTGTTTGAGGAGAAAATCTTCAATGTAGGCAGCTTTGATATCACTTGGAAGCTCAACGGATTATTCAATGGCATGGAGAACACTGATATTGAGATTTATAAACGATAGACGAGGGCAGGTTCTTCGAGTATTCGACGGACCTGTCTTTAATTTTTCGACTTATACTTTCAAAGAAGGTTGGATAATGCGATTTCAAAATGCCATGCCAAAAATATTCCATAAAAATACTCTGATATGGTATAATCATATCTAGTGAAATTGTACGAGGAGGCATTGGTTTTGGGAGAAAGAAAGCAAGTTGAAATATCTGCTCATGAGATTGAAAAGCAGGAATACTATACAAGAGAAGTAAGAAGGATAAACGATGAGCAACGCGAAAAAACGAGGCGCGTCAGAAAATATATAGTTCTCACTTATGGCTGTCCAGTGAATGCAGTGAGATGCATTCTGTAATTGAGAATGAAAAAGGACTAGCGCAAGCTAATCCCTATATACAAACCTATGATTCATGCCGTTTGTAAACTCAATTGAAGCTATTTGTTTGTTCTCCCTGACAGTAATTCGACTTATGACACTGAGCATTAGATCTTTGAGCAGCTGCTTGTCCATAGTCATGACAAGCTTATTATAATCGATATGTTTTGATTCCAATAGATTTTGAGCCAAGAGGTATTGGGTGGCCTTCTTGATAAAGCTCAAATCATGACCGGGCAGGTTCTTCGAGTATTCGACGGACCTGTCTTTTATTTTTTTGTTTATATTGTCAATCTTAGTTTTAAGATCCTGTTTTCTTACAAGATAGTCCTTTTCCGACATAGCATCGTCTGAAAATAAAAAGAGATCCTCAAGTCTTTGCATTGCCCTTTCACATTTTTTCTTTTCTTCCTTTAGCGTATCCAGGGTAAAGTCCTTTTCGATATTTTTACCTTCATCTTCAATTTTGTCGAATAATATGTCTTGGGTTGAGCCCGTGAATACCCTGTGTATGTTTTGCAGATCTTCAGGATGTATCCCGGCTATTTCCTTGAACAGCTTTCCTTGGAGCAGTAGCTTTTCTGTATGCTCGGTTTTGCCTGTAAGCTTGGCATCATCATGAGCCCTTACCAAATTGGCAAGATAGTTGAGCATGAACGGTCCCAATTTGACTTCACCGATTGCGCATCCACACGCCCTGTGAGCTTTATTGCTGTGCACATAGTTGAAGCATCTATATACCGACGGCCTGTATCCGCCATCCCTAGGTCTGTCTATACTCGCTATATGTTTTTTACCACAGTTTTCACAATGGATTAGATGGCTAAAAACATGTATATGGCTTGTGCGTGTCACATTGCGACCACGCTTTTGTGCATCAAGTATGCTGCAGACCTTCTCATACTGTTCTTTAGATATGATAGATTCGTGGTTATCTTCCACTACAATCCATTCATCCTCAGGTTTTTTATTGCCTCTTCCAGCCTCCCTGTAGTTATATCTATAGGTGCCGACATAGAAAGGGTTGCGAAGTATGTCTGCAATAGTCTTAGTTGTCCAGGTGCGGCCTTTTTTTGTACTGATACCATTAGCTTCAAGCCTGTGCTTGACAGACATTGTGGAGCGAAGCTCTTCGTAAGAATCATATATGAATTGGACTGTCCTGGCTTCGTCAGGGCACACAACCGGAAATTTCGTTTCGCCTTCTTCAACCCATGTATATCCAAGAGGCATCGGTGCGCCGTTCCAGAGGCCTTTCTCAGCTCTTGAAAGCATGATTGAATACACACGCTCGCCTGTGAGCTTACGCTCCAACTCGGCGAAAATCAGGATGATTTTGAGCATCGCTTCACCCATCGCGCTGGATGTATCGAATTGTTCGTTCTTGGAAATGAAAATCACGTTATGTTTTTTAAGCTCGTCATACATTTTTGTGAAGTCTAGAAGGTTCCTTGATATCCGGTCTATCTTCCAGACCAACATGTGAGTGAATTCACCGGCACGAATCCTGGACATCATCTCCTGGAATTTGGGACGGTCTGTATTCTTACCAGAATATCCGGCATCCTCGAATATTTCATAGTCGTCTATGCCAAGCAGATATTTTGCGTAGTTGACAAGCTCCTGTCTCTGAAATGGCAGGGAGTCTTTGTCTATCTGATGCATAGTAGAAACGCGAACGTATAGTGCTGCTTTCATGATTCCACCTCCTGAATACTATTATAGTTATTTTGCTAAAAATAAAAAGAACGTACGTTCAGAAATTTGGGTAAAGAAAAAGAGCCGAAGCTCTTAATTATATATTTTTATAGATTTGGTTTTCAGGAAATTTACTCTTACTTATTTTTTTGTTCCGCATTAACCAGCTCTGAATATCTCTGCATTAAATCAGCAACACGCTCAGCTTCGATTTTAAAGCCACCTCCGCCGTATGCTACCACGACAGCCCTATCGAGGTTATTGTGAGCTTTTACAAGTTCAAGAGGCATAGCAAGTGGATCATACAAGTCAGCTAGAGAATCATTGGGATATAATGTTCTGACATCCAAAACAGTCTGAGCTGCATCTTCAATTGCCTTTTTCTGCGTTTCAGTTGGATCAGGCCAAGGGAAGTTGTTGTAAACAATATCTTTTGAATATTGGTAATCACTCTTTAATCTGCCGCATGTAACTTTTGTCCATATCATATGAATTTTTGAAGTTAAGACGCCGAAATGATAAAGAGTTGCATTGGGAATTAGTCTCAACTTGTCACTGCAAATAACATCAGGAGATAAAAAACCTATAGGGATATATTTTCTTCTAAATGATGATACCTGAGGAATAACAATATATGATGATTCCATTATTGTTTTAACATGGAACTGCAAAGGTGTCTCAGCCAACTTTTGCGTGGGTTTGCTACTGCTGCTTTCCCTAAATTTTCTAACTGCTTCAACCCGTTGCATGACAAGCGGCATTTTTCTTAGTTCGCTGGGTGTAATATTCTCCAAATATAAGCACCAGCGATTGTAGCCATTGATAAACTCATCAGAACCTAAGAATTTCATGAAATAACACTCTGACAGTGGTTCAAGTTTAACAAATTCATTTTTCTCATCTTCAGTAAAAAGATAGTTGCCTCCGTCAACAGGTTTATTTCCCGATCTCATTTCAGGTACATTGCATAATGGTTTTGATCTACTTTGGATAAATATATCTGGAGCATCAATTAAATATCCATTGATCCTTTCAGCTCGAATTGGGATACCATCAGAATCAAATAACAATTTATTGGTTCGGCTGCGATTGCTAAATCCAATAATCACACAGTGAACTTTCGCTTTTCCTTTTGCATCATTGTTCCAAAAGAATGTTCTATAAGCATAATTTATAACAACATTATACTTCTCAATCAAATATTTCCATAGAATAAAAACTTGTTCACCTTGTGTAATTGAATTAGTTGAAACAAACCCGGTTTCCACTGTGGTGCTATCCATCATTTGCGCAGCTTTTACATACCAAGCAGATACATAGTCCAGATTTCCAGCACAATTATGATTCTCAAAAACATCTAATAAGTCCGATTTTTGTTCTTTTGTCATCCACCTCGCACCCACAAAAGGTGGGTTGCCTATAATATAACTCAATTCATATTTCGGCACTATATCTTCCCAGTCAACCTTTAGCGCATTACTATGAACTATGGTTGCTGACTGCTTCAATGGAAGTCTAGCATAGTACAAACCAAAATGTTCTGCAACGAGAGTATTCATCTGGTGGTCCATAAGCCACATGCCAACTTGAGCTATTTGTGCAGGGAATTCTTCATATTCTATGCCGTAAAACTGCTCAACATTCACTTTGATAGACGATGTAATTCCGTGTATTAGCATCAGTTGTGCCTGGTTATCTGTCAGCATTTTAATCACTTCAAGCTCCAAGCGTCTAAGTTCTCTATATGTGATTATTAGGAAGTTGCCGCAGCCACAGGCTGGATCTAGAAATCTGAGCTTTCCTAGCTTATCATGGAATAGCTGGAGCTGTTTGCTGTCGCCCTTAATATGTTCAAACTCCTTCCAGAGTTCATCCAAGAACAACGGCCTTATCACTTTGAGTATGTTTTCTTCGCTTGTGTAGTGCGCTCCAAGCTCACGTCGTTCTTTTGGATTCATGACTCCCTGGAACATCGCTCCGAATATAGCAGGGGATATATAGCCCCAGTCAAGAGCGCAGCATTCGAGGAGCATCTTGCGCATCTTATGATCGAAGTCAGCAAATGGCAACGGCTCCTCGAATAGCTTTCCGTTTATGTATCTAAACCTTTTGAGCTCGTCTGACAGCATTGTGTGCTTGGTGCGCTGCTCGTCAGGCATATCCAGCACCTCGAAAAGGCGCGCTATTCTAAAGGCCAAATCTGAGCCGTCTTCCTTAGAGTTTTCTATGTAGTCAAAGAATATATTCTTTTCGAATATGCCCGTATCATCTGCGAACAGGCAGAACAGGAGTCTCACGAGGTAGACTTCCAGCGGATGTCCTTCGTATCCGTGAGACTTGAGTATGTCGTGAAGCTTCGCCATTTTTTCGGCAGCCTTAATATCTACTTCTTGGTCTTTCGGCATGTCGGTTGAAGTCTTGTAGCCGGCCAAGCTCGAGAATAGCTTTACCTTCTTGTGGAGCTCGGATGTTTTGAAGTTCCATACCTGCCCTGTAGTGTTTCGATACAGCCTTATGTTCTGGAAGTCGCAAACCATTATATACTCAGGAAGGTCCTCGTCGTGGAGATTGAAAGCATAGTCTCTTGCCTGATCGTAGGCCTTGTCGAGACTTTTACCCATGGATTTCATTTCAACAAGTATTACGCCCTTCCATAATAAATCGATATATCCGTTGCGGGTTTTCCCTATTGGGACCTTAGTCTCGAAAGTGGCAACCCTTTTGCGGTCAACTCCAAACACATTAAAAAAATCGTTAAGAAAGCTTTGGGCTTCAGCTGATTCATCAATTGTATTTTTCCACTTCTTCGAAAAAGCCATAGCCCTGCCTGTTATTTCGTCCCAACCTAAAGCCATGTTAATTGTCCTCCGTTCATTTGATGAGTTACTTATAAGTAATACATACCGAAATGAATTCAGGCTAATCATAGTGAATTTTATCATAAAATGTTATAAATCGCTAACTCTGTCTATGAGTTGACCAGCAATGTTGCCTCAAACTGCTCGCTTATCTTGCCGCAAGCTGGTTTGATTTTGGCCATGACAATGCTGTCATGGCCGCATTTTAAGGAAGTTCTCCCTCGATTACAGTTCTGATCATGTGGTCGTCCACAAGCTTTTTAGCTCGCTGCGAGGCATACATAAGCGCATGGGTACATACTTTGTTGATGGCTCTGGCTGAGCCGGCCGAATATTTGTAGACCTCGTCAATAGCCTTGTCGGTGAAAACTTCGTGTGCACCCTTTGCGTATGCAAGGTGCGCAGCTATGTATTCTTGTGTCTGTGCTCGGTCATACTGCGGTATTTCGCACTTTATGTCGATTCTTTGGCGGATAGCCGCGTATCTTTGAAGCTTGAGCTTGTCCCATAACTCATTTTGACCAACAAGGATAAGAGCCATCGGGTTTAAGGAGTCCATCTTGTAGTTTAGCAGAAATCGGATTTCTTCAAGTGTTTCCCGGTCGAGAAGATGCGCTTCGTCGACTATTGTAACAACTGTCTTGCTGTGAACACCGCGGATAACCTCCAGGTGTTGATGAAGCTGTCTCTTTGAGTCGCCACGGTAGAACTTGGATTCTACTCCGAGCTGATCAAGAAGACCCTTATAGAACCATCTGGGAGTCAACTTTGAATCTGAAAGATACAGTACTTGGTAGAGGTCTGAGGGAAGTGATGCAGTAAATTTTCTAATGGCAGTTGTTTTGCCGCAGCCTACATCTGCCGTAACCAGTGCAAACAGACGCTTTTCTGCGACGAACTCAAGTCTTCCGAGCGTTTCATCAAGCATTGGCGACATGTAGAGACTGCCTGTTGGTACGCTGTTTACAAATGGCGTATTTTGCATCTCAAAGAAGGCTTCATACATTTTCTTTCACCTCCCGATTCTTTCTAAAGACTACTGCAATGTCTTTCTTAGTCCGGTTGGTAATGTTGGCTTTGTTTAGTCCTTCCAAAAGCCTTGAGCCATCGGCTTTTACGGGAGCAAGCTGTTGAGGCAGGGAAGCCCTGGCGCCGCAGTTTTCTCCTATTTCAAGCTCTTTTGCTTTGAAGGGCTCAAAGTCCTTATGGTGAATTTCAACTTCGTGCGACCATGACGGATCATAGCGAACCTCCACTTTTCTGCCAATGAGCTGCAGTCCGGCTTCATACTTTTTGCCAGCGAAGCTGACGCAGCCGGTCTTGTCAACAAGCCTTTCATCGGTATGCATGAAAGCCTCGGTGCAAGCGGCCATGTCTATGAACTTAAGGGGCCGAGAGTCGGTTTTGAAAGCCGTCTCCGGTGAAATTCCTCCGAGTCCGTAATGCTCTGTTTTGTGGTAATGATTTGAAATCCATAGCTGAAGATAGTGGTTGAGTTCATCAAGTGAGGTCATATTCATCAAGGCTACTTCCGAAAGAAACGAATCCACTCTGCGGTTGAAGGCCTCGATTTTGCCTTTCCCCTCCGGGTGGTAGGGCTTTGCGAATAAGAGCTTGATTCCAAGCCTTGTGCATGCTCTTT
>NZ_WXFG01000017.1 GCF_009881055.1 Peptoclostridium sp.
TCCTTAGCGCCGATGGTACTTGGATCGAAGGGTCCTGGGAGAGTAGGTCGTGGCTGCGTAATCTTTTTATTTTTTTGTTTTTTTTGAAGAATTTAAGGGCGTGCCTTGAATACAAGAAAGCGGCTCGCGCGATGCTGCAGCTGCCAGCTATAATCCGATGAAAACGCCGGCCTTATGTCTCGTTTTGGACCGAATCCAAAGGAATAATTGGCCTTTAAATTTCATTTTGTGATTTCCAATTGGCTTATGCACTCTGAAATCTGGAATTTTGAGAACTCGCTGCGCTCAGACACTCAAAATTCCAACGATTTCATTCATGCACTTCGCCAGGAAATCAATCAAAACTCATTAAATCAGGCCTGCTTTATTCCGTTTGGATTCTTGCGATAAGAGCTCTGCCCATACGTAACTAGCCGACTATGCATAGTCCGGCTTTTTTTATTTGGATGAATCTCTCAAAACAGCAAGCTGCTCCAAATGTCGCAAAAAATAAAAAGCGTTACGCAGTTGGTGTGGGGAGAGGAAAACCAGCGCGCATGGCTGAGTGACTCTGGCAATGATAAATCAGGGCGCCTTTATGAGGCTTTGATGGATTTCCAATCGAAATGCAGATGCGGAGCCGGGAGAAAGCTTTGACTGTCTGAGCGCAGCGAGTTTCAAAGCTGCCGGCAGAGTGGCGGCATGAGATGAAAGGAAAGCCCAAAGCTGAGTCGGCGCCTATTTATCATGCAGAGTCAAAAGCAGAGTTCCTCACAAAACCTTAACATCAGTAAAATCAAAAAAAAGCTCTACAATATATATTTTATGATAAAATAATAGTTATGGGATAAAAAGGACTGTTGCATAATTTCAGCAAGCAAGCAGCCCGAACAGCCCAATTAGGCTATTAAAATAAAAATAGAATCTTGAAACGAGGGACTAAGCATGGAATTTATTAAAGAATTATTCGGGGGAAATAAAAAAGAAATTAAAAAAATCGAAAAAATAGTAGATAAGATAGAGGCGATAGAACCTAATTTTACAGGTATGAGCGATGCAGAGCTAAGGGGCATGACTCAGAAACTAAAGGATAGAGTAGCTGGCGGCGAGACGCTTGATGACATACTGCCGGAGGCTTTTGCCACAATGAGAGAGGCAGCCAAGAGGGTGCTTGGAATGAGGCACTACAGGGTGCAGCTAATTGGAGGTATAGTTCTTCACCAGGGAAGAATAGCTGAGATGAAGACTGGTGAAGGTAAGACGCTTGTGGCTACGCTTCCAGTTTATCTTAACGCGCTTTCAGGCAAGGGAGTTCACGTTGTAACTGTCAACGATTACCTTGCAAAGCGTGACAAGGAATGGATGGGAAGCATATATGAATTCCTGGGCCTTACAGTAGGTGTTGTTGTGCACGGGCAGACGCCTGAGCAGAAGAAGGCTGCGTACAACTGCGACATAACATACGGTACGAACAACGAGTACGGCTTTGACTACCTAAGGGACAACATGGTCATATATAAAGAAAACATGACACAAAGAGAGCTCAACTTTGCCATAGTCGACGAGGTTGACTCCATACTTATAGATGAAGCCAGGACTCCGCTTATAATTTCGGGACCTGGAGACAAGTCTACAGGACTCTACCATGATGCAAACACCTTTGTACAGATGCTGAAAGGCAGAATACTCGATCCTACAGAAGACAAGCAGGACAGATTCAACAGGGAGTACAAGGAAGAGACTGTTGATTTCACTGTAGATGAAAAAGGCCACTCTGTAATGCTTGCGGAAAACGGAGTTGCTAAGGCTGAGAAGTACTTCAACGTTGAAAACCTGTCAGACCCCACAAATATGGAAATATCACACCACATAAACCAGGCTCTAAAGGCTCATAACCTAATGAAGCTTGATGTGGATTATGTCATAAAAGACGGCGAGATAGTAATCGTAGACGAATTTACAGGAAGACTAATGTTCGGAAGAAGATATTCCGACGGCCTCCACCAGGCGATAGAGGCCAAGGAAGGGCTAGAGGTTCAAAGGGAATCGCAGACGCTTGCGAGCATAACGTTCCAGAACTACTTCAGGATGTATAAGAAGCTCTCTGGTATGACGGGTACGGCCAAGACGGAGGAAGAGGAGTTCAAGTCGATATACGGCATGGACGTAGTTCAGATTCCAACTAATAGGCCTATAGCCAGAAAGGACGAGCCCGACAGTGTATACAAGACTGATGAAGGCAAGTTCAAGGCTGTTGTAGATGAAATTGAGATGAGATACAGGACTGGTCAGCCTATACTTGTAGGTACTATAGCTATAGAAACGTCTGAAATGCTCTCTAACATGCTCAAGAGAAAGGGTGTAAGGCACCAGGTGCTAAATGCCAAGCAGCACGAGAGAGAGGCTGAAATTGTAGCGCAGGCAGGAACGCTAGGCTCTGTGACTATAGCTACAAACATGGCAGGAAGGGGTACCGACATAGTGCTTGGGGGTAATCCTGAGTTCATGGCCAAAAAAGAGATGAGGAAGCTTGGTTATAGCGACCACATCATATCGCTGGCTACAAGCTTCATAGATACGGAAGATCCTGAAATAATAGAAGCCAAGGACAAATACAAGGGAATATACTATGACATCAAAACGCAAACAGACGAGGAGCAGGAAAAAGTTAAAGCTGTCGGCGGTCTTTGCATACTTGGTACTGAAAGGCATGAGTCTCGAAGGATAGACAACCAGCTCAGAGGTCGTGCCGGACGTCAGGGAGACCCGGGTACGTCAAGGTTCTTTATAAGTCTTGAAGACAACCTGATGAGATTGTTTGGAAGCGAAAAGATAAGAAGCGTAGTAGACAAGCTGGGAATGGAAGACGACATGCCTATAGAGCATTCACTTCTGTCTAAGTCGATTGAAAATGCTCAGAAGAAGGTAGAGGGCAGGAACTTTGGAATAAGAAAGCACGTTCTCCAATTTGACGATGTAATGAACAAGCAGAGGGAGATAATATACAAGGAAAGAAGAAGCGTCCTTGAAGGCGAAAACATAAGGGAAAATATAATGTCCATGATTCAAAAGATAGTGGACTACGCAGTGGAGCGTTTCACCGCCGAGGGCAGCTATCCGGAAGAGTGGGATCTGCAGGGACTAAAGGAGTACATGTACTCTGCCTATCTTCCAAAGGACAGCATCGATTTTGGCGACATAGAAAATCTCGACAGGGAAAAGATAAAAGACATGCTGCTTGACCTTTCGGTATCGCTTTATGAGCAAAAGGAAGAGCTCATTGGCGAGGAAAGGATGAGGGAGATTGAAAGGATTATACTCCTTCAGGTTGTTGATACCAAGTGGGTTGACCACATAGACGCCATGGAGCAGCTAAGACAGGGAATAGGTCTAAGGGCGGTAGGACAGGAGGACCCTGTAAGGGCATACCAGTTCGAGGGCTTTGACATGTTCGAAGAGATGATAAGAAGCATACAGGAAGACACAATAAAATTCATGTTTGGATTCTCGCTCGAGGAGCGCATAGAAAGGAAGCAGGTAATAGATGTAGACCACCTTTCTCAAAGCTCTGCCGATCTTGATTCTCCGAGCCAGACAACAGTTGTAAAGGACGATAGGGTAGGAAGAAACGATCTTTGCCCATGCGGCAGCGGCAAGAAGTACAAGAAGTGCTGTGGAAAGAACTCATAGGGGGAAGCATATGCTTAATATTCAAGAATACAACCAGAAAATCCAGGAGATGAGTGAGTCAATAAAGGAGCTTTTGGTTTCTCTTTGACATAGCAAAGCTTAAGGACTTGGTGGATGAGCAGGAAAAAGCCATGACTAGCCAGGGCTTCTGGGATGACAATGAAAGGGCCCAGAAGACGCTGCAGTCCAACAAGATGATGAAGGAAGAAATAGAAGGCTTTGAAAGACTGGAATCATCGTATGAGGATATTCAGATACTTCTTGAAATGGCAATCGAAGAGGATGACGAAGCTACAGAAATGGAAGTAAAGCAGGCCATAGAAGAGCTTGAGCGGGAGATAGCCAGCATAAGGATAAAGACTCTTCTGTCGGGAGAGTATGACAAGAACAATGCAATACTTTCAATACATGCAGGCTCGGGAGGGCTAGACGCCCAGGAGTGGGCTCAAATGCTTCTCAGGATGTACAAAAGATGGGCCGAGCAGAAGGGATATACTACTTCTGTGATAGACATGATTTCAGACCCGGAAGCCGGAATAAAAAGCGCCACGATACTAGTGGAAGGTATGAATGCATACGGATATCTCAAAGGGGAAAAGGGCGTTCACAGGATAGTCAGGATTTCGCCCTTCGACCCTTCGGGCAAGAGGCACACGTCCTTTGCATCCTTGGATGTGATCCCTGAGATAGAGGAAGATGCGAGCATCCAGATCAATCCTTCCGATCTGAAGATAGACACCTACAGGGCTTCGGGAGCCGGAGGTCAGCACGTCAACAAGACTGATTCGGCTGTAAGGATAACTCATATACCTACGGGAATAGTGGTCCAGTGCCAGAACCAAAGGTCGCAGCACAGCAACAAGCAAATGGCCATGCAGATGCTAATGTCAAAGCTTGTTGAGATAAAGGAGCTTGAAAAGAAGGAGCGAATAGAGGATATACAGGGCGAATATTCTCAGATAAGCTGGGGAAGCCAGATAAGATCCTACGTGTTCAATCCGTACAATATGGTTAAGGACCACAGGACAAATGTGGAGGTTGGCAACGTTCAGTCGGTGATGGACGGGAACATAGATATATTCATTAACGAATATCTCAAGTGGATAAAAAGCGGCAAGTAGACCTATGCAAAAAATAGACAAAGAAAATGGAAGGGGAATACCCTTCCATTATTTGTATGCAAAAATAATATATAATAAGGAAATCACATCATAATATCAACAAGAAGACCTCTTATTGCATCTATACTTTTTAGAACTTTGGAATGATCTACATGATTTGTTATGAATTCTCTGGTTATGGCATCGAGTTCCCTGTCAACTTGTTTAACAACAGAATAAACTCTATGTCTTCCTCTTCTGTCAAGAAAGTTTTGCTGAGAATAGGTATGTGAGTTTTCGACTGCTATGCCCATGAATTCTCTTACTAGTTTTTTGTATTCAAGCACATCTTTTAGATAAAGGTTATTTTTAAGATGGTCAGATTTTTCTACTATCTTTTCGAATATGCCTTCAAGCTTAGTCCTGACCTCATCTGACTTTATCTTTTCAAATTTTTGCAAAAAGTCACTCTGTTTTGGCTTTAATTTTTGGGGGACGCTGCTTGTATTTTGAATTTCATGTGTCTGGGATAATTGAGATATATTGTTTATTGTTGACAATTCATCACATCCTTGTTAACTCTTCTTGGAATATAATATCATTATACATTATCGGCAAGACTCGTACATACATAAAATAAAAATATGAAGCTAATGCTGAAATCGAGATGGGATAATTAATGAGTCAATATGCTCATATTTCATAAAAGAGGTTAAACAAATTGGTGTCCAATGACGATAGATAATGTAATAAGAAAACCAAGAGGTGGTTTTACATGATAGATGCAATTTTGAACGGCAAACATGCGGCTGTTGCTGATGCATACACTGCACTTACAACATCTGCAAAAACGAAAGAAAAACTTTTTGAAAAAGACACTAAAAATAAAAACATGGATGTAGCGGATGAAAATGAAAGAGTTTTCTATTCCAAAATACTAAGGACGCTTGGCATGGATGCCAACGATGAAAATGTAAATGCCGCAAAAAAGCTTCAAAGTCATGAGGTTCGGCTGACAAGGGAAAATGTACAGTCGTTTTTGATTGCAAAGAACAGTATGGAGGAGATATCAGCCTCTCTTGACTACGAAAATGTTATAAGACTTTCAAAAATGGGTTTGGACATTGAAAATGAGTCGCTTCAAAAAATAGCACTGTCACTTGGAGAGCTTGAAGAAGAAAAAGAAGGGCTTAGCATACTAAAGATGTTTGGCAAGAAAGAACTTTCGACTGAACAGGCTGAAGAAATAGCAAATAAAGTATATGGAAGCAGCATGGGGAAGGATATAACTGACATAATAAAGTCTCTTCATAAGGCTGGCGAGAGTATAACAAAAAAAAATATCGAAAAAATAAATGATGTTTTTTACAAGCTTGATAAGCTTTCAGATATCAAGGATCAGACATTTATAGATACAATCAAAAATGAGCTCGACGTCAGTATAGGGAATCTATACAATATAAAAAGATTTGTAAAAACCGGGGAAATAGAAAAGGCGCAAGGCACAGAGGCTGCAATTATAAAAGGCTATGAGGCTGCAGGGCAAACAAAGCGTGCGATTTCAGCAGCAGAGCTGCAGCTTTTGGAGGATGATATAAAGGCTCTCCTTGATGAGATGGGGCTTGTAGCATCGCAGGATAATGTAGAGCTTTCGAAAGAGTTTATTAAAAGGGACATTCCTGTAACTAATGAGAATATAGCGAGCATAAAAGAGATGAAGGAAGCTCTTGAAAGTGTCATAAGAGCATTGGATATTGACAAAGCAGTTCAGCTCTCTAAGTCTGGGGTGGATGTGGAGAAAGAAGACATCAGGGAGCTTGCTGAAAAAATAAGACACCTGGAAGTTATTAATCAGGAAGATACTAAGCATTTGGATAGAAATGAATATGAGAAGATTAAAGAAACGTTGGAAAAAATAGAATCTTTGAAAAAAATAGAAGAAAAAGACCTGCTAAATCTTCTAAAGAAGAATGTAAGCTTCAAAATAAGCAAAATAGAACAAATCATATTGGGCAAAATAGAAGAACCTAAGCCGATTATTGAAAGTGTGTTGGGAACAGCGGCTAATAGCATAAGCAAAATAGCCGAAGCTTTCAGGGAAATAGGCGACCTCGACCTAAAAACAGTGGCCTTCCACATGAAAAACAGCATACCGATGACACTTGAAAACATTCAAAGCAGCACGATGTGGATTTCGGGCAAGGTGAAGAATCTGGATGTAAAATTGCCGGAGAATGAAGCAAATGTGCAGGCGCCTACCATCATGGGCGACATGGAAGAAGCCGTCATAAAAAAATACATGCAGCTAAATGGCAGTGTGGATAGAAATGCAGTAGAAGCTGCAAGGGCGCTTGTTCAAAATGGACTGCAGATTAGCAGCTCAAACATTCAAAGGGCAATTGACATATACGGAAGCTACAGCAACGTAAGGGACAACCTGACTAGCGACATGGTAATGAGCAGTGCACATATAGGAACCCATATTGAAAGTGTCGACATTCAAGCTGTTTCAAGATATGTGGATGCATACGAAAAAATGAGTGATAAAAATCAACTGACGCCGATAGAAGGCAAAGCAGTTCTAGGTCAAGGATATGAAGACAAACTGGTTTTTGGCAAGAATCTAATGGAGAATATTTTGGATTTGTGCAGAGAAAGTGAAAACAATATAGCATTTTTGATAAAAAACAGCAGAATGCTTTCTCTGGGAGAACTGCAAAAGACATACTCTATGTTAAAAAACAAAGACCAGGCAGGGCATAAAATTTCTGAAATTGCTGATTTCATATATGAAAAGGGCGATGAAAACAGCATCAAGGAAATTGAAAAACTTAGAAAAGCAGTAGATGAAATTTCAAAGAGTCTGAGAGCACCTGAAAGAAAACTAGATGATGCATACAAAGAAATGGAAGAAGCTTTAAAGCATTTAGAAAAGAACATAAAACTCCAAAACGATGAAAGCAATGACGCTCTAAGCAAGAAATTCAAGGAGCTGCATGAGACCATAGAGCAAAGCAGAAAAACTTCAGCAGAAAGCAAAATAATACAGCTTCCGATATATATGAATGGGCAGTTTACAAATCTCAACATGTATTTCACGGACAGAAGGAAGGGTTCGGCGAAAATGAACTCGGAAGATATGGTTGCTATAATAAGTATAAGCACTGCAAGCATGGGGAATGTGAAAATGGGGCTGGAGATACAAAAAAAGAGCGTAAACCTAAAAATCGAGCTTGAAAATGCATCTGACAGGGTCTATATGGAAAAACACAAGGGTATGCTTGAAGATCTATTTAGTCAAATTGGATACAAATTGGGGGAGATGACATTTCATGAAGATGAGCAAGGCGGTGCTTTGAAAAACGAGGAGCCTGAAAAAGAAATGCCCATGTCCCGCGGAGCTTTGGACATCAAGATATAGAGGTGATGAATATGAAAAAATATCCGGAGCAAGAAAGTCGGACCCCTATTGTAAAGTCGGAGGAAAATCAATCATTAAGACTTCCTAAAGAAGTTCCGGCTGATTTTTTAAACATGGTATCTCAGCTTCTTAATTTTATTGAACATGTAGACGAAATAAAGAGCAAAAACGAGTAAAGTATTTTGGAGATTCGGTCGATAAACTACTTGTAATTAAAAATGCCAGGGAGGAATAGAGTTGAGAATAAATCACAATATATCGGCAATGAATGCCCATAGAGTTCTAACTAGGAACAATGATATCGGAAGCAATACTCTTGAAAAACTCTCTTCGGGAAAGAGAATAAACAGAGCAGGAGACGACGCTGCTGGAATGGCCATAAGTGAAAAAATGAGGGCACAGATCAGAGGGCTTCAGGTAGCTTCAAGAAACTCCCTTGATGGAGTGTCACTTGTTCAAACTGCGGAAGGAGCAATGGCTGAGATTAACTCAATGCTTCAAAGGATGAGGGAGCTGGCGGTACAGGCAGCTAACGGAACGGCGACTGAGACAGACAGGCAGTCAATACAAGAAGAAATCAACCAGCTTACATCAGAGGTAAATAAGATTGCAAATGGTACGGAATATAACACAAAAGCTATGCTTAGAGGGAATGAGGCGCCAGACACCAATACGATAGTAAAGCTCATGTCTACAGGGAATGCGGCTAAAGCCACAACAGACAGTCTTGGAGTGACCGCTGGAGAGGATGTATTGACAAAGGATTTTTCTAACAAGACATTGTCAGTAAGTATCAACGGCAAAAAGACAGAGGTAAATCTGCAAGGTTTTACAGGGGATAAAAATGATACTCTTACAACCAACGAATTTTTGACCAGAATAAATGACGCTCTTGGCGATAGTGCAGTAGCTGTGTTCAACAAGGATTATGGTGTTGAAATAAGCACAATAGCTTCGGGTGGAGACCAGAACATAAAAATAGAAGGAAGCGCAGTTGATGTTTTATTCTCAGGGCAGACTGAGGTGTCTGTCTACGGCAAGGGCGAAGACTCCGGAGGAACTGCAAAAGGCTCATTCTACTTCAAAGATATGCCGGAAGTAGGTTCGTTCATACAAATAGGCAATGAAAGGATAGATTTCTACGATGGCTCCAAAGAACCTTATGTAGGCTCAAACAAGGCTATAGACATAAGTGCAGTCAAATCAGGGAATGAGCCAGTAGAAGTAGTTAAGACAGTTACTGAAGACTGGGAAGTTTCAAATAAAGTTTCGTATGCACCTGCAACACCTACAAGCATTGAGCCTGGAAAGGTTGAGGTTCTTAATTTTTCATTCAACTTCAAAGACGGGGATAAAATAAAAATAGGAAATACAGAATTAACGTTGAAAACTGTTTTGTCAGATCCTCCAGAGGCAAACGAAGTTAAAATAGAATCCAGCCTTGGTGAAACATTAACTAATTTAAATACAGTATTTGCATCAAGTTCGATAGCGCCTCACAATTTTGAAATGCAAGCGCCGGAAAGCGTTATGGAGCTTGATTTGAAAACTGTGGCAGGCGACATAGACGGCAAGGTCATAGAAATTGAATATCCAAAAGGGGCTTCAACTAAATTTGAATTCGATACGGATAATAGCGTTACTGCCGGAAACATCAAGATAGGGGTCATAGGCGGAGCATCTGCCGAGAGCATGGGAAATGCCATGAAAGCCGCCATAGAAGCCAAGTTTCCGGAGCTTTCTGTTGCAGTTGACGGCTCCAAGCTTACAATAAACGGAACGGATGGACTTGTATTCAAAGGTTCTGATTTATCATCCATAACGACAAGTACTATTGATGGCGATGGAGAGATAAAATCAAGCGCCATAATTTCAATAACCGATACAAATGGAAATTCAGACGAAGTGACTTTAAGCTTCACTCCAAACGGAGGAACTGAAATCATAGGCAGCAATATAAATCTAAACGTCGGAGGCACACCAGAGCAGGAAGCTGAATGGGAGTTTGAGTTCAGCGGAAACCTGGAAGCAGGACAAAAAGTAATAATTGACGGAGTTGAATTTACAGCAGTAGCTGGAGCTCCGGGAGCCAACCAGTTTGAAATAGGTGCAGATATTGAAACGACTGTTTCAAATCTTGCGGCAGCAATGAAGGCAAATGCAGCATTAGTTGAACCAGCGGGAATATACAGCGACATTGTAAGCTCTGGCGTCAAAATGACATTGAAAACGGCATCTGTAAGCGAGCCTGTTGTTCAGCTACTGCGAGAAGAAGTGACATTTGAAGAAGTAGAAGAGGAGCAGTCGAATACATATAAAACTACTGCAGAAATTGTGGAAGAGATAAAGAACAACATAAAACTTGATGGCGTTGATTTTGAAATAGGAATTGACAAGCCTCAGGAACTCATAGTAGTGTCAAAACAATCCGGATTTGCAGGGAACCTCATAGCTCTTGAGGGGACCCTTGATGAATTCAACACAAATCTTCAGATAGGCGCAAATGGCGGACAGAGCTTCAGATTGGAGATAGGGGACATAAGAGCCAAGGCTCTTGGAATATCTTCTGACAAGCCTACAGGCAATACAGGAGTGGATGGAGCAGCATATGTAAAAGTGCCTAATGTTACAAACGGCGTTTCTGCAAGCAATATAGAGTATTCAATAGATGTATCGTCAGAAGAAAAGGCCTCTGCAGCAATCAGCGTGTTTGACAACGCACTGCTTAAGGTGACATTTGAAAGGGCAAGGCTTGGGGCTGTTCAAAACAGGCTCGAGCATACTATAGCCAATCTTGACAACACAGCCGAGAACCTGACTGCCGCAATGTCGCGCGTAGAGGACACGGACATGGCTCTTGAGATGGCTAACTTCCAGAAGATAAATGTTCTTCAGCAGGTAGGGGTTTCAATGCTTGCTCAGGCAAACCAGCAACCCCAGTCTATACTTAAGCTACTAGGATAAAAGAGGTGGAATAGATGATAGAAAAAGAATACCTGGCTGTAAGAGTGGCTTCGTCAAACGACGCCCAGCTTGTTTCCATAGTGTACGAAGGACTGATCGATTCGCTGAACGAGTCTATCGAGCATATAAAAGACGGTGAAATTCAGAAGTTGAATCTTTCCGTAGATAAATGCAGGGATATAATAGCAGAACTAATAGCAACGCTGAGCGGGGATTCTGAAATTGCAATGAACTATAAAAGTCTTTACATATATTTGAATTCACTAATAACAGAAGCTCATATTAAAAAAGACACTCAAAAGTTTGAAGAGGCAAAGAAGATTGTAACTCCTCTACACGAGGGATGGAGTGAACTTGGCGAAAAGCTCTTCCAAGAGAGTGTGGAAAAAGGAAATGGAACAGCTGTCGTATCAGGAATGACATACGGCAAGGGGTATGTTAACGACCAAGTATCGCGCAGCGAAATTAGATGGGAAAAGGGTTAAAACACAAATAAAGATGTTAAGCCGGCAGAGGAAATCATATATTTCCAGCTGCCGGCTTTTTGACGTATTTGTCCCATTAAAATTTTCATATATGATATAATCTTTAAGGCAGCAATTTAGACGGGAGAGATGAAAAGATGATTACAAGCATGCTTGTAAAAGAGCTTGGCGTTAAAAAAGGACAGGTTGAAAATGCCATAAAGCTTATAGATGAAGGCAACACCATACCGTTCATTGCAAGGTATAGGAAGGAAATGACAGGCGGCCTGAGCGATGAAATATTAAGGCAGCTGCACGAGAGGCTCACTTACCTTAGAAACCTTGAAGATAGAAAGCAGGAAGTAATAAGGATAATAGATGAGCAGGGCAAGCTTACAGCGGAGCTTGAAAAGGCCATAAACAAGGCTGACATGTTGCAAAAGGTAGAGGACCTATACAGGCCCTACAAGCAGAAAAAGAGCACCAGGGCTGAAAAGGCAAGGGAGAGAGGACTTGAGCCTCTTGCACAGGCCATAATAGAAGGAAAAAGAGGCATACTGGAGTTTGCAGCGAGTTTTATAGATGCAGAAAAGGAAGTGGATTCGGAAGAGGCTGCTATAGCTGGCGCGAAGGACATAATAGCTGAGGGCGTATCTGACAACGCGGCATACAGGCAGTGGATACGTGAGCTTTGTTTGAAGACAGCAGTATTAAATTCTCAGGCAACAGACAAGGACAGCGATTCTGTCTACTCGAACTACTATGACTTCAGTGAGCCGATTTCAAAGGCGGCAGATCACAGGATACTTGCCATAAACAGGGGGGAGAGCGAGAAATTCCTCAGGGTCAAACTCTTATTCCCCGACGAGAGGATGGTCGAATACCTCAAGTCGAAGGAGATAAAGTCTGCAAACGAGTGTACATCGTATATGGAAGAGGCTATAGAGGACGCATACAAAAGGCTCATACAGCCGTCTATAGAAAGGGAGCTGCGCAGCGGTCTTACGGAAAGAGCCCAGGAGAATGCCATAGCTCTTTTTGGAAAGAACCTGAAGGGCCTTATAATGGCTTCCCCAGTCAAGGATGTAAGGGTGCTAGCAATAGATCCGAGCTTCAGAACGGGCTGCAAGCTCAGTGTACTCGACGAGACTGGCAAACTGCTTGAATACTCGACAATATACCCAAATGCACCCAGAAATGAGACTGAAAAGTCAAAACAGGAAATGCTAAGGCTCATAGAAAAACATGAGGTAGACATCATATCCATAGGCAACGGCACGGCCTCGCGCGAGACTGAATCGTTCGTGGCGGAATCAATAAAGGACTTGAGCAGGGCAGTCCACTACACAATAGTCAGTGAGGCCGGGGCATCCGTATATTCCGCATCAAAGCTGGCAAACGAAGAATATCCGGACATAGACGTTTCAATAAGGGGAGCAATATCAATAGGCAGAAGGCTTCAAGATCCAATGGCCGAGCTTGTAAAAATAGACCCAAAGAGCATAGGTGTGGGCCAGTATCAGCACGATCTCAACCAGAAGAGGCTCGATGAGGCGCTTAAAGGCGTTGTGGAGGACTGCGTGAACTCTGTGGGTGTGGACATAAACACTGCAACAGTATCCCTGCTGAGGTATGTATCGGGAATATCGGAGTCAATCGCCAAAAACATAGTCGCATACAGGGACGAGAACGGAAAATTCAATGGCAGGCAGGAGCTTAAGAAGGTCAAAAGACTTGGAGACAAGGCCTTTGAGCAGTGCGCAGGCTTCCTTAGGATACACGGCGGTGCAAATCTGCTTGATAACACGGCTGTCCACCCTGAGTCATATGAGGCTGCCAAGAGGCTGCTCGAGATTCTGGGCATAGACATAAGCGGAGCCTCAAAGGTGTCTATAGACAGAAAGGACATAGACATAAAAGCGCTTTGCGAGCAAACCGGTATAGGAGAGCTTACTCTGGCTGATATAATCACGGAGTTGCTTAAGCCGGGCAGGGATCCTAGAGATGAAATGCCAAAGCCAATACTCAGAAGCGATGTGCTCAGCATAGAGGACCTTAAGGTGGGCATGGTGCTATCGGGCACTGTAAGGAACGTTGTTGATTTTGGGGCGTTCGTGGACATAGGGATAAAAAATGACGGACTTGTTCACATTTCGCAGATATGCGAGCGGTTCATAAAGCATCCTATGGAGGTTCTGAGCGTAGGTGATATAATAAACGTAAGGATTATAGATGTAAACCATGAAAAGGGGAAGGTCTCCCTGAGCATGAAAGAAATATAGAGGATAAATTGGAAGGAGAATGGTATGCTACTTATTAAAAATGGCAAGGTGTACACAATGGCAAATGGCGTGCTTGATTCGGCCGATATACTTGTCAAATCAGGCAAGATAGCCATGATTGCAAAAGACATAGAGGCTACAAGCGACATGCAGGTCGTGGATGCCACGGGAAAATTCGTTTTTCCGGGCTTCATAGATGCGCATACTCACATGGGGCTCTGGGAAGACGGAATGGGTTTTGAAGGCGCCGACGGCAACGAAGAGACAGATCCCGTAACTCCGCACCTTAGAGCAATAGACGGAATCAATCCCATGGACAGGAACTTCAAGGAGGCACTTGAGGGCGGAATTACTACGGTTGCAACAGGTCCCGGAAGCGCCAATGTTATGGGGGGACAGTTCGTAGTAGTCAAGGCTGTCGGAGACAGGATAGACGACATGATAATAAAGGATCCGGCGGGCTTTAAGATAGCCTTCGGAGAGAATCCAAAGAGTGTCTATGGAAAGGATGACAGGGCGCCTCAAACGCGCATGGCGATTGCTGCGCTAATAAGGGAGACGCTCAAAAAAGCAGTCAACTACCACGAGGATATGCAGGATTACGTGTCAGATGAGGACGTTGACAGGCCGGAATACGACATAAAACTAGATGCACTCATTCCGCTGCTTGAAAAAAAGGCTCCGCTTAAGGCTCACGCTCACAGAGCGGATGACATATTTACAGCCATAAGAATAGCCAAGGAGTTCGATCTGGAGCTTACTCTTGATCACTGCACAGAAGGTCACCTGATTGCAAACCACATAGCTAAAGAAGGCTATCCGGCGCTAGTTGGGCCGTCGCTATGCGAAAGGTCGAAGATAGAGCTCAAGAATCTTGATTTCAAGACGGCTGCCGTACTTAGCAACGCAGGCGTTCAGGTTGCACTGATTACAGACCATCCAGTTGTGCCTATACAGTACCTTCCACTCTGTGCAGCTCTTGCAATAAAGGCTGGAATGGACGAGCAAAAGGCTCTTGAAGCCATAACGATTAATCCGGCGAGGATACTCGGGCTGGGTGAGAAGATAGGCAGTATAGAGGAAGGCAAGGATGCGGACATAGTAATATGGAACGGGTATCCGCTGGATGTGAAAAGTGTCGTAAGCATGACTATTGTTGATGGCAGTATCGTCTACAATTCGGCAGAAAAATAACACGTTGACAATTATTGCCTGACGTATTAATATAATTATATAAGTGAATATATTTTAACTTCAGGGCAGGGTGAGATTCCCGACCGGCGGTACAGTCCGCGAGCCTAACGGCTGAACTGGTTAGATTCCAGTACCGACAGTGAAAGTCTGGATGGGAGAAGTATGTATTTTTGTGCGAGCAGAGGAACCTGGAGATTATTCGGGTTCCTTTTTATTTTAAACTATGGGGGGATTTAAATGGATAGAGCGGCAAAACTAAATCCAGGCAGACTGTTTACAACATCGAACCTGGTTAAAATCTCAATGCTAGGAGTAATGTCTTTTTTGATAATGTTCATAGAATTTCCGATAATGTTCTTTCCTGAATTTCTGAAAATCGACATATCGGATTTGCCGGCTGTTATAGGAGGCTTTGCGCTCGGCCCCGTGGCGGGGCTTATGATTGAGCTTGTAAAAAATCTGCTTCACTTTGCAATAAAGAGCCAGACCGGCGGTATAGGCGAATTTGCCAACTTCCTTGTGGGCGGAGCTTTCGTGTTCGTATCATCTGGCATATACTACTCGTCCAAAAGCAAAAGAATGGCAGTGATTGGGTGCATTGCTGGAACTTTTGCCATGGGTATTGTGGGCGGACTTGCAAACTACTTTATACTCCTGCCTTTCTACTCGACATTCATGCCAATAGAAGCCGTGGTTGCCATGGGAGCCCAGTTTAACAGCGCCATAACAGACCTTAAGACATTTGTTTACTATTCAATAGTGCCTTTCAACATAATAAAGGGCGTATTGCTTTCTGCAGCGACGCTTGTGATGTACAAGAGGGTATCACATATTCTGAAAGGGCAGTAAATGAAAGGAATCAAAAAGTAGCCGAGAGCAGACATAATATATTTATTCACGTATATAAAAAGTAGGCATATGCCTATTTTTTTATGTTTAGACTGGGCTTTTTTTGCTATAATGAAAGTTGGACTACAATTGGACATAAGACTTAAGTCATAGATTGAACTACCGCCACCTATGATAAAGCTTAGAGGTGGACGGAGTTTTTGACTATCTCGGTAGAGATTTTGTGCAGGTAATCTGCTCTTGCACTAGCTATATGCTCATGTATTCTGGTAACCTTGACTCTTTGCTTGTGCCAGTTGTTTGAGAACTTGACACGCCTTGACAGTATGCGCTGTTCTCTTGCAAGCTTTGCTTCAAGCGTTCTGAAAAACTTGGGATTCTCGTATGTTGTGCCATCTGAAAGTATGGCGAAGTCTTTCAGCCCTACATCTATTCCGCATGAGGAATTCGACTTGGGCAGCTCTTGGACCTTTGCTTCAACTAGCAGAGACACGAAGTATTTGCCGGATGGGTTACGCCTTATAGTGGCACTTAGAATCCTGCCAGTTATTTCTTTAGACTTGGCAAATTTGATTATACCAAGCTTAGGCAGTTTGATTTTGTTGTCTGCTATAGCTATATTGACATTGGTGAATTTTGTAGTATACGACTGCACCTTGTTTCTTTTGGATTTGAAGCGTGGAGCGTCATTCTGCTTCTTGAAGAAACGGTCGAAAGCATCGCCAAGATTCTTCAGGGAAGATTGCAGTGCTATGCTGTCTACTTCCTTGAGCCACACAAGTTCTTTCTTGAGTTGGGTCATTTGCGCCGAGCAAGAATTATATGTCAAGCCCCTGCCTGTTTGTTTGTATTCACTGTTCCAAGCATTCAGGAAGTGGTTGAACACAAAGCGGCTACAGCCTATTGTTTTGGCTATCAGCTTTCTTTGCTTGCTATTCGGATATATGCGGAGCTTGTATGCTTTGTTAACTAGCATTGCTTTTCACCTCCTTGTGTGACATATAGGGCTGATTGCTGCTATTACTATCATATGTATACCCTGGAGCAGACACAAAAACACAACTTAAAAACATTAGGCGATTCATTCCCCACCTAAGAGGATGAGGGTATTCTCGCCCTAACATTGATAAAACTTGGAGAATCACCTTGAGGAGAATTGATATGAAAAAAATCCTTATGAAAAACGAACGGGAAACCACGGAACTGGGCTTCAGGCTCGGTTCGATCATAGACTTTCCTGCAATCGTGTGTCTGTCGGGAGATCTAGGAGCTGGCAAGACGACATTTGTGCAGGGATTTTCAAAGGGCCTGGGAGTCAGTGAGAACATAACAAGCCCGACGTTCACAATAGTCAATGAGTATAATGGAAGGCTGAAGCTTTACCACTTTGACGTATACAGAATTTCATCCTCGGACGAGATGTATGATATAGGTTTTGACGAATATATAAGTTCGGATGCCGTATGTATAATAGAGTGGGCAGAGATGATAGAGGATCTGCTCCAGGGAATCGAGAAGCTTTGGATAGAAATAAAGTATTCTGAAGGCTCAACCTTCAAGAGAGAACTCTTGATGAGGCCGGAGGGAGAAAAGTACGAGAAATTAGTCGAGGAGCTGTTTAAGGAATGAACATCATAGGCATAGACACATCTTCAGCGGTGGCCACTGTGGCGCTGATGAACGAGAGCAAGCTTATAGCTGAATACACTTTAAACCACAAAAAGAGCCATTCAACAAACCTCATGCCTATGCTCGATGAAATGCTAAAAGCGTGTGAAATTAAAACTAGTGACATTGACCTTATAGCAGTATGCAACGGCCCCGGCTCATTTACCGGAATAAGAATAGGAGTAGCGACTGCAAAGGCCTTGTCTCATGTGCTGAACGTGCCTATCGTTGCCGTAAACAGCCTTGAGGTTCTCGCATTCAACTCGGTCAGCTCATACAGCTATGTGATGCCCATAATGGACGCTCAAAGAGGCCAGGTATACTCCGCACTCTATAGGTGTGATGGCCAGGTAGTTGAGCTCGAGGGCATAGGAGTCAAAACAATGGAGGAAGTGCTAAGTCAGATTGAAGGCCTGGGCGAGCGAGTGATGGTGCTCGGGGAAGCTTCTGAGCTTTACAAGGATGAGATATCAAAGCTCAGCAACGCTGTAATCCCGCCTTGCAGCCAGCGCCTTGCAAGAGCCTCAAGCGTGTGCGAGCTTGCGGCTAAAAAGTACAGCTGCGGAGAGCTCAGCAATGGATTTGAGCTTAGGCCGGTTTATATAAGGAAATCCCAGGCTGAGGTGCAGTACGAGGAAAAAATGAAAAAGGCAGGCAGCAATGAGTAGCATATATGAAATAAGGGAAATGACAGCTGAGGACATAGATGGAGTATTTGAGGTGGAAAAGCTGTGTTTCAAGACTCCGTGGAGCAGGGACTCCTTTGAAAAGGAAATGGGAAACCAGCTTGCCTTTTACCTGATAGCTCAAAGCGGCGATGTAATAGCCGGCTACGGTGGAATATGGTTTATAGCAGGTGAAGGGCACATAACAAACATCGCGGTCCACCCGGATTTCAGAAGCAGGGGTCTGGGCCGGGCGATTGTCATGGGGCTCATAGAGGAGTCGATAAAGCGAGAAATCGAGGCCATGACTCTCGAGGTCAGAGCGTCTAACGACAAGGCCATTGGCCTTTATGAATCGCTCGGATTTAAGTCTGCGGGGGTAAGACCTGGCTACTACACCGACAGCAATGAGGATGCGCTTATAATGTGGAAGGAGCTATAAGAAAAGATGAAAAGTGTAATAACGCTTGCCATAGAGAGCAGCTGCGATGAAACTTCAGTGGCTGTTGTAAGGGACGGAAGGCAAGTTTTGTCTAACATAATATCAACCCAGATGGATGAACACAGGAAGTTTGGCGGAGTGGTGCCCGAGGTGGCATCCAGAAGACATATAGAAAACATACAGGGCGTAGTGCAGGAGTCGCTCGACGAGGCAGGAGTCAAATTCAGCGATATAGACATTGTTGGAGTGACATACGGAGCGGGCCTTGTGGGCGCTTTGCTCGTAGGCCTTTCTACTGCAAAGGCCATATCGTTTGCGCTTGGAGTGCCGCTTGTGGGTGTAAACCACATAGAGGGCCACATATGCGCCAACTTCATAGCACATAAGGAGCTGGAACCGCCATTTGCATGTCTTGTGGTTTCGGGAGGTCACACTCATATGGTTGAGGTCAGAGGCTATGGGGATTACAATGTACTGGGCATGACAAGGGATGATGCAGCCGGAGAGGCTTTCGACAAGCTGGCAAGGGCCATAGGTCTGGGATATCCTGGCGGCTCAAAGATAGACAGGGCAGCAAAACTCGGTGACAAGGAAGCCATTGATTTTCCAAGAGCTTACCTCGAAAAGGGCAGCTATGATTTCAGCTTCAGCGGCTTAAAGTCAGCTGCGCTCAACTACCTGAACAGCAAGAAGATGAAAAAAGAGGAGATATCTATAGAGGATGTTTCAGCCTCATACCAGGAGGCTATCATCGATGTGCTGGCGGAAAGAAGCATAAGGGCGTGCATTGAAAAAGGCTACAAGACACTTGCAATAGCAGGCGGTGTTGCAGCCAACTCTAGGCTCAGGGAGAGGCTTGAGGGCGATGCAAAAGCGCACGGAATACAGGTCAAATACCCTCCTATAGAGCTTTGCACTGACAACGCCGCAATGATAGGCTGCGCGGCATATTACGATTACATCGGCGGAAGGGTTTCGTCCCTTGATCTTAATGCAGTGCCTGGCCTCAGAATAGGAGAACGGGAATAAAAAAAACAGGCATAGCCTGTTTTTTTTATTCGGAAAGCTCCTCCCAGCGCTCGTAGAGGGACGCTAGTCTGCTTTCAAGACTTGATTTGCTCAAATGAATTTCTTTTGACTTTTCGGGATTGGAATAGATTTCCTCGCTACACATAAGTACATCCAGCTCGCCTATGCTCTCTTCGATGTCCATTATCTCCTCTTCGAGTGCCGCTCGCTCCTTTTCAACGCGCTTAGCCTCAACCTGTTTTTCTTTTTGCTTTTTTTTCTCATCGCGCAGCTGAGTCTTAGTCTTTTCAGGGGACTCCTCAGCGACGTTCATCTCCTCAAGCATTCGTTTCTTTTCATTATAGTAGTCGTAGTTGCCAAGGTACTCACTGTAACCGCCCTCCTCGAGGACTATTATCCTGTCGGCTATCTTGTTTAGGAAATACCGGTCATGTGATATTGCAAATATTGTGCCGTCATAGCCTAGCAGTGCATCCTCTAGTACCTCCTTGGAGTCGATGTCCAGGTGGTTCGTAGGCTCGTCAAGGAGCAGGAAATTGGATTTCGAGAGCATGAGCTTGAGCAGAGATACTCTGGCCTTTTCCCCTCCGCTCAGGGATGATATGGGTTTGAACACGTCGTCACCTTCAAAGAGGAATGCGCCAAGATATGTTCGCACCTGTGTCTGGGTCAGGCCTTCGTTCGAATCCCATATCTCGTCTATTACAGACTTGCTGCTGTCTATATTCTCCTGCTGCTGGTCGTAGTAGCCAAGGCTTACATTGGTGCCAAGTGAAAATTCACCTGAAAGGGCATTCTCCTTGCCGCAGAGTATTTTGAAAAGCGTGGACTTGCCCTTGCCGTTAGGGCCGATAAGGGCCACACGTTCGCCCCTGTAAATATCGAAGCTGAGCTTATCAAACAGAAGATTGCTTCCGTACGCCATTGACAGCTCCCTTGCATGGAGAACGTCTCTGCCGCTTTGGGCGGCTGCCTCAAAGTGCATTTTCGCTTTTTTGCTGTATATGAGAGGCTTTTCAGGTTCCTCGAGCTTTTCTATCACCTTTTCACGGCTTCTGGCCCTTTTGACGAATTTTTCATTTCCGTAGCCCTTGAGCCTCTGGGCTATTTCCTTTTGCCGCCTTATTTCAGATTGGGCTTCCTCGTACTGCTTTATTTCAAGCTCGCCCTCCTGAGCTTTTTTGCCTACATAATAGGAATAGTTGCCGCTGTATTTTTTGAGCATGGTGCCGGAAAGCTCGAATATACCGCTTACAGTCTGGTCCAGGAAATATCTGTCGTGGGATATTATAATTACGGTGCCAAAATACTGCTTTATGAATGTCTCAAGCCACTCTACGGCGTTTATGTCGAGGTGGTTTGTGGGCTCGTCCAGAAGCAGTATTTCGGGCTTTTTAAGCAGAAGCTTTGCCAGAAGAACTCTTGTCTTTTCGCCTCCGGAGAGTATGCTTACAGGCTTGTCAAATTCGTCATCGCTAAAGCCAAGACCCTTTAGTATGCCCTTTACCTCGGATTTGTAGCTGTAGCCGTTTTTCTTGTTGAATTCATCGAGCCTTGCGGAGTAGTCCTTCATAAGCATGTCGAGCCTGCTTGTATGTCCGTTTTTACCCTCTGCCGATATTTCATGTTCAAGCTCCCGGAGCGAAGCCTCCTCGGCCATGAGGGCTGAAAACACGCTGAGTGTTTCTTCGTATACCGTGCTTTCGGAATCGAACTCGGCTGTCTGCTCTAGATATCCAATGCTGTTTTGCTTTGATGCGAATATTTCACCGCTGTCGGGCTCATAAATTCCCGAGAGTATCCTAAATAGAGTCGATTTGCCGGAACCATTTATCCCGACAAGCCCTATGCGCTCGCCATCGTTGATGGAAAACGAAATATCCTTGAGTATAACATCTATGCCGAAGCTTTTGCTTATATTTTTGCAAGATAACACTATCATAAAATCACTCCCCAAAAGATAATTATAAGGTTAATGGCAGACATATTCAAGATGCGGTAATATCAAAATCGGAGACTTCCTTGGACATCTATCTAAATGAATCGCATTTGCCATAATATGGCATGAATTAATCGAAAAATTCAATGTCATATTGTTTTTATATAAAAGCGAAACATAAATTTTTATCAAAAATTGTTTTAAAAATAAAACAAAGTATGATATAATTTCATTTGCAGGTGTGCTTAAGACACAAAAAGAGGCACAAAAGCCATGTGTGATTGTTGAAAAACAAAAATTCATAAAAAAAATCAGATTTATAAATACTCACAATAAAGTGAATAAATCACAAATGCGATTGACAATTCACAAATTGTTTGTTACAATCATAACAAAGTTTAAAATTCAAAACGGAGTAGGTGAAATTCATGTCTAGAAAAATTTCAATGGCCGTTATCAGAAGACTACCGAAGTACCATAGATATCTTAGGGACCTTTTAGAGAAAGATGTAAATAGAATTTCGTCTAAAGAGCTTAGCAAGATCATAGGATTCACTGCTTCGCAGATAAGACAGGACCTTAATAATTTTGGTGGTTTCGGGCAGCAAGGGTACGGTTACAACGTAGAAGAGCTCTACAAGGAGATAAGCACAATACTTGGACTTGAAGAAGAGTACAACACAATAATTATTGGTGCCGGAAACCTCGGACAGGCCATAGCTAACTATGCGGGTTTCAGATCATCGGGATTCAGGATAAAAGCTCTTTTCGACATCAATCCAAGGCTTATAGGACTTAAGATAAGAGAGCTTGAGATATTCGACATAGAGGATATCAAAGAGTACGTGATAGCAAACAACATAAAAATCGCAGTTATTTGCATACCAAAGGATAAAGTTCAAAGCATAGCAAATGAACTAGCAGAAGCAGGGATAACTGGGATATGGAACTTTGCGCCGGTTGACCTTGACCTTCCAGATGACATAATAGTTGAAAATGTTCATCTTACTGAGAGCCTTTTTACGCTTTCATACCTTCTGAATGAAAAAAAACTCGGACATGAATTGCCGGAGGAATAATAAAAATCTGTCGCTACGACAGATTTTTTGCTTTTTTGAACAAAATCTGGACATATTTACTGCATATACCCTATTGTTTTAGGAAGAATGAATCAAAGAATGTGTTAATTAAAGAATTTATGGGTATATGAAATACTGTTTGGCAAGAATTGAATTTGGGATTTGGAGGTTTATAAAGATGCATGAAAAGAGGATTGGAATACTTGCGGAGGATGACTTTGAAGATCTCGAGCTGTATTATCCGTATTTCAGACTCATAGAGGCTGGCTGCAAGGCTGAAATAATCGGTTCCAGAGGCAAGGATTATTACAAAGGCAAGAAGGGGCTAAGCATAAAAAAAGATGTGGATATAGAAAATATAGCGCCACAGGATTATGACGGTGTAATAATACCGGGCGGATGGGCTCCCGACAGGCTAAGGCGCAGCGACAAGATATGCAACTTCGTCAGAGGAATACACGAGCAGGGAAAGCTTGTGGCTTCAATATGCCACGGGCCGTGGGTTCTTATATCTTCAAACATTGTAAAAGGCCATACGATGACAGCCACGCAGGCAATAAAGGATGATCTAGTCAATGCGGGTGCGCATTGGGTCGACAGGGCAGCCGTAAGGGATGGTAATATAATAACATCTAGAAATCCTCATGATCTTCCGGCGTTCATGAAGGAGATATTAAGCTTTATAGACTAATAAAGACAGGGAAATTTTATGAAAATATATGCATTAATAGGGCCGAGCGGAACGGGCAAGAGCTACAGGGCGCTCATGGTTGCCTACGAAAAAGGGATAGACTACATAATAGACGACGGGATACTCATACATAAGTCAAAGATACTTGCGGGTATCTCTGCCAAGAGGTCAAGAACAAGCATGGAGGCTGTAAAAAGAGCGATATTTGAATACGAGGAACAAAAGAGCGAAGTAATGCATGAGCTCGAAAGGCAAAAACCAAATAAGCTTCTTATAATAGGAACCTCAGAAAACATGATAAGCAAGATAATGGAGAGGCTCGGACTTGGATTTGAATATGAAAAGATATCAATATACGACGTGGCCTCCGAGCAGGAGATATACCAGGCAAAGACCACAAGAGCGTTGCAAGGTATACACACCGTCCCGCTTCCAACTTTCGAGTTGAAGAGCCATTTTTCGGGAATCATAAAAAATCCGGTGAAGCTTTTTTTTAAAACAAAGGACACAGATGAAGTGAAGGAATTTGAAAAGACGTTAATAAGGCCAACCTTCAGTTATCTCGGAAAATATTTTATATCCGAAAAGGCAATAATTCAAATGATCAAATATGAGCTTGAAAAATCGGATTTTGTGCGGAAGGTTTACAACATAAAAATACACAAGGCGCCGGATGGAATAGAGATTGAAGTTACGGTAGGTGTAGGCCTATGCAGGATGCATGTCGAAGCTGTTCTATTGCAGAGGAAGATCGCAGGCTCTGTTGAAGGAATGACGCTAATTAACGTTAAGGTTGTAGATGTCAGAATAATAAGGGTCTATTACTAGATAAAAAAATAACAGCAAAATACATGTATTGCTGCATGCATGGATTGTCTATTTATAGACAAAAAATATCAAAAAATGCCAGAAGGCACCGCTAGGTGAAACAGGTGCGATTATTCAGAATATTCAAAAAATAAATATTTATACAGCGCACCCGTGGATTATCGCGGATTTTAACATATGGCAAAGTGTGTGAAACATAATCAAGAATTAAAATGCGAAAATATACATAATTATAAGGTTTTTTAACTTGACACAAAAATATCAAATTTATGTTGTTTACATACAAAACACCCTATGTTATAATTTAATCAACACCAAGGAAAATGTTTTCTAGTGCTTTTATTGGATTTTGTTGGAAACCATGTGGAATGAGATTGTCTATTGTTCTACATGCAAAAAATAATAATATAATAATAGTAAGAGGAGATGTAAAGATGAGCTACGTTGAAAGCGTATTGGAAAAGGTAAAACAAAGAAATGCCAGTGAGCCCGAGTTCATTCAAGCTGTTGAAGAGGTACTAGCTACTCTGGGACCAATAGTTGAAAAGCACCCTGAGTGGGAAGCAGCTAATCTTCTTGAGAGATTCTGCGAGCCAGAAAGACAAATAATGTTCAAAGTGCCATGGGTTGACGATCAAGGCAAAGTTCAAGTTAACCGTGGATTCAGAGTACAATTTAATGGAGCTATAGGACCTTACAAAGGCGGCCTTAGATTCCATCCAACTGTATACCTAGGAATAATCAAGTTCCTTGGATTCGAGCAGATACTTAAGAACTCTCTAACTGGTCTTCCAATAGGTGGAGGTAAAGGTGGTTCTGACTTTGATGCAAGAGGAAAGTCTGACGCTGAAATAAGAAGATTCTGCGAAAGCTTCATGACTGAGCTGTACAGACATATAGGACCAGACGTTGACGTTCCAGCTGGAGACATCGGTGTTGGAGCGAGAGAAATAGGATACCTTTATGGTCATTACAGAAGAATAAGAGGAGCTTTTGAGAACGGAGTTCTTACAGGCAAAGGACTTTCTTACGGCGGAAGCTTAGTAAGACCAGAGGCTACTGGATTTGGCGTAACTTACTTCTGTAACGAAATGCTTAAGCATGAGGGAACGTCTTTCGAAGGCAAGACTGTTGTAGTTTCAGGCTTTGGAAACGTTGCTTGGGGAGCTTGCCAGAAGGTTAGAGATCTTGGCGGAAAAGTAATAACACTTTCAGGACCAGACGGATACATATACGATCCAGAAGGCGTTGTAACTGACGAGAAGATAAACTACCTTGTTGAAATGCTTAAAGAAAACAAAGGTGCAAGAGTTAAAGACTACGCTGACAAGTTCGGCTGCGAGTTCGTTGCTGGAGAGAAGCCATGGTCAGTTAAAGGTGATATCATAATGCCTTGTGCTATCCAAAACGACATAACTATAGAGCATGCCAAGATGATAGTTGCTAACGGAACTAAGTTTGTTGCAGAGGCTGCTAACATGCCTTGTACAAACGAAGCTGTTGAATACTTCCTTGCAAACGGCGTAATAGTAGGACCTGCTAAGGCTGCTAACGCTGGTGGAGTTGCTACTTCAGCTCTTGAAATGTCACAAAACAGCATGAGATACAACTGGACTGCTGAAGAAGTTGACGCTAAGCTACATCAAATAATGATAGACATACACAACAACGCTATGAAGGCTGCTGAAGAGTATGGATTCGGATACAACCTGGTTGCTGGTGCAAACATAGCTGGATTCCTTAAAGTTGCAGAAGCAATGATGGCTCAAGGTGTATATTAATAGCTAGAATATAAGTTTACAGAGAGGCTGCTCATAAGGCAGTCTCTTTTTTTCTGCAAAAAAGTTTAGAATATGACTGCTGAGGTATAAATATTATTGATGTTTAATTCAATTATTTGCCCGAATATAATAGCAGACTGTACAAAATAAACATACTTAAGCTAGAGGGAAGTGACATGATGAAAATACTTGTAGTAGACGACGCAGCTTTTATGAGGGAATTCATATCAGCAAACCTTTTAAAGGCCGGATTCGAGGTGGCTGGATACGCCTGTGACGGCAAGGAGGCTGTTGAGAAGTATGTGGAGCTAAGACCTGACATAGTCACGATGGATATCAATATGCCAAGAATGGACGGCATACAGGCTCTTGTCGAGATACTAAAGATTGACGAAACGGCCAAGATCATAATGATATCTGATATAGGACAGCACACCAAGATAATTGAGGCCATAAAAAAAGGCGCTCTGGATTTTATAGTCAAACCTGTGCATCCTCAAAAACTTATTCAGTCACTTGAAAAAGCAAGAAATTAGCTTGCTTTTTTTTATTTTTAGGCCTAAAATACCATTGGGGGGTATTTCGTGAATGCGGAGAGGGGTGGAATTATTGGCTAAAAAAGAGTTTAAAATTTCAGGCATGACCTGTGCTGCATGTGTTAGAGCAGTTGAGAAGGCAACGAAAAAATTAGAAGGTGTTACTAGTGTTGCGGTCAATATCTCGACAGAGAGTATGACGATTGATTACGATGAGAACAGAGTGTCTGTGGAAGATATAATGAGAGTAGTTGAAAGTAGCGGTTATAGTGCCGCTCTGAAGCAAGACATGAGAGAAGTGTCCATACCGATACGAGGTATGACGTGTGCGTCTTGTGTCAGGGCAGTGGAGAAAGCGATTCAGAAGCTCGACGGAGTGGTGGAAGTTAGCGTGAATCTAGCGACGGAAACCGCACAAGTTAAGTATGATGCGGACAAGGTCAGAATATCCAGTATCAAGACGGCTATAAAAAATGCCGGCTATGAGCCTCTTGAAATAAGTCTTGAGACGTCTGATGCAGATAGAGATGAAAAGGAAAGGCAGACGCGTGAAATGCTGCAGCGGGTGAGGGTGGCCATAGGCTGTGCTTTTCCGCTTTTATACATTGCAATGGGAAACATGTTTGGACTTCCGCTGCCTGGAGCAATAAATCCTGAAAGTCATCCTGCAAGCTTTGCGCTAGTACAGCTTGCGCTGCTTATACCAATAGTAATAGCCGGAAAGAAGTTTTACACGGTGGGGATGAGGGCTCTATTCAAAAAAAGTCCCAATATGGATTCGCTCGTAGCCATAGGCACGGGTGCAGCCATAATATATAGTATCTACTCCACGTATATGATAATGATGGGTGAGCACTACGTGCATGGGCTCTACTACGAATCGGCGGGCATAATAATAGCGCTTGTAATGCTTGGAAAATATCTAGAGACAAAGTCCCGAGGCAGGACATCTGAAGCCATAAAGAAACTTATGGGCCTGCAGCCAAAGACGGCACTTGTGGCAGCTGATGGCGACGAGATTGAAATACCCATAGAGGAAGTTGAACCTGGCGATATATTGATTGTAAAGCCGGGAGAGAGAATACCGGTGGACGGAGCCGTAGTTGAAGGATACACTTCCGTGGACGAGTCAATGATTACAGGTGAGAGCATACCGGTTGAGAAAGCAGCGGGCAGCAGCGTAACTGGAGGCACAATAAACAAAAACGGAACTATAAGATTCAGGGCTACCAGGGTAGGCAAGGATACTGCGCTTTCGCAGATAATAAGGCTTGTACAGCAGGCCCAAGGCTCAAAGGCACCGATTGCCAAGCTGGCTGACGTGGTTGCTGGATATTTCGTGCCTGCTGTAATGGTCATAGCTGCAGTTTCGGCGGTGCTCTGGTATTTGGCAGAAAGGGACAGCGTTTTTTCGCTTACAATATTCATATCGGTGCTTGTGATTGCTTGCCCGTGCGCCCTTGGGCTGGCAACACCTACAGCGATAATGGTAGGCACCGGCAAGGGCGCGGAAAACGGTATACTTATAAAGAGTGCCGAAGCACTTGAGAGTGCCCACAAGATTGATGCTGTTGTATTTGACAAGACGGGAACCATAACAATCGGAAAGCCGAAGGTGACGGACATACTGACCTACGGCGTTAGCGAAATTGAGTTCTTAAGGATTGTAGCGGCAGGGGAGAAGGTCTCGGAGCATCCTCTCTCTGAGGCAATACTGCAGCAAGCAAATGAGCTGCGAGTTCAAGTGCCGGAGGTCTCTGAATTCGAGGCTGTTCCGGGAAAGGGTATAAAATACACGCTTGACGGCAAAAGGGTTGGAGTCGGAAACGAGGCGCTCTTGTCTGAAATGGGCATTTCGTTTGAAAATGGCGACGATGCCAGGCTACTGGCGTCGCAGGGCAAGACAATCATAATAGGTGCTTTGGACGATAAGGTTATAGGCATGGCTGCAGTAGCCGACGTCATAAAGGATACAAGTCCAAATGCTGTTGAAACACTCAAGGAGATGGGTATAGAAGTAATAATGATAACGGGTGACAACGAAATTACAGCAAATGCCATAGCACAAAAGACTGGAATAGACAGGGTGTTTGCAGGAGTGCTGCCTGAAGGCAAGGCAAAGCGCATAGAGGAGCTCAAAAAAGAGGGGAAGACTGTGGCTATGGTTGGCGACGGCATAAACGACGCTCCCGCTCTGGCGGCGGCGGATGTTGGAATAGCCATAGGCTCTGGAACTGATGTGGCTATAGAGTCTGCAGACATAGTGCTTATAAAGGGAGACATAACTGACGTTGCAAGGGCGATCAACTTGAGCAGAAAGACAATAAGCAATGTAAAGCAGAACCTGTTCTGGGCGTTCATATACAACACTCTTGGAATCCCTGTGGCAGCAGGGGTGCTCCACATATGGGGCGGGCCGCTCCTTAGCCCTATGCTGGCAGGTGCGGCAATGGCTTTCAGCTCTGTGTCGGTAGTCACAAATGCCTTAAGGCTTAGGAAATTGAAGCTATAACATGCAGTTGCAAGGGTATTATAAAGACATAATATTTTATAATGCCAAGATATCAATATACTTGATAGGAGGAATTTTCATGAGAAAGCTTGTATATATAGAAGGAATGAGCTGCAGCCATTGCGTCAACAGAGTAAAGGGTGCCATTGGAGAGCTTGAAGGAGTGATAGCCGTCGATGTAAGCCTTGAGGAGAAAAGGGCTATTGTTCAGATGGAGAGAGAGGTTTCGGACGAGGCTATCAAGGCTGCAGTAGAGGAATGGGGCTACAGCGTCACAAGTATTGAAACCGCTTAACAACTTAGGTTGGCGAAATATAGCTTTACAAAAAATATTTTATGAATTAATGTTTAACTAAGCCCTTTGCAAATTGCGGAGGGCTTGATTTTACGCTCTTGGGAGGAATATCTTGATATGAAGATATATGAAGAAAAAAACAGAGTAATAGTCAGCGGCTTAGAGGATTTTGAGCCAAAGCACGTATTCGAATGCGGCCAGTGCTTCCGCTGGGACAAGGAGGAGGACGGCTCCTACACGGGAATAGCCCACTCGCGAGTGTTAAATGTAAAAAAGGAAGGCGACATAGTGATATTTGACAATACAAGCAGGGCTGACTTTGAGGGTATTTGGATGGACTATTTCGACATTGGGAGAGACTATTCCGCCATAAAGGACAGACTTAGAAAGTTGGATGAGCATCTTGAACGGTCGGTTGAATTCGGCTATGGCATAAGGCTGCTAAAGCAGGATGTTTGGGAAACCACAGTTTCGTTCATAATATCTGCAAACAACGCCATACCCAAGATAAAAAAGACAATAGAAACTCTCTCTTATCTTGCAAATGAAGAGGCTGTAGAATACAAAGGCAGAAAATTCTATGCTTTCCCAAGCCCCCTGACAATACAAAGGTTCCATGAAACCTGCGTGGACAACTGCAAGGCGGGATACAGAGCGCAGTACATAAAGGACAGCTGCAACATGATAATTAGAAAGGACGTGGACCTGGAAAGGCTCGATGAGCTTGATTCGCATGAGTGCAGAAAAGAGCTTATGAGGCTTCCGGGAGTGGGGCCGAAGGTTGCTGATTGCATAATGCTCTTTGCGCTTCAAAAATTTGATGCGTTCCCTGTTGATGTATGGGTAAAAAGGGTTATAAGCAGTCTGTATAGCCAGGAAGATATGAGTCTCAATAAAATGCGTGAATTTGCGCTGGACAGATTCGGGGAGCTTGCTGGTTTTGCGCAGCAGTATCTTTTTTATTATGCCAGGGAAAATGGAGTAGGCAGAAAGTAGGGGAGCTTTGATGGTGACCACGAGCGTTTTAGCATATTACATAATAGGTTTTTTCGTGCTGTCTGCTGCATTTGTGTCCATAGTGATATTTCTTGAAAACAGGGATCCTTCGAGAACTATAGCATGGCTGCTTGTGCTGCTTTTGTTTCCTGTGGTCGGATTCGTCATATATATCCTGTTTGGACAAAACATCAAAAAGAAGAAGATTTTCAAGACGCAGAAGCTTTTTTCTGAAATCAATGCCAACAAAATATTTGAAAGCATACAAAATTTTGAAAATCTGATTTCCATACAAAAGCAGGCAATAATGGAGGACCTTGTTTTCTACGATCCTGAGATAAACATAAAAAGAAGAATTATGAACCTGCTCTTGAACACGGGCAGATCTCCGTTCACTCTAAACAACAGCGTAAAAATACTAAACAGCGGAGAGGAAAAGTTCAGGGAGCTGTTTGAGGATATAAGAAATGCCAAGCGGCACATACATATGGAATACTACATAATAAAGGATTCCAAAATAGGCAGGTCCGTAAAGGAGCTGCTTATGGAGAAGGCCAAAGAAGGAGTCCAGGTGAGGGTGCTGTACGATGATGTCGGCTGCTGGAATCTCTGGTTCAAACGAGAATTTTTCAATGAAATGAGAGAATGTGGAATAAAGGTGGAGCCATTTTTGCCTGTGAAGCTGCCCTTCCTCAACAGGAGGCTCAACTACAGGAATCACAGGAAGATTGCGGTCATAGACGGCAAGATAGGATATGTAGGCGGCATAAACATAGGCGATGAATATCTGGGCATGGACGAAAAATTCGGTTTCTGGAGAGACACCCACATGAGGATAGAAGGAGAGGCTGTCTACATGCTTCAGCTCACGTTTCTTCTCGACTGGTATTTTTCCACAAAGGAAAAGCTTTTTTGCACATGCTATTTTCCGGCGATATCCTACTGCGGACATAACGTCATGCAGATAGTAGCCAGCGGACCTGATTCTGACTGGGAGGCGATACACCAGGCTTATTTCACTGCTATTTCGCAGGCCAAAAGGATGATATACATACAAACGCCGTACTTCATACCTGACGATTCGCTGCTTGTGGCCCTGAGGACTGCCGCGCTGAGCGGTGTGGACGTCAGGATAATGTTCCCAGGAAAGCCTGACCATAAAATAGTCTACCACGCTTCCCTGTCCTACTTCGAATCCATACTCAAATCAGGCGGAAAGGTGTTTTTGTATGACAAGAGGGGCTTCCTCCATTCCAAGGTCATGGTAGTGGACGATGACATAGCGTCCGTTGGAACTGCCAACATGGACCTTAGGAGCTTCATGATAAACTTCGAGATTAACGGGTTCATATACGACAAGGAAATAGTGGGCTCGTTAAAGCAGGATTTTCTTAATGACCAGCAAAGCTGCAAGGAGATTACGCTGGAGGAATATCAGAACAGACCAATGCTTCAAAAACTCAAGGGTTCGTATGCCAGACTTTTTTCTCCGATACTTTAAAAAAGAAGAAAAAACACTTAAAAATGAGTAAATAGCATAAATATGAATAAAAATGGCTATAAATGCTCTAAATCGACGTAAATCGCCTTTAAAGTCTATTGCCAATGAAAAATCTTTTTAATAGTATATTATATGTAGTTAGCACTCGGACTCATAGAGTGCTAAAATAAAAATACGTATTTCTGGCACATCTTAAATATAACAAATTTTCAAGGAGGGTTACATTAATGAAAATAAGACCACTTGCAGACAGAGTAGTAATCAAAAGACTTGAAGCAGAGGAAAAGACTAAAAGCGGAATAGTGCTTCCAGGAAGCGCCAAGGAGCAGCCACAAATGGCAGAGGTAGTTGAAGTAGGACCTGGCGGGGTAGTAGACGGCAAAGAGATCAAGATGGAGCTTGCAAAGGGAGACAGGGTTATATTCTCCAAGTATGCAGGCACTGAAGTAAAGATTGACGGCGAAGAATATACAATACTAAGACAAAGCGATATACTTGCAGTAGTTGAATAACAGACAGCATATCAATATAAACTATGGGAGGTTACAGGAATGGCTAAAGAAATCAAATTCGCTGAAAGCGCAAGAAAAGGACTAGAAGCTGGTGTTAACAAGCTTGCAGATACAGTTAAGGTAACTCTTGGACCAAAGGGAAGAAACGTAATACTAGACAAGAAATTCGGATCTCCGCTTATAACTAACGACGGAGTTACAATAGCCAAGGAGATAGAGTTCGCAGACGCCTATGAGAACATGGGAGCTCAGCTTGTAAAAGAGGTTGCTACTAAGACTAACGATGTTGCAGGAGATGGAACTACTACTGCTACAGTTCTGGCTCAGGCTATAATAAGAGAAGGACTTAAGAACGTAGCTGCAGGAGCTAATCCTATAATAATCAGAAAAGGAATCTCTAAGGCTGTAGACACTGTAGTAGATGAGATAAAGAAGGTTTCAAGATCTATACAAAACAAAGAAGAAATAGCGCAGGTTGCCGCAATATCTGCAGGCGACGAGGAAATAGGCGCCCTTATAGCTGACGCCATGGACAAGGTAGGCAAAGACGGCGTAATAACAGTTGAAGAGTCAAAGTCAATGATGACTGACCTTAAGGTTGTTGAAGGAATGCTATTTGACAGAGGATATCTGTCTCCTTACATGGTTACAGACGTAGAGAAAATGGAAGCTGTAATAAGCGATGCTTACATCCTTATAACTGACAAGAAGATTTCAAACATACAGGAAATACTTCCAGTGCTTGAGCAGATAGTGCAGCAAGGCAAGAGACTGCTTATAATTGCAGAGGACGTTGACGGAGAGGCTCTCGCGACTCTAGTTGTAAACAAACTAAGAGGAACATTCGAGGTTGTGGCTGTCAAGGCTCCGGGCTTTGGAGACAGAAGAAAGGCTATGCTTGAAGATATTGCTATACTTACAGGCGGAAAAGTTATATCAGAAGAAGTTGGACTTGAGCTTAAAGAGGCAACAATGGCTATGCTGGGAAGAGCCGAGACTGTTAAGGTTACAAAGGAAGAAACTACAATAGTAAACGGAGCGGGCGCTGAGTCTGACATACAAGAAAGAATAGCTCAGATAAAGAGACAAATAGAAACAACAACTTCTGATTTCGACAGAGAAAAGCTTCAGGAAAGACTTGCAAAGCTTGCTGGCGGAGTAGCTGTAATAGAGGTTGGAGCGGCTACGGAATCAGAGCTTAAGGAAAGAAAGCTGAGAATAGAAGATGCGCTCAACGCCACTAGAGCTGCAGTTGAAGAGGGAATAGTAGCAGGAGGAGGAACTGCTCTTGTAAGCGCTATACCTGCCCTAGACAAGCTTGTTGAAGAGACTGAGGGAGAGGTTCAAACTGGCGTTAAGATAATCAAAAAGGCCCTTGAAGAGCCGCTAAAGCAAATAGCAATAAACGCAGGTCTTGAGGGCGCCGTAATAGTAGAGAAGGTTAAGCATTCAGAGCCGGAAATAGGCTTTGATGCACTCAAGGAAAAATACGTGAACATGGTTGAGGCTGGTATAGTAGACCCAACTAAGGTTACAAGGTCAGCGCTTCAAAACGCAGCTTCAGTTGCTGCAGTATTCCTTACTACAGAAGCTGCCGTAGTAGACGTGAAGGAAGAAAACGAGCCTCCAATGCCAGGCGGAATGGGCGGCGGAATGCCGATGATGTAAGACAATCTGAATATCGATTGTTGCGAATGCTGGAATTTAGAGGTTTGACGAGTTAAAAAACTATTGATTTGCCACCATTTTGCCACCACGAGGTAGAAAAACCTATTTCGTGGTGGCAATTTTTCTTTGTAAAAGACTTTCGAATTGATTAACAGCTTGCTCTTCAATCTCTTTTGTAACGTGTGAATATGTGTCCATGGTTATGCTTATGTTTGAGTGACCCAGTCTTTCCTGGACTACCTTTGGATTAACTCCAGCCTGCAACAATAGAGTCGCATGCGTATGCCTGAGCATGTGGAAGTTCATATCAATGCCAGCTCTCTTTGCTATGTTGCTAAGCCGGCTAATTGTTTTAGTCGTCACAGGCTCGCCATTCTCTTTTGTGCTGACAAAGTCGGTATCGGTATAGTGTACACCGTACTTCAATTTATTCTCTTTCTGTCTGAGCTTTTGGTCCTTCAGTGCGCGTGCAAGTTCCCCGCCTATCTTAATGGTCCGGATAGAGCTCTTCGTCTTTGGGGGATAGAACTCCCACTTGTCATTTGTTGCCGTGAAGTCCAAGCGCTTTGTTATGCTGATAGTACTATTTATGAAGTCTATGTCTGTCCATTGCAAGGCTGCTATTTCGCCGGCTCTCATCCCTGTATGCAATGCAATCATTGTCGGAATGTAATGGTGAGAATTCGAGATCTTATCCAGCAATGTTTGAATCTGCTCGTCAGTCAATGTCTTGACTCTTTTTTCTTCCTCAACTGTCTTTTTGGGTTTTTTAACCTTAAGCATGGGATTGGTTTTGATAAATTCCCATTCATACGCCATGCTGAAAGCTATATTGAGCGTTGCGTAGATAAGGTTCATGTAGTTTCGAGAATAGTTTTTGGCTTTCTCAGAAACTATATTTTGCAGTATGGCTGGAGATATGTTGCCTATAAAGATATTTCCTATGGCGGGCAGAATGTGGTTTTTGATTATATGCTTACGAGCTCTTTGTGAGTTTTCGCGCATATTAACCTCGATATAGTTTGTCGTGAAATAATCCATGTATTCAGCCACGGAAATTTTCTTAGGCTCTATTACTTGGCCGGTCGCATTAAGTTCCTGCAGGGCCCTATTGAGAGCCTCCTGGGCCTCCTTCTTAGTTCTGAAGCCAGACTTTTCTTTCTTGACCCATCTGCCGTTTACTTTGCCCACCCTGAAGTAATACGACCATTTTTCGCCTCGTTTCCTTACGGATCCTTGCATATTATCACATCCTTTTTTAATGTTACAGCTTCAAAGGCTTGTGATATAATAGATTCACAAGATAATTCACAAGCCAGTTTAAGCTGGATAAGGAGCCCACCCCCATGGACTCCTTTTTTATTATACAGCAAAAAGAACACACGTTCATGGATTTGGTCAAAAGAAAAGAGCCGAAGCTCTTATCTGAGAATGTCTATTAAATCATAGAATCTATACATGGTATTCCTTTTTTTGTCGTCTCCGTAAATCTTGCCGCTTGTCAAAAGCTTGGCCACATAACTCCTAGCCGTGTTGTAGCTAACGCCTATTTCAGATTCAAGGTCTTTTACCGTAAAGAATGGCTTTTTAAAAATTGCCAGCACTGCCGAATCGTTTATTTTGTTGGATTTTGCAAAATTCATAAGCTCGTCATAGAGGGCTTCTATAGCAACCAACTTGCCTATGTATTTGTCAGCTTGGTTGACTGATGAATTGATGAAGAATACTAGCCATTCTTTCCACTTGGGCTCTTTGCCTCTAATGCTGTTTAGCAATGCATAGTATTTGAATTTGTTTTTCTCAAGCTCTTCGCTAACGAAAAATGTCGGGCTGTAGAGTATGCCCTTGTGAAGGAGATAAAGCATTATGAGTATTCGCCCAACTCGACCATTTCCATCTAAAAAAGGATGTATGGTTTCAAATTGGGCATGGATTATGGCAGCTCTTGCAATAGGGCCGAAATCATCTTCGAATTCATCATTTGCATATCTTTCGAGATTGCTCATAAGTTCACCGACCATTTGCGGCTCTGGCGGAATATATGAAGCATCTTCTATTTTGGTTGTAGGGCCTATGAAGTTTTGAATTCTCCTATATTCTCCTGGGCTTCTATGCTGTCCTCTGGCGTCTTCCATTATTATTTCATGAAGTCTTAAAAACATCCTCGTACTAATAGGGATGCTTTTCAAAAGGCGCACACCTTCTTGAAGGGCGTGCAGATAATTCAAAACTTCTTGTATATCCTTATCTTTTTTGCCGGTTGCTTGGGCTTCCATTACATCGCTGAATGTCGCCTGAGTGCCTTCGATTCTTGATGATTGAATTGATTCGTCCAGAGAGAAGAACATGAGGACTTCTTCCTTGATGACAGAGCGCTCAAGAAGCGAGTTGAAGCGTTCTATTTTGGCTCGGGCATTGGCTTCAAGCTTGTATATTTCTATGATGTCCGCATCATTCAATTTTACAGGAAGCATTTCTGGCATGAAAGGTTTTTTCATATTACCACCCCTTTTGAAATAATTATACATTAAACGGTGCGTTATCTCAATTTATTTATTTTTTTGAAATATGATTTTCTGTATTGATACCGCATGTTTGTTGTTTTTAAACAAAGAAAAAGAGCCTTTCGGCTCTGTGAAAAACGCATCGACTTTTAGTATTGATTTCCATGTGCAATAGAGGTACAATAAAACAAACAGGTGTTCGATTGATTATAAATAAAATTTATGGCATTATAAAATAATTCTATAGTAAAACTTAAATATCATCACAAAATACAATAAAACACGATAAGCCCCCGTAAGATACTGTGGGACAAAAAGCGGATTAATCTAAAATAAAGAACAAAGCCATCGGAATGTTTGAAAACGCTAAGTTTTACATAAAAATTGATTTTAAATTGCCACCACGGCGCGTTTCTGCATGGTTTTTTAAAAACTGATATAATAGGGGATATAAAATACTGGGAGGGGACTTATGAACGAAGAAAAAGACAAGCTCGAAAGCGAGAAACCAGGCGTAAGCATATCGCAATACATAAAAAAATGTACGATTAATGGCGATACATACGAAAATGAAGAATATAGAAAAGAGCAGGGTAAGTAAAAAACTTATTCCTGCTCTTTCTTTTTGGCTATTTTCATAAGCTCTATGAACTTTTTCATTTCTTCAACTGATATATCGCTTAATTCTAATTCCTTTGCAATTTCGATATATTCAAGTCCCAAGTCTTTAAACTTATCTGGTATCTGGTCTTTTTCATATATCTTAATTTCTTCATCATCTGTTCTTCCCAGTAAGTAATCCACAGTTACATCGAAGTAGTCGGCGATTTTGTTTAAAATTTCAAAATCAGGAGTCCTTTTATTTGTTTCATACATTCCGATAGCTCCTGCTGATACGCCGAGTATTTTTGCTAAGTCTTTCTGATATATTTGCCTTCTCTCTCTTAACCGTCTCAGTCTATCTCCAAACAAATCAATCCCACCAATCGTTGTTTTTACCTGTAATTGTAACATATCGTTAGCTCCTTTGAAATATAACTCAACAAAAAGTTAAAAAGTTTCAACAAATAGATTGACAATTAACAAAACGTTAGATATACTATCCTTAGAAACAACGTAACGTTAATTGAAAGGGTGGTGATAAAAAGTGGTTAACTTAAAAATTGCAAGAATTAAAAAAGGATACAGCCAGCAAGAATTCTCTGAAATGCTTGGAATCCACAAGAATTACTATTCCATGATTGAAACTGGATCCAGAAACCCAGGCTTCAAGCTTGCGAAGAAGATTGCGGACATTCTTGAAGTCACAGTCGATGAAATTTTTTTTGACGACTCAAACAACGAAACGTTAAGCGAAACTAACTCATATTGAATTTATACCCAAATTTAAGAGGAGAGAGCATATGAACAATCTAATTAATTTTCAAAGTCAACAAGAGCAACTAGTGTTGGACAGCAGGGAAGTGGCGGGAATGATTGATAAAAATCACGCGCATTTATTAAGGGATATCAAGTGCTATATAGAGCACATATCAACCAATCCAAAATTGGATTCGTTAGAATTTTTCAAGCCTTCCGACTACGTAGACAGTAAGGGTGAAAAGAGACCTCGTTATGAAATAACAAGGAAGGGCTGCGAGCTTGTTGGGAATAAACTCACGGGTGAAAAAGGGACAATATTCACAGCAAAATATATCAACAAATTTCACAGCATGGAAAAGGCAATGGCCGGCATATACCACATATCAGAAACGGCAATAGTCAACAACATAATGGGCAGTCTTGAAAGCAAGCTTTTCAGCCAGATAGACAAGCGATTCAGCATGTACGAGGAGAACTACAGGCCGACACACGCCAACAAGATAGATATTAACAGGTATATCAAGAATATGTTGGGCGAAGATAGAGAAGACGATGAGGTTGAAAAAGTGAAGGAAAGAGTACTGCTTCTTCTGGATGGCGAGAGCTGGCAAGATATCCCGTACAAAAAGATTATTGATAACCTACATCTTGTGGACGAAAGCGTTAGGTCGATTATGAGGTTCAGAGTTAAAAGGCAGCTAAGCTTGTTTGACCAAAACTAATATCCAAAGGAGGGAAGCGGATGCAATATTACGGATTTCAATTCGGAGTCGAAAAGCAAGGCCATGACATAATCATTGAATGCGGTTGTGGGCACATATTCAATCTTAGTAGAACAAATTATAACAGCAAAGCACCTAATCTAAGGCGATGCCCTGAATGTGACTGTTTATGGCATTTAGATAACGAGCGAGTGATACACCCAAAAACAAATGTTACGGTCGCAATAAAAGACATTAAATAGGGAGGAGAATGATGAACAATCTAACAATTATCAACAACAGAGAGAACATACCAATGATGAACGAGCTAATCGGCATCCAAACAAATGAAAGCCAAGAAGTAATTGTAAATGGCAGAGAACTTCATGAATTTTTAGAAATCAAAGAAAAATATACCGAGTGGTTCAGTCGCATGGTCGAGTATGGATTTATTGAAAATCAAGACTTTGCATTGGTTTCCGAAAAAAGAGAAACCAATAATCCTAAAAATCCATGGACTACAATTCAGAACCACGCGCTAAAACTAGACATGGCAAAAGAGCTTTCGATGATACAGAGAACTGAAAAAGGCAAACAGGCTAGACAATACTTCATCCAGATAGAGAAAGACTTTAATAGTCCAGAAAAGATAATGGCCAGAGCTTTGCAGTATGCCAACAGACAACTGGAAACTTTATCTTTTACAGTGAGGGCTCAGGAGCAACTAATAGGAGAGTTGAAGCCAAAAGCAGATTACGTTGACAGAATACTAAACAACAAAGGGCTTGTAACTATTACACAAATAGCAAAAGACTACGGCATGAGCGGAACCGCCATGAATAAACTTTTGCACCACTTGGGAATACAGTACAAGCAAGGAGAACAATGGCTGCTATACGCGAAACACCATAGCAAAGGCTATACGCACTCTGAAACAGTCGACATCATGCGTAAAAATGGAACGCCTGATGTAACCATGAATACTAAATGGACTCAAAAAGGCAGATTATTCTTGTATGAATTGTTAAAAGCCAATGGGCATGTTCCGGAAATAGAAAAAATAGGGAGGAATTAATAATGGACACAATTAAAAGGCAAGATGCAGCGGCAATAATCATGAATAGATTTATAAAATTGACACTGGATATGTCAATAGGCGAGAACAGCATAGCGGAAATATTGGCAAGAACTCAATCGGATATACTTACAGATTTATTGTTGTATATGCCAAGTGAAAAAGTCTTGAGTGAATTTGATGAAGCAAGAGACATATGGCACATAGTTGATGGAATTGTTGAATCAGTGGAAAGCTGCAACACGGAAGATGGAGAGGATTTGCTAACAATCGCCATTAGAAAGGATGATCAGAGCTACACGATAGCATTCAAGGATGGAGAATGGCTCAGCAACCATATAAGCGAAGAAAACTAAGGAGGAATTAACAATGATACAAGAAATTAATTTCGGCATAAGCGCAATAGATTTTTCAGAGAAGTTCGAGATTGGGCTTCAACAAACATTGAACTTGTTCAAGGATGCAAAACTTAAGTATGAAACGCTAGATTCGCCTGGAGACATTCTGATTATGCCGTCTGACTACACAGCTTTCTTCATCACACTGGAAAACATATTAACACAAGTCGACGATTTAGCAATGGAGGACATATATCTCGAGCGTGAGGCCATGACTGTGAGTGAATATTGGAAAACAATGCTTTCGGTTGAGTGGAAGCCAGTGCTCACTACTAGATAAGGAGGCTCGCATGTCAAAAAAAATAGAAATCCCAATAGTCCCATTTCCGTTTGACTTTTCGGGGCTGGATGAGGCACTAGAGAAAATGGAGCAACTCAGCAGGATGTCCAAGGAAGTCCAGCCTTTTAGGCCTCCCGCTGAGGACCACCTTTACACGGTAGCTGAGGTGGCAGCTATATTCAAGACGAATGCTAATGCTGTCTATAAGTTGATAGACAAGGGGCTTTTAGCCTGCTTGAAGCTAGGCAGCTTAAAAATACGAAAAAAAGAAGTGGAAGGATTCCTTGAAAGAATGGAAGGCATGGACCTAACAGACTTGGAGAACATTAAATCAATTGAAACCCATAGGAGGTAGAGTCATGGACGAATGTATATTCTGCAAGAATGAAGGGAGAAGCATTAAAGGGATGTACTACATGGGGCAATGGATATGTCCGGAATGCATGAAGAAAATCGAGAAAAGGCTTGTCGAGGAATGTGGAGAAGAGGAGGTGAAGTCATGTGGGTAAAAGCAAGAGAAGTCTTAGGCTTTTTGATGCTAACGGGAGCGATGTTCGCAATCATGTGGTGCTTTCTCTTAGCGGTATAAGAAAAGCCCCTCAGCCTGGCAGGGCATAGAAGGGGCGCATACAAATAAAATCAATTAAAGTATACCACATTTTGGAGGTGTAGTCATGATGCTAGATTGGCATGACAAATGGGTTTTCGAGGACGCAGTATTCCCTAAGAGAGAAATGACAGAAGAGGATATTTTCGAATGCTGTAGCGATGAAATAGAAACCGACGAGGAGGACGAATAATGAGCGCTCAGGTACTTATGAAGACGCTGGACCTGTCACACGAGGACTGGCTAAAGACTAGAAAACTAGGAATTGGCGGCTCGGAAGCAGCAGCGATAGCAGGTCTGAATCCGTGGAGCAGTCCACTGCGGATATACATGGACAAGGTGTCAGATGAAGTCGAAGGCATCCCGGACAACGAAAGGATGAGGATAGGCAGGGACCTTGAAGATTACGTGGCTAAGAGGTTTGCAGATGAGACAGGCAAGAAGGTCAGAAGGCTCAACAGCATGCTTCAGCACAAGGAGCACACTTTCATGCTGGCCAATCTCGACAGGGTTGTCGTGGGCGAAAATGCCTTCCTGGAATGCAAGACTACAAACTCTTATGCCAAGAAGGAATGGGAAGAAGGCATTCCGCTTCACTATGAGTTGCAGTGTTTACACTACATGGCAGTGGGCGGATATGACTGCTGCTACATAGCTGCCTTGATAGGCAACGAAAAATTCATCTGGAAGAGGATAGAGCGGGATGAGGAGACAATCCAGAACCTCATTCAAATTGAGCATAACTTCTGGCACAACAACGTGCTCAAGCAGGTTCCGCCAGAGCCAGACGGGAGCAACGAGTATTCGGAGATACTCAAGAAGAAATACGCATACTCGGAAGACAGCCAGATAGAGCTAGACGGTTCATTCGTTGAAAAAGTTGAAAGGATTGACGTACTCAAGGACCTGATCAAGGACATGGATACCGAAAAGACACAACTTGAGCAGCAGATCCAAGCGCAAATGGAGTTCAACGAAAGGGCTCTTGTAGGTGAAAGGTTAATAACTTGGAAGACATGCACATCAAACAGATTCGACAGCAGCTCATTCAAGAAGGACTATCCAGAGCTGTATGAACAATATATCAACCAAAGCTCTTACAGACGCTTTGTAATTAAATAGGAGGGATTGATATGGCAAGTGTAAACGCGAAAAACGCACTATCTCAAAAGGCAACAAGCAATCAGGTTCAAAAATCGGACGGTAACAAAGGCATGAAGCAGATGCTGGCTAAGATGGCATCTGAAATCAAAGCAGCGCTTCCAGAAATGATGAGCTCGGAAAGGTTTCAGAGAGTAGCCCTGACGGCGTTCAACAGCAACCCCAAGCTACAGCAGTGTGACCCGGTATCTTTCATAGCTGCAATGATGGAGAGTGCTCAGCTCGGTCTTGAACCGAATACGCCGCTTGGACAGGCTTATCTGATACCTTACGGTAACAAGGTCCAGTTCCAGGTAGGTTATAAGGGCCTTCTTGACCTTGCGCAAAGGAGCAACAAAATTAAGACGATATATGCCCACGCAGTGATGAAAAACGATGAATTTGATATAGACTATGGCCTTGAGCAGAAACTCATCCACAAACCACTCCTGAGCGGCGACAGGGGTGATGTAATAGGATATTATGCCGTCTATCATCTGACTAACGGGGGTTATAGCTTTTACTTCATGACAAAGGACGAGGTGACAGCTCATGCCAGGAAGTTTTCTAAAACATTCGGCAGCGGACCATGGCAGACAGATTTTGACTCTATGGCTAAGAAGACAGTAATCAAGCAGCTGCTCAAGTATGCGCCACTTTCGATAGAGATGCAAAGGGCAGTATCTTCCGATGAGGGCGTCAAGTCGAAGATATCAGACGATATGAGCATGATTGAAAATGATATAGATTCAATCTCAGCCGACTATACAGTGATAGATGCGGAAACAGGAGAGGTTACACAAGCCGAGGAAGTGAATTTCGAAGGCACACCATTCGAAGAAAAATAACCAGGGGCGGCTTGACCGCCCTCTACATAGGGGGATAGCTATGGAAGATAAATGCAGGTTTTGCGAGAGTGAGCACAAGGACATAGATGGCATGTACTTTTTCGGGCATTGGATATGCCGGCACTGCCTGGAGAAGATCCAGAAAAGGCTTGAAGAAAGCCAATATAAAGTAGGTGATTAGATGGCCAGATATAGACAAGTCCATACAAGCTTTTGGCAGGATGGTTTTGTATTAGAGCTCACTCCAGAAGAAAAGTATTTCTATCTATACTTAATGACTAATTCCAAGACGAACCAGTGCGGAATATACGAGCTCCCGAAACGGATCATAGAGACGGAAACAGGATACAACAGAGAAACAGTAGATAAGTTGCTCCAAAGATTCATTGGTTATGGAAAAATTAGGTATTGCGAAGATACCAGAGAAATAATTCTGCTTAATTGGAATAAGTATAACTTTATTAATTCTAAAAAAGTAATTGCATGCATGGAAAAGGAACTCAAAGGTATTAAAAACAGTGAATTCCTAAGGCTTTTTCAGGATGGATTAATCGAAGCTGGATACCCAGTTGATACCGTATCTATACCGTATGCATACCCTATGGATAGACTAGGCATAGACTCGGGGGAAGAAAGAGAAGAAGAAAGAGAAGAAGAAGAGAATAAGAATAAGAAAGAGAAGAAGAAAGAGAAAGAAGATTTATCTTCTTCCGCTGCTCTTTATGATAAAGACTTCAAGAAAATTGTTCAAGCATTCGATCAGAATATACATCCAATCACGCCTATGGAAGGTGAAAAGCTTTCTAACTGGATGAATGATATGGAAACAGACGTGATTATAGCAGCTATCGGAGAAGCAGTGACATATAACAAGCGCTCATATGGATATATCAATGCAATATTAAACAACTGGCACAAGAGCAACATAACCACTATGGATGGCCTCAATGCCTACCTGAGGGATAGGAGGGACAAGCAGAATGGAAACGATAACTCAAACACTTTCGAAAATGATCAATACGCAGACGTCAAATCAATCAAGTTTGGAAGTTGATTATTGCCCTGAGTGCGGAGAAAAAACATCCACGATTGTCGAATTCATGGGTGCCAAGAAAAAAGTTCCATGCATGTGCAAATGTAAGCGTGAGGAGTATGAAAAGCAAAGAGAGTTGGACATGAAAGTTGAGCAGCAAAGGAAACTAGACAGGCTAAAAGAATATAGCCTTATGGATAAAAGCTTCATGCAATACACTTTCGGAAATTTCAAGACGGATAAATACAACAAAGACCTGTATAAGCTTGCGGTGGAATACTGCAACGAATGGACAAGGATGAAAAAAGAGAATACAGGAATGATACTCATGGGGCCTCCGGGAGCAGGCAAGTCATATCTGAGCTTTTGCATAGCGAATGAGTTGCTCAATAAATTTGTCCCAGTCATAGCAATATCAACCATAGGCATAATCAACAAAATATACTCATCGTATAACAGCTATGGCGAGGAAGGCGAAGCCCATATAATCAACTCACTTAAAAATGCAGACCTCCTAGTACTGGATGATCTGGGAGCGGAGCACACATCTGCAAGAGGCAAGGAAAAACAAATAATCTACTCGATTATAGACAGCAGAGTCAGACAAGGGAAGCCCATTATAATAACAACGAACCTAAACAAGCAGCAGCTAAGGGAAAAGTTGATTTCCGAGGACAGAATAGACCGCAGCTTTGATAGGTTAACGGCAGTAGCTCCCATATTAGAAATCGAAGGCCCTTCGAGAAGGAAGGAAGAGGGCAACAGAAGATTTGATTCCTTGATGGGCTTGTTGAAGAAATAGGAGGCATGCTTTGTGACTAAGAAAATATTAGATGTTTGCTGTGGTAGCAGAATGTTTTGGTTCGACAAAAACCACAAAGATGCAGTATACATGGATATCAGAGAAATCGAGGATACCCTATGCGATGGCAGAAAACTCGTTATAAAGCCTGACGTAATCGGAGATTTTAGGAATATTCCATACGGCGACAATTTGTTCAGACTGGTGGTATTTGACCCACCGCACTTAGTTAGAGCAGGAAAAGCATCTTGGCTGAGAAAAAAATACGGAGTTCTGGAAGAATCGTGGCCAATCGATTTGAAGCAAGGATTCAGTGAATGCATGAGGGTTTTAGCTCCAGACGGTGTGCTGATTTTCAAATGGAATGAGGACCAGATTAGACTCAAGCAAATACTTGACTTAATAGACTTCAAACCTTTGTTTGGGAATCAAAGAGGAAAGACGCATTGGCTTGTATTTATGAAGTGATAGGAGGCGATAAGCGTGAGAGAAATCAAGTTTAGAGCGTGGGACCATAAGTACAAATACATGAACTATAAGGTCTGTGTTGCAATGTGGGGAGAATGGACAGACGTAGCAGGCGATGAAAACTATACCGCATGTAGCGTGTGGATAAAACCCGAGGATGTGGATTATGACTGTCAGCCGCATTGGGCGCATTTTGAGCCATACTCCAAATGCGTGGATATAATGCAATACACCGGTCTCAAAGACCATGCAAAACGTGATATTTACGAGGGCGATATTCTGCTATGGCAAGGAAAAGACCAGCAAAGCGGAGAGTATTTATCTGACAAATATGAGGTTGTATTCAAAGACGGGGCGTTCATGGCGAGGAATTATAGGGGTTATCACCCGAAATTTGAGCCGTTGGCTGAGACTCTCAGAATACGCTATGAATCCGACATAGTGACTATCATAGGCAACATACATCAGGACGCAGAACTTTTGGAGGTGGAATAATGAATAGTGTGGTAATTATCGGAAGACTTTGCAAGGATCCTGACCTTAAATATCCACCAGGGATTGAAAAAGCAGTGGCGACATTTACGGTTGCCGTGAATAGAACGTTTAAGAACAAGGAAGGTAATTACGAGGCGGACTTCATACCTGTGCAGGTTTGGGGGAAAGCAGCTGAGAATTGTGCAAACTATCTTCAAAAGGGCAGACAGGTCGGAGTCAGCGGAAGACTTCAGGTAAGAAGCTACGAGGCTCAAGATGGGACGAAACGCTGGGCGACTGAAGTTGTTGCAGATAGGGTTGAGTTCCTGGAATATGCGAAGAGCGACGGTGGACAGAGCGAGCCAGCAGGGTTAAGTGCAGAAGGATTCTAGGCACTGGACGACTCGATGGATGACATTCCTTTTTGATTAGGAGGCAGACATGGGATATACACACGGAACAAGATGGGATAATCAGAAGATAGAATCTGAAATAAAAAAAGTAATGAGGTGTCTCGGCATAGATAGGATGCCGAGTAGAAGCGAAATAGAGCAAGTCACGGGAAATAATTCTCTGCTTGTACGTCAACAACGCCATCAAGGTAGACATAAAAGCAGCTAAGCCATATACGAATTCGAAAACAGGGACTTTCCACACATTCAATCTCGACAAGAAAGAGCACGCTTGCGACATATTCATGATGTTTGCAATAGAGCATGATGAAAGCATCGGTAGAATATTGATAATACCAAGCAAAGAATTAAAGGTTAAGCAATTGTCCATTGGAGCCAAAAGCCAATACAACAAGTACGTGAATAGATGGGATTATTTTGATAAATATGCGAATTTTATGAACGGTATAAATTAACGTTAGAGCTTAGCAAAACATCATATATCAAGGAGGGCGTTGATGTGGCAAAAAAGATACCTGAGGAGATAGATTCATACATTAAGGCGAACTACGCTGACACTCGAAACAGCGTGCTCATGGAAAGGCCGGGAGTGACGCTGCATAGATTGCAACTGGTACAGAAAAAATATGGGCTAAAAAAGAATCCTGACGCTATAGAGCCGAGAAAGAAAAACAGAGGCTTCGGCATGAAAATGAAGGTAAAGGAATATATAAAAGAACACTGGGGAAGCAAAACACTCAAGGAGATAGCAGACGCAAACAGGCTATCTCAGAGCACAATCAAGATATACGCCGAGGAGCTAGAGTTGTATAAGCCGCAAAGAGCATCAGACAGAGGCCCGAAAGTGAACATACCTCAGCGCAAACAGTTTGAGCCAGGTAGGAAATACATCATCAAGCAACCATACATCATGGGAGGCAGTGGTGACAAGGAAAGACGTGGGGACGGCAGGTGCAAGAACATGATTGGCATATACACGTACTTATACGATACGGAGCACCTGCATTTCTTCAGAGATAAGCTTGGAAGGCTTGAGAGTTTCCAGTGGAAAAGAATAGGCATTGATGTGCAGATCAAGGAGGTGTAGGTGCGCAATCTGAATAAATGGCCAATAAGAAAAAAGGAGTGGTCTGTATGATGATAGACAGTGAAGTCTTGAAGAAAAAACTCAACGATAAATCTATTGTTGATTGGATAGACGATGACAACAGCCCTATTAATTACAAACAAGGTTATCTAAGCGGCATCATAAAGGCTCTATCAGTAGTAGGCGAAGTCGAGTATTTCACAAAGAATGGACATGATAGGCCGCCGATAGATTTTGAGCTTGACGATGAAGCGGCAGAAAGTCTAAGGGTAGTTATGAAGACAGTAAATGACAAACTCAAAGAACTTGAATTATAAAGTCATTCTGAAAAAGACATCGTGAATGGCTGTATAGGGCTTATGGATAGCGTGCATGGGCACGGTGCCGGAAATAGCCAAGGAACTGGGCATCAAGGAAACGAGTCTCAGGTTCTATTCGTCACCGGTATATATGAAACGCATCAGCGCTGCTAAAAATCCAAGGGTGCTGGTGTGCTTGGATGATGAGGAGGAATAGCAGACTTATAATCGTGTGATGCGCAATCTGAATATATTATGCACCAATTTAGGAGGTGGAAAAATGGACACAAGAGAGTATAGAGAAGTTTTGTACACAATAGAAGTTGATTGGAAAGGTGAAAGAGTATGGCTTAATAATCATGTTTCTAAAGAAAAATTGGTGCTAACAGAAAAAGACTCTGAATACATTTATGATTGCTTTCAAGACTTGAAAGCAAAAAGAATGGGGTTATACTAATTCACATTACAAGCAAATAGCGCAATAGGAGGCGCAGGGCATGAACAACCTAAAAGATATAGAGAGAGCCATACAATATCATAAGCAGCAGCTAGGATTTGAGCGAGGTAGAGATTGCCATAGGCTGGCTAAATATTACGAACTGGCGATGTGCGAGGATTATACAAAACGATATACAAGTAAAAAATACAGCACAATCCAATCAAATGATGCAGTATGCTGATTGGCTATACAATTTGTTCTCGTGTCGCCATAGTGCTTGGAATTTGCTTTTGCAGGCTCTTTTTTTAAACATTCAGAGGTGACTGACAAGGGAAAACCAAAGTAAAATTGGGAGGGATTGACAATGGAAAAGAAAACTAAAACAATCATTAAGGATGTGTTCATAGCTAATGATGGTACGGAATTCTACAACGAAGATGACTGCCTTTGCTATGAGGAAGAGAAAAAACAAGAAAACTTGGAAAGAGAGATAGAAGAGAGATTGGGGATTAAAACTCAAGCAAATTTCCCAGCCATGCTTAATAATAGGTACAAGCATGAGTACAAGCTTTTCTTAATTAGAAACGAAAAAGATTTAGACTTTTTTGTGAAAACATACGAATATTGGTTTACGCAACTGGAAAACTATCATCAAGTAGATAAGGAAACATTTGTTTACCCAGATGTGCTTTGCATATTAGACTTTCCAACAGGTGGAGAGGAACATAGGCTATACAGGATGTCTCAGCTATGCAATCAATTTAATGCCTTTATAGACGAGGTTTCATCAGTTGTGAATGAGAAGATGGAATGATATTATTTGTTTGCCATTTACAAACAACTTCAAGAGGGCATGGCAAGCGCCAGCAAACGGAAGAAACGGACATGTGCGCAGCCTTATGTGTGTTCTGTCACATAAATGTCCACAATAACAGAAAATACGACCTAGAGCTTAAAAGATTAGCACAGGACAGATACAGGGAGAAAGGATATTCAGACGATGAAATTAGGAAACTTGTCGGAGGAAAGCTGTACGATTAGGGGGGATAGCATGATCGAGTTTCATCTAGACCAAATAATAACTTCAAAGCACGGACTCAATAAGATTTATGCCGGGTGCCACTGGACCCAGCTGGGAGATTTAACATGACTAAATCGGAGTTTGTTAACAATGAATGGACCCTAGAAGAAATATTGAGGGAGTTGAAATAATTCACAATACAAGCAAATTGCGAAATAGGAGGATAAATAAATGAAAAGCGAATGGAAAGTATCATCTAATTTTATCAATGACAAAAAAATATACTGTGCATATAGAAATATAGATACGGCAGAAATTGATCACTCTGGGAATCGTGAATATCATGGGGAATGGACTGATAATCGTGATGAAGTCAGATTGAGAGTGGAAAAGCTGAATTTGGAAAGCGAAAAATAGTGGAGGTGCAGCAGTGAATATCGGATGTTATTTATTATCTGAGGGCAAATTTGAAAAAGCTGCTTTGTCTGAAAATCTGTTAACCGAATTAGCTAAAAGCCTCAGGCAAAGCGGAAAAGAGATGGTGCACTTTGCATCTAGGAGCATTGAAGTTGAGGGAATCTTTATTCCGGCAAAAAACTCTACGACGGCATTAATGGCAATACCAGAGGAGGCGAAGTAATGGATTTATATATAGAAAAACTCAACACTGCTTTTAAAGAACTGGCCATGAAACTGGCCGGCATAGCAAAGAGAGTGAAGACCGAATTTGTTAGAAGGAACCTGAAAGCAAGCGAAACGGAAGAAGCTGCAGCGATGGAAATACACGAAGTTCAGGAGAGAATAAGCAAGCGCATAAGAAAGAGTATGGAGCTTCGTGCTGAAATATTGAGGCTGGATAGAATACGACATCGAACAAGAAAGTATAGAATCGAGAAGAAGCTGAAAAGAAGGATGCAGCCACTTATAGAAGCGTGGTTCGCAGAAGATGTGAAGGAGTAGACATGGGGATAATGTATGATTTGATAGCCAAGAAAGCTGCCAAGATTGCTGTTGAGAAATACTTCAACGGCATGGATCCTCAGAAAGCGATTGAAGAGGCAGCCAAGGAGTGCAACATTCAATTGGGAAAGCAAAAGGAAGTGCGAAATGAAGATAATAATAAATGACATACCGCCCAGCAACAATAAGTATATGGGAAATTCGAATTCTTTCCATGCTTACAGCGAAGAAAAGAAGCGATGGGAGTGGTTGGTCAGAGGAAGTATAAGAAGACCTAAAAAGCCCCTTCAAATCGCTCTGGTGAGGATAACATACTTCTTTAAAGATAGAAGAAGACGTGACCCAGACAACTATTCCGGAAAGTTTCTTTTGGACGGTCTGGTGAAAGCCGGAGTAATTGAGGATGACAGCTTCAACAACATAGAACTGAGGCTTCAGGGGAAGGTTGATAAAAAGAATCCAAGAACTGAAATTGAGGTGATGGAGATTGAACAGGCAGCAGAGTAGACAATCGTCCAAGGCGATGAAAAAGCGGTTTTCGAAAATGAGCGTTGCTGAGTTCGAAAACACCATCAACAACATAATATTCAGGGCCCAGGAGGAAGTGATGGAGGTTTACAGGGAAGCTCTTCACGAGCGGTTTGGATTCGGTCCTGGGAGAATGGAAAGGTTGATGGTCGGAGTGATGAAGAGACTGGAGGCGAGGGAATGAAAATCGAAATCATCAAAGAGGATAACAAGGTCGTGTCAGCCAAAGAGTATTACATAAACGAGGAAGGCTGGCAAAGAGAAAGAGAGCTCGAAAGCCACGAGCTTGGATTGCTGGGTGTAAGCCTTATCAATCATGCGTGGGCAGGCGGACAGATAGAGAAATAGGAGGGAGATTACTTGGTAACAGGGGATGTTTTTAGAAAAACAGAAAGCAAGCTATATACTTATTTCAGAAACATCAAGAGAAAAGGAGTTCTAGAGCATAAAAAGGGGATACTGGAAAAAAAGAAAGAGAATGTGCTCAGAGACATTAAGGAATGCAATGTCATAATAGACGATTGTCTTAAAGGCATTGATTATTCAAAAGACAAAGTAACAGCATCAAGCGATTGCATAGGTCCAGCGGAGAAAGCGATTATCAATGGCATAGGGAAGCTTGAGCGGGAACTCGAAAAAACAATGGCTGAGAAGTTAGATATACAATCGGACATAAGGCAACTCGAAATTGCGATCTGCGAAATTGAATACATACTGAAAAAGCTTGATGAAAAGGCCAGGGAATTTGTTGAATACAAGTACGGAGACGAGGCTGGATTTGAATTGATAGGTGAGAAACTTAGCATGAGCAGAGCAACAACATACAGGAAGAGAGAAGACATAGTAAAGGACATTGCAAAGTACATGGAGTGGAATGAATTTGAAAAGTGTGAGACAAACGTGAGACAAATTTGAGACAAACATGAGACAACAAGAAGAAAAATCTATGTTATGCTTGGTATAAGGAAAAGTGAAAAGAAGTGCACACAAAGTCGAGAGAGCAGTCCAGCGGGGCTGCTTTTTCAATTTGAGGTGATAATTTGAACGTGAATAAATACATCGAGACAAAGAAAAAGCAAATAGACGGAAAGGTAAAGGCTGCAGAGAACCATAAGTGCAGAAATTGCGAGTGGATGTCGCATTATTATCTCAAGAGTAATTATGATACAGTGTTTAAGTGCATGTTTCCGAAATGCGTGAAATAAATCCTCCTGACTCAGGCGGGCTTAGTCCCGCCACCTCCTTTTCAGTGTCGAAAAATGGCGAATGGTTCTTGTGGAAATAAATTGCCATTGGAGTATACTGGGAATGGGGAGGGGGGTGAGATTGTGGAATACTATAATAAAGCCTTTGAAAGCCTAAAAAATAAGTACGAGTTAGAAAAAAATGAAATATGCAAAGTTATCGAGGAAACGAAGATAAGGCAGTATGAATTATGTGTACGAAGAGAGTATAAGCATATATTCTTTGATTTTGAGAATGAAGAAGAAAGAAAAGAATATGATTATAATCTTGAAAAAATAAGAAGTCATGAGCAATCATTAGAACAAATAAACATAATAACTGAATTTCTTGACCAAAAATTAGAACAGTATATAAAATAACACAAGAGCCTCCGGGCTCTTTTTTCATGAATAAAACCTAGTACTGCGAGGTGGTGGTGATGTAATTGGCAAGGCAAAGAAGTCCAGACAGCATACAAGGTGAAGAACTATATATAAAAAGCAACGGAGAAATGCTTCTTAAGGATATAGCCGAAAAGATTGGGGTATCTGAGGGGACTGTCCGATCGTGGAAGAATAGATATAAATGGGATTTGAAATTAAATGGAGATACTGCAACGTTGCAAAAAGAAGCTGAAAAGAAACGCAACGTTGCAAAAGAAACAAAGATAGAAAAGAAGTCTCTCCGAGATAAAATAACTGAAAGTGATATAGATGGTGCTGAGCTAACTGAAAATCAGCGCCTTTTTTGTTTGTATTATTTGAAAAGCTTCAATGCGACAATGGCAGCTATAAAGGCGGGATATTCGAAGGATAGTGCGCACGTACAAGGTCCTAGGCTGTTAGGAAATGTTAGAGTTAGAGCCGAGATTCAAAGGCTTAAAGGTGCTATGCATGAAGAGATCTTCATCGATGCAATGGATGTGCTGAAAAAGTATATAGCCATAGCCTTTGCAGATATAAGCGACTATGTAACATTCGGCCAGAAGGAAGTGCAGGCCATGGGAGCTTTCGGGCCCATCGTAGATGATGATGGCAATCCGGTCATGAAGATGGTCAACTATGTAGACTTCAACGAAAGCAGCGTAGTCGATGGAACGATAATCAAAGAGGTAAAGCAGGGTAAAGACGGCGTTTCAATCAAGTTCGAGGACAGGATGAAGGCGCTTGAGAAGCTGGAGCTGTACTTCGATATTCTCCCTGATAAATTCAAGCGGAAAGTCGAGGAAGAGAAGCTTAGCATGGCCAAGGAGCGACTGGAGCTCGATAAACTCAAGCTCAAAGAGGATGCAGACGAAATTGAAGATGATGGCTTCATAGACGCACTGAGGGCAGAAACGTCGGAGGTGTGGGACGATGAAGCTTAGGAAGGCAGTATTCAAGTTTAAGCCGTTCAGCAGGAAGCAAAAAAAGATACTGACATGGTGGATGGGCGAATCGCCCGCAAGCCATATGGACGGCATAATAGCCGACGGTGCCATACGTTCCGGCAAAACTCTTTCGATGTCGCTTTCATTCGTCATGTGGGCAATGGAGGAATTTGAGCAGCAGAACTTCGGGATGTGCGGAAAGACGATAGGGTCATTCAGAAGGAACGTCCTGTTTTGGCTCAAGCTCATGCTTAGATCTAGAGGATATAAAGTTCAAGACAAGCGTGCAGATAACCTCGTGATTATAAGTAAAGGCGGCAAAAGCAACTTTTTCTATATTTTCGGCGGCAAGGACGAAAGGTCGCAAGACTTAATCCAGGGTATAACATTGGCTGGCTGCTTCTTTGACGAGGTAGTACTAATGCCTGAAAGTTTCGTTAACCAGGCTACAGGCCGTTGTTCTGTGGAAGGTTCGAAGTGGTTTTTCAACTGTAACCCCGAAGGGCCTTATCATTGGTTCAAGCTCAATTGGATAGACAGAGCGCAGGAGAAAAACATACTCTACCTGCATTTTACTATGGACGACAACCTTTCGCTTTCAGAGAAGATCAAAGAGAGATACCGAAGGATGTATTCGGGGGTATTTTTCCAGCGGTATATACTTGGCCTGTGGGTAGTAGCAGAGGGAATCATATACGACATGTTCTCAAGGGAGAAACACGTCGTTCCTACAGTTGACAGGGCATACACGCAATACTATGTTGCGATAGACTACGGAACGCAAAACCCTACAACATTTGGACTGTGGGGCCTTTGCAATGGAATATGGTACAAGGTGAAAGAATATTACTATTCAGGCAGGGATGAGGGCAAGCAAAAGACAGACAGCGAGTTTGCCGATGATCTCCAGTCTTTTATTGGGGAACTGCCGGTCAAGGCTGTCATAATAGACCCTTCGGCAGCTTCATTCATAGCGGAGCTCAGAAAGCGAAACATAAAGGTTCAAAAGGCAAAAAACGATGTCTTGGATGGCATAAGATTCATGGCGGCGCTTCTTACAAAAGAACTTATAAAATTCAATGACTGTTGCCAGGAGACATTCAAGGAGTTCAGCTCCTATATATGGGATTCAAAGGCATCCGAAAGAGGAGAGGACAAGCCGGTCAAAGAAAACGACCACGCTCTCGACTCAGATAGGTATTTTTGCTACACAGTAGTCAGAATACCAAGAGCAACGAGAAACTACTCAGGAAAGGGGGCGAGATAGTGCTAGAAATAATAAGGCAGGAGCTCGAAGGGCTTTATGGAGATGAGGTCCTGCGAGATATGAGCGAGATAATTTCGCTATACGAATTTTACGAGGGCAAAGGGCAGGACTGGACTATCCCGGCAGACCTCGACTATAAGCCAACGAAAAAGAAAACGAACTGGACTAAAAAGCTTATCAAGGAAGAAGCTCGCTTCCTCTTTGGGAAAACTCCTGAATTCAAGATAGTGTCAGAAAACGAGGAAGGCGCACAGGTAGTACAGGAGTATGTAAATAAGGTTCTCAAGGACGGATTGTTTTCAGATAAGCTTGTTAAAGGCGCAAGAGACTGCTTTGTTGGAAAGAGAGTTGCATTGAAGCTCTCAGGGGGAGCAGGCCAGCCAATCAAGGTTCATTTCAAGCCTAGTCTTGAGTTTGTGTTTGAGCCTCAGGACGAAGATGTGGATGAGCTTCAGTCTATAGTGTTCTTCTACCATATGAATCAAGCGGAGGACAAGAGCAAGCAGCGCATCTGGAAGCAAAGGTATCACATGGACAATGCAAGGTGCATACTCAATGAGGGGATATATGACGGCTACGGTAGGGTTGTAGAGGAGAGATTCGCGGACTACGACACAGGCCTTTCATTCATTCCCGCATACGTCATAATAAACGATGGCCTCACGGGAGACCTCAAGGGCGAATCAGATGTCACGGAGCTCATGGACAACCAGAAGGCGTTCAATAGGCTTTCGAGCGATGATGTCGATGCTCTGCGGTTCAACATGTTCCCTCAGACAGTTGCAACAAACGCTTCAGAGGACAGCCTGAAGTATATCAAGATAGCTCCAGGGGCGCTCATAGACCTTCAGCAGGCAATCGAGGCAAATGGCAACGTAGACATGAAGAAGCTAGAAAGCCAGTTCAGCTATGGCGACAAACTGGAAAAGACATTGTCCAGAGCGGTCACAGAAATGCATGAGGTGCTGAACGTGCCGAGGCTTAACCTTGATGAGCTCAAGGGCATCATGACTTCAGGCAAATCCATGAAGGCTCTGTATTGGCAGCTTGTGACTAGATGCGAAGAAAAATATACGTCTTGGAGGCCGGCTCTTGAGTGGATGGCGTGGGCAATCATAGAAATGACGAAAGCCTACAAGCTCGAAAGCTTGCCGGAGTTGCCGGACATGGCTATCCAAGTAGAGAACATATATCCATTGCTTGAGGATGAGCAGGACGAAAAGCTTCTCGACATGCAATCAATCAACACGCAGGCTATGAGCAAGAAAACATACCTGAAGAAATGGAATCCGGGCATGGATGATAAGCAGGCTGAAGAAGAGCTAAAGCAGATAGCGCTTGAGAAGAACCTTCTTGAAGATTCGTACATGAAAGGACTTGACGAGGGAGCTGGTGAGTAATGGCCAGCAAAAGATACAAGGAACTTATGAAACAAGCCCAGAGCGAAAGAACAAGGCTCACAAGGGCGATTCATAATGAGATAAATGAAATATTCAAGGATGTTTCGAAATCGCTTGAGAGGAAAGCTGTGGGCGCAAAAAGGGCAAGTCTAACTGAGCGCTTCATGCTCGACTACAAGAAAGCAATAGATGCAGAACTGAAGGAAGTCAGAAAACAGCTCTACTCGAAAAATAAGAAGGTAATAGAGGATGCAGCAAACGCTGCAGTAAAGTCGCAGTTGTCATTCCTTGAAGAAATAGACGTAAAGTACAGCTTAGGACTTGGCGAAACGTTCAGAGACGCTTTTTCAAGAGTGCCAAAAGACGCCATGAACGAAATACTCTCGGGCAATATGTACAAGGACCGCATGGGTCTGTCAGAGAGGATATGGGCAGACACAAAGGGCATGGAAAAGGACATAGATTACATCATAGCTAGAGGCATAGCAGAGAAGAAATCAGCTTACGACTTAGCAAAAGATCTTGAGGTGTATCTGGATCCAGAAGCCAAGAAGGATTGGGAGTGGTCGAATGTCTACCCGAATACTAGAAAGCAGATAGACTACAACGCCCAGAGGATGGCGAGAACGAGCATAAATCATGCCTTTTTCAACACCAACATGAAAAGCTATGCTAAGAACCCGTTTGTCGAAGGGGTAGAGTGGATGCTGTCCAACTCTCATTACGAGAGACAGATAAAACCTTTTGGCCCCGACGTTTGCGACGAGTACGCAAAGCATGATGAGGGTTTAGGAACAGGAATATTCCCGGTGGACAAAGTGCCACTTCCGCATCCGATGTGCCTATGCACGCAGGCAGCATACATACCCAAAGACTTTGACGAAATAGGCGAAGAGTTAGGGCGGTGGGTAAGAGGTGAAAGCAACCCAACGCTTGATGGATGGTATGGCGAATTTGGCAGAGAGTTTGCAGGAGGCGGGAAACAAGATGGCGACATCTACAAGTTCAGAAAGAGGGAATCCTATGCGGATTGGTTCGACAAGCGCAACGACAGTTACAAGAAGGCTGTCCTGGGAACCCATAAATACTATTTGCATAAAGCGGGAGTTTTCAAAGATAGCTACTTTGATATGCCATGGTCTGAGTTGAACACAGAAAAGAATAGGATTATAGTGGCTAGAGAAAAGACTTTAGCTGAAGGACCTAAATGGAAGAGTGGTAAGCTAGAGCAACACGTATCCACAAGAAGGATAAGAAAACACATACCAGATAACTGGACAGCCCAGGATTACAATGACAAAATACTGGGTATCATTGATAACAAGGAAGCCGATGTGTATAGATATCTTGATAAGTACGTTGTTTTCAGTGATGGCGAGTGGATAGTAATGATGTCTCAGGAAGGAACTATGGAAACAGCATTCCCTCCCGAAAAATTCGATAACTATGTGAATAAGGGAAAGGGATATGAGTTGCTTGGCAAGCTAAAGGAGATGTATTGATGTGGAAATAAGGCGAGAAGTAATTTCGTACATCGGAGGGATTAAAGACTTTGAAAAAGTAAGCCCATTTGAACTTGTAGACACTTTGATGGTTAGGGATGAACTTGAAAAAATCATATCAGAGTTAAACAGCGAAGAGCTTCGCAGGGTTGAGGAAGCAGACGATGAGCTTAAATCAAAAGGCGAACTAGCTCATAAACATTTGATGAAAATCGAATATAAAACTCACAAAGAGCCAAAAGAAAATTGGTGGTGGCATGTGGGAGAGTAAGGAGTGATAGCGTGGAACTGGATATCAAACATCAAGTGCTGTTTGCAATATACTCAGAGTATCAAAAAGACATACCTAATATGCAGAATGTCAATTTCAAAAGCTTGGATATGGACAGCCTTGCATTCAGAGTTGCATTGCTGAAGCTCCAAAATGAGGGGCTGATTGACGGCCTTGTGACATGTCCTCCGGGGACGAGGCTTGCAGAAAAGGTTAAGGCGCTGTTGATGGAAGGTGTAATGCCAACAAGAGAAGGTATCGAGTATGTTGAGAGAAAGCTTGAGGTGGCAAGAGACCTTTCGGGGCGCGAGAAACTCAAGCTAGTATCCGATAAGCTTGGGAGACTAGGCTACGAGATTCTGAAAGAGTTTGTAGCAGCACAATTCAAATGATGACAAGGCACTTTCGAATGAAGGTGTCTTTTTTATCGCCTTCTAAAAGTTCAGGCGTAAAAGAGAAGTATTCTATCGTGGTACACTGGCACGTTAAAAAGTGAAAATAGACTATTGGAGGTAATGGAATGAACTGGCTTAAAGAACTACTTGAGAGACTAGGGCTTGCAGACAAATTTGAGGATATAAGAGCAGCGGTTGAAGCAAATTATAAGGGATATGTGCCGAAAGAGCGTTTCGATGAAGTAAACGATCAGAAGAAGGAATACAAGAAGATGCTTGATGAAAGGACTACCCAGCTTGAAGAACTCAAAGGCAAAGCCCAAGGCAACGAGGAACTGCTAAACAAAATCAAGGAGCTTGAAGGCGCTAACACAAAGACTGCAGCGGACTATGAAAAGAAAATAGCCGATCAGTCTTTTTCTTTTGCACTCGAAAGCGCCTTGAAGGATGGGAAAGTCAAGAATACCAAAGCTGTAAAAGCTCTGCTTGACCTTGAAGGCATTAAGCTTGACGGGGATAAGCTGACAGGCCTTGATGAGCAGATATCCAAGCTTAAGGAATCTGACTCATATCTGTTTGAAGTTGAGAATGCCGGCGGCACAGGTGGCGCAGGGAACTTCGGCAGGAATAATGGAAAAACAGGAGTAACAAAAGAGCAATTCGGCAAAATGAGCTACAACGAGAGAGTGAGTCTCTATAATGAGAATCCAGAGCTGTACAAACAATTAAACGACTAGGGGGAATTTAAATGAGTAAACTATTTAATATTAAACTACAGCTGTTCGCCACAGGAACAACTGCGTTAACGAACATGGTGAATCCGCAGGTTATGGCGGATATGGTATCGGCAGAGTTGCCAAGCAAGCTTAAATTTGCACCAATAGCGAGTGTAGACACTACGCTTCAAGGGCAGCCAGGAACAACGATAACAATCCCGGCATACAACTACGTGGGTGAGGCTGACGACCTTACAGAGGGCGTTGCAATGGGTACGGTGGTTCTTGAAACTACTACAAAGACGGCTACCATAAAAGAGGCCGGTAAAGCGGTGGAGATAACAGACAAAGCCGTGAACTCGGGATATGGAGACCCGCTAGGGGAAGCTAAGAACCAGATAGTCATGTCCATAAACGACAAAATAGATTCCGATTGCGTGACAGCACTTGCGGCGGCAACTCTTACTCATGACATATCCGCGGAAGTTACTAACAACTTCATAACCTACACTGCAGTTGTAGATGCGGTGGATAAGTTCCAGGAGGAAGACGACGAAGCTAGGATACTATTTATACATCCGAGCCAAAAGACTAGGCTTAGAAAAGACGAGAACTTTATAAGGGCTTCAGATCTTGGGGACAATGTGCTCCTAAAAGGAACGATTGGGGAACTGGCTGGATGCCAGGTGGTTGCGTCAAACAAAGTGCCATACGATGATGTAACTGGAAAATACACAAATCTTATAGTTAAGCCAGGGGCGCTTGCTATATACCTGAAGGCAAAGGCTAACATAGAGGACGATAGGGATATTCTAAAGAGAACTACTGTCCTAGCGGCTTCGGAATACTATGTGGCGGCTCTAGCTAACCCAAGCAAGGTAGTCAAGTTTATCTGCAAAAACTAAATTAAAGCAGGGCTAGTCCCTGCTTTTTCTTTTTGACGGAGGTGATCAAGAAGTGCTTTTGAGAAGATACCACAATAAAGAAGACGCGCCTCAAGAAACCGCGACAGAAGTAAAGATTGAAAGCAAGTTAACAAAGGCTGTGCCTGATAGCAGCTCATCTAAGAAGCCTGCTAAAAAGGCGGATGATGCCAAGTGAGAATCCTAACTGACGAGCAAAAGATTAGTGCTATTGCATATATCAAATTCAAGCTGTTGGAGGACAAATGGCCGTTCTTTACTGATGCGCAAATTGCAATGCTCTTGGAAAGTAACCTAAATGCTCAGGACCTTGCGGTATATGAGGGTCTGGTGGCTAAAAGTAGAGTGGACAGCATAGAGCTTCCAGGAGGACTTAAGAAGCCATCAAATCGTGAATACTGGCTTTCCATAGCTGGAGAGATGAGAAGAAAGATAGCAGCTGCTATAGAGGCAGGAGCATATGCTGATATAATCACGGAAATGGAAGCGACGGGTCTTATGGATGTGTTCCGGACGTCTAATGGAGGCGGATTCTACTCGATGATGAGGGTGGATGAAATATGAACGTAGAACAAATATCAGCACAGGAAATCAAAGCTATAATCAAAGAAGTTGGCGGGCTTGTGAGTGTCCTCAGGAATGGCGAAAATGAGTTTGGCGAGCCTGTAGAGAGTCCATTCGGGATTATCATTGCAGGTTATTTTTATAAGCAGGACAAGTACATGGGAATCAAAATAGACACTGCTGGCTCGACTGTAAAGGCAGCGGGTGAAGCAGCGTATAGGCTTCTGACGGGGGTTGACGATGATACGTTGCAGATTCAGTCGGGAGATTATTTTGAGTACAACGGCATCCAGTACAAGATTACCGACCTCGGTAAGTTTGAAAATGCTTATTTCAACATGTCACTGGAGGTGATGTAGATGGGGTTAAAACTTGATACATCAGGCCTGCTTAAAGGGCTTGGAGAGGCTGACATTAAAATGAAGGCTGCTGTAGGTGTGTATTGTGACGCCGCAGGCAAGAAGCTGGAGAGGGAAGCAAAGGCAAACAGGCCTTGGACAGACAGGCAGCCACTAGCGAGGCCAACTATTAAAGGTGGCAAGGAGTGGCAAGGTTCAAAATGTAGGGTATTCGTTAGCGGCAATACGGATTACTTTGAATACCTTGAATTTGCTCACGAGAAGAAATACGCGATTCTATGGCCTACCATTCAAGCTAACAGCAAGAAGATGCTTGAAGGCATGCACAAGATACTTGAAAAGTAGGTGGCAACATGTGGAAGAAGATATATTTGCATCTCAAGGCTAAAGGTTTTGCGGTGTATAGCCCAGGACAGCATACAGGGCTTTGCGCGAGCTCTTATGTGGTTCTCAAGGACTCAGGCTCCAATGCTTTTGCAGGTACAAACCAAGTAGGCTATGCGCTCATGGATGTAATAATATACCACCCTGCAGGCAAATATAGCACGCTGGGCGATTATGTGAAAAGCATCCGCAGCGCCATGAAGGAAATACCTGAGGCAAGATTCACAGGCTACGAAACGCCAGTGCTGATGGAAGAAGAAAAGCAGGGTTACACGACTAGCCTGCAATATCAAATACTTAAGAAAATATAGGAGGTAATGCCGATGGCTGCAATAAATTTGACAGGAAAACCCCTTGTCAACGTGGTAAGGGTGGAAGTTATTACAGAGGAAACCACGCCAAAGACATATAGAATGGGCACAAGCGACAAGGCTACTGCTAAACCAAAGATATCTCAGGGGAAAGAGGAGATACTCAGAGTAAAAAATCAAATACTAGGCCTCGACAGGACGGAGGACATAGTTGTTGGATATGACTTGGATCTTGAGTCAGCGGTTATGTTACCGGAACTTTTTGCTTTGATAGATGGAGGAACACTTACATTCGATCCTGTAGAAACAACCAAAGTGACAAAATACGAAGCTCCAACTCAAGGAGTGGCGGTATCGAGAACCCCGTTCACATTGAACATTTTCACAGAGGAGAAGGATACTGACGGCAGCGTACTTGGATATGCCCAGTTTGCATTCAAGCACTGCAAGGGCAAGCCGGTTGATTACCAGTTTGAAGATGGCAAGTTCACAGCCTCAAAACTCGCAATGGAGTCAAGAGCCAAAAAGAACGAAAAGCCAGTAGCAATCGACTTTTTAGACACGCTACCAGCATAATAGGAGGAATTAATATATGAGTACAGCACTTAAAATAACTAGCTTAGGCGAACTGAAAAAGAAAGCGCTGGGTTGCATGGAGCAACTCCCAGGGTGGGACGATGAACCGTTCATAGCAAGATTGAAAAGGCCTTCCCTGCTGGGTCTTGCGTCAAAAGGCAAGATACCAAATTCAATGCTGGGAAGCGCACAGAAAGTATTCAGCAAGGGCGTGAGCGGCGATGTGGACATCAAAGAGGTGTACAGCATAGCGAGAATTATAGCCGAGGAATCCCTTGCAGAGCCAACTGTGGAGCAAATAGAGGAAGCGGGCTTAGAGCTAACAGATGAGCAGCTAATGGCGATAATAAGCTATACGCAAGCGGGGTCCGCAGGGCTTGAAAGGTTTCGTCCAAAGCAAGCAGATAGTGAGGATACTGGATCAAAGCAAGATGTACAACGAAAAGCCGAGTAGGATTCTTCGAATAGAGGATGAATACACGGCTTTTTGCTTTGATGAGGCGTGTTTCTACATTCAGCAAATGCTTGAGGAACGAGATAAAGAAGGAAATTTCGTAAACACGCCAACTTGGGTGGATGAAGTAAATTCTCAGAATAATAGCGATACAATCAAATGGATGCAGGGGCTCTAGTGGCCCCTGGCTCCCAATAGGGAGGTGAACAAATGTCAATAGATGCAGGTACGGTAGTTGCGTATCTTGATATGGACACAAGTAAATATAGCTCGGCGCTCAAGACGGCAGGCATGCAACTCGGAGTGCTTGAAAGTCAGAGTGCAAGTCTTGGGGACAAGCTCACAGGGCTGGGCAGTTCACTTAAAACTGTGGGCGCTACCATGGCTGTTGGATTTACGGTTCCCATATTGGCGGCAGGCGCAGCCGGAATAAAGCTTGCAAGTGATTTCAACGAGTCATTGAACAAGGTCAATGAAGTTTTCGATGAGAGTGCAAGCGAAGTTGAAGCGTGGTCACAAAAGACGCTGGAGGCTTCAGGCATAGCGCAAGGGACGGCACTTGATATGAGTGCGCTTTTTGGAGATATGGCAGTGAGCATGGGACTGCCTACAGATAAAGCGGCTGACATGTCCATGTCACTTGTTGGACTAGCCGGGGACATGGCTTCTTTCAAAAATATCAGCTTAGACAGAGCACAGACGGCGCTTGCAGGTGTGTATACCGGGGAAACTGAAGCACTTAAGGGTCTTGGTATCGTTATGACACAGGCGAATCTCGAGGCGTTTGCCCTAGCACAAGGAATTCAAAAGCCAATCAAAGAAATGACTCAGGGCGAGCTTGTGGCGCTCAGGTATGCATACGTCATGGACGTGACTAAAAACGCTCATGGGGACTTCGCTAGAACTTCAGATGGGGCAGCAAACCAGATGCGTATATTCCAGGAATCGCTCAAAGAGCTTGGGGCAAGTTTCGGTCAGCATTTACTCCCGGTGTTTACGCCGATGGTTCAAAAGCTCAACGAAACGCTTAAATGGTTTGGAGAGCTTGACGAAGGGACTAAAAAGACAATAGTGACAATAGCCGGCATAGTGGCGGCGATAGGGCCAGTGCTGATGATACTAGGAGCATTATCAAGCGCAATAGGTTCTATTATAGGGCTTTTCACGGTAGCGGCTCCTGCGACGACAGCAGTAGGTGCGGCAGCCACGGCAACGGTAGCTCCAATAGCGGCAGTAGGCACTGCAATTGGTTCGGTAATAACATTCGCCACGAGCGTATTGGCTCCATTGGCGGCGGTGGGTGCGGCTTTATTTTTATTGTACCAAAATAGCGAGACGTTCAGAGACGGAGTCAAGGCTGTATGGGAGGCTGTAAAACAAACATTCCAGAGCTCTCTTGATTTTATCAAGACGTTGTTTAGAGGAGCAACGACTTTCCTTCGGGATTTACTTAATGTATTCAAAGCGGCATTCTCTGGTGACTGGAGCGCTCTGTGGTCGGCAATTAAGACTCTTGCGAGCAACTCGTGGAACAGCATCAAGGCAATATTCTCGACCGGTCTGGAGGCCTTGAAGGGCGTACTTAGAATCGGGTTCGAGGCCATGAAAACAGTCATATCGACTGTGTGGACCGGCATTAAGAATCTAATAAGCACTTTGCTGGGTGGCGTCAAGACGCTGTTCACGCAGAAGATCCCCGAGTGGGCGAATGCAATCAAGGGTGCAGGCCCGGCGATGCTCCAAGCAGGCAAGGATATGATTCAAGGGCTTATAAATGGCATACAGAATAAAATCAGTGCCGTAAAGGGCAAAGTATCAGAGCTGGCAGAAAGCATTCCAAACTGGCTGAAGAAAGTACTTAACATTCAATCTCCATCGAAGGTTACGACAGAGATAGGTCAGTTCGTAGGTGAAGGCCTAGTACTTGGAATGGACTACACAAAGGCAGCTGTATCCGGCAAATCAGATGAACTGGCCAACAAGATAGGCGAGTCCCTCGGCAAGGTGAACGATTACGTCAAAAACACAGTAAGTATCATCCAAAAGCAGTATGAGCTGTGGAGGGTGCAGAACAAGAGTCTCGAAGGCAGCTCGCAGGACCTTGCAAAGCAACTAGATGTGCAGAAGCAACAACACACAGCACTATCTATAGAAATTGCCAACACAGAAAAGGCATTGTCACAAATAATTGCAAAATATGGCGAAACATCAAGCGAGGCGCTGAGCTACAAGAATCAATTGCTCGATTTACAGATAGAGCAGGCAAAACTCAAAAATGACATAGACGACACTACAAAGTCACTCTCTGGTATGGCCGACAAGTACAAGTATGTTGGGCAGGTCATGGATGATGGCAGGATATACCAAGGTGTCAATTCGCTCGGAAACGAGGTCTACAAAATATCTTCAGGTGGCAAATCCTCAGGTGGTAGCAAAAGAAATGGCCCTGCAATAGGTTCAGCTGAGGACAAGGCTGAAAAAGAAGCGCGCCGTGCAAGAGACAGGGCAAATGGTATGCCTGACGGCTATGCTACTGGTACAGACAATGCAACTCCAGGATGGCACCTCGTAGGAGAAGAAGGGCCGGAGCTTATGTGGTTTAACGGCGGTGAAAAGGTGGCCAGCAACTCAGAAACAAACAGCATATTTGAAATGGTCGCAGACCTTGCAAGGTCAATCCAGTTTGCACCGCAAGTGTTAGAACAAAAAATAACAAATAATTTCAATCTGGACTATGACAAGCTTGCGCAGGCCATATCAAAGGCCGCTAAGCCTTCGGTGACCATGCAGAATACTTTCAACAGCCCAGAGGCTCTTGATGCCGTGAAAATTAGATGGGAGCAAGAGAAACTGACAAGAAGCCTTGCAATGCAGTGGGGGGTGTAGCGGATGCAGATGACATATATAAACTCAAGCGGGGAACAGATAGATTTCAGTCTGGACTCCGAATACCTCCTCATTGACGTGCAGGGAGTGAGCGGCCTTAATCTCAACATAGAGGCGCAGAAAGCGCCTTTGCAGGATGGGCAGACCTACCTGTTCAACACGCTGGATTCGCGCCTGATAACGCTCACTGTGGCCTTTGTGTATGAGGATGACAATGATAAATACTTCAAGCGAGACATGCTGCTGAAAATGTTCAACCCAAAACTAGGGCAAGGCGTGCTGCAAGCAGACTTTCTGCACTATACGCGGGAAGTGGACTGCATAGTAAGCGGCATGCCCGACTTCTACGTTGCGCCAGAAGATGCGGACACGCTCTGCAAGGTGCAAATCAACCTCATAGCGCATGATCCATACTGGAGGGACGCAAGGCAAAGGGAAATTGAAATTGCATCGTACAGCGGCGGTCTGAGCTTTCCACTGTCGCTTCCGATGAACTTCAGGGTGAAAGAAAAATCCAAGAAGATATACAACGATGGTCATGTTGATGCGCCTGTGACTATAGAGTTCTTTGGGCCGGCGGTCAATCCTACGGTCACGAACGAAACTACGGGAGAATACATCAAAGTCAACAAGACTCTTATTGACGGAGACAAGCTAATCATAACCACCGGCTTTGGGAATAAGGCTGTAAGGCTCATAGACGGCGTAGGAGCCGAGTCCAACGCCTTCCACTATGTAGACCTGCAAAGCACTTTCTTCGGCCTTGCAACAGGCATTAATGAGCTTAATTTTGACGATGATAACGATTCAGAAGGCGCAAACGTGAAAATAAAATGGAAAAACAGATATTTGGGGGTGTAGATTTTGCCGGAAACAAGCAGATTTTTTGACAGCACCCAGGGCGACGCCAGAACATATTCCGCGGCTGACTTTGCAGAATACTTTGCAACAATGGTTACAAGCGGGGTGTGGGCAGAGGAACTGGATGCGCTTGAATTATACAGCACAGACACAAATATGACTTCTACCCTCAAAGCGGGTAGAGCCTTTATCAACGGCCACTACTATGAGAGCGACACGGCGATGCCGATGACGCACGATGCGGCGGATGCAACATATGACAGAATAGATAGGGTTGTTTTAAGGCTTAACCTAAACGCGGAAGCCAGGAATATTAAAGCTACAATCCTTAAAGGCACACCATCCGAAACGCCAATAGCTCCTGCGCTCACTCAAGACAGCACAGTATACGAGATACCTATAGCGCAAGTGCTTATACCTGCAGCAAGTGGAGTTGTACTTGATGCAAATATAACCGATGAAAGGCAATATGCGAGGTACAAGACTAAGCCAGAGTGGTATCCTGAAGGCAGTGTGCCACAAGAAGCTTATATGTATCAATTATTTAAGAACGAACTTACGGCGCAAGAGATAAGTGACATTGAAGCTAACCCAAGTTTAATGGCGATTATAAACGGTAATCCCATAGCAGCAGATACAGTTGATGGAGCGCACCTTTCGACAGATGGAACGCTTGCTTCTAATTCTGACATTAAAATACCGAGTGAAAAAGCGGTCAAGACATATGTAGGTGAAAAAACTGCAAGGGCGAGTGGAACATGGTCAGATACAACTACATCCATTTCAGCAGGCTCAACGTACAAAAAAACAATTTCATTGGGGATGTCTGCGAGTCGTGGAAAGTTTATATCAACTGGATATGCTTCCGGCGACCAATCAGTTGTATTTTTTAATACAAGTCAGACTGGGGCTGTTGGAATAACAAGTGATGGAGGGGTTACATCTGTTATGTCTAATGCGTATTACACTACTAATCCACTATCAGACTATTGTTTTGGGCCATATATATCTATTCAGAACGCTTATATAAGCGGCACTAATCTTGAAATAGTTTTAAAAAATAATGATACTGGCGCTAGAACGATATATGCTAGAAATTTAAATTGGGAGGTGGAGAAGTAATGCTGATAATCATTAGAAAAAGCGACAAGGCTTCTTGTGGAACGGTATCTTCAAATATGTCTTTTGATGATGAGTTGCTACTAAATGTTATTCCTAATTTCGGTGGTCACGCTGAGGACTATGAATTAAAAGAAATTCCAGATGAAATTGCACTTGCACTTACATTTGATGAAAAGCTCACAGCAATACGAAATCAAAGGGATAGGTTGCTTGCAGAATGTGATTTCACTCAACTTCCAGATGCGCCGATAAGCTCAGAACTCAAAACAGCTTACGCAACATACAGACAGGCACTTAGGGATTTGCCAGAGACAATCACAGTAGACAACATAGACAGCGTTCAGTTTCCTGCGAAGCCTGAATAGGGGTGATATGATTGCATCCTATAAGAGTAATAAACAGCAATTTTGAACTTGTAGCAGACATAGAATTGTATGAAACAGCCATATACAAAAGGAGCTTCACGGGGGTAGGCACATTCGAGATATACATGCCTTACTTCCAGGGGCTCCTTGATGTTTTCGGCATAAAAAGTTTTGTCATATTCGACAACAACGTTCATAAGGTCGGCATAGTGAAATATCTCCGGATAGAGATAACCGAATCCGGCAGAGAGCAGCTCATAGTCGGAGGCAGGTGCCTAAAAAGCATATTGCAGCAGAGGATAGTAATCCCTCCCGCAGGACAGGCGCAATGGAGCAGGACTTCAAAGAATGTCGAGACTGTCATAAAGGATATGATAGCAGATAGCATGATAAGCGCTGCGGATGCAGACCGAAACATCAGCTTTGTGCAAAACGCTGCAAGCCAAAACAGGGGAAGCGTTATAAGCTGGGACAGCCGATACTACAATCTTATGGATGAAGTCGAGAAGATCTGCAATGAAAACGGCATGGGCGTATTCGGGCATCTGGACTTGACAAACAAGAAGGTCATATTCGATGTTGTCGAAATATTCAACACTGCAATAGACAACGGCGTGAACCCTCCTGTGATATTCAGCAAAGACTATGACGACATAAAGAACCAGACCTACATCTATGACACCTACAGCCTTGTGTCGGATGCGTTTGTAGCTGGCCAAGGCGAGGGCGTGTCCAGGACTATTGTGGAAGTCGGCTCTGGAGGCACAGGCATAGACAGGATAGAAAGCTTTATAGACGCGCGGGACATAGCGGATGTTACAGAGCTCACAAGCCGGGGAAATGAAAAGCTCCTGGAGGCTGGCATCAAAGAGACTTTCGAAAGCTCCGTGCTTACGCACAGCGCCTTTCAGTACGGGTCGGATTGGGATTTGGGCTATAAGGTCACGGTTGTAAACAGCGACCTCAACAAGCGTTTGGACACTGTGATTACTGAGGTGGTTGAAAACTACTCGGCAAGAGGCTTGGAGCTCCAGGTCACTTTCGGTGACAAGATACCAAACGTGCTGGACAAAATCAAACAGGATATTAACAAGCCTGTCAAAACCAACATATAAGGAGGTAGGCTTTTGATTACAAATGACTATAACATAATCATGGACCTTGAAAAGCCGGTCCTGCTGCAACGCAAAACTTTCGTGCAGAATGACACAAAGTCATGCAAGATAGTAATAGAATTCAAACGGAATGCTCAGGTCGTGGATCTAACTGGCCTGACGGTGAATTTCGCTTTCCAGAGAGCTGACGGGATATCTATCAACGCTATAGGGACAATTACAGATGCGCAAAGCGGTGTGTGCGAGTACGTGTTGGCAAGCAACATACTGGCCGTAGAGGGGCAAGTGCTCATGCAGGTGTCGCTGTTCGGGCCTGAGAACGAAAGGCTCACAAGCGTAATCCAGGTGCCTTTCACGGTGATAGCGGACATAACAGACGGGGCTAACCCAATTGCAGAAGCGGACGACTATCCGGTGCTGACTCAGCTCATAACTGATTGTACTGCAATCCTTAATGCGGAGGCAACAAGAGTAATAGCAGAGCAAGACAGGGTGGAAGCTGAAGTTTTGAGATTGTCCGCAGAAAATGCGAGAGTAGCATCCGAGGCAACAAGAGTAATAGCAGAGCAAGACAGGGTGGAAGCTGAAGTTTTGAGATTGTCCGCAGAAAATGCGAGAGTAGCATCCGAGGCATCTAGAGGCAGCGCAGAGACAACAAGACAAACAAATGAATCCGCTAGGATTAGCGCAGAAGCTTCTAGGGTAACATCTGAAAGCGCTAGAGTTTCCGAGTTCGATACAATAAAAACCGAATACGCAAATCTATCGTCGCAAATAATCAAGAAGTATGGAGTTAGACGAACGCTGGGAGCAACTACGCCGAACCTAGAAAGACTTTACAGCGCTGTCGGGAAAGTCGCAAATTTCCCGGTCGGAGATGTATCCGTTCAAAACGATTTCGACAGCATATATCCATGGTCGCACATGCGAGATTGTATTAGGGATTCCACGGGCAGATTTCACTACAAAGGAGATCCTGCCTATGGCGCTGCAATTGGAGACCACTTGGTGGAGATCCCGAAATTCTACGCTTCAATATCGCAAACTGAAACCTATAGGGATTTCGTACTTTCTGAATACCCAGCAGCCGGCTTAAGGTTACCATATGCTTTCTACCGCGAAGATGGCACGATATGCGATAAAATATATGTCGCAAAATATAAAACTTGTTCTGATGGCGGCGTGGACGTTTCGAGGCCTGATTTGGTTCCGGAAAATTATCGAGACCTAGCAAGCTTCAGGATTGGCGCAAGAGCAAAAGGTGCCGGATGGCAACTGATAGATATTGCATATGTCTCGGAAGTGCTGCACGTGCTCTATCTGATTGAATATGCAAGCTTATACTCGCAGGATAAGCTTGGACTAGGCGTTACAGCGATGCGATATGCATCAGGAGACACCGCACAAATAGCCGAAACAGGCGTAAATAGGATAGTGGTGCTCAACGCTGTAGCCGACAACTTCGCTGTTGGCCAGCAAATAAGCATAGGAACGAGCTTAGGTTCAAGCAACGTGGCGAACAAGAGAAACATCACAGCCATAAACGCAGTGGATGCGTCAACGAAAGAAATTGTTTTTGATGGGGCCACAGTAAACATAGCTGTAGGAAATATCGTATGGAGCTCTGCACAGAAAACAGGCAGCACGAAAAATCTCACGCTGCCGTCAGGAAGACTGGCTGGAACAAACGGAAAAGTATCGATGAAATACAGAGACATAGAAGATCCATTCGGAAATGTGCTTGAATGGGTGGACGGCCTTCTGATCAACAACAACATTGCACATATTTGCAGGAAACCAAGCTTGTACGCATCGACATTGACAACCGACTATAAAGCGGTTAGCTATACAAATAAAAACACAGATGGATACCCGCTTGAAATGGGATATGACAACAACTATCCTGAAGCCCTATTCCCTATCACTACAGGAGCAGGCTCAACAACCGGATACACTGATTATTATTATCAGAACACCGGCTTGAGAGGGGCCTTTTTTGGTGGCTATACGAGCAACGGCAGTGCTGCGGGTTTGTTTTATTGGGGTCTGGGCAACACGCCGTCGGCTGCGAACTGGAGTATTGGGTCTCGACTTCTCTTTAAACCGCCGGTGGGTTAGCCGGGGACCGGGGATGGCCAATCCCCGGAATGATATTACCCTATTAAAAACAAAATACCTTTATATAGGGGTTCTGCATGCAGGGGCCTATTTTGGTGGCAATGCGAACAACGGCAGTAATGCGGGTTTGTTTTATTGGAATCTGAACAACACGCCGTCGAATGCGAACTGGAATATTGGGTCTCGACTTATCTTATACATGAACACGCATGCAGTCCTCCTTGCCGCTTGGCAAAAATTCGTCGCTACGGAACAGACTAGTAACTTAATTGTTGAAACTCTGTTAGACACTATAAGAGAATCCGAGGTTATATTTTGAAAAGAACAGGCTACTTATTCGAAAAAATAGTTGATATCAATAATATAAAAACCGCAATAATTAACGCAAGCAAGAAAAAGAAGAAACGGACCTGCGTTAAGAAGGTGCTTGCTAACATAGAGTTTCACGCCAAGGAAATACAGGACATGCTGCAAGACGATAGCTATTTGCCAAGTCCTTATTATGTCGAAAGCATAATCGACAACTCAAGCTGCAAGCAAAGGGTCATATTCAAGCCTAAGTTTTATCCGGACCAGATTATCCACTGGGCAACGATGCAGGTGCTAGAGCCTGTCCTTATGCGAGGTATGTCTCGCTATTGCTGCGGGAGTATTCCAGGGCGTGGCGGAGCACATGGCCAAAAAGCTCTAAAGAAATGGCTGAGAAGAGACCGCAAACACACAAAATATACCCTGCAGCTGGACATAAGCAAATTCTATCCGTCCATAGACCAAGAAATCCTAAAGACGCAACTGAGAAGAAAAATAAAAGACGGCAGATGCCTGCAACTCCTGGACAAAATAATAGAGAGCACTTCCAGTGGGCTTCCTATAGGAAATTTCACATCGCAGTGGCTTGCTAATTTCTACCTGGAGGGCCTAGACCATTTCATAAAGGAAAAGTTGAAAATCAAATACGCCATACGATATATGGATGATATCGTCATGTTCGGAAGCAACAAGAAGAAGCTGCACAAAGCACGCAAATTGATAGCTGAATATCTTGAGACTCTCAAGTTGAGACTTAAATGCAACTACCAGGTGTTCAAGACGGATTCCAGGCCGCTTGATTTTCTGGGCTTCAGATTCTACCGGGACCACATAACGCTCAGACGAAGGAACGCCCTGAGAATCAGAAGGCGTGCCATAAGAATCAAGAAGAAGGGCTATTTCAACCTTAAGGATTCGGCCGCCATGCTAAGTTATCTCGGATGGATATATCACAGCGATAGCCATAAATATTTCAAGAAGTGCATCGAACCAAATATAAATATTGAGAAGATGAAGGATGTGATCAGACGTGAAAGCAGAAAGCAATGTAATGCCTCAAGCGTATGCAATTGACAAGATTGGGGAACAAGCAGTCATAACATTTGCTGAAAATGTCACCGAAATAGTAATCGAATCAGAAACAAAATATGAATACGACAGCTATAGTATGGTAGTGCCATACAGAACAGATATTGCCGCTCTAGTGGAAGAAGATTACCAGGCGTGGATAGATAGCGCCAAAGCGATTGAACCGGCACCTGCAAAACCGACTATCGAAGAGTGTGTCGCCACCATAGAAGAAACTATAGACGTATTGTTCGGAGGTGAATAGGTTGAAAATAGAGCAATTAAAAGAAATCAAGAAAATCAAGGATGCAGCAAGAGTGAAGAACAAGGGCAAGACTGTAGCCAAAATGACAGCGGGCGAAAGAAATGAGCTGCTTGAAACTATAGCAAGAATGCTACGGTTGATTGACTAAAACTAGGAGTCGAAAAACTCCTTTTGCACGGGAGGTGAAACCGTGGATGTAAAAGTAGTACTTGAGAAACTGAATATCAGCAAATGGCATAAGCAAGGCATAACCGGCAAAGGCGCAAAGGTTGCCATAATAGGATTCGAGGCTGGAGCACATCATAACGGGGCATGGCTAATCAAGCAAACAGCTCCGGAAGCAGAAGTCCGAGAAATTAACGTCATGAAAGGCGGCATGAGTTTTGAGCAGGCTTTCAAAGAGTGCATTGTCTGGGACGCTGATGTAATATGCTGCAGTCTTAGGAAAAGCACATGGAGTGCTGAGCAAGAGATGCTTTCGAAAACTCTATATGACCAAGGGTGCATAATGATAGACTCCAGCGACAATGAAGGAGATCCCATAGATGCATGGCCGGCGTTATCTCCTTACTGGTTCGTCGTGGGCGCATACAACGCCAAGTGGAACGAGGCGGAAGGCTACAGTTCATACGGTCCTAAGCTCGACTTCCTTGGCTACACAAGCCTGGACTGTCCGAACAAATACGGTAACATGATTCCAATCACTCACACCTCGGGAGCCACGCAGGTTCCTTCGGGCATGGCGGCACTCCTGAAAGAGAGCCACAACATAACACCTGAAGGCTTCAGGGAGTTTATCAAGGAAAACAGTATGGACATACTTAATGAGGGCAAGGACGACAAAAGCGGATGGGGGGTGCTCGCTATGCCAGACAAGGTATATGCGAATAAAATCGAACTAACTATAGGAAAGCAAATGGCGACGGTCAACAGCAAGGCAGTAACTCTAGATGCAGCGCCAGTGATAATGAATGACAGGACTATGGTGCCACTCCGGTTTGTGGCTGAGGCGCTTGGATGTAAGGTTGGTTGGGATGAGGCAACACAGAAAGTCACTATAGAAAAATAGGGGAGGGATAGTATTGGAAGCAAAAATATTTGAAATGGCAACACAACAGGGTCTTACGGCTGTATTATTTGTAGCGTTGTTTTGGCACACTCTCAAAACGTCAAATGATAGAGAGATGAGGTTGCAAGCTGTAATAGATAACAACCAACGCATTATGGGTGACATGGTGGCTAAGCTTGATACACTCGACTCAATCAAGGATGACGTAGACGATATCAAGGTATCGCTTAATGCTACAGCGGCTACAATCAATGCTACAGCAGCCACAAGATTGCCATAGGAGGTACATATTATGCTAAATGTCAAAGTATACGATGGGAAAATCACTGATAATTTTAACATTGCAGAATTTGCCTGCAAAGGCGGAGGAGAAGTACTCCTGAACAGAGAGACAATAGACCACATTTGCAGGCTCCAGCGCTTTAGGAATTGGTTTAATAGGCCGATGACAATCAATAGCGGGTATAGGACAGCTGCCTATAATGCTAAAGTAGGCGGGGCTAAAAATTCAATGCATGTGCAGGGTATAGCTACGGACTTTGCGTTGCCAAATGAGTTTTATACGTTCTCAAAAGAGCGCCAAGAGCAGTTCTTGCAGAACGTGAAAAAGAAGTGGTTTGAGATATGTGCAGCTGATGGATTGGGCGGAGGGGTAGGGTTCTACAAAACCTTCATTCACCTAGATAGTAGGACAGGAAAGTCAGCGCACTGGGATGGAAGATAGCCGGGTTTCCCCGGCCTTTTCTATTGCGACCTAAATATGCCCGAAAAAAGTGGTGGCAATAAAAACTTGCCACCACTTTGCCACCACAGTATAAAACATTTATTTATATTGTAGGTAACTATAAAACACAATAAGATTTTGGGGGTTATTAATTTGGCCTCATATATAATGTAGAAAAAAATTGCAAATCATTTTAAGATACAATCCAACACATTACTTTTACATGCCGATGATGTAGGACAATCTGAATATTGATTGTTGTAAATACCACCAAATTGCCACCATGGGATGATTTTTACATCCTGCGGTGGCAATTTTTAATGTGCGGAAAATATAGAATAAATTAATGGAAAATACAACGACAATAGAAAATATTTATATGAGGCATTTTCAGCCAATTTGTATTTGTCGTGGGAGTCGGGGACGTATATACTAATAGTTGTAAACTTATTACATTTCAATTACATCTCTCCTTCTAAGGTGATTTAATGATATCTATAATAGTTCCCGTATTAAATGAAGAAAAAACAATAGAAGGGTTGCTCCTGGAGCTCAAAGCTCTCGAAGGCGATAAGGAAATCATTGTAGTCGACGGCGGAAGTGTTGACAGGACAGCAGAAATTGCTGCCAGGCACGCAGCTCTTATTGGCGGGGTCAGCGGAAGGGCGAGGCAGATGAACATGGGAGCTGGCGCGGCAAAAGGAGAAGTGCTTTGGTTTGTGCACTCAGACTCCAAAGTGGACAGAGAAAGCCTGTATCATATAGAAGCGGCAGTTGATGAGGGCTGTGTAGGCGGAGGCTTTTCAATGTTTTTCCATGATTACGATGCGCCTCTAATGAGATTTATAGCCAGCTCATCAAACATGAGAGCACGACATGTAGGCCTTTATTTCGGAGACCAGGGAATATTCGTAAGACGCGATATATTCGAACGCATAGGGGGCTATCCGGATATACCCATAATGGAGGATTGGGAGATGGGTCTTCGTCTGAAAAAGGAAGGCAGAATGGAACTGCTTGATGCCCCTATCGGGACATCGGGAAGAAGGTTCAAAAACGGCGGGGCTCTTAGGACTCTGTTGTTCATGCACAGGATAAAGCTACTTTATATATTGGGGATACCCCCGGAAAAATTAAGCGGCACATACAGGAAGGTACGATAATGAAGGCATTAATACTTATGACAAGAATCCCAGTTCCGGGAAAGACAAAGACAAGGCTAATGGAGGTCCTTTCGCCGGAAGAATGTGCCCTGCTGCACGAATGTTTCCTGAAGGATGTTTTCGCGGCTCTTGAGCTGCTTGACGATGTGGATATATATGTCTCACATACGACCGAAGGGAATCTTGACATACTCAAAGCTATTGTCCCAAGAGGAATAGAGTTTTTGCCTCAGAAGGGGGAAAAGCTGGGCGAGAGAATGAATAATGCCATAGCCGAAGTTCTCCAAAAAGGATATTCAAGAGTGATACTAATAGGTTCAGACATACCAGCTCTGCAGCCATGCGATATAGGAGAAGCGTTTGAAACGCTTGAAGAAAGCGACATTGTGCTGGGGCCGACGCTGGACGGTGGCTATTACCTGGTGGGAATGAAAAGCCCGAGCGCTCAGATATTTGATGACTCTCTCAAATGGGGAAACAAAACAGTGCTTGAAGGGACTCTGGATATAGCAAACAAGCTTGGGCTGGAAACCGGTCTTGCAGCCAAGTATAGAGACATAGATACCAGCGATGACCTGGAATGTTTCATGAGATATGCAACTTCAGGAGCAGCTGACTGTCAAGTGTTTCCACAGTACACATTGGAATTTCTTATAAAGCGTTGGAGTGACGATGATGCTAAAAGATACGCTGAAAGATAAAATATATTACTATATTAGTGCAAAAGGTCTGCGCGAGTCGCTTGGCATCGGAGAAGGCTCCCAGGTGGAATTTCTGGCGCAGGGCGAGTACAACATTAATTTCACACTTGAAGGGAATTCAAGAAAGTATGTACTCAGGGTAAATACAGGAAGCCAGCTTGAGTTGGATAATCAGATAGAATATGAATATGAAGCTCTAAAAAGACTATATCCAAGCGGGGTTACTCCAAAACCTTATTTTGTTGATGGTACTAAAAAGTATATAGATTATGGAATATTGGTTATGGAGTTCCTGGAAGGTGTCCATCTTGATTATGCCAAGGACATGGAAAAGGCTGCCGACATATTCTCGAGAATTCATTCCATGGATACTGAGAATATGGATGCGTCAAATTTCATATGCGAGAAAAGCATATTTTCAGACAGGATTACAGAGGCAAGAAGGCTTTTGAAGAGTTTCATGGAATCGCCGATAATAGAAACGAAGCTTAAAAGCTTCTTTGCAGATTTTATGGACTGGGCTGAAAAAAATGCATGGAGAGAAAGCTACTTCATTACTGACCCATGGAATGTCATAAACAACACGGAAGTCAATTCGGGCAATTTCATAATAAATGACAAGAGGCACTATCTCATAGACTGGGAAAAGCCCGTCATAAGCGATCCCTGTCAGGACATAACGCAGTTCCTGGCGCCCACTACAACTCTTTGGAAGGCAGATTATATTCTCTCAGAGCAGGAAAAGGAAGATTTTTTTAAAGCCTATTCAAGCGGCCTAAGATGTGAGGACAGAGGGATAAGGGACAGAGTAGAGCTCTATACGCCTTATTTGTATCTCAGAGCGCTTTCGTGGTGTGCCTTTGCCTATCTGGAATACATGAAGCCGGACAAGGGCATTAAAAATATGGATACATTTGAAAAGATAAAGGCGTATCTTGATATTGACTTCATGAACAGCCTGTTAAGGCGCTTTAGATAGAAAGAGGAGCGACGGACTTATGGATAAAAATAAAAAGCTGCTGCTTTCTGCAGCACTTATAGTGGCGACGGCAGCTGCAATGATTTATTTTCATCGCACAGGCATGATGAGGCATTGCACTTCGGAGGGCATCAAAAGCTATGTGAATTCGTGCGGCATGTTTGGTCCCATAATATATATGGTTATGTTCTCGGTGATTCCATCGGGTGCGATAATAGCAATAGCGGGCGGAATGGCTTTCGGCATGGGCCTTGGGACGCTCTATACGATGCTAGGCGCCTTAATCGGGGCGACTACGGCATTTTATATATCGAGGCTCCTTGGTAGGGATTTTGTGATGAAGCTCACAAGAGGGAGGCTAAGGAGCTTTGATGATGGCGTTGAAAAACACGGCTTCAAACTGATACTAGTAATGCGCCTAATTCCGATAATACCTTTTAACCTCATAAGCTTCGGTGCCGGTCTTACCAAGATGAACTTCAGGGACTATATTATGGCTACGGTGCTGGGGATAGTTCCAGGAGTGATTGTGTTTACTAATCTTGGCGACAAGGCCATGGATGTAAAGTCGCCTCAGTTTATTATGGCTGTTGGCATATTGCTACTGCTTCTTGTGGCGTCATATTTCTTTAAAAGAAAAGTCAATATGGATGAGTTTCAAAAGAAGCTGGCTCAGGACGATATAAAATCGGTGTAAATCAAAAATTACAAAAATCAAAACACATGCAAAGAGGCCTCTTTTCCTTTTAATCCAGTTTCTTTACACTAGGATTAAAGGATGAGGCCTCTTTGCTCTTGGACAAATTCCTGTATTATGGGAATCTGCCTCCTTTCAGTTGATAAACTCCATTGCTGAAATCTATCTAATCCAACTAATCATTTTTCATTCAATAATATTTGCTTTTAAAGGGTTGCCCTATATAGCATGGTCCTTAGCCTTTTGAAACCATCCTTAAGTTATCCTGCAAGCTTTTATTTTTGAACTTAGAGATTATATTCTCTAATCGCTCAATTTAGGTTAGAGTAATATTTTTCATTCTCTAAGATAAGCAATTGTAAGGATTTTGTTTAAGGATTTATTAGTTTCAAACTACTTAAGGGATTATATAAAGCTTCTTCCTTTGCAGCTTATATTATTGAATAGTAACTTTTAGTTGGTAGTATATATATATCCGGTCGAACATAAATTAAACACAAAACACTATAATTATTATAAAAAATTACACATAAAATACATTCGCAAAAAATCAGTTGAAAAAGTTTGAAAAAAGCATGTGAGTTGTATTGAGTAATAGTCGGTTAAACAGCCTTTCTATATTTTTGGATTGACACCAAAAAAACGATACTGTATAATTTTAATCGAGTGGTGATATGGACTTCGAGCTTTCGTCTCTTAGATTTATTGTTTTCTAGTAGGCGGGGGCTTTTTTAATGCGAATCCAATTTTTACAAAAAACTAGTCTGTTGAATGGAGGTATTGTTATGAGTAGTATCAGAAGAATATTGGCATTAGTAGTTTCGATTTCATTGGTGTTTGCACTTACGGCATGCTCTGGCAAGAAGGATGGCGCTTCAAGTGACGCAGGCAAGCTCGAGCAGATAAAGCAAAGCGGCAAGCTTGTGCTTGGAACAAGCGCGGATTATCCGCCTTTTGAATTCCACAAGGAAATAAACGGCAAAGATGAAATAGTAGGTTTTGATATTGAAATAGCAAAAGCCATAGCCGCTGAGCTTGGCGTAGAGCTTGAAATAAAGGACATGAAATTTGACGGACTTTTGGCTGCGCTTAACACTGGTAAGGTGGACATAGTGATAGCGGGAATGAATCCAACAGAGGACAGAAAAAAGGCTGTAGATTTCTCTGACATATACTACAGAGAGGTTCAAAGCGTAGTAGTAAGAGCTGAAAGCGTAGACCTTATAAAGACGCTTGACGACCTAAAGGGCAAAAAGGTTGCCGTTCAAAAGGGAACTACAATGGAGGCCATGGCGCAGCAGCACATGCCTGAGTCTGAGATAAAGGGGCTTGGAAGAGTTACAGACGTTGTGCTTGAGCTTAAAAACAGCAAGGTAGAGGCAGTAGTTATGGAGAAGCCGGTTGCAAAGGCTTATGTGCTGGCAAACCCTGAGCTTAAGCTTACAGAAATAGAGCTTTCGCCTGAAGACACTGGATTTGCAGTGGCTGTTAAAAAGGGAAATGAAGACCTTGTAACGAAGACTAATGAAATACTTAAATCGCTTATTGATCAGGGCAAGATAGATGAATTCGTTGCAGATGCAAATAAATTGATGGAAGAATAATTTAAAAGGGCAAATACATATGTATTTGCCCAAATCTATGTATTTTTTAGGAGGACTGTCAAAGTGGATTTTGGTTTTTTAAAAGACTACTACATGTTTTTTGTGTCTGGAGCTAAGATAACTGTACTCCTCGCAGTATTCTCCGTATTTTTTGGAGTGGCACTGGGAGTATTCTTCGCACTGCTCAAGCTTTCCAGTAATAAGCTGCTAAGAGGAATAGCTACGTCTTACATAGAATTTCTCAGAGGCACGCCTATGCTTGTGCAGCTGTATATCATATATTATGGGCTTCCGCTAATAGGAATAAACTTTCCGGATATTCCGGCGTTTGGAAGCAGCTTTCCCGACTTCATGGCCGGTGTAGTTTGCCTTTCGTTCAACAGCGGCGCATACGTGGCTGAGATAATACGTGCAGGTATACAGGCGGTGGACAAGGGCCAGATGGAGGCGTCAAGGTCACTGGGCTTTACATACGCTATGACCATGAGGTACATAATAATACCGCAGGCATTCAGGAACATACTTCCTGCTCTTGGAAACGAATTTATAGTAATAATAAAAGAGTCGGCTATAGTGTCTATAATAGGAATACACGACCTCATGTACAATGCAGACACTGTAAGAGGCAATATTTTCCAACCTTTTGAACCACTGATAATAGCAGCGATAATGTACTTCATGATGACATTTACGCTTTCCAAGGCGCTTGGTTTAGTTGAAAGGAGATTGAAGACAAGTGATTAGCGTTAGGGATTTGCACAAAAAATTCGGTAAGCTCCATGTGCTTAAGGGCATAGACATAGAAATAAGCCAAGGAGAGGTAGTGGTTGTAATAGGACCGTCAGGTTCCGGCAAATCCACATTTCTAAGATGCCTCAACCTGCTTGAGACTCCAACTGAAGGAGAGATAATTTTCGAGGGGCTTTCAATAACTGACAAGAAAAACGATATCAACAAGCTAAGGCAGAAGATGGGGATGGTGTTCCAGCAGTTCAACCTCTTCCCTCATATGACTGTGCTTGAGAACATAACTCTGGCTCCCTTGAAGCTGAAGAACATCAGCAAACAGGAGGCCGATGAAATAGCAATGAAGCTGCTCAAAAGGGTAGGGCTTGCCGACAAGGCATCAAGCTATCCTGCCCAGCTCTCAGGAGGGCAAAAGCAGAGGATAGCTATAGCAAGGGCTCTTGCTATGTCTCCTGACGTTATGCTCTTTGACGAGCCAACCTCAGCTCTGGATCCCGAGATGGTCGGCGAGGTGCTCGATGTAATGAAGGAGCTTGCAGCGGAAGGTATGACGATGATAGTCGTAACGCATGAGATGGGCTTTGCCAAGGAAGTGGGAGACAGGCTCATATTCATGGATGAAGGCAAGATACTTGAAGAGGGCAACCCCAAAGCCGTATTTGCTAATCCTCAGCATCCAAGGACGAAGGATTTCTTGGGCAAGGTGCTTGCGTAATTAAATTCGGATTTTATGAACAGTCGCCTATGGCGGCTGTTTTTTTAAAAAAACCATTCGTGTGTTGACACAGGCCGGTTAATCTGATATTATTTTTAAAATAAAAACTGAATATTAAACAGATAATCACTCGTATAAATTCGGCAATTGGGCCGATTATCTCTACAGGCATACCTTAAATATGCCGTCTATGAGTGGGATTTAATTATTCCACTTTCAGGTTTGCTATCCGGGCTTTTTTGTTATAATGGTATAACAGGATATATTCATAAATTCATATCGGAGGTAAAAAATGGAGAAGATTTTAAAGGAAGCCTTAACATTTGATGACATTCTATTGATTCCGCAAAAGTCTACAGTTTTGCCAAAGGAAGTCGATACATCAACGCATATTACAAAGAAAATAAAGCTGAATGTACCGATAATGAGTGCGGGCATGGACACTGTTACAGAGTCCAAAATGGCGATAGCTGTTGCAAGAGAAGGCGGAATAGGAATAATACACAAAAACATGAGCATAGAGGAGCAATGCCTCGAGGTAGACAAGGTAAAAAGAAGTGAAAACGGCGTAATAATAGATCCATTTTACCTTAGCAAGGAACATACAATAGCTGATGCGGACGAGCTCATGGGAAGATATAGAATATCAGGTGTTCCGATAGTTGACGAAAACAAGCGCCTAATAGGCATAATAACTAACAGGGACATCAGATTCGAAGAGGATTTCTCCAAGAAGATAGAAGATGTTATGACTAAGGAGAATCTAATAGTCGGCAAGGAAGGCACGACTATGGAAGAAGCCCAGAGCATACTTAGAAAAAACAAGATAGAAAAGCTCCCAATAGTAGATGAAAACTACGTACTTAAAGGACTTATAACAATAAAGGACATAGAAAAGAAGATAAAGTTCCCTAATTCAGCAGTAGATGAAAGAGGAAGGCTGGTATGCGGCGCGGCAGTAGGTATAACTGGCGACATGCTAGACAGGGTTGAAAGGCTTGTCAAGGCAAGCGTGGATATAATAGTTCTAGACAGCGCTCACGGACATTCACAGGGCGTTGTAGACAGCGTGAAAGCCATCAAGGCCAAATTCCCGCAGGTTCAGGTAATCGCCGGCAACGTGGCTACTGCCCAGGCTGCTGAGGATCTTATAGCTGCAGGAGCTGATTGCATAAAGGTAGGAATAGGACCTGGCTCGATATGTACAACAAGAGTTGTTGCAGGAGTTGGAGTTCCTCAGGTTACAGCCATAATGGATTGCAGCGAGGTTGCAAAGAAACATGGAATACCTGTGATTGCTGACGGCGGAATAAAGTATTCTGGAGACGTTGTAAAGGCTCTTGCTGCGGGTGCTGACATGGTTATGATGGGTTCCATGTTTGCCGGAACAGAAGAAAGTCCTGGTGAGACTATACTCTTCAAAGGAAGGGCTTTCAAGGCATACAGAGGAATGGGTTCTGTAGAGGCCATGAAGCAGGGTTCTAAGGACAGATATTTCCAAGAGGACACCAAGAAGCTAGTGCCTGAAGGTGTAGAGGGAATGGTGCCTTCAAAAGGCTCTGTTGCAGATATGGTGTTCCAGCTTGTTGGAGGTTTGAGGTCAGGCATGGGCTACTGCGGAGCAAGGACAATTCCAGAGCTTCAGGAGAAGTCTCAGTTTGTAAGAATTACAGGAGCGGGTCTTAAGGAAAGCCATGCTCACGACATAACGATAACTAATGAAGCGCCAAACTATAGCGTACAAGGAGAGGTATAATAATGAACAGAGAGCTTGTTTTAGTAGTTGACTTCGGAGGGCAGTATAATCAGCTTATAGCCCGAAGAGTAAGAGAGGCCAATGTATACTGTGAGATAATACCATTCAATTATCCACTTGATAAAATCAAAGCGAAAAATCCAAGCGGAATAATATTCACAGGCGGTCCTTCAAGCGTATATGGAGAAAACGCACCTATGGTTGAAAAGGAGCTGTTCTCGCTTGGAATCCCAGTGCTTGGAATATGTTACGGAGCCCAGCTTATGGCTCATACTCTTGAAGGCAACGTTACAAGAGCTGACAAGAGAGAGTACGGAAAGACTAAGATAAAGTATGAAGATTCAAAACTTTTCAAGGGAATGAAATCAGACAGCATATGCTGGATGTCACATACTGACTATATAGAGAAGGCTCCTGCAGGATTTGCCTGCTCTGCATCTACTGCAGACTGCCCTGTAGCTGCAATGGAAAATCCGGAGAAGAATCTCTACGCTGTACAGTTCCACCCTGAGGTTGAACATACGGAGGAAGGCTTCAAAATAATAAGAAATTTCCTTTATGAAGTGTGCGGACTTAAAGGCACTTGGACTATGGGATCTTTCGTAGATGAAAAGGTTAAGGAAATAAAAGCAGCTGTTGGTGACAAGAAGGTGCTTTGCGCTCTTAGCGGCGGAGTTGACTCTTCTGTTGCTGCAGTCCTTGTGCACAGGGCTATAGGCGACAACCTGACATGCATATTCGTAGATCACGGCCTTCTAAGAAAGGACGAGGGAGACCAGGTTGAGAGTATATTCAAAGAGCATTTCCACATGCACCTTATAAGAGTTAACGCTCAGGACAGATTCCTTTCAAAGCTTGCGGGCGTAACAGAGCCTGAGGCGAAGAGAAAGATAATAGGCGAGGAATTCATAAGAGTATTCGAAGAGGAATCTCACAAGCTTGGCAAGATGGACTTCCTTGTTCAGGGAACAATATATCCAGACGTAATAGAAAGCGGCTCGGGAGAAAGCGGAGCATCAGTTATAAAATCACACCACAACGTAGGCGGACTTCCTGAAGATGTGGATTTTGAAATAATAGAGCCTCTTAGAGAGCTTTTCAAGGACGAGGTTAGACAGCTTGGCCTTGAGCTTGGAATAGCAGAAGACCTTGTATTCAGACATCCATTCCCGGGACCAGGTCTTGGAATCAGGGTAATAGGCGAAGTTACAAAGGAAAAATGCGACATACTAAGAGAAGCTGACGCTATATATATGGAAGAACTCAAGAAAGCGGGACTTTACAGAGAAATATGGCAGGCTTTCGCAGTGCTTCCTGACGTAATGACTGTAGGCGTAATGGGAGACGAGAGAACATACTCGCATCTTGTAGGCCTAAGAGCGGTAGCAAGCAGCGACGGCATGACAGTGGACTGGTTCAAGATGCCTTACGATGTGCTTGAGAGAATCTCAACTAGAATAGTAAACGAAGTAGACCACGTAAACAGAGTAGTTTACGACATAACTTCAAAGCCTCCAGGAACCATAGAGTGGGAATAATATTGAATTAACAGATAGCCGCCGGCGATAAACCGGCGGTTTTTTGCGTACTAGATCAATATGCGAAATATAAAAGAATGATTAAAAAGCAATGTTCGCACCAATGGCGAATATGCGACCTTTGCAAACATATAAAAATACACTTTATTATTGACATTGCCGTTTGCATTGATTTACAATATATTTGTAAACGAAAAATGAATACAGCAAATTATATTTACTCATATATTCCCGGTAATATGGTCCGGGAGTCTCTACAGGAAATCCGTAAAATTCCTACTATGAGCGGAACTTCTAGATGCTTTTAACGGAGTTTTGCTTATATCAGGCAAAGCTCTTTTTTTTTACAGGCCATAGATGAATCGATATTCCAGCTTTTAATTTCAAGAATATGTAGTACGTATTTTGCCCTTTAAAAGTGAATAAATGCCCCATTTAATCGACGGGGCTTTTTATATACAATTATTGCAGCAGATATACGGATTATCTTGATTAAAAAAGGGTTAAGGTTCGGATGATTATAGGTTTGATATCATCAAATAGGGATATATTGAAAGTAAGCAGACATATGAGATAAGGGAAAGTATATTTACTGCATCAAATAGAGAATAAAGTTTAAAGTATGAGTATATTATTGGAGGTGCTTTTATGAAGGTAACTGTTATTATGGGTTCAAAGTCGGATTATCCGAAGCTGGAGGAAGCGATAAAACTATTGGAGAGCATGGGTGTGAGCACAAGTGTCAGGGTGCTTTCTGCACACAGAACGCCAAAAGAGCTTTTTGAGCATATAGAAGAAGTAGATTCACAAGATTATGACGTTATAATAGCTGCGGCTGGAAAAGCTGCACATCTTCCGGGAGTAATAGCAGCCCACACTCTAATTCCTGTAATAGGACTTCCTATAAAGTCGTCAACAATGGACGGCCTTGATTCCCTTCTATCGATAGTACAAATGCCACAAGGCATACCTGTTGCAACAGTTGCAATAGACGGCGGGCTTAATGCTGCTATACTTGCACTTCAAATAATGGCTCTTAAATACCCTGAACTAAAGACAAAGCTTAAAGAACATAGGCAGCAAATGGCTGAAAAGGTGCTTGAGGACGACAAGTCTATCGGCAATTAGAAGTAAATGTAGGGCCGGATATCAATATTAATCCGGCCACTTTGCGTGACTATAAATAAAATCATATCAAATATAACGGGAGGTATTTTCATGAATACAGAAATGCTTTACGAGGGAAAGGCAAAGAAGGTTTACAAGACTGACAAGTCTGGAGAATACGTAGTATATTTCAAGGATGACGCAACTGCCTTCAACGGAGTTAAAAAAGATACACTTGCTGAAAAGGGCATACTAAACAACAGCATATCCTCAATACTTTTCGAGCTGCTTGCAAAGGAAGGCGTTGAAAGCCACTTCATAAAGAAGCTTTCTGAAAGAGAAATGCTTGTAAAGGCGGTTGAAATTGTCCAGCTTGAAGTAATAGTCAGAAACATATCTGCAGGCTCAATGGCCAAAAGACTTGGCATTGAAGAAGGCATAGTATTCGCCGAGCCGGTATTCGAGCTTTGCTACAAGAATGACGCTCTGGGCGATCCGCTTATAAATGATGACCATGCAGTAGCGATAAATCTGGCTACAAGGGAAGAAATAGCTCAAATAAGAGAGCAGACAATGAAGATAAATACACTTCTTAAGGAGTTTTTCAAGAAAGCCGGCCTCAAGCTTGTAGACTTCAAACTTGAATTCGGAAGATACGACGGCAAGGTAATATTGGCAGACGAAATTTCGCCTGATACCTGCAGACTTTGGGACATAGAGACAAACGAAAAGATGGACAAGGACAGATTCAGAAGAGACCTTGGCAATGTGATGGAAGGCTACAAGAAGGTTCTTCAAAGGCTCGAAGAAAAATAGTATTCATTAGTTTCAATAGATCCAATGCAGAATATATAATCCTGGAGGAGAAAAATGAGCGAAAAGATAAGCTACAGCCAATCGGGAGTAAACATAGATGAAGGCAACAAGACGGTTGAACTAATAAAGGAAAAGGTAAGATCGACATACAATTCGAACGTACTAGGAGACCTTGGAAGCTTCAGCGGTCTTTACAGCCTTAAGAGCTTCATGGGCATGAAGGAGCCCGTGCTGCTTTCGTCTACAGACGGCGTGGGAACAAAGCTTAAAATAGCCCAGCTTATGGACAAGCATGATACAGTGGGAATAGACCTTGTGGCTATGTGTGTGAACGACCTTATATGCCAGGGAGCAATGCCTCTCTTCTTCCTTGACTATATAGCTGTAGGAAAGCTTGATTCGGAGAAGGCAAGGGACATAGTTTTCGGCATAGCGGAAGGCTGCAAGCAGGCAGAGTGCGCTCTTGTAGGCGGAGAAACCGCAGAGATGCCGGGCATGTACAGCGAAGACGAATATGACCTTGCGGGTTTTTCTGTGGGAATATGCGATAAGGAAAAGCTCATAACAGGAGAGAACGTAAAGGAAGGCGACGCCATAATAGGTATAGCGTCAAGCGGAGTCCACAGCAACGGTTATTCGCTGGTTAGAAAGCTCTTCCTTGATAAGCTGGGCTGGAGTCTTGACAGGCCTATGGAAGGCTATGACTGCACGCTTGGAGACATGCTGCTTACACCGACTAAAATATATGTAAAGCTTGTAAGAGAGCTTATGGCTGATTTTGAGCTAAAGGCTATAGCACATATAACAGGCGGAGGGCTTTTGGAGAACGTCCCAAGAGTGTTGCCAAATGACATGTCGGCAAGCATCAAGAAGGATTCATGGGAAGCGGCAGACATATTCAGCGTCATAAAAGGGCTGGACATGGTAGAGGAAAGAGAGCTCTACAGAAGCTTCAACATGGGCATAGGACTTGTGATAGTTGTGGACAAGGAAATAGCGGACAATGTAATAGAAAAAGCCAACGCGTGCGGCGAAAAGGCGTACAAAATCGGAGAAATATCAAAAGGCGACGAGGGCGTAGTGCTATGGTAAGAATAGCAGTTCTTGTTTCCGGCTCCGGCACTAATCTCCAGGCCATAATAGACGCCTGTAAGAGCGGCGCTATCGGAAACGGAGCGATAAAGCTTGTAGTATCAAACAAAAAGGATGCATACGGCCTTGAAAGAGCCAGGAATGAAGGCATAAAGGCTGTGTTTGAGAATAAAGAGGAAGCCGTGCTCGAGCTCCTTGAAAGCGAAGGGATAGACCTTATAGTCTTGGCGGGTTATCTGAAGATACTCAGCCCCGAGTTCATAAGAAAGTATGAAAACAGGATAATAAACGTTCATCCCTCGCTCATACCTTCATTTTGCGGCAAGGGCTACTATGGCCTTATAGTGCATGAAAAGGCCATAGAGTACGGCGTCAAAGTAAGTGGAGCCACAGTACACTTCGTAACCGAAGAGGCTGATGCGGGCCCTATAATAATGCAGGGAGCCGTGCCGGTGCTTGACAGCGACGACGCTAGCTCTCTCCAAAAGAGGGTGCTGGATGTGGAGCACAAGCTCCTTGTGGAAGCTATAGATCTTTACTGTAACAGCAGACTCAGGATAGACGGAAGGAGAGTATATACAAATGGCAAATAAAAGAGCGCTAATCAGCGTCACTGACAAGAGCGGAATAGTCGAGTTCGGAAAAAGCCTTGTAGAACTTGGCTTCGAAATAATATCAACAGGAAATACCCACAAGATGCTCAAAGAGGCGGGTGTGGAAGCCATAACTATAGATGAGCTTACAGGCTTTCCTGAAATACTAGACGGCAGGGTAAAGACTCTGAATCCTTACGTGCACGGGGGAATACTCTACAGAAGAGATGTGCAGGAGCACGTGGAGACTGTGGAAAAACTCAGTATCAAGTCTATAGACATGGTTGTAGTAAACCTGTACAACTTCGAAGGCTGCCTCAGATCCGGAGCGCCAATGGAAGAGATGATTGAGAATATAGATATAGGCGGCCCAAGCATGATAAGGTCAGCAGCCAAGAACTACAAGGACGTGATAGTTGTAACAGATCCTTCGGACTATGATGGAATAGTAGAAAAGCTAAAAGGAGGCGGACTAAGCCAGGAAGACAGGCTGATGCTTTCATACAAGGCATACTCGCTTACAGGCCACTACGACTCGATAATATCGAACTACTTCATGGATGTTGTTGGAGACAGGTATCCAAGATACTTCAACATGTCCTTCGAAAAGGAAGACGAGCTAAGATATGGAGAAAACCCTCACCAGGCGGCAGGACTTTACAAGGAGAGCTACATACAAAACACGAAGCTGGATTTCGAGCAGCTCCATGGAAAGCAGCTTTCGTTCAACAACATAAACGACCTGAATGCGGCGCTTGAGATACTTGCCGAGTTCGAAGGAGAAGCGGGGGTAGCATCTGTTGCAATAAAGCACGCAAATCCGTGTTCAGCGGCAGTTGGAGCCGACGCCTTCGAATCATTCAAAAAGACATACGAAGCCGACAAGGTTTCAATATTTGGTGGAATAGTGGGAATAAACTCAGTGGTGGACGGCAAGACTGCAGAGGTTCTTAGCGAGATATTCCTTGAAATAATAGCAGCATACGATTTCACCCCTGACGCTATGGAGATTCTAACAAAGAAGAAGAACCTGAGAATACTTAAGCTTAAGAGCCTTACTCCAAAGACGAGAGGCTATGACATGAAGTATCTTGACGGCAAGCTGCTTGTACAGGACAAGGATCAGGCGCTGTTTGAAAAGGTCGAGACTGTAACAAAGACCGAGCCTTCAAAAAATCAAATGGACGACATGATGTTTGGGATGAAGATTGTAAAGCATATGAAGTCAAATGCAATAGCAATAGTCAAGGACGGAACCACTCTTGCGCTTGGACCTGGACAGACCTCAAGGATTTGGGCGCTTGAGAATGCCGTGGCAAACAATGAAGGCAAGAGTCTTGAAGGCAGCGTGCTTGCTTCAGACGCATTTTTCCCGTTTGACGACTGCGTGAAATTCGCGGCTGAGAATGGAGTTAAGGCTATAGTTCAGCCTGGCGGTTCAGTAAACGACGAGGATTCAATAAAGGCTTGCGATGAGCTTGGAATAGCGATGGTATTTACGGGAATAAGACACTTCAAGCACTAAGGAGGACTGGTTATGAAAGTCTTGGTAATTGGTAACGGCGGAAGGGAGCATGCCATAATATGGACGCTTTCTAAGAGCCAGAGGGTCGACAAGATATACTGCGCACCGGGAAATGCGGGAACAGCAAGCATAGCAGAGAATATAGATATAAGTGCCGACAACATTGATTCACTTCTTGATTTTGCAAAGAAAAATGACATAGAGCTGACTGTGGTAGGACCTGAGGTGCCGCTAGTACTTGGCATAGTAGACCTTTTCGAAAGCGAGGGGCTGAGGATATTCGGACCAAACAGGCAGTGCGCTATGCTAGAAGGCAGCAAGGCGTTTTCAAAGGAGTTTATGATAAGAAACAATATCCCTACTGCTATGTATGCGGAATATACCGACTACAACGAGGCGGTTGCAAATATCGACAAGCTGGGATTCCCTATAGTAATTAAGGCTGACGGACTTGCAGCGGGCAAGGGCGTTCTCATAGAATACGAGTTGGAAGATGCGATAAAAAACCTTAAAGATATTATGGTCAACAAGGTGTTCGGTGAATCCGGAAGCAAGGTCGTATTTGAGGAGTTCATGACGGGCATTGAGGCCTCTATGCTTTGCTTTGTAGATGGCAACACGATAGTCCCAATGGAGAGCGCACAGGACTACAAGAGGATATACGACGAGGACATGGGGCCAAACACAGGCGGCATGGGCACATACTCTCCAAGCCTCATATTCAATAGCGAGCTTGAAAACAGAATCGAGAGGGAGATTCTTGAGCCCATCATGGCGGGATTCAAAAAAGAAGGCCTCAAATTTAAGGGAGTGCTCTTCATAGGCCTTATGATAACTTCAGAGGGTCCAAAGGTGCTTGAGTTCAATGTCAGATTCGGTGATCCTGAGACTCAGTCTGTGCTTCCAAGACTAAAGACTGACCTTGTGGACATATTCGAAAGCGTTATAGATGAAAAGCTCGCAGACCAGGAGATCCTCTGGAGCGATGAGAGGACTATATGCGTTGTAATGGCATCAGGCGGCTACCCTGGAGACTACGAAAAGGGCAAGAAGATAGACGGTCTTGAAAGCGTCGACCCTGACGTTGTTGTATTCCACGCCGGAACAAAGCTGTCTGGTGGCGATGTGGTTACAGACGGCGGAAGGGTACTTGGAGTAATGGCAAAGGGTGCTACCATGGAAGAGGCATCAGGCAAGGCTTATGCGAACGTTGCTAAGATAAGCTTCGAGGGAGCGCAGTACAGGAAGGACATAGGAAAGCTTATTCAGAGATAGAGGATTATCTTTAAGAATACTTATTACAAAGGAGTATTGAAAATGAGCGATAGAGTTAGAAGGATATTTGTGGAGAAAAAAGCCGGGTTTGACGTTCAGGCTCAGGGTCTTCTTTCTGATATAAAGGAAAGCCTGGGGATAAACAGCATAACAGGCATAAGACTGCTTAACAGATACGACATATCAGGCATATCTGACGAGGTATATGAGGGCTCAAAATTCACTATATTTGCAGAGCCTCCGGTGGACTATGTTTATGATGAGCTTGCGGCTGTTTCAGAAGGCGACAGGGTTTTCGCGGTAGAATACCTTCCGGGACAGTATGACCAGAGAGCCGATTCGGCAGCGCAGTGCATACAAATACTTTCAAAGGATTCTGAACCTACTGTTAGAGCTGCGAAGGTATACGCTCTAAGCGGCGACATAAGTGATGCTGAATTCGCAAAAATAAAAGCTTATTGCATAAATCCTATAGATTCAAGAGAAGCTGACCTTGAAAAGCCTGCCTCTCTTGAGATGAAATACGACGTGCCTGCTGACGTGAAGGTGCTTGATGGCTTTAATGCTCTTGACGAGCAGGGTCTTAGGGGCTTCATGGAGGAGTATGGTCTTGCCATGAATTACGAGGACCTCGAGTTCTGTCAGGGGTACTTCAGAGATACTGAAAAAAGAGAGCCGTCAATAACTGAAATAAGAGTTATAGACACATATTGGTCAGACCACTGCAGACACACGACATTCGACACTCAGATTGAAAGCGTACAGATAGACAGCGGAAAATATGCAGAGCCTGTAAAGGCTGCCTACGAGAGCATGAAGGAGTCTATGGCAAACGTATCTCCAGAAAAAGCTTCAGTATGCCTTATGGACATTGCAACTCTCGGCATGAAAGAGATGAGAAAAAACGGCATGCTTGACGATCTTGAAGTATCAAAAGAGATCAACGCATGCAGCATAGAGGTAGAGGCAGATGTGGACGGAAAGCCGGAAAAATGGCTTGTAATGTTCAAAAACGAGACTCACAACCACCCTACTGAAATTGAGCCTTTCGGAGGCGCGGCAACATGTCTTGGCGGAGCCATAAGAGACCCGCTTTCAGGAAGATCATATGTATACCAGGCTATGAGAGTTACAGGCAGCGCGGACCCAAGGACGCCTATAGAAAAGACGCTTCCGGGAAAGCTAGCTCAAAGAAAGATTACTACAGAGGCTGCAAGGGGCTACAGCTCTTACGGAAACCAGATAGGCCTTGCAACTGGAATGGTTTCCGAGCTTTATGACGAAGACTTTGTGGCAAAGAGGATGGAGGTTGGAGCTGTAATAGCTGCTGCGCCTAAGGACAACGTGCTAAGAGGCAATCCTGAACCTTCAGACATAGTAATACTTGTCGGCGGAAGAACTGGAAGGGACGGCTGCGGAGGAGCAACTGGCTCATCCAAGGAGCACACAGAAGAGTCGCTCACAAGCTGCGGAGCTGAGGTTCAAAAGGGTAACGCCCCTACAGAAAGAAAGATACAAAGGCTATTCAGAAACGCTCAGGTTGCAAAGATGATAAAAAGATGCAACGACTTTGGAGCAGGCGGAGTGTCAGTTGCCATAGGTGAATTGACTGACGGACTTGACATAGATCTTGACATGGTTCCAAAGAAATACGAGGGACTTGACGGCACGGAGCTTGCAATATCCGAATCCCAGGAGAGAATGGCTGTCGTCGTTTCAAAGGATGACGCAGAGAAATTCATAAGCATGTCTGCCGAGGAGAATCTGGAGGCTACTATAGTTGCCACAGTCACTGGAGACAGAAGGCTGAAGATGAACTGGAGGGGCAAGAGCATAGTAGACCTTTCAAGGGATTTCCTGGATACTAACGGAATAAGGCAAAAGACCAGCGTTCAGGTTGCGGCTCCACAGGAAGAGAGCTATTTTGCAGTAGTGGAAAAAGAAGTTGCTGCTGCGGACGTAGAAAAGAAATGGAAAAGCATGATGTCTGATCTTAACATCTGCTCTCAAAAGGGAATGGGCGAGATGTTTGACGGCACTATAGGCGTTGGAAGCGTTCTTATGCCTTACGGCGGAAAATATCAGGATACTCCTGCACAGGTTATGGTTGCCAAGCTTCCAGTTCTGGGAGCTGAGACAAGCACTGCAACCGCAATGAGCTTTGGCTATAATCCTAAGATAGGAAAGTGGAGTCCTTTCCACGGAGCTATGTATGCTGTTGTGGAATCGGTTGCCAAGCTTGTGGCAGCAGGAGTTGACCACAAAAGGGTAAGGCTTTCGCTCCAGGAATATTTTGAAAAGCTAAGAAAGGAGCCTCAAAGATGGGGCAAACCTTTCAGCGCACTGCTTGGCGCATACATGGCTCAAAAGGGCTTTGGAGCTCCGGCTATAGGCGGAAAGGACAGCATGTCGGGAAGCTTCAACGAGCTTGACGTGCCTCCGACTCTAATATCCTTCGCAGTGGGCGTTGTGAAATCAGGAAGCACGGTGTCATCTGAATTCAAAAAGGCCGGCAGCCAGGTTTTGATGTACAAGGCTCCTGTAAAGGACGATTTGACATTTGACTTTGAAGCTCTTACAAAAGACTATGAAAGCATACATGCTCTGATTGAGAGCGGCAAAGTGCTTTCGTCATACGCAATAGGCCTTGGCGGAGCAGCAGAAGCAGTTACAAAGATGGGCTTTGGAAACAGGATAGGAATAGAGCTTGAGAATCTTGACAACGTGGAGCTTTTTGCGCCGGGATACGGCTCGATAGTCCTCGAGCTTGAAGCAGGTGCTGGCGTCGGAGAGCTTGCGGGCTGCAAGGTAATAGGAAAGACAACGGCTGAGGCTGCTATAAAGGTGGCTGGAGTGTCTATGGACATGGAAGGCCTCTACAAGCTTTGGGAGGCTCCGCTTGAGGAGATATTCCCTACGCGCACTGGCAAAATTGAAGGAACTCCTATGCAGTCAGTATTCAAGGCTGAGTCTTCAATAAAATCGCCTGTCAAAATAGCAAAGCCGAGGGTATTCATACCTGCATTCCCAGGAACAAACTGCGAGTATGACTCTGCAAGGGCCTTTAATAAGGCGGGAGCAGAGGCACAGATAATGGTGCTCAAGAACCTTACTCCAGCGCAGATAGAAGCTTCAATAGAAGAAATGGTAAACCACATTAAGAATTCTCAGATAGTAATGATACCTGGAGGCTTCAGCGCAGGAGACGAGCCTGAAGGTTCCGGAAAATTCATAGCGACTGTGTTCAAGAACCCGTATGTTAAGGAAGCTGTTATGGACCTGCTCACTAAGAGAGACGGCCTTGTGCTTGGAATATGCAATGGCTTCCAGGCCCTCATAAAGCTTGGTCTTCTTCCATACGGCGAAATAAGGGATGTTGATGCAAGCGCTCCTACGCTGACATACAACAAGATAGGCAGACACGTTTCAAAGCTTATAATGACAAAGGTTGTGTCCAACAAGTCTCCATGGCTTGCAAACATAGAGCCGGGAAGCATGCACACAATACCTGTTTCGCACGGTGAGGGAAGATTCTTTGCAGACGAGGCTACTGTAAAGAGCCTGTTTGAAAATGGACAGGTTGCTACTCAGTATGTCGACTTCGATGGAAATCCAACTTACGATATAGCGTTCAACCCTAACGGCTCTGTTCATGCCATAGAGGGAATAACAAGCCCTGACGGCAGAGTGTTCGGAAAAATGGCCCACTCGGAGAGGGTTGGCAAGGACATATGCAAGAACATCCCTGGAAACAAGGAGCAGGATATATTCAAATCGGGAGTTTCATACTTCCTGTAAGAAACTAAAAAAAGGAGTATTGCGTGCTACATTTTAGTAGTCATGCAATACTCCTTTTCATATTCATAATTGCAGCAGGCTTTAGCTTGCGCAATAAGTTGATAAGTTGGTGCCTGGCACCTACACTTTCTTTCCCTTGAGTATCAGGCTTACAAAGTAAACTCCGCATGACACGAGAATTATTGTCGCCCCTGAGGGGATGTTGAATATGTACGAAACAACAAGGCCCAGCAGGCAGTTTGCCATGCCAAGGACTATTGAAAGCTTCATTATTCCAAGCAGGTTACGGCTAAAGAGCGATGATGTTGCAGGCGGGATTGTAAGCAATGCTATTACAAGCACTATCCCGACTATTTTTATAAGTATTACTATTGACATTCCAACAAGCACAGAAAGGAAGTACTCGAGGAAGCGCGTGTCCATACCTATCACACTTGAAAACTCCTCGTCAAAAAGGTAAGCCTTCCAGTGGTTGAAAAAGGCGGCTATCGAAAGCACAATAAAAATGTCCATTCCCAGAGCAAGCATTATATTGCTGCGAGATATTGTCAGTATATCGCCGAACAGGTACGATGACATGTCAGGTGGATAGCCTGGTGTTAGGGCTATAAACAGTATCCCCAGAGCCATGCCCACAGCCCAGAACATACCTATTAGGGCGTCGGAGTCGGAGCTGGTGTTTCTCTTTATCCCAGCTATGCATAGCGCCGAGGCGATTGCAAATAACAGGCCTGTTATTATGGGCTCGACGCCAAGAAAATATCCGAGCCCAATGCCGCCAAAGGATGCGTGGGCTATTCCGCCGCTCAGCATCACAAGCCGCTTTTCTATTATAATGGTGCCGATAATGCCGCAGACTATGCTGGCGAGCAGGGCGCCGATTAAGGCATTCTGTATGAAGTTATACTGTAGAGCGCTAGTCATTTTTATCCTCCTCATAGTCAATGTGCGGATTGAGCACTCTGTGGGGTACCCCATGTGCGATAAGGTCTATATGGCAGCCGTAAACTCTCTCGAGGCTTTCTGTAAGCGGGGTTTGCTCATCGCCGTGATAGAAGAGCTTTCTGTTGAGGCATGCTATAGTGTCGACATAGGAAGATACGGCTCCTATGTCATGGCTTACTATTATTATGGTTCTGCTCTTGCTGAGCTCCTTCAGAAGTGCATATATGTCGGTTCTTGAGGTTGAATCAATGCTGGCTGTCGGCTCGTCAAGAAGGAGTATGTCTGGATTTGCGGACAGAGCGCGAGCGAGCAGCACCTTCTGCAACTGGCCGCCGGAGAGCTTACCTATCTGCCTGTTTTCAAGATCTGCTATGCCCATGAGCGACAAATTATTTCTTGCATTAGAAATGTCCTCGCTGCTGAATCTGTGAAAAGGAGTAAGCTTTCGCGTGAGAGTGCCCGCAAGCACCACATCGAGCACGCTTATTGGGAAAGTCCGGCTGAAGCTTGTAAACTGCGGCACGTATCCAACCGGCATTTTGCTGTTTATGCTCACATGACCTCCGGTAGGCTTTATAAGCCCGCATATTATCTTAAGGAGAGTGCTTTTACCACCGCCATTGGGACCTATTATGCCCAGGAATTCACCGCGTCTGACATTTAGATTTACAGAATCCAGCGCACAGACTCCGGAATAGGACATGCTTATATCTTTGAGCTCTATTATGTAATCAGTCATCTAATCAAGGACCTCCTTGAAGGTTGCTGCTATCTTTTCCATGCTCTTTATATAGTCGCTAGAAAGCGGAGTTATCTCTACAACCCTGCCGCCTATCTCGTCAGCAAGTGTTCTGGACTGGGCGCTGGCAATTTCAGACTGGTGGAATATAACTTTTATATTGTGCTCCTTTGCAAGGTCTATTATGGACTGGAGCTGCCGTGCAGTTGCATCCTTGCCCTCGTTTTCCACGGCTATCATCTTAAGGCCGTAGTCATCGGCAAAATAGCCCATGGAAGGGTGGTATATTATGAACTCCTTCTGTCCAGACTTGGAAAGCTGCTCACTGATTGACGAGTCCAGCTGCCTGAGCTGTTCCTTGTAGGTCTTTGCGTTGCTTGAGTAGAGCTCTTTGTTTTCCGGATTGAGGGCCGAGAGTTCGCGCTCCATGACATCGACCATTACCATTACACGTTTTGGCGACATCCATATGTGAGGGTCCCTGCTGAGCTTTTCGCTATCTTCATCATCGGTGTCCTCGTGCGTATGACCTGATATGTAAAGCTCCGGATATACATTTGCAACTTCTTTGTCGAGCCTTATCACCTTTGCATCCGGATTAAGCTCGTTTGCCTTGGGAAGTATGTTAGCCTCCTCTGAGGGCACGCCCATTGCAAAATAGACTGAAGCTGTGCTGAAAAGCTGCATCTGCCTTGGAGAAGGCTGATATGTCTCGGGACTGCTTCCGGGCGGGATTATTGTGACCATTTCGACGTTTTCTCCGGCAATTGCCTTTACAAACTCCTCCTGAGGAGGTATGGAAACTACAATTACGGGCTTTTGTGATTTTACTGATTCATCCTGACCGCACGCGCAGAATATGACGCTTGAAATCACCAAAAGAAGCAGAATGAGTTTTTTTCTAGATAACATGCTATCACTCCTAATCTCTAATTAAGTTCAACTGTAACTACAAATGCTAATATGATAACACAACTGGTTTTTCCAAATACATATGCATAATGATACCCGATTGGAGTCGGGATTAAATAGGCAGTTCTTAAAAATCGGAAATTGTGGTAAATTATTAGATAACAATATCAGAAATTCCAAAATGCATATCAAGTTAAGAGTTCACATCAGCGCATAGGAGATGAAGCTATGGAGGCCAGAGGGCTTATTCAGATATACACAGGCGAAGGCAAGGGCAAGACGACTGCAGCCGTAGGTCAGGGCATAAGGGCGTGCGGAAGAGGCTTCAGGGTGATAATGATACAGTTTCTAAAGACCTCGGACTCCGGAGAACTCGAAATATTGAAAAAAATAGACTGCTTTGACGTCTGCAGGTTCCAGACTCAGGAGGGCTTTTACTGGAAGCTTGACAAGGCAGGAAAACAAAAAGTGGAAGCCGAAACAAAAAAGGCGCTTGAATTTGCAGAAAAGATCATGTCTGAAAATTTGTGCGACATGCTTATTCTGGATGAAATACTCGGAGCATTCTCTAAGGGGCTTTTCGACCTTGAAAGGTTACTCAATCTGATGGGCAAAAAACCGGATAGCATGGAGCTGATAATGACCGGCAGGGGGGCGCCCAAGGAGCTCATAGAGAAGGCCGACCTTGTGACTCAGATGCAGAAGGTAAAGCATCCGCTGGACATGGGGATAGGAGCCAGAAGAGGCATAGAGTATTAATCACTCTACACCTCTATTATATTGACTCCCGAATCAAGACTGTATATAACATCTTTGCGCTCCACTATAATCTGCGTTTTATCGGCGAGAGCCTTCTCGCTTTTTATTTTTTGGATAAGCTCGTGCGTGGGATTAATGGCTACAGGATATTTGACCCTTTTTAGCATGGTTATGTCGCCGTTTGTGTCTCCGTATGCGTAGCTTTGTGATATATCGATGTCATATTTTTTGATGAATTCATCTATGGCTACCGTCTTGTCCTTTGATTCCCACATTGGGACTATGTTTCCGGTGAAAATCCCGTCCTCGAAAATATATTTTGAACCTATATAGTCAGTTGCCTTATACATACGGGCCATCTTTTCAACGAGGAAATCAGGGCTGCCGGATATGAATATCACAATATGTCCCATTTGGACATGATTTTGTATCATCGTTCTGGTATATCTGTACACTTTTTCGAACTTGACCTCTACGATATCCTCGCTTGTGTAGTCGATTATTTCGCGCTTTACGCCCTTGAGCGAGTTCAAATAGATCTGTGCCGCCTCGAGCAGATATGAGTCATAATCGCCCTTTCGGGTCAGCCACTTGTCGTATGTATGCTTTAACTGATCAATCCAATACTTTTCGGGTATGACCTCGAACTTCACCAGCTTTTTGAAGTGCTCAATCATGAGCGAATCTCTGTGCAATGTACCGTCAATGTCGAAGAAAGCAGCAATATTGCCCATATTTTCACACCGCCTTTGTTGTGATATTTGCAAAGTCTTTTAGCTATTATACAACAAAACAGATAGCAGTAATCTCCAAAACAGCAAATTGTGTATAAAATAGCGGGACAAACGGATGTGAAAGCAGAATTATTGAGCAAGCAACTTGCTTACAGTGTCAAAAATGCCGTTTTTGTTGTAGAATAATATGATGTAGAAATTATTGAAGAAGGTGTGTGTATGGAATTTTTATCAGCGATAGCTACGAACTCAAGGCTAATGGGAAGCGTGGGACTTAGGGTGGCATGGGAGCTGCCAGATGGAAGGCTGGACCAGTTTTTTCTGCTTGATGCGGAGGGGCTGGGAATAGCTGATTACGTGGGCATAAAAAACGGAGAGCCCAAAAGGCTCCATTCGGAAACTGAAAGGCTAATGGGCGGACTTGGAGCTGAGCGGATAAAGCTCACGTTTGCAGAAGCCGTGACGTTAATAAAGGATTATGCAGCGAGGAACGAAAGCTATGGAAAGCCTCTGCCTGCTAACAGCGGAGATTTTGAATTCATACTGAAAATGAACCCGGCGGAAGTGGATGCACAGGAGATTTTTTTTAAGCTCTGTAAGGAAATTGAAACCCCGGTTGAGTTTATAAACTACATGGTGATGCGCTTTGTCGCAAGAGACAGTGAGGCGATAAGATACTTCAGCGACAACAAGGATATATGTGAAATGTACATAACAAAAGCAAATGCTTCGCTTCTTAAAAATAGTGTTAAAAAAGCCGGCAGGAGAGGCCTGGGTTATGTCTCAAGGCTTATATACGAGGATAAGGGTGAATACTCAAGATGCATCCTGGGAATGTCTATGAAACTGGTTGAAGACAGATATATGATAGCGGCAATAACCATAGGCACTGTGACAAGGCTTGATGCGGCCGAGGCATTTGATGAAATAAGAAGGGAAGAGTACATAGGCATATATCATGTGGATTTTCCGGATGAATTTAGGGATACCTTCCTGTATGACATGAGCCATTGCCTTAAGAGTCCGTTTGAAAGCGGAATCATGCTTACTGAGTTCAGGCTGGACAATTCCCATGTGAAAAGCCCTGAGTACCTAATTAGCAATGACATAGCATCAATATACTTCATCACAAATTCCGGCCAGCTGGTAGTAGCAAACTACTATCCTCAGGAGAGGATAGATGCGGACAGCAGGCTGTTAAACTGCTATAGCGAATATATCATGCTCGGGGATGAGTTTATATTCCCGGCATCAGTCATATACGAGTTCGCCCTAGGCGGTTGCGACAGCTTCTACAGCTTTCTGACAAAAAGATAAGTGCAGGCATAGCCTGCACTTTTTCTACTTCCAGCTTATTTCGACGGAATCGCCGTTTTTGAGTTCATGCATGAATTCGGCTCTTTTGCCGTTGACGAGCAAAGTCAAGAATCCCTGGGGCTTTGATATGTCAAAGTCTATATATTCGAATATGTCAGTAAGGACAAAGGCTGATTTGCTGTGTGATATTTCTATTTCGTGGCCATTCACTGTAAGCATAAGATGGTTACCTGGAGTGCTGTGAATAAGTCCGCTGTATTCAGACTCTAAGTGCCTGTAGGCGTCCATATCGCCAATGTCGGGAGTTTCTATGCGTTCTTCAACTTCAACAGACTGCAGATCATCTTGTAAATGGTTTTGTAAATCAGCCTGCGAATAGGCCTCTGAACCGATGGGAGCCGCAGACGGAACAACGTCAATAATGTCACCGTTAGATACAAGTGTTTCCAAATCCGATATCGCGTCATTCAGCCTGATTTCACATCCCTCAAGCGATTCTGAGGCTATGCCCTCCAGTTCAAGGCATTCTAGAACAGAGAGCACCTGAGCTTTGCCTTTTTGTGCCGGCTTGACAGCTATATCGCAGCCGTCGCTGATTGTGTCCATGAGGCTGGCCTGTACTCCGTTTATAAGTATTTGTGCCGGTTCGCCCGGAAGACCCTTGAGGAGTCGCTGCTCGCCAACTACGCAGTACGATATGTCATCGCCCTTTTCGGGGATTAGGCTTCTTGGCTTGAAACCGACTGACAGCAGCGCGTCAGAAACCTTGAGCTGCTTTGAGTTGAAAAGTCTCACTGTGTTTTCATTGAGCTGTACCTCTATGAAGTTCTTGCGCGCATTCAAGGAATGGTTGAGAGCTATCCCAAGAGGAGTTATCGCCTGAGGGCCAAGCAGGCTATCAGGTATGTCGATGAATTCCACGGCTATAGAAGAATCCCTTATTACAACCCTTTCCTTGGGCATGCCCATATATTCAGCAATCATGTCGCCTAGCATAGGTATCTGGCTGCCCCCGCCTACGAGGAACACGGCACCAGGTGCCTTGCCGTTGTGGACGAGTATTTCGTCAGCGATTTTATGGGCCATGCAACCTATCGAATCCTCTATGGAGGCTATTATATCAGCGGAAGGCAGTGTTTGCTCAATGCCGACGACATCCATGAATTTTACTTCTTTTTGAGCTGCCAGCTGGATTTTTATCGATTCGGCAGTGTCAAAATCCAGGAGGAAATTCTTTGCAATCTCCTCGGTTATGCTGTCGCCTGCTCCAGAAACCATCGCATAAGATGCTATGGCTCCCTGGTTTGTAATTGCAATATCGCAAGTACCGGCACCTATGTCGACCATTGCAAGATTCAAAAGCCTCATGTTCTTTTTTATGGCCACATTCATTGATGCAATCGGCTCAAGTGTTAGGCTTTCAATTTCAAGTCCGACTCTATCCATTACGCTGTAAAGACTGTCTATTACTACATTTGGAAGGAAGGTTGCCAGCACTTCAACTTCAATGCTGTGTCCCCTGTGGCCTACAAGATTTTCTATGAATATGCCGTCCAGATAGTATGCCGTTGCAGTGTGTCCAACGCAGTAATATTTGGAATCACCCTCGCCCAGATTTTCTTCCAGCAGATCCTGAGCATTTTGAACGCCTTCAAGCTCGAGGCTTTCCACAAAAGGCTGTTCTATTTCGCTTAAAAAGTCTACATCCAGCTTGGCTTTCGCCCTGCATGTCTTGAGAGACCTTCCGGCGGCAGCCACTGCAACTCGCTCAAGTTTTGAGCCTATTTGCTCCTCAAGAGAAGACTTCACTTTGGATACAATGCGGGCAACCCCATCTATATTGTGTATTTGACCGTCATACATATTCCTGTCGTCATGCTCAGCCACGGAGCTTGCAATTATCTTAAGCGCTCCGCCTTCACGCCGGCACACGAGTCCTATTATAGTTCTGGTTCCTATATCAAGAGCAAATATCAAATCACTTACATGCATTAGCATAATCTCCCTTTTGCAAATATTTGTTCCGCAAAATGCCATACCTTAATAATATAATATCCAGCGCTTTGATTTCAATTGTAAACCTGAAAAAATGCATATCCGGTTTCCAATTAGAAGACGGTTTGCCGTGAGTAGACACAGATAAGGGGTATAATAAAAAACAAATCCATTTGTATGTATATGGAAAATAAAAGGTTGAATCAGGCGAGGGGGGAGTAGCATGAAAAAATCTATTGCTGCTGCAGCTATGCTGGCTGCAGTTACGGGAACCATATTTGCATATGAGGGAGAAATAAAGGAAATCACAGCGCAAATCAATGAGCAGATAAACGTGTATATCGATGGAGAACAGGCAGGAGAAGAGTACACACCCATAATATACGAGGGCAGAGCCTATATGCCTATCAGGGCTGTCTCTGACAAGCTGGGGATAAATATATACTGGAACGAGGAGCAAAAGAGCATAGAGCTGGGGGCAAAAAAAGACGCAACACCTATAAAGGCATCGGACTACGAGGACAGGTTCTATTCGGAATTTACATCGGACAAGGAGCTGCTGACGCTAAATGGCGAGAGCAGCGACAATGGCATAATATTCAGGAGGGACTACGGAGATTTTGGGGACTATGAAGGCGGCTATGTGAACTATGCAGCCATTGTCAAACCTGGCGGGGTCTACACCAAATTCGGGGGCACAATCAGGATGGAGAACAATACAAATGCAGAGAAGGTGCTCTTCAAATTCTACGAAAACTACGTCGAGGACAGGCTAATAAAGGAAATAGAAGTAAAACGGGGCGAGGACGTGCAATTTGAAATAGACATAAGCGGTGTTGATAAATTATTTATATATCAAAGAAGTGAAGACAGGCTTGAAAAGTTCAGTGACCCGGTGAAAATGGTCATAGCCGAGCCCTATTTCAAATAATAAAAAGTGAGGTGCAGCAATGCTTGAGCTAGAAAAAATGGATTTACACATTGACAGCTTGATGGAATTGATTAAAAAGTATCAAAGTGAAATTTCCTCAGGCAGAGTATTGCCCGAGGCTTCAAGAAGTGAAATGGAAAGAATTATTTTTGAGGAAATGCCAACCGCAGGAAAAGCTCCGGAGGCTGTGATAGGAGAGTTTGCAGAGAAAATCATTCCAAACTCCACCAAGGTTGGCAGTGCAAGATTTCTCTCGTGGATAATAACAAGCCCTTCGCAGGCTGGAATACTTGGAGAGATGGCTAACATAGGGCTGAGCCAGGCTCCGTTCTTATTCAAGGCCGGCCCTGCCGCGACCGTAATTGAAGACATGGCAATAGGCTGGATAAGCAGTCTCTTCGACTTTCCCAAAGAATCGGGCGGAATACTTGTCAGCGGCGGCAGCGTATCTACTCTTACGGCATTAGGAGCAGCCAGGGAGGCAATGTTTCCGGGAATAACCGAAAACGGAATGCATTCTATCGAAAAGCCGCCTGTGCTCTACACGTCAAAAAAAGCGCATGCCTCAATAGACAAGGCTGTGGGAGCTCTGGGCTTTGGAAAGAAAATGCTAAGGAAGATAGCTGTGGACGCTGAGTATAGAATAGATGCAAATGAGCTTGAGGAGAGCATACTAAAGGATATTCAGGAGGGTCTTAGGCCATTTTGCATAATAGCCCAGGCGGGCACATCTGTTGCAGGAGCCGTAGACGACATACAGAAGCTCTCGGAAATCGCGAAAAAATACAGCCTGTGGCTTCACGTTGACGGAGCTTATGGAGGAGGGGCTATAATAACCGCCAAAGGCAGAGAACTGCTAAGGGGAATACAGGAGGCGGACTCGATATCGGTAGATCCTCACAAGTGGCTCTTTATACCACCAGAGGCCGGTTGCGTTCTTTTAAGGAACAAGAAGCATCTTTACAACGCATACAGGATGGGGCAGGATGAGTATAATCCAGATACCCCTGTGGAATTTGTTAATTACGGAATACAGTCGACCAGAATGTCGAGGGCCATAAAGATATGGTTTGCATTCAAGATATATGGAATTAATACGCTCTCAGCCACTATTGAAAAAAATATGGAGCTTGCAAAGGCGTTCTATGAAGGACTTGAGGGTGTAAAGGGACTCTATAGACTTAACAATCCAATGACAAGTGCGGTTTGCTTTAGTTTTGAAGGAGGACAGGAGGAAAACGAAAGCTTCCTAAGATATATTGAAGATAAGTTTTTCGTGTCTCCTGCAGTACTCGGAGGAAAGCACTGTATACGGGCATGTTTTTCAAACTATAGGACTAAAGTGGAGCATGTAGAGGAACTTCTGGAATTGGTACGCAAATTCAAGGGGATTTATTAGGATGATAACTTTATTAAAAAAATGAATTCGATAAATAAATAACATTTTTAATAGAATTTATTGTATAATTCTTTATTTTGTTAAAGAAATACTTATTGCAAAAAACTCAAGAACAATTGAACTTGATGAAAACGATTGTTATAATACACCTAACAGACGGCAGATAATTTGGAAAATTCATACAAATAAGCAAAAATAAATTTCAAAGGGGAGTATTTCTATGGCAATGATGGACAAGAACTGTAAAGAATTTGTTGAAGCATTGGCGTCTAAGGCACCTGTGCCTGGCGGCGGAGGTGCGGCTGCTTATGGCGGCGCAGTTGGTATGGCCCTATCCACAATGGTTGGAAATTACACTGTAGGCAAAAAGAAATATGCCGAAGTTGAAGACGAAGTTAAAGAGCTTATGGCGCAAGGAGAGAAGATACAATCTGAGCTTTTGGCGCTTGTAGAAAAGGATGCCGAGGTATTCGAGCCGCTGTCTAAGGCATATGGACTGCCAACTGAAACGGAGGAGCAGAAAAAAATAAAGGCTGAGACGCTTGAAAAAGAGTCAATAAATGCATGCTCTGTGCCTATGGAGATAATGAGGAAGGCATACGAAGGCATAAAGGTACATAAGCGCATGGGTGAAATAGGAAGTATGCTTGTCATTTCAGATGTAGGCTGCGGCGTTGTATTCTTGAAATCAGCTCTCATAGCAGGAAAACTTAATGTCGTAATAAATCTGAAAACCATAAAGAATGAAGAATTTGTAAGCAAGACAAGAGAAGAAATGGACCGTTTAGTAGCTGAAGGCTGCAAAATGGCAGAAGAAACTCTTGAGGCTGTAATTGAAAAAATATCATAGGGGGAATTATTGAAATGGCAGAAAGGTTAATGGGTAAAGATGTTGCGGCTGCTATCAAGGAAGAACTCTCTTCTAAAGTTGCGGCATTGAAAGATAAAAATATCACTCCAAAGCTTGGGATTGTAAGAGTCGGAGCCAGACCTGACGACTTGTTTTACGAGGGCGGAGCCAAGAAGACATGTGAATCGATAGGCATGGATTGTGAAGTGTTCGAATATCCGGAGGATATTACTCAGGAAGCTTTTGAAGCTGCTGTAAAAGAAGTGAATGCAAGAAAAGATGTAAACGGCATACTAATGTTCAGTCCTCTGCCAAAGCATTTGAACGAGCCTGTAATCAGAGAGTTAATCTCGACAGAAAAGGACGTGGACTGCCTTACTGTAGGCAGCCAGGCAAAGGTTTTCATAGGCGACAAAACAGGATTTGCTCCTTGCACGCCAGCTGCAGTTATGGATATTCTCCATCACTTTAACATCCCTGTAGCGGGAAAAAAAGCGGTTGTACTCGGAAGATCTCTAGTTGTTGGCAAGCCGCTGGCTATGCTGCTGCTAGGCGAAAATGCTACGGTTACAATATGCCACTCAAGAACAGAAAACCTTCCAGAGGTTTGCCAGGATGCAGACATACTGATAGCAGCAGTAGGAAGAGCAAAGATGGTTAAAGCCAACTTTGTAAAGCCGGGCCAGACTGTAATCGATGTAGGTATAAACGAGGATCCAGACAATCCTGGAAAATACTGCGGGGATGTTGATTACAATGAGGTTGCTGAAATTGTTGAGAAGATAACTCCTGTACCTGCTGGTGTGGGTTCGGTTACTACTTCTGTGCTTTGCAAGCAGACAATAAGAGCATGCGAGATGCAAAACGGACTATAGGATTATAAATGAAAAAAACGCCCCATAGTAAGAATCGGAGCGTCTTAGAGACTGTCGGCAGAATTTAGGTTGCCGACAGTTTTTGTTTTGTTGGCGCTACACAACATATCCACCGTTTACGCTGAGCACATGGCCTGTTATGAAGTCGGCATCATCTGAAGCCAGAAAAAGTGCGCTTGCCGCTATGTTATGAGGCTTGCCCAGCCTCATAAGAGGCGTATCGTATCTGAGTACCTCCAGCTCCTCATCGGTGTAGTCGCTGAGCATGTCGGTCTGTATAACACCGGGGGCTATGCAGTTGACCTGTATGTTGGAGGGACCCAGCTCCTTGGCAAGAGCCTTGGTAAATCCAATAACACCTGCCTTAGCAGCGGAGTAGTGAACCTCGCAAGAGCCGCCGACAAGCCCCCACATTGAGGATATGTTTATTATCTTGCCTTTCTTGTTTGGAAGCATATATCTTAGCACGCTCTGAGTGCAGTTGAATACGCCCTTTAGATTAGTGCCAAACACGCTGTCCCATTCGGTTTCGGTAATATCCGTAAAAAGATTAGAAACAGATATGCCTGCATTGTTCACAAGCACGTCTATCGCGTTGAATTTCTCCATGCAAAAATCCACCATGGCGTCCACCTCAGCTCTTACGCTGACGTCGGCTTTGAAGGCGAAAGCAGAAAGGCCCTGAGACTTAAGCAGCTTTTCAAGCTCAAAAGCCTCTTTGGCAGAGCTGTTGTAGTTGATAATCACATTGTAGCCTCTGAAAGCGAAGTTTTCAGCGATGGACTTGCCGATGCCTTTGGAGGCGCCTGTTATTATTGCAGTTTTATTCATCTAACTAAACCACCTAAAATTAAATATAATAATATTGCGAACGTAAGTTCATTGTACATCAAATTCTCCTGAAATTAAAGTTTTGATATCATTGTTAAGGGGTATTAATATTCTTGCTGGCAGTCCCACACTGTCAACACTATCTTTATTTCCATATTGATGCACAAAGGCAGGGGCATGCTCCTGCCTTTGTGCGCCAAAATAGGCCGAAAGTATCTTGGAGTATCTGGAAATGAAATTTTCTGAAAACGGATTTGACAATTATATAGCATATAAGTATAATGTTAATAACTATATGTTTATAAAAAATACTTATACAAGTGAGGCTGTATTCGTGAAAAGATAATGAGACAAACACATTACATGGAGGGTATATGATTAAAAAAATTCTATTGAGTGCATCGCTTATACTGATGCTCCTTAACATGGGAATGTCAGCAGGTTTTGCACAAGAGATCCCAAATGCATATGTCAAAGTCAACAGCTTGAACGTAAGAAACAGCGCAGATATTCAGTCACAGGTAATAGGAAATGTTGTTGTTGGACAGAAGCTTGAGCTTCTCGAGCAGTCCGGCAAATGGTCAAAAGTAAGGCTTGAAAACGGAACATTAGGATGGGTTTATTCTGATTATATAAGCTCAAGTAGTAATACATATTCGCAGGGCAGTGCTTCTCAGGTTGTAAGCAGGGGCGGTTCAAGGGCATCAAGCCTTATGGTCGTTGCAAATGCTAAGCTAGGGGCAAAATATTCGAGAGGATCTGAAGGTCCTGACAGATTTGACTGTTCCGGATTCGTAAAGTATGTATACAAGGAAGTGTTCGGCAGAGTTCTGCCACACAGCTCGAAGGAACAGGGCCAATTAGGCAGCAGCGTTCCAAGAGAAGCTGTTCAAACGGGAGACATTGTGGTGTTTGCCACGGCGGGCAGCAGCAATATAAATCACTCGGGAATATATTTGAATGACGGCAAGTTTATACACGCATCCTCGTATGACGGCAAGGTTTTGATTTCTGACATGAGTTCAGGTCATTACTACAAGGCTTTTAGGGGAGCAAGGCGGATTGAATAAATAGAGAGTAAAAGGCAGAGCTTATAAGCTCTGTTTTTTTATTTGCAAATTTACTGACGGGAAATAAAGCTGATAATAAGATATACAATATAATAAATATAACGCAAATATACCGTATTGCATAGAATAAAGATATTATTTATCGGTAATAATGTAATAATACTGCTAAGTATATGGATGTTTTGTTAAGTTAATGATGTCGTACTACAAATATATGGTATACTAAGGTGTGGTTTGATTGAAACGATATTAACAAAATGTGCGTTTAAAAGATAAATATTTGTGTACTAATCAATTATAAAAAACTCGAATTTAAATCTGCGTTATAATCCGGAAGTGCTCTAAAATATTGTATTATTAAGATACAAGAGGTCGGAGAGGGCTTGAGTACAGCATGTTAATTTCTTGGGAAATGCACCTTAGAGTTCAGAAAATTTAGTTAAATTAATATCTTTGGTTGAAATCGGGATTGATGTATTATATCATAACGTTAAATCAGAATATGGACCAAATGAAGGCAGCGAGAGATATCCTACTTAATTCATAGGTGTGGATGGCCGACGGGGCAATATAAGAGAATTGCCAATTCCTTATAGAATCTTTCAGGCGAAAATATCGTTGTCAGATGGGGCTCTGAAGAGATCGTACAACAAATGTACGACACCGAAGGAGAAAGTGCAAAGCATAAAACTTTGCATGTAAACTCTCAGGTAACGAGACAGAGAATATAGTGGCTTATGTGTTTCCATGCGGATTTGTCATTGTATTCTTTTTTTATTACCAAAAGACGATAATATTGTAAATTATGTCAACATATACAAGTGATTAGAGTAAAACTGCATGGGTATAGAGAAATATAGCTGTGATTTCAGATGTTATATTTGACTATATCCATTAACAAGATTACCTGCTTAACATTGCCTGCTTTATAATTCAATATATTAAATATAAATAAAGCTAAACTAAGACAGGACTACTGTTCTGGGAGGAGGATTTTTAATGGAAAATGTTAAAAAGACAGCCCTTTACGATCTTCATGTGAAATATGGGGGCAAAATAATCGAATTTTGTGGTTGGGCACTGCCTACTCAATACGAAGGCGGCGGAATAAATGCGGAGCACGAGGCTGTTAGAACTGCGGCTGGTATGTTCGACGTTTCTCACATGGGTGAAGTTGAGGTTAAGGGCAAGGAAGCTGAAAAATTCATAAACTACCTTGTTCCTAATGATATAACAGTATTGGAGCCAAATCAGGTTCTATACACTCAGTTCTGCTATCCTCACGGAGGAACTGTAGACGACCTGCTTGTTTACAAGTACACTAACGACGACTACCTGCTTGTTATAAATGCTGCTAACGTAGACAAGGACTATGCATGGATAGTTGAGAATTCAAAGGGCTTCGATGTGAGCCTTAAGAATATATCTCCTGAGGTTTCTGAAATAGCTCTTCAAGGACCTAACGCTGAGAAGATACTTCAGAAGCTTACAGATACTGATCTTTCACAGGTCAAATTCTTCTATTGCCAGAAGGATGTAAAAATAGGCGGAGTAAGCTGCCTTATATCAAGAACAGGATATACAGGTGAAGACGGCTTCGAGATATATACTTCAAACGAAGAAGTTGCAGCTGTATGGGAGAAGCTTATGGAAGCAGGCAAGGATCTTGGTATCAAGCCGGCTGGACTTGGATGTAGAGATACTCTAAGATTCGAGGTAGCTCTTCCGCTATACGGAAATGAGCTTGGAGAAGATATATCGCCTCTTGAAGCAGGACTTGGATATTTTGTTAAGCTAGACAAGGAAGCTGACTTCATAGGCAAGGAAGCTCTTAAGAAGCAAAAGGCTGAAGGACTTAAGAGAAAGCTTGTTGGACTTGAACTAAAAGGCAAAGGCATAGCAAGACATGAATGTGAAGTTTATGCCGGAGACAAAAAAGTTGGTTTTGTAACTACTGGATACCAATCTCCAAGCACTGGCAAAGTAGTTGCCCTTGCTATAGTAGATACAGAATATACAGAAATGGGAACACAGCTGGAAGTTCAAATAAGAAAGAACAGAGTTCCTGTAGAAGTAGTTGCTAAGAAATTCTACAACAAAAGCTATAAAAAATAATTTTTAGTTCGCTTTAGTGTGGATATTGAAACGTCTGTATAGTATTATATTAGTATAATAAAGTAACAGACGTTACAAATAATAAAATGAAATGCCAATAAAAAATACATTTATATTTCTGAGGAGGAATTTACAATGAGCAAAATAGTAGAAGGTCTTTATTACACAACTCACCATGACTGGGTTAAGGTTGACGGAAACAAAGCATATGTTGGCGCTACAGACTACGCACAGCATGCTCTAGGAGATATAGTATACGTTGAGCTTCCAGAAGTGGGAGACGAATTTGGCGTTGAAGATGCTTACGGTGTTATAGAATCAGTTAAGGCTGCTTCAGATGCATACGCTCCATTAAGCGGAAAAATAGTTGAAGTTAACAGCGAACTTGAAGATGCTCCAGAGAGCATAAACGAAGCTCCATACGAAAAATGGCTTGTAGCTATAGAAATGAGTGACGCTTCAGAACTTGAAAATCTAATGGACGCTAAAGCATACGAAGACTTCTGTAACAAGGAGGACTAATATGCATAAGTATATCCCAAATACAGCTGCTGAGAAGGAGGCTATGCTCGAGAGCATAGGCGCATCGTCAATAGATGATCTTTTCAGCGACATACCAGCCGAGCTAAAACTAGGCAGAGAGCTTAATCTTGATGCGCCTATGTCAGAGCTTGAGGTTGAAAGACATATGAATGAGCTTGCCGCTAAAAACAAATCTGACTTTGTTTGCTTCAGAGGTGCAGGCGCTTATGACCACTATATTCCATCAGTTATAAAGCACCTGACACTTCGTCAGGAATTCTTCACAGCATACACTCCTTATCAGCCAGAGATAAGCCAGGGTACGCTTCAGATGATATTCGAGTTCCAGACAATGCTTTGTGATTTGACAGGAATGGACGTTGCTAACGCATCTATGTATGACGTTGGAACTGCTACCGTAGAGGCTGCGGTTATGGCCGTTCAAAACAAGAAAAAATGCACTAATGTAGTTGTGTCTAAGGGTGTTGCGCCAGAGACAAGACTTATACTTCACACATATATGAAGCAAAACGGGATAGAGGTAATAGAAGTTGACACTGTAGACGGTGTGACTGATATGGAAAAGCTATCTGCAGCTGTTGGCGACGAAACTGCAGGCGTAATAGTTCAAAATCCAAACTTCTTTGGAATATTTGAAGATGTTGAAGCCGCAGCGGAAGTAGCTCATGGCAAGAAGGCTCTTCTTGTTGACGTTGTTGATCCAATATCTCTTGGAATAGTAAAAAGACCGGGAGACATAGGAGCAGACATAGTTGTAGGAGATGCTCAATGCTTTGGTAACGCTCTAAACTTCGGAGGTCCATACATAGGCTTCCTAACAACTAAATCTAAGATGGCAAGAAAAATGCCTGGAAGAATAGTTGGTCAAACTGAAGATACAGAAGGCAAGAGAGGATTCGTTCTTACTCTTCAAGCAAGAGAGCAGCACATAAGAAGAGAAAAGGCGACATCCAACATATGCTCAAACCAAGGTCTATGCGCTCTTACAGTTGCAATATACCTTTCGACAATGGGCAAAAGCGGACTTAGAGAGGTTGCGCTTCAGTGCATGAACAAGGCTCAGTACGCTTACAAGAAGCTAACTGAATCAGGCAAGTTCAAACCTCTATACAACAAGCCTTTCTTCAAGGAGTTTGCTCTTACAAGCGGCACATCAGCAGCTGATGTTAATGCCAAGCTTGCTGAAAGCAACATACTTGGAGGATACGAGCTTGAGTGTGAATATCCTGAGGCTAAAAACGGACTTCTTTTCTGCGTAACAGAAAAGAGAACAAAAGAAGAGATAGACTGCCTAGCTCAGGTTATGGAGGTGAACTGCTAACATGAAGAACTACAATAAGCTTGTATTCGAGGTTTCTAAAGAAGGAAGAAAGGCATACAGCCTTCCAAAGTGTGATGTTCCAGAGCTAGATGCTGCAAGCGTTATACCAGCGGCATACCTAAGCAGCGAAGAGCCTAAGCTTCCTGAGCTTAGTGAAGTGGATGTTATAAGACACTTTACTAACCTTTCTCAGAAGAACTTTGGTCTTGACGGAGGATTCTATCCGCTTGGATCATGTACTATGAAGTACAACCCAAAGATAAATGAAGACATGTGCAGAATACCAGGGCTTACTAATGTTCACCCATATCAGCCTGAAGAGACTGTACAGGGATCTCTTGAAATAATGTACAACCTGGCTCAAAGCCTTGCAGAAATATCTGGTATGGACGAGGTTACTCTTCAGCCGGCAGCAGGAGCTCACGGCGAGTACGCTGGTCTTCTTACAATAAAAGAGTACCATAAGAAGAGAGGCGACCTTAAGAGAACAAAGATAATAGTTCCAGACTCAGCTCACGGAACTAACCCTGCCAGCGCATATGTTGCAGGACTTGAAATAGTAGAAATCGAGTCTAACTCTCAAGGCGGAGTAGACATCGAAAACCTCAAGGCAGTTCTAAATGACGAGGTTGCAGGCTTCATGCTTACAAACCCAAGCACACTAGGACTATTCGAGGTAAACATAACAGAGATAACTAAGCTTATACACGAAGCTGGCGGTCTTTGCTACTATGACGGAGCCAACCTTAATGCCATAATGGGCAAGACAAGACCAGGAGACATGGGATTTGACGTTATGCACTTCAACCTGCATAAGACATTCTCTACTCCACACGGTGGAGGCGGCCCAGGAGCTGGTCCAATAGGAGTTAAAGCTCACCTTGCAGAATTCCTTCCAGTGCCAGTTATAAGCAAGAAGGAAGACAAGTTTATACTTGACTACGACAGACCAAACTCTATGGGCAAGATCAAGAACTTCTACGGCAACTATGGTGTTTGCCTAAGAGCATATGCCTATGTAAAAACAATGGGTGCAAGCGGACTTAAAGAGGTAAGTGAAGCAGCCGTGCTTAACGCAAACTACATGATGCATAAGCTTAAGGGAGAATACAAGCTTCCATACGATCAAGTTTGTAAACACGAATTCGTGCTTGATGGACTTAAAGGAAGCGAGCTAGAAGTAACTACTCTTGATGTTGCGAAGAGACTTCTTGACTACGGATACCATCCACCAACAGTTTACTTCCCTCTTATAGTACATCAATCTATAATGATTGAGCCTACTGAGACAGAAGCTCGTGAAACACTAGATGAGTTTGTTGATGCGATGCTTAAGATAGCTGAAGAGGCTAAGAGAGATCCGCAGATACTCAAAAATGCACCACAGACTACTCTTGTTAAGAGACTTGATGAAGTTAAGGCTGCTAAAGACCTTATACTAAAATATCAAGGCTAAAATAAAACAGCTTATAAAACATGCCGGCAAAGTGGCTTTGCCGGCATGTTTAAAAATGGGTAAATACAGCAAAGCTTTTGAAAATTTGAGGAGGTTAGAGGATGAAAACAGACGTTCAAATAGCTCAGGAAGCCAAGATGCTTCCAATAGTGGAAGTTGCAAAGCAAATAGGACTAGGCGAGGACGATATCGAACTTTATGGAAAGTATAAGGCGAAGATATCTCTTGATGTTTATAAGAGACTTGCTGACAAGCCGGACGGAAAGCTAGTGCTAGTTACAGCTATAAACCCAACTCCAGCAGGAGAAGGAAAGACTACTACAAACGTAGGTCTTAGCATGGGTCTTAACAAGATAGGCAAGAAGACTATAACAGCTCTTAGAGAGCCATCACTTGGACCATGCTTTGGAGTTAAGGGAGGAGCAGCTGGCGGCGGATACGCTCAGGTAGTTCCAATGGATGACATAAACCTTCACTTTACAGGTGACATACACGCTATAACTACAGCTCACAACCTGCTTGCAGCGCTTATGGACAACCACATAAAGCAAGGCAATGAGCTTGGAATAGACATAAACAAGATAACTTGGAAGAGAGTTCTAGACATGAACGACAGAGCTCTTAGAGACATAGTTATAGGTCTTGGCGGAACAGCTAACGGAATCCCAAGACAAGACGGTTTCGACATAACTGTTGCATCTGAGATAATGGCTATCATGTGTCTTGCTACAAGCCTTTCAGACCTTAAGGATAGACTTTCAAGAATGATAGTAGGCTATACAAGCGACGATCAGCCTGTTACAGCTGGACAGCTTAAAGCTACAGGAGCTCTTGCTCTTCTTCTTAAGGACGCTCTTAAGCCAAACCTTGTACAGACACTTGAGAACACTCCTGCAATAATACACGGCGGACCTTTCGCTAACATAGCTCACGGCTGCAACTCTGTAACAACTACTAAGACGGCTCTTAAGATAGCTGACTACGTAGTTACAGAAGCTGGCTTTGGTGCAGACCTTGGTGCTGAGAAGTTCTTCGACATCAAGTGCCGTTTTGCTGATCTTAAGCCTGACGTAGCAGTAATAGTTGCTACAGTTAGAGCGCTTAAGAACCACGGCGGAGTAGCTAAAGCAGACCTTGGAGCTGAAAACATGAAGGCTCTTGAAGATGGCTTTGGCAACCTTGAAAGACACATTGAAAACGTGCACAAGTTCGGAGTGCCAGCAGTAGTTGCTATAAACGCATTCCCTACAGACACTGAAAAAGAGCTTAAGTTCGTGGAAGATGCCTGCAGAAAGCTGGGCGCTGACGTTGTGCTTTCAGAAGTATGGGCAAAAGGCGGAGAAGGCGGAGTTGAGCTTGCTAAGAAGGTAGTTGAAGTGGCTGAAAAAGGCACAGCAAAATTCAAGCCTCTATATCCAGCAGAAATGCCTCTTAAGCAAAAAATCGAGACGATAGCAAAAGAAATATACAGAGCGGACGGAGTAGAGTTCTCGGCTAAGGCTTCAAAAGAGCTTGATAAATTCGAGAAGCTTGGATTTGGAAACCTTCCAATATGCGTAGCTAAGACTCAGTATTCATTCTCTGACAATCCTAACCTTAAAGGAGCTCCAAAGGGCTTCACTGTATCAGTAAGCAATGCAAGAATATCAGCTGGAGCAGGCTTCATAGTAGTGCTTACTGGAGATATAATGACTATGCCTGGACTTCCAAAGGTTCCAGCTGCAAACCACATGGATGTGCTTGAAAGTGGAGAAATAGTAGGTCTGTTCTAATATTTAATAAATTAGTATCATCCTCTTAATCTCATCGGGGAAAACAACAGTTTTCCCCTCTTTTATACACATAGCTATAGAAAAATTCTATCATCAAGGAGGGCATTATAATGTCGTTTAAAATTGAAGGCGGAGACGTAAAAAAAGCTCTAGAAGTGAGCATAGATGAGTCAATAAAAGACAGAATAGCTAACGCTTGTGCAACCTGAGACATCAACGCGGTCCTAGCAGTTGCTTGGGGAGTGAAGGAAGAAATAAGCGCTAGTGAAGCTGAAACAGTAGACAAGACTCTTGCAGAGCTTGCAGGTTCAAACATAGCACTTGAGTCTGGATACAAGGTTGATTTCATGAAGGGCGGATGCAAAGTAAAAGATGACAAGGCTGTGCTTATATACAGATATCAAATAACTGAAAAGCCTTAAATTTCATACCTTCAGAATAAAAATAATATAATGTAAAATCAAAACAGTATAAAACAAATCTATGGACAGGCCGTTTATAAACGGCCTGTTTTGTGATAATCTTAATATATGGACCATTATATTATTATAAGGGCTTTCGATATAAACAATACAGTCTAAACGGGTGGAAGTATGAATATTTTGAAGCTATATAATGAAGAGATAAACAAAACAAACGGCAATGTGATAGCCATTATGCTGGTGGGTTCACACCTGCATATGCAAAAAGGCGAAGGCAAGGACATAGATCTTTTCGTAATACTTGACGAAGGGTCAAGTCAGACCAGAAGAATAAAGATAATAAATGGAGTGGAATTAGACATTAACTATTTTCCGCTCAGACTGGCCAGAAGACTTATAGACAAAGGGGAATATTTTTTCATATACGAGCTTGCAGAGAGGGCAAGCGTGCTGCAGGATTCAGATGAAATAGCAGAAGACCTGATTAAAAAGGCTAGAGCAAAATATGAACAAGGCCCGAAGTTGCTAGATAAAGAGAACATCTGCCTCATGAGGCACGAAGCCGACTCGCTAATTCAAAGAACAAAAATGGAGACTGATATTGTGCAGCGCAATATAAATGCTGTGAGCTGCCTTTTAAAGCTGCTCAAGGCATATTTTGAAGTAAGGGGTATATGGTGCCCGAAGGAAAAACATATAGTAAAAGCCATGCAAGAGCATGACGAAGTCTTATATGACATGGCAAAGGAATTTTTTATAAGCATGGACACTGGAATTTTGGATAAAATCTCTAAAAGGGTATTTCATAACATATACGTACCTGATGAGTTGACTATAGAGTACTAATTTTTTAAATGTTAAAAAATGAATGGAGGCTGCTGATATGGATAAGGAAAAAATCAAAAGGGCATTTAGAGAAATAATTGAAGCTATAGGTGAGGATCCTGACAGAGAAGGACTCTTAGATACACCTGACAGAGTTGCCAGGATGTATGAAGAGATATTTGTAGGTTTGAAAGAAGATCCGAGAGAATATCTTGATGTATATTTCGAAGAGGAAAAATACGAGGAAATAGTTCTAGTCAAAGACATACCTTTCCATTCAGTTTGCGAACACCATTTCGTGCCTTTCTTCGGCAAGGCTCACGTGGCTTATATACCAAAGGGCGGAAGACTTACAGGACTTTCAAAGCTTGCAAGGGTGGTTGACGTTGTAGCCAAGAGGCCTCAGCTTCAGGAAAGGATATCGCAGACTGTAGCGGATATAATAATGGAAAAGCTTCAGCCATACGGTGTGGTTGTAGTCATAGAAGCCGAGCACATGTGCATGACTATGAGGGGCGTTAAAAAACCGGGTTCCACTACGGTAACATCTGCAATAAGGGGCATTTTCAAGACTGATACAGCGGCAAGAGCTGAGATAATGAGCCTTATAAAATAAGGGGAGGTACAGCTGTGTTTGAATTTTCAAAGAAGACATATATAATGGGAATACTAAACATCACTCCCGACAGTTTTTCTGACGGCGGAAGCTACGGCTCAGTCCAGGAGGCTGTCGAGAGGGCAAAAGTCATGATAGAAGAGGGAGCCGACATAATAGACGTGGGCGGAGAATCTACAAGGCCGGGATATACTCTCCTTTCAGACCAGGAAGAGATAGACAGGATAAGTCCCGTGATAAGTGAGCTTGTAAAGGAAATAAGCGTGCCCATATCTGTTGACACTTACAAGGCCAATGTGGCCCGAGAGGCATTAAGGCTTGGCGCGCACATAATAAACGACATATGGGGCCTTCAAAGAGAGCCTGAAATCGCCAAGGCAATAGCTGAATATGACGCTTATGCAGTAGTGATGCACAACCAGGACGGAACCGAATACAAAGGCGACATAATGGAAAGCATAAATGATTTTCTGAAAAAAAGCATACAAATAGCCTTGGATGCAGGCATAGACAAGAGCAAGATAATACTTGATCCAGGCATAGGCTTTGGAAAAACTTCGGAGCAGAACATGCACGTTATGAAGAGGCTTTCTGAAATAAAAGCGCTTGGATACCCGGTGCTCCTTGGGACATCCAGAAAGTCAATGCTTGGCAAAATACTTGATTTGCCGCCAAAGGAGAGAGTCGAAGGTACGATAGCTACTACAGTAATGGGAATAATGCAGGGCATGGACATAGTACGTGTGCATGATGTGAAAGAAAACTACAGAGCCGCCAAGGTTACTGATGCAATATGGAGAGGTGATTTTTAATGGATTCAATACTTCTTAAAGAGATGGTTTTTTACGGCTATCACGGCGTATTGCCTGAAGAAAAGAGGCTTGGCCAGAAATTCATAGTTGATGTAACCCTTTATATTGATTTGAAGGCAGCAGGGAAAACAGACAACCTTGAGATGACTGTGAGCTATCATGACGTTTACATGAGGGTAAAGGACATATGTGAGAATGAAAGATTCGACCTTATTGAGGCCCTCGCACAAAGGATTGCTGACAAGATACTCAATGATTTTTACAAGGTTGAAGAAGTAGCAGTTGCTGTAAAAAAACCGCAGGCTCCTATCGAAGGGATATTCGACTATATGCAGGTCGGCATTAGGAGAAGCAGGAATGACTAGCGTCTATATTTCTCTTGGAAGCAATATGGGCGACAGGCTTTCAAATCTGAGGGAAGCGGCAGGCATGGTGGCTAGCCTCGAGAGGACTTGTTTAATTGCTGAGTCTTCAATTTATGAGACGGAGCCCTGGGGTCTTAAAGAACAGGACAGCTTCCTTAATATGTGCATCAAGATAGAAACTGAGCTTATGCCAAAGGAGCTTCTTAGGAAGCTCCAGGAAATCGAGCTGAATTTGGGCAGGAAAAGGCTTATAAAGTGGGGTCCCAGGACAATAGATCTCGATATACTTATATATGACGATTTGAATACTGATGATGAGGAGCTCATACTGCCTCACCCAAGGTTAACAGTAAGGGCATTCGTGCTAATGCCCTTGCTTGATGTTTCTGGAGATATAGTCATAAATGGCAGACGCCTGAGCGAATGGCTAGGCGACATATCAGACCAGGGCATAAAGGTGTTTAAATGATAAAAAAATTGGATAAAACTCTAAGAAAGGCAAAAAGGAACAAAGGGGATGGTTCTAGCGCCCTGCAAATATTATAGGGCATTAGAACCATCCTCTATTCCGTTTATATTCGGGCAATATCGATTAAAGGTTGGTGAGAATATGGGCATATCGGTAAGAGAAGTGCTTGATGCAGATTTTTTTAAAGATTTCAAGGTCATCGCCGGCCATACTGGGCTAAACAAGCAAATACAAGGAATCGCTATTCTGGACGCACCTGATGGATATCTCTGGACCAGGGGGCGTGAATTCGTAATCAGCTCAGGCTATATTTTTATGCAAAACCCAGGGCTTCTGGAAGAGTATGTCAAAACGCCTTACTTCAGGAACGCCACCTGTCTGGGAATCAAGCTCGGTCGATATATAAAAGAAATACCTGATGAAATACTCAAGGAGTTTGACAAACATGAAGTACCATTATTATCTATTCCGTCGAAAGATTCATGGATGGATATAATGAATGCTATAAACGTCATAGTTATGAATAAGAATATAAGGCAATTCAAGGTTGGCGAAATAAAAGCCAGGAAGTTTCTGGACTCTTCATATCATGTAAGAAAAATCGATAAAATTCTAAGTGCCATCGAGTATGAAATGAAATTTCCAGCAATGCTGTATGACTTGTCTAATGAAAAAGTTTATTACAGCTCAGGCCGATTTAAAGAATTATCCGAGGAACTAAAAATTGAAGACTTTTGGAATCCATCCTTTGATTTCAGCAAGGAGACTCTATGTGACAATCTCAAAATGGCCAGATACAGAGTTTACGATGCCAGATATGAAAAGCCTTTTAGCTGGATAACCGTTCCCATAACTGTTGACAATAAAACAAAGGCGTACTTTGTTGTAATTGAGGCTACAGAATTAATTGACTATTATGATCAATTTGCGCTGAGAATAGGATTTTTGATGATACAGGACATGTACGAGCAGATTCTTGTTGCACAAAGCATTGCTGACATCGACTTTGAGAAGTTTATAGACAGCGTTCTGAAAGGAAAGCTCATAGGAAAAGATGAAATAATAAAGGAAGCTCTTGAGCTCAACTTGGGAATTAATAATAAATCTTACGCAGTAGTAATGAGACAAACAAACAACGAAATCATACTATCCGGCTTCAGAGATGTCTTAAAAAACTGCATAAGAGGAACATTTGAGCCTAATTATGCTAGAATGGCTCTGATTGAAGACAACAAATGCCTGTTTTTATTCAAGAAGGACGATGATTTTTCAGAACAGAAGAATATTGAGATGATTACTGAAAAGCTGAACAATCTAAGAAAAAGAATGGAATTAGAAATCAATGGAATTGAAGTCGCTTTTGGAATATCGGATGTTCCTGATTTCATTTATGGAATTAAAAGAAATTACATGCGTGCAGAGAAAGCTCTGGATATAGGAAAACTCCTATACCCGGAGGATAAATTCTGGGCCTACTCAAAGCTAGGAGCCTTTGCGTGGCTTGACATTAAAGAAGACGAAATAGATATAATGATGAAGGACATTGATTTATTGCTTGGCAGTGAGGAACACAAAGAGCTTGTTAATACTCTAAAGGTTTACCTTGAATGCAAGATGAATTACAGCCTCACGGCTAAAAACCTGTTCGTCCATATAAACACAGTACGCAAGCGTATAGATGAGATTGGCGATTTGACAAGGCTTGACCTGGAAAATCCAATGAACAGACTAAAACTTGAAATGCTGCTCAAATTGTTTTACTAGGAAGAAATATAAAAGGCATAGCATATGGTTTCGCAGTTATTGCGGGGCCATTTTTTTTATGAGATATAAAATTTCAAGTTGAGTCCTGAAAATATTTTCACTGAAATTCAAAAAAATCAAAAAATATTCATTTGTACACTGGTTGAAATTTAAAGAAAAGTATTTGCGTTGTGATGTAATTGATGCAAATGCTAAAATTATAAAAAAAGTACAAGATAAGAAAACGTTATTGTGCAAAAAAAATTACAAGGGGTGAGCGTTTGGTGGAAACAGCGGTAAAAAGCGTCAAGAGTGATGACGTTAAAAAAGTCGAAAGCTACAGATGGGTTGTTTGGACAATATTGGCAGCAGTATATGTTTTCGTAACATTCCATCGTATGAGTGCAGGAGTTGTAAAGAATGACCTGGAAAGCACATTCAACATAGGTGCAGCTCAATTTGCCAACATAGGTGCGATGTATTTTTACGCATACTTCATAATGCAAATACCTTCAGGAATACTGGCTGATAAGATTGGACCGAAAAAAACAGTTTCGATATTTTCGATTATTGCCGCAGTAGGCTCAGTTATGTTTGGTATGGCGCCAAATCTGCTTGTTGCATATGTAGGCAGATTCCTTGTGGGAATCGGAGTATCTGTGGTATTTATATGCCTGATCAAGATCCAGTCAAGATGGTTCTATTCAAGAAACTTCGCTCTTATGATCGGATTCGTGGGAATGTCGGCAAACCTTGGAGCATTGTTGGCACAGACTCCGCTAGTTGTTGCTGTCGGGACATTCGGCTGGAGAAGTACATTCGTATATATGGGACTTGCAATGATAGTTTTTGCAATATTGACAGTTCTATTTGTAAAGGATGACCCAAAAGATATGGGACTTCCGGGCATGGACGAGCTTGAAAACAGACCTGCAGTCAGCTCTGATATCAAGGTTATGCCAGCACTTAAATCTATAATGTCTAACAAGAGAACATGGATTATATCATTTTCATATATAGGACTATATACAGGATATGTCGTACTGCTTGGAACTTTCGGGGTTTCTTACCTTATGCAGGCCTACACCCTTGAGAAAATACAGGCTGCAAACTATATAATGTCAGCAGTAGTAGGCTCGGCAATAAGCGGACTTGTAATTGGATACGTTTCAGACAAGTTTAAAACAAGAAAGATACCGCTGATGGCTACTGGAGGCCTCACTCTACTAGGCTGGATAATACTTATATACACAAGGATGCCTATAGGGCTGCTTGCTCCATTCATGATGGCTTTTGGATTTGTAATGTCAGGTTTTACTATGTGCTGGACTGTAGGGAATGAAGTCAATGACAGAAGACTCTCGGGTATGGCTACAGGGGTTGTAAACTGCGTTGGTTTCCTTGGAGCTGCCGTTGTACCAGTTGTAATGGGCAAAATTCTAGACACCTACAAGAGCGCGCCTGCAGTAGGCTACGAAAAGGCATATTTTGTGCTAATAGCGCTAGTGGCAATGAGCTTTGTAGCTTCTATATTTACAACTGAAACAAAGGGTCAAAACATATACGAAGGCAAATAGTAGTTGGAAATAATATAATGAACATTTCAACGCAAGGGTATTCTGAGAAACATACAAAGAGATTTAAACATAAAAGAAAAGAGAATAAAGAAATATAGATTAATATGAAACACATCGAGTGTTGGATGATAAAATCCAATGCGCGATGTGTTTTATTAATTGAATTTATTTTGAATTTAAAAGCCTAAAGTTTTTTCTTGGTGTTGATTAGGGTAAACAATAACATATGCTCAAAAAGGAGGCTTGCTGTCATGAAGGAAACATTAATAATCGCCAACAGCCCTATGATGTGGGTACTGTCTTTGGCGATTATATCAGTTGTAATAGCACAGGTATTGATATTCTACAGGCTGGCTAAAAATTTTGTGAAGGACACGAATTTGCTGAGTGATGATGAAGTTGCTAAAGCGCTTAGAATAGGGGTGATTGGAACAATTGGCCCGGCTATTGCTGTATTTGCAATAGCTGTAGCTCTGATTGCCCAGGTTGGAGGGCCGCTAACGCTAGCCCGTGTTGGGGTTATAGGCTCGGCCGCATTCGAGATGATTGCAGCCAAGCTTGGCAGTGCCGGCACTGTGGCAACACCCGATTTTACCCCCGATATGCTATCGGCAGCTGCGTGGGTTATGACACTGGGAGGCTCAGGCTGGTTGATAATGGTATTTTTTGCAACAAAGAAGCTGGACAGCTTTCAAGAAGCTGCCAAGAAGTCAAATCCGCTGGTTATCGGATATATGTCCACGTTTGCTCCTTTTGTTATTTTTCTTACACTAAGTTACAAGGAAGTAAGCAAGGGGCTGGAAAGCTCGACAGCAGCCCCGTTGGCAGCGCTATTGGCAGGCGCGGTCGTTATGTATGCCATTAAAACTGCAGCCTCCCGCAACGCTTCCATGAAGTGGATGAAGGAATGGGCCATGGGTTTTGCTGTAATTGCTGGAATGATTGCAGGAAGCATCGTAGGATAGAGGAGGTTATATCGTGAATAACGAAAGAATTGATAAATTCAATAAAGATGTGCACTTTTGGGGAAGAATTACCATAGCAATAGCGCTTGTAATGTCGCTTCTTCTTCCGTCGTATTTGACGTTTGTATTGGGATATATTCCAAGCGCTGAAAATATCGTAGCTGGTCTTGTGGCGGTTGCGGGATTTGTCGGGATTGTTTGGATTGTTGAGCCGATTTCATATTTCCCAGTTCTTGGTCCGGCAGGCTCATACATGTCATTCCTTTCAGGAAACATTGGCAACATGAGACTTCCAGTCATAAGCGCGGTTCAGTCTGCCTTGGAACTGGAAGCGGGAAGCAAAAAAGCTGAAGTGGCAGGTATATTTGCACTGGTTTCATCTGTTATTGTCAATCTGATTGTACTAGGGGTAGTTGTTGGCGCAGGCCAGATGATAGTTAATATAATTCCATCTTCGCTTCTTGGTTCGTTCAACTATGCTTTGCCGGGCATCCTTGGTGCGATGCTCGTTATGTATGCCTCGTCAATAAAGAGGAATCATGTCATTATGCTTATTGCGTTAGGTGGAGCCGTTGCTGCAGCCATAAAGTTCTCACCAAGTTTTCTGCCGTCAAAAGTAGCCACACTGATTGTAATGGGAGATGTCGGCGTAGCGGCAATATTTGCTATCGCTTTTTCGCTGATTTTGGCAGGCAGAGCTGGAAAGCCTGTAAAAACAGATAAGTAAAGCTGTGAATAAGCTAGGAGTTATGAACGGAAAATGTTTATAGTATCTAATAAATATAAAAAAGGAGCTCCGCTTGCTGCATGATAGCAGCTTGCGGGGCTCCTTTTACTTGCGATTTAAGTTAGATGTAGTAAGTGTTACTTAATCTCCATAAGTTTTGAAGCTATGAAAGTCTTTAGGTCTTCTATCTTTATGAACTCTCTTGATTCAAGGTCTAGCTCTACATTGCCTACAACTACAGGCTTAGATTCAACGCGGTCTGGCTTAACGGCGAAGAAGTTGATTATAAGCTTGTTTCCGCTGATGTAATAAGGCTTAAGGTGAAGAGGAAGGAATATGACTTCTACTTCCTCTGTTGGGAAATCTCCCTTCGAATTTACGTCTTCAATAACAGAATCAACATTAAGAACCTTAAGAGGCTGCATTATAGCTCTCATGTAGTCCATGTCCTCAAGCATCCACATGTTGTCGTTCCAGAAACGTCCTTCATTTCTGCTGTTTGGAGTGAAGGGCTCTCTGTTTGATATGGCACTTAGACCTTTTCTTGCAGACTCTTCGTCGAAATCAGCATCATAAGTAAGTTTCATTTCTGGAGCGCCTGCAACAGCCTTTATGAAGGCTTCCCCAACTTTTTCCTTTTCGTTAGTAGCTTCCCAATAGTAAAGCATAGATTCCATTACGTTAAGGTTCAATTTTATTTTCTTAAGCATAAAAAACATCTCCTTTTGATTTATAAATTGGTGACATATTTTACTTATAATTTCTTATAAGAACTTCCTCGATTTGGCCTCTTTTAGAAGATATGGAGTTTATGTTTCTTCCTATTTCTATTATCTCTATGTTGTAGTCCCTGTAGAGGTCATGTACGAAAGAATCTGAAGAATTTGAAAGCAGGAAGTTTATTTCTCTTGAAGTCAGGTAGTCGCACAGCTCCCTAAGCTTCATGTGGTCTTCCCTTGTAAAACCATTGGCAAACTTTGAATTGTCAGATACAGGCACATAAGGAGGAGCCAGATATACGAAAGCTCCTTTTTCAATGTCATGAAGAGCATCTTCAAAGCTCGTATTAGTAAAAGTTATATTGTTCTTATTGAAATATTCACTTACCGATCTGAGTATGATTTTATTCACTATTTTAGGATTTTTGTATGAACCGAAAGGCGCGTCAAACTGTCCGCATTCATTTGTCTTGAAAAATCCATTAAAGCAGGTCTTGTTAAGATATATTATTCTTGATGCTCTTTCAACATCAGATAGTTCATCGATTTTGCCATTTCTATCAAATGATCTTATGTTGTAGAAATACTCTTTCTCGTTGACATGCTTTTTCAAGTCATCAATAAGGAGCTCCACCTTGTCCCTTATTACCGTGTAAAGATTAACAAGTTCATTGTTTACGGCGTTGAGGACTGCATTTTGAGGCTGAATATGGAAGAGGAGTGCTCCGCCTCCCAAAAACGGCTCCCTGTAGCTTGTGAACTTACCAGGGATATATTTTTCAATTTCATTCAAAAGATGTTTCTCGTCCTTGGCCCACTTTATGAACGGGCTTACATATTTATTTCTATTATTAGTTAACATGGCGCAAAATTCCTCCCAACATAAATACCAACACAAAAACAATGGATTTCACAGAATATTTTAATTCGGCGATCCGGGTTACTTTTTGTCATGGCGTTTTAGTTGAAAAAGATTTTGCAAAAGTATGATTTTTTATAAAACAAAGAAAAGGTATAAAAAGGCATGATAATTAAAAGCCTTTCCATACCCCTGTTATCTTTACCTGAGAGCTTGTATGCCGGGCGGCATGTATCCCCTTCGGTGCCGCATAACTCCTTGAATAAGGTGTGCGGTCTCTTCAGAGCTCCATCTTGCAGCGATACTTTTGCCTGAAAGTTTCTACAAAAAGTCGGCTAAACAATTCGTATTGCATCTTCGGCCATCCGGTGCGGATATCTCACACTGCAATCATCTGGTATTTGTATAAGAAAAAACTATCGAATTTTATACTTCAAATAATATACCTAATTAATTATTATTTCAAGTCAATATTTAAAAAAACCAATTTTTTTTGAAGAGTATAATCGGAAATGCCACTAGTTGTTAAAAACCAGGCAAAGGTTACAACTGGGGAGACATGCATATTTAAGCTGTGGCTCGGTTTTTTTGTTGCTATAAAAAAGCAATAAGACTGAAAAAAAATATCTGATGGCATGGTCTTAAAAAGTTATTGAAAAAGCTGATAAAAACCCATATAATTATAGTATAAAGTTAATAGTTCCATACTGGACGAAGGATATAGGAGAGAGCCTTAGAGCCGCCGAAGGGACAAGCATAGCCATTCACACATGGCAATGTGAAATTCTCAGGCAAAAGGACTATATCTGGACAGCCTCTGGATAGAGAAATCAGACAGAGTATCAATAGTGGATTGGTGCTCTGTTTTTGTTTGTGTGGACAGATGGATGCAAATGCGCAAGCAGGATTGCACAAAATGCGTACATGCATATCTATTCAGTGGAGTTTGGTTTTGTGTCGCGAAACTGTTGATAATGGGTAGACTTTGTTAAGTTTTTGAGAATTATTATTAAAAAGATGTGCAAAAAAATAATAAAAATTAATAATAACTTCACAAAAACATATTGAATTTTTTTAAAAAAAACATATAATTAAACATGAAGGTATAAGAAAACTAAATGTTAACTGGACGAAGGATACAGGAGAGAGCTTTTAATAAGCCGCCGAAGGGACAAACTTTTGAAGCCCTGCTTAATTACAAAAGTGAAATTCTCAGGCAAAAGAATCGTATCCGGACAGCCTCTGGATAAAAACAGAGAAACAAAGGGCTTAAGCGTTTTAGTTTTTTAATTTGAAAGTATTTTTGCAATAGTATGATGAAACACATGGATTGGTACCCTGAAAAAATATTTATAAACTTATTTTCAGAAAAACTATTGAAAAGGCATGAACATTTTTTTATAATGCAAATTAAGGCTATAGAAAAAATGAATAGCAAACATTGGACGAAGGATATAGGAGAGAGCTCTTAGTGGGCCGCCGAAGGGACAAGTCTTGATTTACCCAAAAGAATCAAGATGAAATTCTCAGGCAAAAGGACTGTATCTGGACAGACTCTGGATAAAAACAGAGAAACATAACTTGGGATGGTTTTGTTTTTTCTGTTTTTTTTATGCTCAGAATCCGTATTGGAGCTGCATTGTGGCAAGGGTATAATGGCGGGTTTAGAGTTTTGAAAATTCGGAAAACATTTTCCATAATTCATGATTTATAATTAGGCGAGATTGAGGATTACAATGGATTGCTTTGTTTTCTAAGATTAAGAGGAGGTAACAAACATTGGAGATTATAACTAATAATCCTCTTGTGAAGGAGAAGCTTCTCCAAAAAACAGAAAGGCCTGACAAAGTAAAGAGCGTTACGCTTTTGGACTGCGATTATATGGGCGTGTTGCAGAATGTAAGAAATCTTGTGCATGTTGGTTACAAGATACTCACCCATCCGTTGTACGGCAGCGTGAAGCCAAATGAAACTCCGTACAGGACGATATGTGTGGAAAAGGGAGAAGGTCTAGATATCGACTCCCTGAAGCTTATTGAAAGCGCAATCCAGACTGTTGATACATTCCAGAAAAACTACAAGACACCTGTGTGGGATGAAAGAGTAACAAATGATTTCCAGGTTGTAGACTTGGATCTTATGGTGCACACGCTTAACGGAATAAAATTCTAAATCAAGTGCGCACGCAGGGAGATTCGCTGACACTGTTTATTATCTGCAAAGGTAAACGCTTGCAAAGGCCAGAACCGGAGCAGAGTAATATATTATTTTTCAATTTTTCATTATATTGAAGGAGGTACTTTTATATGCGTTTGGAACTTGGAAATATCTTCATCAAAGACATTCAGTTCGCTGCAGAGACAAAAGTAGAAAATGGAGTTCTTTATGTAAATAAAGACGAAATGATTAGCAAATTAAGCGCAATTGAAAACGTCAAATCAGTAGATCTTGACATCGCACGTCCTGGAGACAGCGTGAGAATAACTCCTGTTAAGGACGTTATAGAGCCAAGGGTTAAGGTTGAAGGACCTGGCGGAATATTCCCAGGAGTAATAAGCAAGGTTGACACAGTAGGTTCAGGAAGAACTCACGTACTTAAGGGCGCTGCTGTTGTAACTACTGGAAAGGTAGTTGGATTCCAGGAAGGTATAATAGACATGAGCGGAACTGGAGCAGAGTACACTCCTTTCTCTAAGACTCTAAACCTTGTAGTAATAGCTGAGCCAGTAGATGGAATAGACCAGCACAGACACGAAGAAGCACTAAGAATGGTTGGACTTAACGCTGGAGTATACATCGGAGAAGCTGGAAGAAGCGTAACTCCTGATGAAGTAAAGGTTTATGAGACTGATACAATATTCGAAGGAGCAGCTAAGTATCCAAACCTTCCAAAGGTAGGATATGTGTACATGCTTCAAACTCAAGGTCTTCTACACGATACATACGTATACGGCGTAGATGCGAAGAAAATAGTTCCAACAATACTATACCCAACAGAAATAATGGATGGAGCTATACTAAGCGGAAACTGCGTTTCATCTTGTGACAAGAACCCAACATACGTACACTGCAACAACCCAATGGTTGAAGAGCTTTATGCAATGCACGGAAAAGAAATCAACTTTGTTGGTGTTATAATAACTAACGAGAACGTATACCTTGCTGACAAGGAAAGATCTTCTAACTGGACAGCAAAGCTTTGCAAATACCTAGGACTTGACGGTGCTATAGTATCTCAGGAAGGCTTTGGAAACCCAGATACAGACCTTATAATGAACTGCAAGAAGATAGAAATGGAAGATGTTAAGACTGTAATATCTACAGACGAGTACGCAGGAAGAGACGGAGCTTCTCAGTCGCTTGCGGACGCCGACATAAGAGCTAACGCTGTTGTAAGCAACGGTAACGCTAACATGGTAATAGTACTTCCTCCAATGGATAAGACTATAGGACACATCCAGTACATCGACACTATAGCAGGCGGATTCGACGGTTCTCTTAGAGCTGACGGAAGCATAGAAGTTGAAATCCAGGCTATAACAGGAGCTACAAACGAGCTTGGCTTTGGATACCTATCTGCTAAAGGATATTAATCCAAATCATATATTGGACATTAAGAAATAAAAGCTTCATTATAATAATATAAATTTATTACGCAAAGGAGAGACTTCGGTATGTCATTATTTGACGGCAAGAAGGTCATCATCATCGGTGACAGAGACGGTATACCAGGTCCTGCTATGGCAGAATGTCTAAAAGGCACAGGAGCAGAAGTAGTATACTCTGCTACAGAATGCTTTGTCTGAACAGCTGCTGGTGCAATGG
>NZ_WXFG01000007.1 GCF_009881055.1 Peptoclostridium sp.
GGAGGATACACCTGTTCCCATGCCGAACACAGAAGTTAAGCTCCTTAGCGCCGATGGTACTTGGATCGAAGGGTCCTGGGAGAGTAGGTCGTGGCTGCGTAATCTTTTTATTTTTTTTGCGTTTTTTGGTGATTTGCATCAAATGAAAAGCCGGTCTTATGTCTCGTTTTCGAGGCTGCAAAGGCTCGCATATTTCAAAGCTCTTGAATTTTGAGAACTCGCTTCGCTCAGACACTCAAAATTCTGCGGCTTTGGGCATATGCTTCGCCTGCAGCCTCATCAAAACAAGCCTCAAAAAGACCTGGCTTTTTTCATTTGGATGCATTCTCCTTAATGCCGATATTTCGCAAGAAATAAAAAGCGTTACGCAGTTGGGTTGAGTAAGGGGAAACCAGCGCACAAGACTGTGTGGCTCTGCTCATACAAAAAAACAAATGCATATTTTTAAAAGTATGTTATACTGATTTAAAGTATTGTGAGCGGAAAGGATCGGGCGTGGGATATGTATTCATTAAGCGAACTTGAGCAGTTGTGTAGTGAGTGCAAAAAATGCAGGCTTTGTTCAACTAGAAAGAATGCGGTTTTCGGGGAAGGTTCAGATAGAGCCGACATAATGTTCATAGGCGAAGGACCTGGCGAGCAGGAGGACCTTCAGGGGAGGCCTTTTGTTGGGAAGGCTGGCAAGCTTCTAGACAAGGGAATTGAAGCTTTAGGCCTTTCCAGGGAGAGCGTATATATAGCAAATATAGTAAAGTGCAGACCTCCGGGGAATCGAGTCCCAGAAGACGATGAAGCCGCAAGCTGCATTGAGTATCTTAGATGGCAGGTCAAGCTGATAGATCCCAAAGTGATAGTGCTGCTCGGGTCGACAGCGGGAAGAAATATAATTGGAAAAGATTTCAGGATTACAAGGCAAAGAGGTAATGTAATAGAGTTTGGAAAATTTAAAATAGTGCCGACTTACCACCCGGCAGCTGTATTGAGGGACGATACAAAGAAGGCTGATTTTTGGAGTGATTTAAAGCTTGCAGTCAAAATATATGGACAAATAAAAAACTGCTAAAGAATATAGCAGTTTTATTTTATACTTGGCTATTCAGGCTGAGGAGCATCTACCGGACAAACATTGGCGCAAGCACCGCAGTCTATGCACTTGGATGCGTCTATTACGTATTTACCGTCTCCTGCGCTTATTGCGTCCACAGGACACTCGGGTTCGCAAGCACCGCAGTATATGCACGCGTCAGTGATAATGTAAGCCATTATAAAATCCCCCTTTGATTAATAAATTTAAAATAATCGAAATCCAGTCTGCCTTATTATTATATCCAGATGGAGAGCAAATAAAACATGAAAAATAAGCACGAAATGGAGAATTGGAATGGAAAAGCTATTTGAAAGATGTACTGAGCTATCAGACGGAGAAGAGTTTGTATTTTCTGATGGAAGAACGGATTCGGGTATAATGCTGATAGGAGAGGCTCCAGGTGAAAATGAGGTAAAGCTAAAAAAGCCTTTCGTTGGCAAGGCGGGCAAGAATCTGGACGAATTCATCAGCATACTTGGCATTGAAAGAGAGGATATATATATAACAAACGCTGTAAAAATAAGGCCGCATAAGCTTAGCCTCAAAACAGGAAAAAGAATAAACAGAAGCCCAAGCAAGGCTGAGGTTGATAGATTCAGGGAATTGGTAGTAGAAGAGATAAAGATGGTCACCCCAAAAATAATTGTAACCCTTGGCAATACGCCTCTTAAGCAGCTGCTGCAGCGCGAGGTAAGGATAGGGGATATGCATGGCACTCTTATGGAATTGGAATTAGGCGGCAGGATATACAGCCTGTTCCCGCTTTACCACCCAGCTTCGATAATATACAATCGTGACTTAAGGCAGATTTATATAGATGATTTAGCAAGGCTGAGGGAAATAATTCACAGACTAGGTATATAGAATTGTTTTAGTACCGGATTATTTTGGAATTTTATTTGCCGAATCTGTAAAAGTTATATATAATTTAATTGACTGGAGGTGTTTTGGTTTGGATACCCATATGAGGAGGGAGCGCCTTGGAAAGCTGCTCAAGGAGTCACATGAGCCCATAACCGGTTCCAGGCTTGCAAGCATATTCGATGTTAGCAGGCAAATAATAGTTGGAGATATAGCAATACTAAGGGCCAAGGGCCTCAATATAATTGCTACGCTGCAAGGTTATTTCATACCGGAAAAAAATGAGGCTGAAAGATTCAGAGACATTATAGTTTCAAGACATTTTGGGTTTGATGAGCTGGAGGATGAGCTTTTTACCATTGTTGACAACGGCGGAAAAGTTATAGATGTAATTGTCGACCACTCCATATACGGAGAAATTCGGACGGTAATCAACATATCTTCAAGGAAAGAGGCCGAAGAATTTGTAGCGAGGTTACGAAAAAGCAATGCATTGCCAATGTCTTCACTTACAAACGGCATGCATTTGCATACTATAGAGACAAAGGATGAAATGCTTTTCAATGAAATACTTGAAAAGCTTAAAAGTAAAGGATATATAGTGGGATAATTTTTTTTGACTAATGTGTCATGACAGCTGATATTACAGGAGGAGACAATCGCATGGATGATAGGCAAATGATTCAAGAGATAGAGAAGTTAAAAAAAGAAAAAAATATAAAGATATTCGCTCACAATTACCAAAATTTCGAGGTGCAGAAGATTGCTGACTATACAGGAGATTCATTCTATTTAAGCAAGCTTGCAGGCGAGGTTGAATGTGATGAGATAGTTTTTTGCGGAGTGAGGTTCATGGCCGAGACTGCCAAGATTATGTGCAGTGACAAAAAGGTTGTGCTTCCGGTGGAGGATGCGGAATGTCCAATGGCTCACATGGTTAAACCTGAAGAGGTTCTGGCTTTCAAGAAGGAACATCCTGACTTCAAGGTGGTGTCTTATGTCAATACGACTACCGAGCTCAAGGCCGTAAGCGATGTATGCGTGACGTCTTCGGTAGCTGAAAAGGTAATAAACAACATGGATGCGCAAAACATACTTTTCATACCTGATATGAATCTTGCTGACTATATATCAAAGAATGTCAGCGGCAAGAATATAGTATCATGGAACGGTTACTGCCCTGTGCACGACAAGGTCAGAAAAGAAGAAATTTTTGCCATGAGAAAGGAGCACAGCGGCTATGAGGTGCTTGTCCATCCTGAGTGCAGGAGAGAGGTGCTGCAGGAGGCTGACTTTGTAGGCTCTACATCTGCAATAATAAATTACGCCAGGAATTCAAATGCGCCGGGATTCATAATAGGAACTGAAACAGGGGTGCTGCATGCTTTGAGAGCGGAAAATCCTGAAAAGGAGTACGAGCTGCTCTCTGCGTCGCTCATTTGCTACAACATGAAAAAAACTACGCTCAGGGATGTATATGATGCGGTTTCAGGGAACGGCGGACTTGTCATAGAGCTTGACGAAGAGCTTGCAGAAAAGGCCAGGAAGAGTCTTGATGAGATGATAAGGCTTTCGCACTAGTAGCATCATAGGCAGTGGAATATATATAGTAACCGAGGTGAAATTTTGTGTATTATGATATTATAGTGGTCGGAAGCGGAATAGCGGGGCTTTATTCCTGCATAAACGCGCCCAAGGATACGAGCGTGCTGCTCATATCAAAATCGGACTTTTTAAACAGCAACACGTATCTGGCACAGGGCGGCATTGCCTGCGTCCTTTCTGACAAGGACAGCTTTGAAAGTCACATAAGCGATACAGTACGAGCAGGCAGATATGAAAACGATATAGAGGCAGTCAAGCTCATGGTGACAGAGGGGCCACTAGATGTAAAAAGACTTAGTGCTATAGGAGTCGAGTTTGACAAGGAAGATGGCGGAGAGCTCAAAATGACACTTGAAGGTGGTCACTCAGCTAGAAGGATAGTCCACCACAGCGATTCCACAGGCAAAGAGATAGCGGAGAAGCTTCTCGAGAGCGCCAGAAGGGAAGTCAATATATCGCTTGCCGAAAATACGTTCGTTTACGATATAAAGAAGATAGACGATATGTTCATAGTTTTCGTGCTTGGCAAAAATGGAAAGCGCGATGCATATTTTGCATCGAATGTGGTGCTAGCCACCGGAGGCATAGGCAAGGTATATAAATACACCACAAACTCATCCATAGCAACGGGGGATGGGATAGTACTGGCAAAAAGGCTAGGCGCAACCATTAAAAACCTCAGCTATATACAGTTCCATCCAACAGCGCTTGCCATAGGAGAGGGAGAACGCGTACTGGTTTCAGAGGCCGTAAGAGGCGAAGGTGCGTATCTTATCAACGAAAAGGGCGAGAGGTTCATGTACAAATACCATGAGATGGGTGAGCTTGCTCCAAGAGACGTGGTATGCAGGGGAATACTGGAGGAAGTGAAAATACAGGGAAGTGAAAACATATACCTGGACATAACCTACAAGGACTCTGATTTTGTCAGAAACAGGTTCCCATATATATATGAAAAATGCATGGAATCAGGAATAGATATAACAAAGGACAGAATACCAGTTTTCCCATGCCAGCACTACTTGATGGGTGGCATACATGTAGATTTCAATTCGAACACAGGGATAAGGGGCCTTTATGCAGCCGGAGAGTGCTCAAATACGGGCGTGCACGGTAAAAACAGGCTTGCAAGCAATTCGCTTCTTGAGGCAATGGTTTTTTCGAGAAGAGCGGCCATAAACATAGACATACAAAACCACAGTTACAAAATGATAGATGCTGACATAAAAGGTGAGGGGACATCGCTGATAGAACCCGCATTAAAAGAAGAGATAAGGGATATAATGCAAAAGGCCTATTTTGTGGTGCCTGATAAGGATATGATAATCAGAGGACTTGAAAGGCTCGATGAAATGATAAGAGATATTGAAGCCTCGAGCTATGTAAAGGACAAGGAGTATTACGAAACTTTCAACATGGCAAGTGTTTCTAAAATGGTTTTGGAGGACATACAAAACAATGGACAAGCTTAATATGGTAATGGTTGACAGGGTGATTAAGGCGGCACTAGAAGAGGATATAAACTATTTTGACATTACTACGGACAACCTTATAGGCGAGCAGCAAACTTCGGAAGCTATTATGCTGGCCAAGGAAGATGGAGTGATATGCGGAATCGGTATAGCTGCGAGAGTGTTTGATATTCTCGATGAAACTGTTGAATTTGTAAAGCTAAAGCAGGATGGAGACATTGTCTGCAAAGGCGAGATTATAGCCAGGATAGGCGGCAGTACAAGAGCGATTCTAAAAGGCGAGAGAACAGCCCTGAATATAATGCAGCGGCTTTCAGGCATAGCCACCAAGACACATGGATTTGCTCAGAGGGTCAAGGATTATGATGTAAAGATTGTAGATACCAGAAAGACAACGCCTATGCTAAGATTCATGGAAAAGTATGCTGTAAGATGTGGCGGAGGCTACAACCACAGATACAATCTTTCACATTCTGTAATGCTAAAGGACAATCACATAGACGCCTGTGGCGGCATAAGGCAGGCTGTCGAAATGATAAGAAGTAAAATCGGCCATACTGAGAAGATAGAGGTCGAGGTCAGAAACCTTGAAGAGATGAAGGAGGCGCTTGAAGCCCGCGCTGACATAATAATGCTCGACAACATGGGAATAGAGGAGATGAAGGCGGCGGTTGAGCTTAATAAGGCAGCCACAGTAAGAGCCGTCATAGAGGCCTCTGGAAATGTGGATGAGAGCAATGTGGCGGTTTACGCAGCTACTGGCGTGGATGTAATATCGGTAGGAAGCCTTACGCATTCTTTCAAGTCGCTTGATATTTCCTTAAAACTGTAGCAAAAAACCCTGATTTCAGGGTTTTTTTATTATATACAGTTTTTTTATTAGATTAGAGCTAAAGTGGTATAATAATATATATTGTGAAATAAATATAAGGAGGGCTTTCAGTGAATGGTGGCATAAAAAAAGCAGTAATTGCAGTTGCACTTGTATTAGCCGTGGTTATAGTGCTTTCCTTTTCAAACTTGATAGGATTTTTGGCTGATTACAACTGGTTCAAGGAGGTAGGGTACACTCAGGTATATCTCAAGCAGGTGTTTGCAAAGCTTACCGTAGGAACGCCGATTTTTGCTGTGCTTACGGTATTCATATTTTTATACCTTCTAGGTATAAAAAAGAGCTATTACAGCCACATGAACATAGTACCGGAAAAGAGCCATGAGAAAAAAATAAACAATATCATTCTGCTTTTTTCTGGAGCAATGGGATTTGCATACAGCTTCAGCCTAGCATCAAAGTTTTGGATAGAGATGCTAAGGTTTACAAACTCAACTTCCTTCAACATCAAAGACCCGATATTTTCAAAGGATGTAGGCTTTTATGTGTTCAAGCTCCCGCTCATAAATGAGATATTCAACTCTCTCATAGGATTTTTAGTTTTCCTGTTGTTTATAACCGTTATATTCTATTTCATATTAATAAGTGACGAAGCCAGCAAGGGGCAAAGGACTTTTGAAAAGGATATAGATTTGGATGTAAGAAGATTCAGGAATATAGCCTCTACACCAAGGCAGCTTTTCACTCTTGCAATGAACCAGATAGTCACAATAGCAGTAGTATTCTTCATAATAATAGCCCTAAGAAACTACCTTGACGCATTTAATTTGCTATATTCTTCAAGAGGTGCGGCGTACGGCGCAGGCTATACCGACATAAAAATAACGCTATGGGTATATAGAGCGCAGATGATTCTGGCACTTGTATCGGCTGCTGTTATTATATATGCGCATATGAAGAAAAGACTCAAACTTGCACTTGTAGTCCCAGTTATAATAATAGCAGTATCGCTTGTATCAGCAGGCGTTGAGAATCTGGTTCAAAATTTTGTGGTTTCCCCAAACGAGCTTGCCAAGGAAAGGGAGTATATCAAGCACAGTATCAAATATACACAGCTTGCATACAACCTGGACAAGGTGATAAACAAGGAGTTTGCAGCAGAGCAGACACTTGATGCTCAAAAGATACTCGATAATGACCAGACAATGAAAAATATAAGCGTAAACGACCAGGGTCCTGTGAAGGATGTTTTCAAGCAGATACAGGGTATAAGGACATACTACAAATTCAACGACATAGATGTTGACAGATACAAAATAGGAGATGAGACAAGGCAGGTATTCATAGCTGCAAGAGAGCTTGACAGCGAAAATCTGCAGTCAAAGACATGGCTCAACGAGCACATAAAGTATACGCACGGCTATGGAATAGTGATGGCGCCTGTCAACGAAGTTTCTTCAAGTGGCCAGCCTAATCTTTTCCTTAAAAACATACCTCCCGTATCTTCTGTGCAGGGAGTAGAGGTTAAAAAGCCGGAGATATATTTTGGAGAGGTAGCAGGCGATTATATAGTTGTAGGCACATCCGAGAAGGAGTTTGATTATCCAAGAGGCGATACAAACGCTTTTACAGAATATGAAGGCAAGGCGGGCATAAAGCTCGGGCTATTCAACAGGTTGCTTTACTCGATAGACCAAAAGAGCTTCAAGCTGCTGGTATCGGCAGGTGTTGACTCCAAAAGCAAGATTATACTCCACAGAAACATAACAGACAGGGTCAACAAGATAGCGCCTTTTCTGCAGCTTGACCAGGATCCCTACATGGTACTATCGGATGAAGGCAGGCTTTACTGGATAATAGACGGATATACGCTTTCAAACAGATATCCCTACTCAGAGCCTTTTGACAAGAATGGGCTCAACTATATTAGAAACTCGTGCAAGGTAGTTGTTGATGCATACAATGGGGATGTGGACTTCTACATTGTAGACAAGAGCGATCCTATAATAAGCACGTATTCAAAGATATTCAAGGGGCTCTTCAAGAGCTATGAGGACATGCCGAAGGATTTGAAGTCTCATGTAAGATATCCAAAGGCGTATTTCGCTGTGCAGTCAACAATGTACCAGGACTATCACATGAATGATCCGGAGGTTTTCTATAACAAAGAGGACAGATGGCAGATAGCAAGGGAGACGTTTGAAAACCAAGAAGAACCTGTAGCTATGGAGCCTGCATATACCACATTCAAGCTGCCGGGAGAGCAAAAAGCAGAATTTCTGCTGAGTATACCATATACTCCAAAGCAAAAACAAAACATGGTATCTCTGCTTGTAGTAAGGAATGACGGGGATCGATACGGCGAGATTATAGACTATAGTTTTCCAAAGAACAAGAACATACTGGGACCGTACCAGGTGGAGTCAAAGATAGAAAACCAGCCGGAAATATCAGAAAAGCTAACACAGTGGGGCACTGGCGGTTCGAAGGTAATCAGGGGGCATTTGAGCACCATACCTATAGAAAACTCAATACTTTATGTGGAGCCGCTCTATATTAAATCGGACACCCAGGACAGCATACCGGAGGTGAAGAGAATAATTGTGGCATACGGCGACAAGGTTGTAATGGCGGAGACGCTTGAAAGGGCGCTAAGCCAGATGTTCGGCATTGAGGGAGTGCAGAAGGGTGCGGAAACCGAACAGCCTCAGGAGGTTGCTCCTGAGCAGATATCAGGTGACTTGGGCAGCCTTGCCGGCAAGGCTGCAGAGCTCTACGAGGCTGCGCAAAATGCGCTCAAAGAAGGAAACTGGGCAGACTACGGAAGGTATATAGAGGAGCTTGGAGGAGTAATCGAGGAGATCAAGCAGTATGAGGCAAAACAATAGAAATATTTATTTGCAAAGGAGTATATAAATTGGATTACATCAGAACAGTAGACGCTTATCTAAAGCAAAACGGAATAGACTTCATATATTCAGTTGTAATCCTCATGATTGGAATATATGCGGCTAGGAAGATAAAAAAGATTGCTAAGCGGTTTTTAACAAGGACGAAGATTGAGCCTTCCCTTATAGGATTCTTTTCACAGCTTATATATGTGCTCATACTAGTATTTGTGTTCGTTATAGTGCTAGACAAGATGGGATTCAAGACCACGTCGTTTATCACAGTGCTTGGAGCAGCAGGGCTTGCAATAGGTCTTGCGCTCCAGGGCTCTCTTTCGAACTTTGCGGCAGGTGTGCTAATACTAATTTTCAAGCCGTTTGCTGTGGGCGACTTCATAGAAGGCTCAGGAGCTAAGGGGGCTGTGCATGAAATACAGCTGCTCAACACAGTACTTACGGCTTTCGGGAATGAGTCAATAATAATTCCAAACTCAAAGCTGATCAACGAGAATGTCATAAATTACAGCAAGGCAAAAAAGAGAAGACTAGAAATAAGAGTGGGGATATCCTATCAAAGCGATATAAAAAAAACAAGGGAAGTACTGCTTGGCATAGCGTCAAGCGATGCCCGAGTTGATACGGAGCCAGAACCTGAGGTTGTGATTGCTGACTTTTCACCTGCAGCTATAAATATGTCGCTGAGGCTGTGGACTAACAATGAGGACTACTGGGGTGTGTACCACAGTGTCATGGAGCGTGTAAGGGAAGAATTTGAAAAAAGCGGTATAGAGTTGCCGGTTGTGCAGAATGTGGCTTATTTCAATAAGCAGGCTTAGGCTTTTGGATATACAAAACAGGATAAAGTGTTTAATAGGCCGATAAACGGGTAAAACAAAAAATGTTGAGATTAATACTCGAGTTTAAAATACAGGAGGAAATAAAATGAAAAGTCTTAAGGGCACCAAAACGCTTGAAAACCTTATGAAGGCATTTGCAGGAGAATCGCAGGCAAGAAACAGATATACTCTTTTCGCTGATGTCGCGTCAGAAGAGGGCTATGATCAAATAGCCGAACTTTTTATTGAAACCGCAGAAAATGAGCTTGTGCATGCTGAAATATTCTACAACCACGTGCTTGATGGAATGGAAGATGAACCGTCTCCTTTCACGGTAAATATAGAAGCTTCATATCCGGCCGTGCTTGGCTGCACGTATGACAACCTCAAAGCAGCGGCTATGGGAGAAAATGAGGAGTGGACACAGCTTTACCCTGAATTTGCTCAGATAGCTGATGACGAAGGCTTCCCGGAGGTTGCGGCATCATTCAGAATGATATCGAAGGTAGAGGAAAAGCACGAGAAAAGATACGAAAAACTTGCTGAAAACGTGGACAAGTGCAAGGTTTTTGAAAAGGATGAGGAAGGCACTGCTTGGAAGTGCAGAGTTTGCGGATATGTTCATTCTGGCAAAGTGGCACCTAAGGTTTGCCCGGTTTGTAAGGTTGAGCAGGGCTACTTTGAAAAGTTCTGTGAAAATTATTAGTAGGCAGGCTGTTGTAATATTCAAATCCTGCTGATATAATACAAAAAAGCTGAAGATAAGAGGCTTTCGTCTGTTCAAGGACGATTGCCTTTTCTTTTTATGAAAATAACATATAAAATATGGAGGAGACCATGTTAGATATAAAGAGGATACGGAAGGAGCTTGACTTCATAAAGAAGGCTATGGCTAAGCGCGGAGAGGCTGAATTCAACTTTGATAGCGTTCTGGAGCTTGATGAGCAAAGAAGAATACTGCTTCAGGAGGTAGAAGTTCTGAAGATGGAGCAAAACAGTGCTTCAAAGCAGATTTCAAAGCTCAAAAAGGAGGGAAAGGACATAGCCGGCCTGGCAGAGCAGCTAAAGGTATCATCTGATAAAATAAAGGGAATGGATGAAAGGGTCAAAGAAGTTCAAGAACAGATAAGAGACATGCTGCTTAGGATACCAAACATTCCTCATCCGGATGTTCAGATAGGAGATACAGACGAAGACAATATAGAGGTTTGGAGATGGTCGGAGCCGACAAAATTCAGCTATGTGCCAAAGGCTCACTGGGATATAGGCACAGACCTTGGGATACTTGATTTTGAAACGGCCGGAAAGATCACCGGTTCGAGATTCACTCTATACAAAGGTCTTGGAGCTACGCTTGAGAGATCTTTGATAAATTTCTATCTGGACACTCACACAAGAGAGCACGGCTACACTGAGATGCTTCCTCCTTTCATAGCTAATGAAAGCAGCATGCTTGGAACAGGCCAGCTTCCAAAATTTGGAGATGAAATGTTCAAGCTTGAGGACAAGGACTACTACCTCATACCTACAGCAGAAGTCCCTGTTACAAACATACATATGAACGAAATTGTAGACGGTGAATGCCTGCCGCTCTGTTACTGCGCATATACCCCATGTTTCAGGGCTGAGGCCGGCTCAGCGGGCAGGGACACTAGAGGCCTTATAAGGCAGCATCAATTCAATAAGGTCGAGCTTGTCAAATTTACAAAGCCTGAGGAGTCATATGATGAGCTTGAAAAGCTTGTAAAGAATGCCGAGGCGGTGCTTCGGAAGCTGGGATTGCCGTACAGGGTTGTGAAGATATGTAGCGGAGATCTGGGCTTTACGGCGGCATTCAAGTATGATATAGAGGTCTGGATGCCAAGCTACGGAAGGTACGTTGAGATATCCTCGTGCTCGAATTTCGAAGATTTTCAAGCCAGAAGGGCAAACATAAGATTCAAGAGGGACAAGCACACAAGGGTTGAATATGTTCATACACTCAATGGCTCTGGCGTTGCGATAGGAAGGACTGTGGCGGCAATACTCGAGAACTTCCAGCAGGAGGACGGATCTGTTAGTGTTCCGGAAGTTTTGAGGCCTTACATGGGCGGAGTTGAAGTTATAAGAGGGTACAAGTAACGGACATTGGCTATTCAATTATATGAGGTGAGCCTCATTTAAAGCGGCGCACCTCATATAATATTTACTGAGGGTATTGAAATGCATGGAAATGTGTGATAATATATATTTTGCAAGTTGAGCACCCGTAGCTCAGGGGATAGAGCGTCGGTTTCCTAAACCGTGCGTCGCAGGTTCGATTCCTGCCGGGTGCACCATTTTTTTATTTGGAGGAAAAATGCAAGACATCGACTATATGCGGGAGGCCTTGAAACAGGCAAAAGTGGCATATTTGATGGGAGAGGTTCCAGTTGGCGCTGTCATAGTCAAAGACGGCAGGATAATATCCAAAGGGCACAACATGAAGGAGTCCTTGGCTGATCCTACTGCGCATGCAGAGATGATTGCTATAAAGAGAGCCACTGAAGCGCTAAAAGGCTGGAGGCTTAGCGATTGCACGATGTACGTTACAATGGAGCCATGCAGCATGTGTGCAGGAGCCATACTTCAAAGCAGAATGAGAAGACTTGTGTTTGGAACAAAGGATGAAAAAGCTGGAGCCTGTGGCTCCAAGGTAAACCTACTTCAGCACGACCTTTTCAACCACAATGTTGAAATAGTCGATGGCGTGCTCGAAAGCGAGTGCTCCGGGATACTTGTAGGTTTTTTTAAGTTATTGAGAGAAAGCAAGAATTTTGAAAATAAATCTGTCGCGGAGAGATGACCGAGTGGTTGAAGGTGCACGCCTGGAAAGCGTGTATATAGGAAACTGTATCGGGGGTTCGAATCCCCCTCTCTCCGCCATTAAAAAGTCATAAAGTTTGCTGTGCTAGACGGGGAGTTAGCGGTGCCCTGTACCTGCAATCCGCTGTAGCAGGGTCGAATGCCATATTGAGGCTCATTAGCTGTAGAGCAGCTCCAAAAAAGTGATGATGATTGTCGGGTCCTGCGCAATAGAGATTCATGAACCCCGTCAGATCCGGAAGGAAGCAGCGGTAAGTGATCCCCTCTATGTGCCGCGGGAGCGCCTGATATGAATTAACTCTTTGGGAGGCGTCTGTGGCTTTGAGTCGATTTATGGCTGCACAGCATTTAATTATAAAATATTAATAATCCATTAATTTAGCTGGGGGAGCCTGTAGAGACAGGCTGAGAGTGCGGTGTTATCGCTTACCCTTACAACCTGATACGGTTAACACCGGCGTAGGGAAGCTCTGTGAGTTTATTTAAAGCGTAGATAAACTGGCTTGCCTATTGGCAAGCCTTTTTTTATATAAAAAATCAATATTGTTAAAGAAGCTGGGGGAGCCTGTAGAGACAGGCTGAGAGTGCGATGTTATCGCTTACCCTTATTACCTGATTTGGTTAATGCCAACGTAGGGATGTTTCTGCTGAATCTTTTGAGTTACTTGTTTTTATAGCAGACCCTATGGAGTCTGCTTTTTTTATTTCATTAAAAAAATGGGGGTGAAATTATGCTTGTAAACGGAAAAGAAATTGGTCCTAAGGGCAATATAAGCGTGAAACAGTTGCTTGAGCAGATGTGCATTGACGATTCCATAGTAGTTGTTGAGGCTGATTGCGAAATCGTTCCACGTGAAAAGTATGGGGTATGGATGCTGGATGAGTCGTCAAGAGTAGAAATTGTGTCATTTGTAGGCGGAGGTTAATATGGTGAACTGTATTAATGGGATACTAAAGAATTTGACTGTAGGGATAGCAGGAATAGGAGGGCTCGGGTCAAATGCTGCGGTTTCTCTTGCCAGGATTGGAATTGGAAGGCTTGTGCTGGCGGACTTTGACGTAGTTGACGAGAGCAATTTGAACAGGCAGTACTACATGATAAGGCATCTGGGCATGAAAAAGGCGCAGGCGATACAGCAGGTTATAGGAGATATAAACCCGCAGGTTGATGTCGAATCACACGATGTGTACATAGACAGTCATAATGCGCCCGAGATATTCAAGGATGCTGACATCATAATCGAGGCATTCGATGTGGCAAGCTGCAAGGCCAAGTTTGTAAATTCCATCTTGCAGAATACAGGCAAGAAGGTTATTGCGGCTTCGGGACTGGCAGGGGTTGGATCGGCAAATTCGATAGTTACAAGGAGGGTTTCAGAAAGACTGTATATAGTTGGAGACGGCGTAAGTGGACTGTCTGAGGGTGAGAAGCTGCTTGCATCGAGAGTAGCAATAGCGGCGAACCATCAGGCTAATCTGGCGGTAAGGCTGCTTATTGGTGAGGACATATAAGGGGAGGATATATTTATGGGAAAGCTTAGAATAGGCGGATTTGAATTGGACAGCAGGCTGTTTATAGGTACTGGCAAGTATCCCAGCAAGGATACGCTTCCAATGGTAATTGAAAGTAGCGCTACACAGGTAGTAACAATAGCTCTTAGACGGGTTGATTCGAGCAGGCAGGAAAACAATATACTCAGCTACATACCCAAGGAGACAATACTTCTTCCAAACACTTCCGGCGCCAGGAATGCAGACGAGGCCGTGAGGATTGCAAGGCTGGCACGGGCTATGGGATGCGGTGACTGGGTCAAAATAGAGGTTATATCAGACAACAAGTACCTCCTGCCGGACAACGAGGAGACCCTAAGGGCCACAGACATTCTGGCTAATGAGGGTTTCAAGGTATTCCCTTACATGAATCCGGACCTCATGAGCGCAAAAAAACTAGTGGATGCAGGAGCTGCGGCCGTAATGCCGCTTGGAGCCCCGATTGGTACTAACAGAGGGTTAAGGATGAAGGAACTTATTGGCATAATAATAGAGGAAATAAAGCTGCCTGTGATAGTCGATGCTGGAATAGGGGCGCCTTCGCACGCAGCTGAGGCAATGGAGATGGGCGCTGATGCAGTGCTGGTTAACACGGCGATAGCAACGTCTGATAACCCTGTGAAAATGGCGCAGGCCTTCTCGCTTGCTGTAAAGGCTGGCAGATACGCTTACAATGCAAGGCTTGGAGCCAAGGCTGAAGTTGCAAGCGCATCGTCGCCTCTTACAGGTTTTCTGCATGAGGGGGCATACTAATGAGTTTCTATGAGGTGGTAAGCCACTACAAGAATTTTGATTTTGAGGGTTTCTTTTCGGGCGTAAGCAGTGAGAGTGTAAGACAAATACTTGCAAAGGACAATATAAACGACAGGGACTTCCTGGCGCTTCTCGCGCCCGCAGCCCAGAGCCATCTGGAGCAGATGGCCGAGAAGGCGAGACGGCTTTCATTGAATCATTTTGGAAAGGCGGTCCTGCTTTATGCGCCGATATACATTTCCAACTACTGCATAAACCGGTGCGCCTACTGCGGCTTCAACCATGACAACGGTATAAGCAGAAAGAAGCTTTCGATGGAGGAGATAGAGAAGGAGGCTAGAGAACTCTCAAAGACAGGCATAAGGCATGTACTGCTCCTTACAGGGGAGTCGAGGAAGCATTCGCCGGCAGACTATATAACAGAGGCAGCATGTGTTCTAAGAAAGCATTTTGATTCTGTGACAATAGAGGTCAGCCCGCTGATGCTCGAGGAGTACGTAAAGGCTGCAAAATCGGGCGTGGACGGTGTCACGATATACCAGGAGACGTACGATGAACAGGTATATGACGAGGTGCATATTAGTGGTCCCAAAAAGGACTACAGATTCAGGCTGGACACGCCCGAGAGGGCATGCATGGCAAATATGAGATCTGTAAACGTGGGAGCACTCCTTGGACTTTCTGAGAATTGGCGCAGGGAGGCCTTCATGACAGGCATGCACGCCAATTATCTGCAGGACAAGTATGCCAGCACCGAGGTTTCAGTATCATTTCCGAGAATACGGCCACATGCCGGCGTTTTCGAAAGGGTGAGCGGAGTGAGCGATATACAGCTTGTGCAGACGGTACTTGCAATGAGGCTCTTCATGCCCCATGTTTCCCAGAACATCTCTACAAGGGAGGATGCGGATTTCAGGGATAATCTCATACCGCTTGGAATAAACAAGTTCTCCGCCGGCAGCTGCACCGAGGTCGGCGGTTACTCGGGAGAGCCGGCCACAGAGGCTCAGTTTGAAATATCGGATGGCAGGAGTGTAGATGAGGTTTGCGAGGCGATACTGGCAAAGGGCTATCAACCGCTTTTTAAAAATTGGATGAGCATATAGGCTAGGCGCATGATATACGTGATTACAAACCGAAAACAGGCAGAGGAAGGTTTTATAGGGACGATTGAAGCGGCTGCGGCCGCAGGCGCTGATTTCATAATACTCAGGGAAAAAGATATGAAAGATGCTGCTCTTGAGAGGCTTGCGCGAGAAGTCAAGAAGGCGATTTCGGGTAGTGGAGCAGAGCTAATTATAAATACAAGCTTGAATGTTGCAAGGAATGTAGGGGCATGCGGTGTTCATATGACATTCGCAGATTTCATGGAATGCGATGTCGAGATGATAAGGCAAGAGTTTAATATAGGAGTTTCGGTGCACTCGCTGCAGGAGGCTGAGGCTGCTGTCAAAAAAGGTGCGGACTACATCCTGGCGGGCCACATATTCCAAACAGATTGCAAGGCCGGGGCGAGGCCGCGAGGGATTGAATTTATAAGGCGTATAAGGAAGGCGCTTCCTCGGGTTAAACTTATTGCCATAGGCGGAATAATGCCAGAAAACGCGAGGCAGGTCATTTCAGCGGGAGCGGATGGGGTGGCTGTAATGAGTCTTGTGATGAAATCGGCCAATTCGTACGAAGAGGTAAAGAACCTGGCAAAAAGCTTGAAATATTAAAATCAAAAAGGACCCAGAAGGTCCTTTTTGATTTTAATGGACACTAGCAATTTATGTTATAATATTTATAGTTATTTATAGCGTAAAGACTATACCAGGGGTGAGAAGATGCACAAGGCTCTTTATAGAACATTCCGGCCTATGAAGTTTGGAGATGTGGTTGGTCAGGACCATATTATAAGAACACTCAAAAATCAGATATCAAGCGGCAACGTAGCCCATGCGTATCTTTTTTCCGGGACCAGGGGAACAGGAAAGACTTCAACTGCCAAGATATTTGCAAGAAGCATCAACTGCCTATCGTCTGATGATGCTGAGCCCTGCAACAGCTGCGAGATGTGCAGGGCAATAATAGATGAGAACATAATGGATGTAGTGGAGATAGATGCGGCCTCAAACAACGGCGTGGACGACATAAGGGAGCTGCGTGAGAATGTCAAGTATCCTCCGGCAAGAGGCAAGTATAAGGTTTATATAGTGGATGAGGTCCACATGCTTTCGCAGGGTGCCTTCAACGCGCTTCTCAAGACGCTAGAGGAACCGCCATCGCATGTGGTGTTCATATTGGCAACTACGGAGCCTCATAAGCTTCCGGCAACTATACTCTCAAGATGCCAAAGATTTGACTTTAAAAGGCTCGGCTTGAGTGAGATTGTAGGGAGAATGAAGGATATATGCGCAGAGGTGGAAGTGTGCGCAGATGAAGAGGCTCTCAATCTCATAGGCATGAGCTCGCAGGGTGCTATGAGGGACGCGCTTAGCATACTTGACCAGTGCATGTCCTACAGCAGCGAGTGCATAAGCTACGAGGACGTAGTAAGCCTGCTCGGAACCGTAAACTTTGAAGCGCTTTCAAGCTTGAGTGACGCGATTATAAGGCGGGATGTAAAATGTTGCCTTGAGATGGTAAATGAGCTTGTTGTATGGGGTAAGGAAATTAAGAATTTCACACAGGAACTGACCGAGCATTTCAGAAATATCATGATAGCAAAGCTTGATGGCAGGGGCGACGGCATACTCGGAGTCACTGGAGAAATGGCGGCAGAAACAGCCAAACAGTCGCAGCAGATAAGCAGTGAGGAGCTAATAAGGATAATAAAGATGCTCGCGGCACTGCAAAACGACATGAGATATGCTTCGAATCCAAGGATTGTGCTTGAAGTGGCCATCATGAAGATATGCAGCATAGAAGAGGATTCCAATCAAGATGCTCTTATTGCGCGGATATCAAGGCTTGAGAGACTGCTCTCAGGCGTCAAGGCTGGAGTTCATATTCAGGAAGCCCAGAGTCAGTCTAAGAATGTTGAAAAGCCTAAGGCACTTCCAATGCATGATTCGGAGGAGCCGGAGATATGCAAAAATGCTAACGAGAAAAGGCGTATGGAAAGGCAAAATGATGACATAGACACGCTTTGGAAGGACATACTGGGGCTAATAAAGGACGATCGCAGGGTTCCAGTACAAGCCATGCTCAAGGAAGGCACACCGCTTGAGATAGGCAATGGCGTGTTCAAGGTGATGTTCAAAGATAGTTTCGATTTTCACAGAAAGGCACTCAGCAAGGATGAAAATTCAGCATATTTAAGAAGTGTAGTAAAGAGGGTAACTGGCGAAGATGTATATATAAATCTTGTCATTGAGTCTGAGATTGCTAGCGAAAAAATCTCAAACGAGGATGGCGATGACGAGATAAGGCGTTTGGAAGAAATATTCCCGCCGGGGGTACTCGAGATAAAAGATTCTCAGGAGTAGTAATATTCATATGTGATTTAATTTATGGTATAATTAGGTTTTAGAAAATATATTCTGGAGGTATGAAAATGGCTAAAAAAGGTTTCCCGGGAATGATGCCTGGAAATATGAACAATATACTAAAGCAGGCACAAAGGATGCAGCAGGAAATGGAAAAGGTGCAAAGCGAGCTTGAAAGCAAAGAGGTAGAGGCTTCCGTAGGCGGCGGCGCTGTAATAGTCAAGGCTAACGGCAAGAAGGAGATACTCAGCGTGAGCATAAAGCCGGAGGTTGTAGATCCTGACGATGTTGAGATGCTCGAAGACCTTGTTCTCAGTGCTGTAAACGAGGCTCTCAGACTTGCAGACGAGATGGTTAGCTCTTCAATGTCCAAGCTCACAGGAGGAATGAACATACCGGGTATGTTTTAACGGAGGTTAGAATGCAGCAATATACAGGAGCATTAGATCGTCTCATAGACCAGCTTGGAAGGCTTCCGGGCATAGGCAGAAAAACGGCCCAGAGACTGGCTTTCCATATCATAAACATGTCGGAAGGCGATGTCATGTCGCTTTCGGATGCCATTGCACAGGCTAAACTCAATATCAAATATTGCAGCATATGCTGCAATATATCTGAAAGCGACAAGTGCAGCATATGCATGGACGAAAAAAGAAGTGAAGAGATAATATGTGTGGTTGCGGATCCCAGGGATGTGTCTGCTATGGAGAGGGCAAAGGACTTTAGAGGCAAATATCACGTGCTTCACGGCGTAATATCGCCAATGGACGGTGTGACTCCGGACATGATCAAGATAAGAGAGCTGCTGCACAGAGTTGCTGACGGTAACGTCAAGGAGATAATAATGGCTACCAATCCGACGATAGAAGGTGAGGCGACAGCTATGTATATAGCTAAGCTAATAAAACCAATGGGAGTCAAGGTCAGCCGTATAGCTCACGGACTTCCTGTTGGAGCTGACATAGAATATGCTGACGAGGTAACTATTTCCAAGGCTTTAGAAGGCCGAAGAGAACTTTAAAAATTTTATTGAAACTGTCATGAAAAGTGTTGTTTGAGGCCCCCTCCCTATTGTATAATTTCATTAGCAAATTATAAAAATGTTTTTATAACACCCTCAAGGGTATAATAAAAACGCTAAAATCATAAAAATACCTGAAAGTCACCCTACATTTGTATGCTCAAATTGACTTGTCAGGTTTTAAAGGGGAGGGAAAGGTCAAGCTTTGCTCAAGCTATATGAGTGTAGGGAGCTCGTATTAAGTGCAGTTGAAGAAACGGCAGCTGTATGAGAAGAATCACAGATTTTTCAGAGCGTTTGGAAGAGATGTCATCAAACAATAAGCAGGAAGTTGTTATGGATTTTCAAAAACATGAAGCCAGCAAGGAAAAAAGAACCAAGAAAATGAAATTTAAGGACAGGGAAAGAACCGGTTCATTTGATGATATTATGGTCGTGTCAAAAAAGAAGAAGACACAGCCAAGCAAAAAGGAAAAATATTCAAATATTAGAACTACAGATTTCGACAGCTATTATGATGAACATGAAGACTACCATTATTAGTCGACATGATACATACTTATAATGTTATATAAAAAAACCGGCCGTAGCGGCCGGTTTTATGTTTACAATGAGTTTTCAATGAGCTTGGCTATATTTTTTGCAGAATCAGACTTATGCACAAGCTTGATATTTTCGCGTATTCGTTGGAGCCTTTCAGGATTTTGTATCAGAAAATCCACAATCATCTTAAGGCTGCATTTTTCTGATGTTCTTACGCAAAGCCCATTGTTCAGAAGGAATGTCAGGTTTTCCTCCTCCTGTCCAGGTATGTAGTAGGGTATTACAAGCGGTATGCCGGCGGCCAAGGCCTCGGTGGTCGTAAGTCCGCCAGGCTTTGTTATGAGCACGTCCGAACAGGACATGAGCTCGCTTACCTTGTCTGTAAAGCCTAGTATCCGTATGTCCTTGCGTTTTTCGCTTGCGGCGGTGATCTTTTCCAGCTTATCCTTGAGCGCAAGGTTCTTGCCTGCCACGACAACTATCTGAAAATCCGAATCAGACTGGAGAAGTTCTTTTAGGGCTTTTTTTACATTGCCCGCGCCGAAGCTTCCGCCCATCATCAGTATTGTGAATTTATCATTTAGATTGAGCGAAGTCCTTATATCAGTGCTGTTATTGCGCATGAATGCTTTTTCAATAGGTATTCCATAAGGGAATATCTTTTCGGATGCAACTCCCTCTTCGGTCATAATACATTTGACAAATTCATCGCCCACTATGTATTTGTCAACGTGGCTTTGTATCCATGTGGAGTGTGTGGTGTAGTCGGTTAGAACTGATATTATAGGAATGTCGATTTCGCCCTTTTCCTTCAACTTTGAAACGGCCATTAGAGGGAATGGATGAGTTCCCACAATAAAAGAGGGTTTTTTGTCGTCTATAAGTTTTTTAAGGCGTTTTACCATGTATGCAAAGAAAATGTTGACCTTTTTTTCTGCGCTGGTCATTATTTTGAAGTCGTCATAAATTCTGTATACTTTGCCGTACGCGTTGGGTGTGTAGAGTGCGCTCTTTTCATAGCCTCGCGATATTATAAGATCGATTGCTTTGTTTGTGAACCTTAGGCTATCTACTATTTGAGCATCTATGCTTCTTTCGGCAAGAGCGTCTTTTATAGCCTTGGCAGCCTTATTGTGTCCGGCGCCTGTAGACGCTGAAAGGATAATTCCTTTTTTCATAGCTTCCTCCTAGTTGAATTTCAAAAATACGTTATGTGGACCTAAAATAAATTCTACTACAAAAAAAGGCAAAGATAAAGCAAACTGATTTAAAAGGACAGCGTGATATGCTAATGTATATGTGAAACGCATGAAAGTAAATGCAGATTAAGCAGGAGGAACACTGATGGTTATCGATAAAAAGATTATTTACTGGACAACAATATTGTTTATTGCATTTTTTATGTACAAAATGGTAGACAGCCTGGGGGTCATAGTCGCAGGCACAAAATATTTATTTGCACTGCTGGCGCCTTTTTTATGGGCATTTGCTGTGGCGTATTTACTGAATCCTGCGATGATGCTGCTTGAGAGGAGATTCAAGATTGACAGGATAGCGTCCGTGGCTATAGTCTATTCTGTGGTAGTGGGGCTTATCGTGTTGTTTTTCACAACCGTGTCGCCAAGGGTCATAAGCAGCATATCCGAAATAGTTCAGCAGATTCCGCAGTATCTTCAGACAACTCAAAGCTGGATACAGACTAATATAATATCTTCAAGCTGGGCTCAAAAATACGAGATAAATGATTACATCCAGAAAAATCTAAATGCAATAGTGGCACAGGCGGGAGATTTTCTTAACATAATACTAAATAAGATTGTGAAGTTTGCAATTGGATTTACATCGACATTCTTTAGTATATTGATAGGCATATTGATATCTGTATACATACTTGCAGACAAAGAAGGATTTGCTCGAAATTCAAAAAGATTTGTGTATTCGCTTGCAGGTAAGGAGCATGGAGATTCGTTTTTTGAACTCACAAGAGAAATAGACAGCGTGTTTTCAAAGTTTATCGTGGGAAAGTTTATAGATTCGCTTATAATAGGACTCATATGTCTTGCTGGAACATTGTTGCTCAAGATGCCATACGCATTTTTGATTGCACTCATAGTGGGAATAACTAATATGATACCGTATTTTGGGCCGTTCATTGGAATAATACCGTCTGTAATAATAGTTCTCTTTAATGATCCAATCAAGGCACTCTGGCTTTTTGTTTTCATTCTTCTGCTACAGCAGTTTGACGGCTGGATACTAGGACCGAAAATTTTGGGGGACAAGGTGGGCATGAGTCCGTTTTGGATAATACTCGCTATAATAATAGGTGGAGGAACGCTGGGTGTGCTTGGAATGTTCCTGGCGGTGCCGACATTTGCTGTGTTGAAAAATCTGCTTGAAAGGTATATGGATAAAAAATTAAAGTTAAGAGACATAGAAATTGGGTAGTACTAGGAATAGAAAAAAAAACAAAACAAATTCGGGGAGGGGTTCAAATTATGAAAAATGTAAAGATATACACTAGTGACACATGCGGCTACTGCCATATGGCAAAGGAGTATTTCAATGAGAATGGCATAGCATTTGATGAGAGGAACGTCACAAGGGATGTAGAGGCAAAGAAAGAGCTTATGAAGATGGGCTACATGTCGGTGCCAGTGATAATAATAGATGGCGAGACTGTTGTAGGTTTTGACAAGCAAAAGATTGAGAGTTTGTTGAAATAATGAGTAAATGGAGATCCGGATGATTTGAGTCATCCGGATTTTTTCTGTTTTTGCATGACTATATTTCGATGCACTGCATGGGCTTTAGTATTTCAACGCTGCAAATTCCGCTGACCGCTTCCGCGAAGCGCTCGGGCTCGGATTTTATAAGTGGGAATGTATCGTAGTGCATAGGGATTACAACCTTTGGTCGTATGAACTCTACTGCCTTTGAAGCATCAGGTATGTCCATTGTGAAGTTGCCGCCGATTGGAAGCAGAGCATAGTCTATGCCGGCATCCCTCAGAAGCTGCATCTCCATTGAAAGACCTGTATCGCCTGCATGGTATATATTCTTGCCCTCTGACGAAATGATGAATCCGCCAGGATTCCCACCGGGAATAACATGGTTCCCATCGAGTATGGATGAACCATGAAGTGCAGGCGTCATCTTGACTTTTCCGAATGCAAATTCAAAGCTCCCACCTATATGCATGGAATGACATTCGATGTTGTACCTATCCAGATAGAGGGATATTTCATAATTGCAAATTACTGTGGAGCTGAACATCCGGGCTATGTCGATGGTGTCACCCAGATGGTCTGAGTGGCCGTGCGTCACAAGTATGTAGTCTATGTGCGGGAGATTCTCAGGCCCAATTGAACATTGCGGATTGTTTTTGAGGAACGGATCTATAAGAAGCTTGCAGCCTCCTGCCTCAATGTAGAAGGCGGAGTGGCCCATATATGTCAGTTTCATGTGAAGCACCTCCAAGTAAGTTATATTATATTTGTAACCCTTTAAGCCATATCGAAACAACATACTATTTCGGCGGGGCCAACTTGTATCTTATTAAAAAAACAACAGGAAGTATATAGCACATCAGAGCATATGGGGCAAGTTGCCCGAAGCTGATGCCAAGAAGTGAACAGGCCAGTATGGAGTTTATGTTCCAGGGTATCAGCGCCACAGTAAAAGTTCCAAGGTCGGATATGGCATGTACAAGGCATTCGAGCCTGACCTGCAGCTTTTTGTAATGATTTTTAAGAAACTGGCTGGGAACTATTATGCCGATTGTCTGATTGCAGGTAATGACGTTTATAAGAAAGCTTATTATACCGCTTTGGACAACAAGGCTATATTTTGTTTTTATAGTTTTTGAAAACATGTCCATTGCGCTTTCAAAAAGCTCAAGCTTGTTTAAGAGTCCTACATAAGCCGTGGCCAGTATTATAGTTGCAAGAACCTTCAGCATTGAAATGAAACCGCCTCCTGAAAGCTCCATTGATTCGCCTGAAGCTGAAAAGCCAAGTAGGCTGGCCTTGGCAAGCTCAAACAGAGTCGCATGTTGAAATGTAATTGCCACGACAAAGGCTGAAGCTATTGAGCATGCAAGCGCCGTGCTGGTCTTTAGCCGGAGGAATATAAGCACAAACAGAAGCACTATGGGTATGATGCAAAATACACCCAGGTTGAAATTGGAGCTTAAAAAATCAAGAGCAACTTTGATTTTATCGAAATCCTTCGGAGTCTGGCCTAGGCCTAGCGCATAAAAAGCAGCGCATGATATTAGGAATGCCGGAATCAGACTTGAGTTCATGCTCTTTATATTGAGCATAGGATCGGTATCAGTCATTTCGGTCACCAGGTTGAAGGCGCTCGATATGGGAGAGGAGCGGTCACCTATATAGGCTCCTGATATTATGGCTCCTGCAAGAATTGCAGTATCAATGTCAAGGCTTCGTCCAATCGCCATAAGTACCACCCCCATTGTCGAGAGGCTGCCCATGGAGCTTCCGAGACTCATTGAAATAATAGTCATTATCAAAAAAGAAGCCAGTATGAAGTTGTAATTTTTAAGTACGTTAAGGCCGAAGTGCATAAGGTAAGGTATAGTACCTGACTTTATCCAGATTGACGTCAAGATGCCTATGAGCGAAAGAATTACAAGTACATTCTTTGCGGAGCGCGCACCATATAGTAATGCGCGGTTTAGGTCCCTTGGGCGGGATCCGCCAAACAGCGCCGAAATATATATGTACGCAAGCGAAAGCGCCAGAGCAATGTATACCGGCATTTTGAAGAATATAGAGATTGATATTATAGTCAGTGATAGTGCAAGTTTCTCCATTTGACATCCATCCTTGTAATAAATAGATTGTTTCAGCTCCAAACGCAAATATGCTTATTGGGGTTGAGCTGCTTGTGGATTATTTTTGTCATGTGCTAGCTGTTATGATGTAAAATAGATTATAATATAATACTAATCTTTTTTAAAAAATATTAAAATAGATTGTTGTGCAATTTTGCCTATAAAATCAAAAGGTGTGAAATATATGAATGAGTTTTTACCAATATCAATGGAAGACGCAAGAGCCAGAGGGTGGGACGAACTGGATTTTGTAATAGTCAGCGGAGACGCATACGTAGACCATCCCTCGTTTGGAATTGCAATTATTGGAAGGGTGCTTGAAAGCAGAGGCTACAGGGTGGGTATTCTTGCTCAGCCGGACTGGAGAAACGAAGAGGCGTTCAAGGTTCTGGGAAGGCCAAAATACGCGTTTCTTGTAGGAACAGGCAACATAGACTCTATGGTAAGCCATTACACGGCGGCCAAGAAAAGAAGAAGCCAGGACAGCTACTCTCCAGGCGGAAAGGCCGGCTTAAGGCCTGATCGCGCTCTTATAACGTATTGCAACATGATAAGGAAAGTATATAAGGATGTTGCCATAGTAGCGGGAGGCATAGAGGCAAGCCTCAGAAGATTTGCCCATTACGACTACTGGGACGACAAGGTGAGGAGCTCTGTGCTTTTAGACAGTGGCGCGGACATTATAGTATACGGCATGGCTGAAAAGCAGATTGTAGAGGTGGCTGAAGCCCTGGCCTCGGGTATAGAAGCAAAGTATATAAACTATATGGCGGGAACCGTATGCAAAATAAGTGACATAGGCTATCTTTCAGGGGAGTGCATAGAGGTGCCATCCTACGAGCAGGTGAGTGAAAGCCGTGAAAAGTATGCCCAGGCCTTCAAGCTGCAGTATGATAACCAGGATCCCATAAGGGGAAAAGTGCTTGTTCAAAAGCACGGCTCAACTTACGTTGTGCAAAATACGCCGGCGATGCCCCTAAGCAGGGAAGAGCTCGATGAAGTGTACAGGCTGCCTTTTGCAAGAAAATACCATCCGTCTTATGAAAAAATGGGCGGCGTGCCGGCAATTGCGGAAGTCAAGTTCAGCATACTCTCTGAAAGGGGCTGTTTTGGTTCGTGCTCCTTTTGCGCAATAGGGTTCCACCAGGGCCGCATAGTACAGTCAAGGAGCCATGAATCCATACTGGAAGAAGCAGAGCTTATGGTTGCAGACAAGGATTTTAAGGGATATATACATGACGTTGGTGGTGCAACGGCCAACTTCCGGGAGCCTTCATGCCAAAAGCAGCTGCGAGAAGGCACATGCAAAAATGTGCAGTGCCTTTATCCGAAGCCTTGCAAGAATATTACTGTGGATCACAGCGATTATCTGACCCTGCTAAGAAAGTTGCGTGCAGTCAAAGGTGTGAAGAAGGTGTTTATAAGATCCGGCATAAGGTATGATTACCTTATGGCTGACAATAACAGGAAAGGCATATTAAAGGAAATATGCAGCCATCATGTGAGCGGCCAGCTCAAGGTTGCTCCAGAACATATAAGCCAGAATGTATTAAAGCGTATGAGAAAGCCAGGCGGCGAGATATTCAAAAAGTTCGTCCATGAATATGAAAAGGTCAACAAGGAGCTGGGCATGAACCAGTACATGGTGCCATATCTTATGTCATCGCATCCGGGAGCAACTCTGAGTGATGCCGTTGAGCTTGCTGCATACCTTCATGAGTCAGGACTCTACCCTGAACAGGTTCAGGATTTTTACCCTACGCCGGGAACGCTGTCGACTGCCATGTATCATACGGGGATAGATCCGATGACCATGGATAAGGTTTATGTGGCTAAAAGCAGCGAGGAAAAGGCTATGCAAAGAGCGCTTCTGCAGTATAGAAATCCCAAGAACTATAGTCTCGTGCTTAAGGCGCTAAAGACAGCGGGAAGGCATGATCTTATTGGATATGGAAGGGAATGTCTGATAAGATCGCCAAAGGGAGAAGGGGAAGTCTTGAGACAGGGCGAGCGAAGCGACAAGACAAGAAGGAAAAGCAAGGCGACTCCCGGAGCTAAAGGCAGGAGTGGAAAGCCAAAAAGGCGCAGTCGATAAAGTAGGTGCAGATGCCAAATGAAGCCTGGATTTAGAGGGTGTTAGAGCCGTTCCAATCCGGGCTTTGTTTCTAATCACGGAAAAATTCATAAAAACTGTTGACTTGTGGTTCATAAGCTGATAAAATAATTTTTGCTGTCAGAGAATGCGAGAGCACAGACGGTGAAAAAGCAGTAAAAAAAAGGGCTTGACGGAAGTTGAGTTCGATGATAAAATAATTAAGTCACATCGCAAATTGAACCTTGAAAACTAAACAGCAGGCTTATTTTTTAAAGATGGCTCAGCCATCAAATTATTTAAAGTCAGTGAGACATCGAAAGATGTCACAATGAGCTAAAAGGACAATGTCCTAAGGATTTCTTTTTAAGAGTTTGATCCTGGCTCAGGATGAACGCTGGCGGCGTGCTTAACACATGCAAGTCGAGCGAACAAAACGGG
>NZ_WXFG01000024.1 GCF_009881055.1 Peptoclostridium sp.
TTTCTACTTTTCCTTGTATTATCTTGTGTCTATATTTGGTACACCACACTATATGATACTGGATAGTATAAACATACCCTCTCCCATAAGTAACTTTTCCCATATGTCACATCCTTTGATTATATGACAACATATGTAATGGTATGATTCTAGTGTTTTTAATGCCTTTAGTTTGTTTTTATACAAACATGTGTCGCCACTAACTCATGACTGAAGTCACGAGAATGCGTGGCGACTCATTCAATTGCCTGCCAACTGTTCGCAAATAGAAAAAGCCGAACACAATTCGGCTTTTTCATTATGACCAGCTTCTTATTCCAATCACATCAATTATATTAATATGCTCAATTTCTTTCGAGCTGTAGCCTCCTATCATAAAAGCCAATTGAACTGAAAACCCTATGCCAAAGACTGTTATTATCGTCCCTATTCCAACAGGCCCCCCCAGCATGGCTCCTATTACAAGTACTGCCATTTCGATTGAATTTCTTATTAGCCATACCGGCTTGCCGGTTTTCTTTACTAGAGTCTCCATCATACTGTCTCTTGGACCTGCCCCAAGACCTACCCTCAGATAAAAAAATGATGCCCATCCCATCATCAATATTCCGAATAGGAGCAACGCAACCTTGAGTATAAGCGTTTCTGGGGTGTAAAATATCCCAAGAGATTGCAGTAGGTCTATAAAAAAACCTATGAAAAACATATTGAATACGCTCCCCAGCCCGGGAATAACTCCACAAAAGTATGCTATCACTATTATTGCAACCCCTGTCAATTGAGACACTTGACCAAGGGTAAGATTCGAATGCTTCACTATTCCCATATGGAAAACATCCCACGGGCTCATTCCAAGGTCAGAATAGAGCGTCGACAGTATTCCCACCGCAAATAACAGAAATCCAAAGAAAAGAGATGGCATCTTTTTTATAATGTCTACAACTGTCAATTTTTCTTTTCTCATGTAATCCCCCCATTGATTTCGGCTACGAGCATGCTTATATACCCTACCTATTACACAGCAAAGCTTGCTTTGCTGCCATCTTTTGAAGCGGTTATCTCAAGCCTTGCATTTATTCTCTCCTTGAGCTCCGGCACGTGAGATATTATACCCACAAGCCTTCCGGACTCCTGAAGGTCGATCAGGCACTCAACTGCGCTGTCAAGCGATTCTGGATCCAGAGAACCAAAGCCCTCGTCTATGAATATCGTATCCAGGCTGACTCCACCGGCATATGCCTGGACAATGTCAGCAAGTCCAAGAGCGAGCGAAAGTGAGGCCTTGAAGCCTTCTCCTCCTGAAAGGCTCTTTACATGCCTTGCTTTGCCCGTATAGTTATCGAAAACTTCGAGTTCTAGCCCCTCCTGTTTTCTGCCCTTGCCCTTTTCGTCTTTCCTCAGGAGAAAGAATCTACCCTGGGTCATCTTATCCAGCCTGACATTGGCCGCCTTTATTATCTCGTCGAAATATGCCGCAAGCACATACCTTTCGAATGTAAGCCTTTCTGTATTTTCCCCGTTGGCTATGCCTGCCAGTCCTCCCACAAGCCTCAGACGCTCTTCATGGCCTTCGATTTCGCCGGCTATGCGTTCCATCTCTTTCAGCGCTTTTTGATTGTTGGTTCGTCTGGCATATATCATCTTTATTGTTCCATCGAGTTCCTCGCATTCCTGCTTAAAGGCTGCGAGCTCTTTTTCTATACATTCTACCGCAGTTTCCTTGAGTCCTTTCGCCTCTGACTGAGCCTTTATAAAGTTGTCTGAAGCCGACTTAAGCTCCTGATAATATTTGGTTATGTCATCATCAGTTTCTTCAATATCCTGCTTGCTCATCTTCAGCTCTGCAAAATGAGCATAGTCTTCAAATCCAGCTGCAGACAGCATATCCTCAAGCCTTGCTCTTAATTCATTTATCTCCTTTTCATTTTCACCTTCTGATTTTGCCGCAGCCTCTATCTCCTTCTCGGTTGTAGCCTTGTCTATTTGAGCCTTGCTGTGTTTTTCGCGCGCCGTATCGAGCGCCTTTTTCATAGTCTCGAGCTTGTCTTCCAACGCCTTTATTTTTTCATAAAGCCCTCCAAGAGTGCGTAGCTCCAGGGGTATCTCTTTTTCAATTGCTTGGAGCACACCCTCTTCTCCCTTTTGCCTTATCTGGAGCTCCTTCTTGTCCTCTTCGAGCTTTACAAGGTCCTTTTCTTTCTCTCCCATATGGAGCTCCAGTTTTTTGATAGACTCTTCTACCTTAGCCTTGCTTTTTGCAAGCTTGTCAATATCCTTGAGGCTTTTATCAAGCTCTTCAAGCTCATGCCTTAGCTTTTCGCCCTTATTTCTCAAATACGCTTGGAGCTCAACTTCTTCAACATCCATTAGCTCTTGCCCGAGGTCAGGTTTCAGATTCTCCCGCTGTTCCGATATGGAATCCCTAAGGCTCGTTATTCCTCCGTTTATGTTGGCCAGCTTCTGCAGCATATCGTCTTTATTTTGTTTTAGGATTTCATATTTATTCTTGGCATGCTTCAGAGTCTCTTCGGTTGGCATTCCCTCTATAAAAGCAGCCGGCAACGGATGATTTTTAGAACCGCAAACAGGGCATGGATAGCCTTCTACTAAGCTTTTTGCCAGAAGTCCGGCCTGTCCTTTTCTGAACATGTCATCGCTTTTTTCATACAGCTCCTTTGCGTGGATAAATGTCATTTCAAAGGCTTTATATTCTTTTTTAAGGTCGAGGTGCTTTTTCTGCTCATCTGAAAGCTTTTTGCATGTTTTATATATTTCTATGAGCCTCGCAATGAGTGAATTTTTCTGACTAAATTGCTTTTCAAGCTTTTCTCTTTGAATCTGTGCTTCGTTTGAAAGGCGCAACTCCTCAGTCAGCTTTTTATGTTTTTCTTTGTCATCTTCCAAGCTCTTCTTTAGATTTTCCAGCTCATTGCTCGTTTTCGCCAAGTCGCCGAGAATAACACCTATGGCCTTTTGCTTGTCCTCATATTCCCTGACTTTATGGGCAAAACCGCCGAGTTTCGTGACTTCTTCTGCTATCGCTTTTCTTTCCTGTTCTCTGGCTTCTTCTGACATGAGCACTTTTTTGCTGCTCACCAATTCCGCTTTGCAAACCTCCAGCTTTTTGACCAGCATCTCGCGTTCAGCTTTCTTAGAATTCAGGGCAAGCTTCTTTTCTTTTACGGCTTCGTCCACTATCGAAATCTCAAGTGCCCTTCTTCCCATGGCCAGCCTTGCCACTTTATCTTCATATGATTTTTTTTGACACTCCAGGCTTGCAAGCCTCTCTCTGGCAGCCTCCATTTCACGAAGCTTTTTGTTTGCCTCTGCAGCCTCCAGCATTGTCTTTTGAAGTTTCTCCTGGCCGAGCCTTCCGTCTGATAGCTTTTTCGAGAGCTCTTCCTGAAGCGCTTCATCACTCTTTATTAGCATGCTGCTTCTTAATATGATCTCAGGAATATTGAGTTCTTCTGATTCTAGAAGCTCTCGTAGCTCCTCGTTTTCTTCTGCATCTATGTGTTTTGCATTTGTTTCCAGTTTTGATTTAGCCTCGCTTATTGTAATGCGCAGCTGCTTTCTATCTTCCTGCAACCTCTTTTGTAAGGCTTCGAAAGCCTGCGTTCCAAATATCTTCCTGAATATCTCCTCGCGCTCCTTGCTTTCAGACTCTATTAGCTTTCTAAACTCCCCCTGGGGCAGCATCACTACCTGTCTGAACTGGCTCCTGCTTATGCCCAGGATTCCTCCTACTTTCTCGTCAACGCTGTTTATCCTGGTAACAACAGACCCATCTGGCAAAACTAGCTCTGCACTGGACTCCTTGATTGTGTATCCTTCTCCCCTTGCTTTTTTCTTCTCCTGCTGCGGATGTCTTTTTATGATATAGGTTTTCCCTCTAAGTTCGAATTCCAGCTCCACGTATGTTGGACTGTCTACCTCCGCAAAATCGCTCCTTAAATCGCTTTTGTCCCTGCTGCTTCCGGAGGCCTCTCCAAACAGTGCATAGCTTATAGCATCGAATATTGTAGTCTTGCCCGCTCCTGTTGGTCCTGTGATAAGGAATATATTGTTGCCCTGTAAATTTCTGAAATCAAGCGTCTCCTTGCCTGCATAAGGTCCAAATGCACTCATTACGAGTCTTATAGGCCTCATTATTTAATCAGCTCCTTTCTGAGCGGACTCTATAGCCTCTTTGACAATTTTGTTTTCTTCATCGTTCATATTCTTACCGCATATTGCCTCATAAAATTCCTCAAAAAGCTCAAATTTCGACTTTTCTCTGTGTCCGGCACCGGCCGACGTCCTGCCTGTTGCAGATTCTCTGGATTGCATTCTCTCTAGTCCCATTATATTTGGATACACAGCTCTTAGCTTTGTTATCGGGTCAAAAAGTTCACCCTCGTCTGTGAGCCTTGCAAAAATATAGTCGGCGGTGTCTCCGCCCGAATATACATTGGGACTTACAAGTTCGCTTAAAGGGCCTTGTATTACCCTCATATCTCTCACTGGAGCAAGTGACAGATGTTTTGTTGTCACATCTCCTGATTCGCCGATCTCTACTACTACGACGCCTTTCTTGTGCGCTGCCTCCGAAAAAGAGTATTTGAGAAGCGAGCCTGAATATCTCGTTTTTTCGCTTCCCGCTCTCTGCGGTCCGTGGAGATGTCCCAGGGCTGTATAGCAGAAATTTTCAAAGCATTCTGCATTAACTATTTCACTCCCACCCACACTCAGCGGTCTTTCCGATTCACATCTTTGCGGTTCTTCTGTTTCATATGATTCTTCATTGCTTTCTTTTTTGGAATATGCTATGTATCCGTGGGCCACTGCCACCTTTCTTGCAGAGCCTTCGGCGTTTGCTTCTATTCTTTCTATTATTATTCTCATCATATCATCATGAGTTGATATTTTCTCATCACCGAGTAGATGTCTTGCCTCCCTCGGATCCGAATAGGGTATCAGATAGAAATCTACAGATCCGAATTCGTCATAGAGTTGTACTCTCTTGGTCTCCGCGCTGAGAATTCCGGCGATGTGCAATCCCTTATCCGACAGCAGCCTACTCCCAAAAGAGAGCCTTTCAGGACTATCATGGTTGCCCGCTATCGCAAGTACTGGAATCTCAAGGTCAAGCAGTATTCGGTTCAGCGCCCAGTCAAGCAGTTCTACTGCTTCCACAGGCGGTATGCTCCTGTCGTATATGTCGCCTGCTATTACGAGAGCGTGCGGCTTTTCCTCCTCCAAAATCTCAATAAGCTGCTCAAGGGCATGCCTTTGGTCCTCCAGCATGCTGAATCCGTTCACAATCTTGCCTATATGCCAGTCAGAAGTATGGATTATTTTCATCCCGTCCTCCTCTTTCCGTTAAATTTATAATCGAAATGCCTTCATAATACTAATATACACATACTGATCATGCATATTCAAGCTGAAAAAAATCCCCTGCTTTCCATTAAAATAAAAAAAACCCCGATGAATTATCACCGGGGTTCTTGATTACTATCCTATTACAGTTACTTTAGCAGCTTGAGGTCCTTTTGGTCCTTGAACTACTTCGAACTCAACTTCTTGTCCTTCTGCAAGTGTTTTGAATCCATCAACTTGGATTTCTGAGAAGTGTACGAAAACGTCTTTTCCGTCTTCTCCAGTTATAAATCCGTATCCTTTTTCTCCGTTAAACCATTTAACTGTACCTTTCATATTCTAAAACCTCCAAAAATTAAAATTCCTTTAATTCTGACAATCAATTTTTTGTAAACGTTAACCTGCAGAACTGTTTGATGCTTCTTGCAAATATGTACTAAACAAAAAATCACATTGAGAATTAAATACTACATTTAGTATATATTCAAAGCCATATTTTTGCAATAGCTTTAACAATTATTTTTCCAAAATGAGCAGATATTATAACCATGAAAAAAACATTCGATTTTTAGTTGAAATCCTACATTGATAACATAAATTTAATTGAAATTTTTCCAAAACAAGTGTATCATAATAAAGTTGGTAATTTTTAATGATTAAACGTGTCTGCAGATGTGCTGCACACTTAATATAACTTAATATAAAAAAGAGGTTGATCAGAATAATGAAGAAGAAGATAATCAATATCGCGGTAATTGCCCACGTTGACGCTGGCAAGTCGACACTTGTAGACGCTCTCCTTTCACAGGGCGGCGTTTTCAGAGAAAACGAAGAGGTAGTCGAGTGCATAATGGACAGCAACGACATCGAAAGGGAAAGAGGAATAACAATATACTCTAAGAACTGCGCTATAGAACACGACGGCATCAAGATAAACATAGTCGACACTCCCGGCCACGCCGATTTCTCATCTGAAGTTGAAAGGATTATGAAAACTGTCGACACTACAATACTTCTTGTGGATTCAAGCGAAGGTCCAATGCCTCAGACAAGGTTCGTGCTTCAAAAAGCTCTGCAAAACGGTCTAAGGCCTATACTTTTCATAAACAAGATAGACAAAAAGGACCAGAGGGCTGAAGAAGTCGTAGACATGACATTCGACCTTTTCGTGGAGCTTGACGCAAATGACGAACAGCTTGACTTCCCAATAGTCTATGGAATAGCAAGAGAAGGAATTGCAAAGCTTGAAATGAGCGATGAGAGCAGCAACCTTGACCCGCTTTTCGATCTTATTAAGAACCACGTTCAGGCATATCCTGATCTTGACTCCGACCCGCTTCAGCTTCAGATATCATCGCTTGACTACGACGAGTACGTTGGAAGACTTGGCATAGGCAGGATAACAAGAGGAACTCTTAAAAAAGGACAGCAGGTGTCTGTTTCAAGAAGAGACGGCTCAGTTGTAAAAGCAAAAATTTCCAAGGTAATGGTAAATGAAGGCCTCAACAGAGTTGAGAAAAACGAGGCAACTAGCGGCGATATCGTAATACTTGCAGGAATAAGTGACATTTCAATAGGGGAAACTATATGCGACGTTGACAATGTGGATCCTATGGAAATGATAGAAATAGAAGAACCTACTCTTGCAATGAACTTCCTTGTCAACGACTCTCCTTTCTGTGGCAAGTCGGGCAAATTCCTAACTTCAAGACACCTTAAGGCAAGACTTGAAAGGGAACTGGAAGTCAATGTAGGCCTTAGAGTCGAAGAGCTGGAAGGCAGAGACGGCTTCAAGGTTTCAGGAAGAGGCGAGCTTCACCTTTCAATACTGCTTGAAAACATGAGAAGGGAAGGCTATGAGCTTGGAGTTTCAAAACCTGAGGTTCTATTCAAGCATATAGACGGAACTCTTTGCGAACCTGTTGAAAAAGTAATAGCTACAGTACCTGACGAGTTCAGCGGCACTGTAATATCAAGCCTCAACCAGAGAAAAGGCATAATGGAGTCAATGCACTCTGAAAACGGCTACACGAAGATTGAATATCTTGTGCCTACCAGAGGACTGCTTGGTTACAGAAGCGGCTTTATAAACGAGACAAGAGGTGAGGGAACGCTTGTCAAATCATTCCACTCCTACCAGCCGCACTTTGGCGAGATACAAGGCAGACTAAACGGCGTGCTCGTATCCCAGGAAGCAGGCGTAACTATGGCATACGCACTTTTCAACCTAAGCGACAGGGCAACTATGCTTGTAGATGCTGCTGTGCCTGTATATGAAGGAATGATCGTTGGCATAAACAGCAGAAAAGAGGACATGGTAGTTAACGCATGCAAGAACAAGAAACTTACTAACGTAAGAGCTTCCGGATCTGACGATGCTGTAAAGCTTAACGCCGCAAAATCCTTCACGCTTGAAGAGGCTCTTGAATTCATAGAAGATGACGAGCTTGTTGAAGTAACGCCTGATTCTATAAGGCTTAGAAAGAAGATATTAAACGCCAACGACAGAGCAAAATCCTATAAGTCGAACAAGGCCGTTTAATAAAACTGCTAACATCGAAATCAAACAAAGGTGTACATTCTTGAGATCACTCAGGCATGTACACCTTTTCTGTTTCTAGTAAGTCTGATTTATAAACCTTATCATCCTGTCGAGAGCATCCTCCAGGAGATACTCTGCGTGCTGCATTGCATATTCAACGCTCATTGGTGAACGCGTTATCGGCATAATGCTCTTAACCCCCGATTCATACAGCCATCCGACGTCCCCTCTTATTCCTCCGCATACTGCATAAAGGGGCACTCCATTTGCGGCACACACCTTTGCGATGCCGGAGATTGCCTTGCCCCTTGCTGACTGGCTGTCAATTCTTCCTTCACCGCTTATTACAAAACTGCACCCTTTGAGTATACTTTCAAAATCAGCCACTTCGAGCAGGGTCACTATCCCAGACCTCAGCTTGGCTTTGCAAAATGCGCAAAGCGCGCCCCCGACTCCCCCTGCCGCTCCTGCACCTGCAATCGCATCCATGTCTATACCGAGTTCCTGTATTACCTTTTCCTTGTATTTAACCATGCCTCGCTCTAGCAGCTCCAACTCATATTCTCCCGCACCCTTTTGGGGAGCGTATACATATGTGGCTCCACTCGCTCCTGTGAACGGATTGTCAACATCGCACATCACTGTGATGGTTGAATCTAAAAGTCGTTTGTCAAGCCCTGTGATGTCTATGCTTTCTATATGGAGCAGATTCTCTCCGCATGGCTTTATCTCGTTCCCGCTTCCGTCAATGAATCTGACTCCAAGCGCATGCAGCAAGCCTGTTCCGCCGTCATTTGTCGCGCTTCCCCCGATTCCCACTATGAAATTGCGAAATCCCAGCTCGAGTCCGAGCCTTATCATTTCACCTGTTCCTAACGAGCTGGCAATCAGAGGATCCCTTTCCTTTTCAGATAGAAGCGTGATGCCGCTTGCCTGGGCCATTTCCACAAAAAAGCATCCATCCGCTTGTCCGCAATATGCGTCTATTTCCCTGCCGATAGGATCATGCACCCTCGCCCTTATTTTCTGCCCGCATGTCAGCTCCAAAAGAGCTTCAAGAGTTCCCTCGCCTCCGTCGGCAATCGGCACTCCCACCACCTGAGCGTCAGGATAATGCTTTTTTATAGCCCTGCTTGATACTTCTATGATTTGAACGGATGAAAGCGATCCTTTGAATGAGTCTGCGGCGACTACTATCTTCATTTTAGGACTTCCTTGTTCACGCAAGTCTGGGGTCTTTCTCCGCTAAGCACGCTTACAATATTTCTTGCAGCTATAAGTCCCATCTCTTCCCTTGTTTCTATTGTTGCTGAACCAATGTGTGGCAGGAGCACTACATTTTTCATGTCGTAGAGCTCTTCTTCTATTAGAGGCTCATTCTCGAATACATCGAGTCCAGCAGCCCATATTTTGCCTTCTCTTAAGGCTCTCACAAGAGCCTTCTCATCTACCACAGGCCCTCTCGCGGTGTTTATAAGCACCGATGTGTCTTTCATCATGTCAAGTTCGGCATCACTTATATAATGTTTTGTTTCCGGATTCAGCGGCACATGCAGCGATACAAAGTCGGATTCGCGAAGGAGCTCCTCCTTGCTTACAAAGGTTCCACCGGTTTCCTTTTCAAAATCTTCGCTTCTGCTTCTGCCTGTGTAGAGTATTTTCATGTCAAAGCCTCTCGCCTTCTTTGCAAAGTTGGTGCCAATCCTGCCTCCACCTACTACACCCAGGGTCTTGCCCGTTACGTCTCTTCCAAGCAGCAGAGTGGCCTTCCATGAGTCGAACTTCCTGTCTCTTACATACCTGTCCCCCTCAGCAATCCTTCTGGCCGCAGCAAAAAGGAGCGCCCACGCCAGATCGGCTGTTGCATTGTCAAGCACCCCCGGAGTGTTCGTAACTAGTATCCCTTTGCGGGTCGCATGCTCAACATCTATGTTGTTGTAGCCCACCGCATAGTTGGCAAATATTCTGCAGCCGTGAGCGGCGTCAAGCACCTCCTTGTCAATGGGGTCAGTAAGCAGGCACAGTACCGCATCCTTGCCTCTTACCCTCTCCACAAGCTCTTCCTTAGACATCTGGCGATCATCGCCATCATATTCCACTTCAAAATGTTGCTTCAGCAATTCTACTGCAACCTCCGGAATCTTTCTCGTTACAAGAACCTTTTTCATAAGCCTCACCCCTATAATTTTTTCTTCTATACCATTTATATCCCTTTTCTAAAATTTAAAAACCCGCCGCTGAAGCCATTAATTAATGTCTCCAGTAGCGGGCTGCAAATGTAATCGCTATATATTATTTGAACTGCTTGATTTTACAAAAGCAAGCTTTGCAAACTGTATCAGCACAAGCGGCATGGCCGAAAGTCCAAATATGGTTGCCAGCTGACCACCTGCAAGAGGAGCCACTTCGAACACCTTCATAAGAGGCTTGATTTCAAGAACCGACATTAGCAGAACTAGTCCTATTATGGCTGCATACCAAACATACGGATTACTGAAAACTCCTGCTGCAAATATCGACTCCCTCGCCCTGCAGTTGAAACCGTGCAGCAGTCTCGAAAGACAAAGCGTAGCGAATGCCATTGTGCTTGCAAGCATATGGCCCCCGCTTGAGAGTCCTATGTGGAACGCCGTCATTGTAGCTATGGCAATCAGTATACCTTCAAAAAGAATCTCCAGAGAAAACTGTCTGCTCAGCAACGGAGCGCTTATGTCTCTTGGCTTGTCATTCATTATATTCTTCTTGTAAGGCTCCATGCCTATTGCTATGGCAGGAAGACTGTCTGTAAGGAGGTTTATAAACAGTAGGTGCACAGCTGCAAAAGGAACCGGCAGAGCCATAAACGATGCATAGAGCACCGAAAGTATACCGGCTGTGTTTCCCGAAAGCAGGAATCTTATAGAGTTCTTTATGTTCTCGTATATGCTCCTTCCGTTTGATATTGCCTTTACTATAGTTGAGAAGTTGTCGTCAGTAAGCACCATTGACGATGCATCCTTGGCAACCTCTGTTCCAGTTATGCCCATTGCCACGCCGATGTCAGACTGCTTGAGAGCAGGAGCGTCATTCACTCCATCGCCTGTCATTGCAACTATGTTGCCCTTGTCCTGCCATGCCCTTACTATCCTTATCTTGTGCTCAGGTGAAACTCTGGCGTATACAGAAATGTTTTCAACCTTTTCCCTCAGCTCTTCATCAGTCATGTCATCGAGCATCTGGCCTTCCATGGCCTCTGATTCGTGTTTTAATATGCCTATCTGCTTGGCTATGGCCGACGCAGTTATTTTATGGTCACCAGTTATCATGACAGGTTTTATTCCTGCGTTTGCGCATGCCTCAACGGCTGAAGCCGACTCTTCTCTTGGCGGATCCATCATTGATATAAGTCCAAGGAATGTCATGTCTTTTTCGTCATCCAAGCCTATTTCAGTATTATCTTCAATTTCCTTGTAAGCAAACGCAAGCACCCTTAGCCCATTTTCTGAAAAGCTTCGATTTGCGGCTTCGATTTCTTGTAAATCTTTTTCCGATATGCTGGATATTCCGCTGCATTTTTCTATAGCTACAAGTCTTTTTGCAAGCACATCCACGGCACCCTTGGTTACAAGCAGCGTCTTTCCGCCTATGCAATGCACCGTACTCATGAGTTTTCTTCCTGAATCGAATGGAACCTCTCCGAGCCTTGGATATTCATCCCTGGCTTTAATCTCGTCAATTCCATACTTTTCCGCAAGATTAACAAGAGCTATCTCCGTAGGATCGCCTATCTCCTTGTCAAAAGAAGTCACAGCATCATTGCAGAGCACTGACATCAATACAAGCTTTTGATCCAGGTCTTTGCAGCCTTCTTTAGACTCGTCTTCTACCACTTTACCGTCAACAAACAGCTTCTGCACTGTCATCTTGTTTTGAGTGAGCGTTCCGGTCTTGTCAGAACATATTACAGATATGCTTCCAAGACTCTCAACAGCGTGTAGCTTTCTTATTATGGCATTTTCCTTGGCCATCTTTTGGGTGCCTATCGCCAAAACTATTGTCACTATTGAGCTTAATGCCTCCGGTATAGCCGCTACTGCAAGCGCCACCGCGAACATGAAGGAATCTATTACTGATCCGCCCCTGAATATGTTGAGTGCAAATATGACCGCACAGATTGCAAGTATTGCTATTGCAAGCTTCTTGCCGAAGTTGTCCAGATTTTCCTGAAGCGGCGTCTTTTTCTCCTGCGTGCTTTCAAGCAGGTTTGCTATCTTACCTATCTCTGTTTCCATACCTATGCTCGTCACGGCAACAACTCCCCTGCCGTATGTAACAAAGCTGCCCGAGAAAACCATGTTCTTGCGGTCGCCAAGAGCTATGTTCTCGCCCTCTATAGCGTCTGTCAACTTGTCTATGCTCTCGGATTCGCCAGTCAGCGAGCTTTCATTTATCTGCAGGCTGTATGTCTCTATGACCCTGCCGTCGGCGCTGACATAGTCGCCTGCGTCCAAAAATAGTATATCTCCAACCATCACTTCTCTAGAGGGTATCTCAACCTTCTTGCCATGTCTTAGGACTTTTGCCGTTGGCGACGATAGAGCCTTGAGACTCTTAAGCGACTCCTCCGCCTTGACATGCTGCACTGTTCCTAGTATGGCGTTTATGGTGATTACTACAACAATTACTGCCGAACTTTCAAATTTTCCAAGGAAAGCTGAAATTACAGCCGCGGCTATAAGTATGATCACGAGAAAATCCTTGAACTGCTCCAAAAATACCATCAGAGTGCTCTTTTTCTCCGCCTCGACTAGTTCGTTATAACCGTACTGATCTCTTCTTTTTTCAACTTCTGCGTTGCTCAACCCTTCTTTATCTGTGTTCAGGTGCAGCAATGCATCTTCAACGGTCTTTTGATAAAGCCTGTACATGTTATGAATGCCCCTTTCATAGTATGAGTGTGTGAAATGAAGAATTCACATTATAATAATATATCACAAATAAAAAACGCCTACAATTGCGGCTCGATTAGAAATAGATTAAAAAACACCTGCACTTGGGCAGGCGTTTTGGAAGCCGTCAATGCCTATAACCTGGCGCATTCAAGATATATTTGCTTTCTGTCCGCTTCGAGTTTACCTTCAGAATGCTTTTCCCAATCCACAATGTATACCCTGCTGCTGTATACTATCGGTGAGATACCACTGAGCACTCCGTCTGCCGTGCTGCCTGCTGATGCGCCCATTATGAAGTAGTCATAATTCTTCTTTATTCTGGATATTCCTCTAACAAGCGTCTCAATATATTTTCCACCATCTTCTCTTGCAGCGTAAAATGCCACAGTGTAATACTTTAGAGTTGTACCTGGCTTGGGCATTTTGGGAATGCCTAATACTTTGAAAAGTGGCGATATGGCCCTGAACGCCTTGTATCGCCCCTTATAGCCAATAACTATGTGCTGTTTGTATCCGCTTTGATCCCATGGCGCCCCACATGCCAACAGTTTTCCGGTGCTCTTGTCCTTCAACACATAAAAATCGCTATATTTAAGCGGAAATTCAGTTTCACCATACAGATCTTCTCTGCTTATGGCAGGGTAGAAATCATAAAGCCCCCCCTGCTTCTTGAAAATCTCAAGCATATACTCAACGTCCGCCTCGCATGCCTGACTCAATTCAAAATCACCTGGCGCTCCTTTTTCAGGCAGATTCGTCCTTATGCAATGGACATTGTAGCCACCTGAGTAATTGTAGTCAGGCATTGACCTTCTTTTCTTTTCGAACATATTTTGCACATCTTTGTTGTCGCTTAGAATTGTCGTATATACATGCTCCACACCTTTATCCCTGAGTATATCTCCAATATATTCATATGCAGATGGAAGCAGCCTTGGATATTTCTTTCTGTGCTCTCTAGCCATCCTGAGCGCAAATATATAGCCCACCTTCACCGCTCTGCCTCCTACATATAGCCTGTTAATAGCACAAGCCCCGAAACCTATGAAGTCGTCGGTTTCCCTGTCCCTGCATATTACGACCAAAACATCTTCTCCCTCTTTCTTTAGCGAGAGCACTGCGTTTGGCCTTCGTGTATATAGTATGGATATGCCTCCCTTGAACTCCTCTTCCTCAAGCACCCTAAGTATGTGGCTGCTGTATTCTTCTCCAGCTATTTCAAACTTGAATCTGGAACTTCTATTTTTGTAGCTCATCAAATCCATCTCCTATAGGAAGCTCGAGCTTTTCGTCGGTTTCCCTGTAATATCGAATCAGGCTATACTTTTAGTCTTTAATGTCTGTGTTGTCAACCATCCGTTTACGGTCAAACTCCCTTAGCCTGTCTGCGTAATTTTTGTACGCATAGTTGCACATAAAATTCAGCGGAAGTACCTTGTGGAGCCTGGCTATCCTTTTTAATATTGATGGTGTGTTGTAAGTCTGCGTCCAGGCATATATGTTGCCTTCCTCAAGCTGCTGAGCGCTAATCTTCTTTGGCTTGAAAACGCAGTGCTCCACATCGTACATTGCCCAGTTGTCGTCAGTTATCCTGCCTTCCGTTTTGAGCTTCTCATAAAGGCTCGTTCCCGGGAATGGGGTAAGTATGGAATACCTCGGGAGATCCAGCTTTAGCTTTATAACGTACTCTACGGTGCGCTCGAACACATCAGGTCCGTCTTCGTCGGAGCCAAAGCAGAAGGTTCCGTTGACTGCTATACCGTGAGCATGCATAACTCTCATCAGCTCGAAATAGTCGACGTTCTTGTTTCGCGTCTTGTTCATATCGCTTAGCGAGAGCTGGTTTATGGATTCAAAGCCAATTAGCAGCCCCTTGCAGCCGCTTTTTGCCATGAGCGCTATTAGCTCCTTGTCGTGAACTATGTCAGCTGTCGAAAGCCCGAACCACCATTTTTTCAGTGGAATCATTTCCCTGAAGAGCTCTCTTGAATACTCGGGGTCAGCAATAAGATTGGGGTCAATAAAGAGCACATCCTTGCCGCCAAGCTGCTCCATCTCCGCTATCACATCTTTGACCGGCCTCTTGAACAGTTTTCCCTTGTGCAGCGCATAGACTGCGCAAAATGCACAATCGTTCACGCAGCCCCTGGTAGCCTCCATGCTGTTTATAGTTATGTAGCCGTCTTTTTTGAGAAGCTGGCGAAGCGGCGGTTTTACAAGCAGAAAATCATTCTCCTTGTCGGCATAGTAAAAATCCTTTAAAGAACCCGTCTTGAAATCAAGCAGCATCTGAGGGAACGTCCTCTCAGCAAAACCAACCGCCACAGAATCGGCGTGCTGCTTTGCCTCCATTGGCATGAGCGTCGGGTGCGGGCCCCCTATTATTGTAGTTATGCCTTTTTTTCTGAAATGCTCGCTGTAGGCATAAGCCCTGGGGGCAGTACCAGTTATGGCCGTTATGCCTATAATATCCGCGTCTATTTCCAGCGGTATTCTCTCCACAGTCTCGTCGAATATCTGGACTTGAGCGCCCAATTCTTCCGGCACGTACCCGGCAAGCGAGGTCAGCGTCAGAGGCGCGTAATGTATTGCTTTACCGAAATTACCAGTATATCTGTGCATGGCCCCTGCCGGAGCCAATAGAGCAATTTTCATGGAGTTCACTCCTCCCATTTAGTGAGGCTGCTTTCCTCAAACCACAAAGCCAACTTGTTCTTCAAATTATACCCTCACCAATTCTGATGTAACGTTTTTGTAAATGCCTGATATAACTCTCGTATAAGCTTATTATTAATGTCTTGATAGCGTATTATTTTTTCGACTGAATGGGTATATATTATTTGTAATGTTTCTCAGAAATAGCTATTATTTCATCAAAAATCCACTTATACGATTGGAGTGATAAAGTATGGAGAAAAGACTGTACCGTTCAAACAACAAGGTAATAGCGGGAGTATGCGCAGGAATTGCCGAATATTTCGATATTGACCCCACTCTTGTGAGAATAGCATGGGCTCTTACTGCATTATTGATGGGCTCTGGCGTGCTGGCCTATATAATATGTGCGATTGTTATACCTCAAAATCCAAATGCATCCGCAGCTCAGCCCGCCTCATCCGGCGCCGTGCCGGCTCGGCTATCTGCAACGCGAGATGGGCTTGGAGAGGAAGCCGGCGAAACCCAACAGACTGAAGGAACACCTGAAGCCGGGGATACGATGCCCGCTGCATCTCAAGTTTCACAAAAAAGCTCCGATGATGTAAGCCTGATATTGGGGCTCGTCCTAATTGTCGTAGGCGGACTTTTTCTCGCCCGTAAATTCTTCCACTGGCTGGATATGGGTATTGTTTGGGCAGGATTGCTTGTGATTTTTGGACTTTATCTCATATTCAAGTCATCGAACAAGAGGTGATCGACATGAAAAATAATTTATTCGTAGGCTTAGCGCTAATAGTTGCAGGCCTGCTGCTTGCCCTTTACAACTTCGGCTATATAGACTGGTCTATTTGGATGGCTATCGCAGATCTTTGGCCGCTAATATTCATTGTCATAGGCGTAAGCATAATATTCAAACATAAGCCATGGGTGAACGGCCTTGCATGGTCACTGTTCCTGCTTGCGCTAATCGCATACGGGTTCTACATGTCCTCTGTGTCTCCTGAAAGGTGGAAAAACGGCTTTCCAGGCAACCAGTTCAGACAATACGAGGAGCGTTCATTCTCATACGACTATAACGAGGGCATAAAAAATGCCAAGCTGTCTTTGGAGCTTGGCGCGGGGAATATAACTGTTGAATCCGACAGCAATAAGCTGTTGTCAGCACTTACTACAAATCCGTATTTTGAAAGCAAGCCTGTGATTGAAGGTGAAAATGCAAGCTTCGAATTCGCAACTGAGAGAATGGGCATGATGCCGATAGGAAGAGATTCTTATTCCTACGACTTCAAGCTTGGCAGCAAGGCAGTTTGGGATATCGAGGTCGACTGCGGAGCCATAGACTCCAATTTTGATCTTGCCGGAGTTCCTGTAAGTAGCCTGGATATAGATTTAGGCGCAGCAGACATAGAAATCCAAATGGGCAGCCTGCAAAAAGACAGCAGCGTAAACATAGATTCAGGCGCTTCAGACATAAGCATAGCTGTACCTTCTACTTCCGGAGTGAGAGTCTATATTGATGCGGCACTTAAGTCAAACAACCTCGATTCGCTCGGATGGACCAAGAAGAATGATTATTATGAATCGCCAAACTATGATCAGGCCGAGAACAAGATAAATATCGAACTAAATACGGGCGTTGGAAATTTCCAATTAACCCAGACAGGCTCTAACATATAGCTTGAATCCCATATATTAAGCAGTCCGAATAAAAAATTAAAAGGCCCCGATGATTATACTGTTAGCAGTATAATCATCGGGGCCTTTTTTATTTCATAGCTAAAATCAAAAATATGCTTACTATCTGTCCTATTACAGCGGCCGGGGCAAATATCCTGAAGCGAAAGCCCATAAGACCGGCAAAATATCCCACAAATCCAAAAGGCTTGAGCGGTATGGAGCTCAGCAAGAGCACTATGGCAAATGTCTTTTTGCCGCCTAGGCTCAAATTTGCATAGCACGAAAATTTTTTCGACAGCGGATGGCTTATCATGTAGCAGAAAAAAAGCCCTGCTGACGCTGCTATAACAGATATCAGTGTGCCCTGAATGTTTCCAAAATACTCCATGTTGGCATAAAGAACACCACTCTTTGGAAATATGGGTACCACAGTCTGCAGCATTCCTGCTGCAAGAGCCATAAGCATCCCGCCGTCTCCGAGTTCATAATAGTACATCATGAGTCCCTTGTAGCTTGACGTATTGAGCATCTCACTTATCCTGTTGATGTTTATAAGCACGGCAGGGACTGTTAAATACAGTCCCGCCATTGCTACTAGCACTAGTATGCAACTATACGAAATTACTGTCTTCATCTAATTAATCACTACTCTATTTTTCAAATTCTTGGTCAGTTCCCGCCCATTCGCTGAAAGATGCATTGTAGTTTCTGACATTCTCATATCCAACCATACGCATCATTTCAGCTGTAAAACCTGAACGTATACCAACTGTACAGTATGTTATTATTTCATCTTCAGGCTTAAGCCCCTTGCTTTCGAATACAGCCTTAAGATCAGCTATGCTCTTAACTGTTCCATCCACATTGTACAGATCCTGATAGTGAAGGTGTATAGCACCCGGTATGCGTCCTCTTACTTTTTCACCATGGTCAGTCTTTCCTTCAAACTCTTCTGGCGAACGAGTATCCACAAGCTTTGCAGTTCCAAGTTTTTCCTTAACCATGTCAGTAGTCGCAAGTGTTGAATCATTATAGTTAGCTATTTTGAAATCAACTGCAGCTATTTGCGGAACGTCTGTGCTTTCTTCTCCGCCAGCCTTAAGCCACATTGGATATCCACCATCAAGCAGTCTTGTGTTTTCAAGGCCTGCTATTCTAAGCATCCACAGAACCCTGCCGTCTTCTCCAAGACCTTTAGGGTCGTTGTATATTACTATATCCTTGCTGCCGTCAATTCCAAAGCTTCCCAGTTTCTTTTCAAGCTCTTCCTTGCCAAGTACTACTCCCCAGCCAATCTCACCTTGCTTTGGCTGCATGTTTGAAAGCATCTGCCAAGTTATGTTTATAGCTCCAGGCACGTGACCCTTTGCATATTCCTTGTCCGCTCTTGCATCAATTACAACAACCTTGTCCGCATTCTCCTTAAGCCAAAGTGCGTCCACAAAGTATCCCTGTTTACCTTCCTCTATAGATGCTATTTCAGGCTTCTTTTCCTCAGCTTGCTGTGCAGGCTCCTCTGCCGGCTTCTGACTGCATGCTGTAAGCCCGAAAATCATACTAACTGCAAGAGTTGCAGCAAGTACTAGTCTTGAAAATTTCTTCATCTTAACATACCTCCCAATATTATAATAATTACTTGCGAAGTGATTATATCACACCCGTGGGAGGTATTGTAACGCTTATGCTGTTTTTCAATCAAAGCTTAAATCATAATAGTTTTTGTAAATGAATTCATTTGACAAACATTTGATATCCTTGGCTTTTCCGTCCAGATTAAAAAATCACTTTTTTTACAATTTAGCATATGCTTTTTAGCTATACGCTCTGGATTTTAGATAGCGACTGTTCAATATCGGCTATGAGATCTTCGACTGTTTCGATTCCCACAGACACTCTTATGAGCTCAGGGCTCACGCCGCTTGCCCTTTGCTGCTCCTCGTCAAGCTGCTGGTGAGTAGTTGATGCCGGATGGATGACAAGCGACTTGGCATCCCCTACGTTTGCAAGGTGCGAGAAAATTTCCAGCGACTCTATGAACTTCTTGCCTGCTTCGTATCCGCCTTTTATGCCAAATGTCAGCATTGCTCCAGGACCCTTTGGCAGGTATTTGTCAGCCAGCGGCTTGTATTTGCTGTCTTCAAGCCCAGGATAGTTAACCCACTCCACCTTCGGATGATTTTTCAGATAATGGGCAATCTTCTTGGCATTTTCAACGTGTCTTTCAAGCCTGAGGGACAGAGTTTCCACCCCAAGTGCAAGCAGGAATGCGTTGAAAGGCGACAGGCATGCTCCGATGTCCCTTAAGAGCACCACTCTAAGCCTTACTATATACGCGGCCGCCTGGAATGTTTCGGTGTATGAAAGTCCGTGGTAGCTCTTGTCCGGCTCCACAAGCTTTGGAAACTTGCCGTTGCTCCAGTCGAACTTTCCAGAATCTATGACTACTCCACCTATTGAAGTACCGGCTCCGCCTATGTACTTGGTGGCCGAATATACTACGATGTCTGCTCCGTGCTCGAAAGGCCTGCAAAGGTAAGCCGTTGCGAACGTGTTGTCTACGATGAGAGGCACTCCATTACTGTGCGCAATGTCGGCTATTGCCTGTATATCGGCAACGTTTATTCCCGGATTACCTATAGTCTCGATGTATACCGCCTTTGTGTTATCCTGAATTACCTTGCTGAAATTCTCAACATCGTCAGGATCAGCAAATATGACTTCTATCCCAAAGTCCTTAAGCGTGTTGGCGAAAAGCGTATACGTTCCGCCATAAAGCGTCGATGCGGCAACTATGCTATCTCCAGACTTTGCAACGTTGAGTATGGAGTAGGTTATTGCAGCCATTCCAGAAGCAGTTGCAACGGCACCCACACCGCCCTCAAGCTCTGCAAGCCTTGCCTCGAATGCCCCGGTCGTAGGATTTGTAATCCTTGTATAGATATTGCCGAATTTCTTGAGCGCAAACAGATCCGCCGCATCCTGAGCATCGTCAAAAGTGAACGATGTTGTCTGATAAATAGGCAAAGCCCTTGACTTGTTTTCTTTTTCAGGCGAGTATCCTCCATGAAGCTGCGTAGTTTCAAATCCCAATTTCTTTGTCATAACAATCATTCCTCCAATTTTAATATTTTTTTATTTAGGAGCAATAAAAAAAGCTCCCAAGATAAGATGGAGAGCCTATGTTCATGCCTATAAAAAAATCCTGCGATAAGCGCAGGATAGTGTTCAAGCATCGCACCTTATCTTTCAGACATTTAAGTCTGCTGGATTTAGCACCTTGATTTTCAATCAGGTTGCCGGACGTCTTCGGGCCAGTCCCTCAGTCACTCTTGATAAGTAGTATTAAATTTTGTATTGAAGTCAATTATATCAGCTCTAGCTTATTTGTCAACATGCAAGTTATAAAATTTTCATAATATTTGTGCAACTTCCAATCTAGCGGACAATGCACTATTTAGCTAGACTTCAATTGGGCTATTAGCTCCCTTATTATTTCGGCAGCATCTCCGACTATGCCCACATTCGCTATCTTGAATATCGGGGCATCCTTGTCCCTGTTTATTGCCACTATGAAATCCGCAGAAGACATGCCCGCCACGTGCTGGACGGCTCCGGATATACCTGCAGCTATATAAAGCTTCGGTGCTACAGTCCTTCCAGTTTGCCCAACTTGATGGCTGTGGTCAATCCAGCCTTCATCGACTATCGGACGCGAAGCGCCGACAGCCCCGTTTAAAAGCCTTGCAAGCTCCTCAACAAGCGCCAAGTTCTTTTGATCACTAATGCCACGGCCCGCAGCCACTATGACTTCAGCATCTGCAAGAGATACCCCAAAGCTCTCCTCCTGTATCCTCTCTAGAAGCTTTGCTTTCGGACTCATTTCAATCACTGGCGCGAATTTGACAATGCTTCCGATCCTCCCGAAATCCGGCTCCGGTTTTTTCATGACTCTAGGTCTGACAGTAGCCATCTGAGGCCTTCTCGCCGGACAAACTATGGAAGCCATGATGTTTCCCCCAAAGGCTGGTCTTGTCTGTACGAACATGCCACTTTCCCTGTCTATCTCAAGTACCGTGCAGTCAGCAGTAAGGCCTGTTTCAAGACTTGATGATATCCTTGGCGCGAGGCTCCTTCCGTAGGCTGTAGCACCAAGCAGAAATATAGAGGGTTTGTGTCCTTCAATAAGCTTGATACATGCATCGGCGTAAAGCTCGTCACTGAAATTCTCATAGTCATTGCCTTCTATGACATATACAACGTCAGCTCCATACGCTATAAGCTCTTTAGCCTGCTCAGACACCACGTCTCCAATCAGAACAGCCGCTACGCTCTCTCCAAGCCTGTCAGCCAGTTTGCGCGCAGCTCCAAGAAGCTCGAACGCAACTCCGGCAGTTTCGCCGCCTCTTTGCTCAGCAAACACCCATACACCCTTGTAGAGCGATATGTCCTGCTCATATCCCTGCATTCTTTCTATCTTTATAGCTCCAAACGGGCAGTTCCTTTCACATGCTCCACACATCACGCATGCATCTCCGATTACGGCCTTCTTGTTTTCAAGGGTTATAGCATTAAACGGGCACACATTAATACATTTGCCACAACCTACACACTTTTCGTCAAAAACTAATATTTTTGCCATTACTCACCCTCCCTGCCTGATTCAATGAATCCGGCGTCAACAAGAGCAGCTATAGCTTCCCTTGCCTGCTCTTTTGGGCTTCCGCCTATCATATTGACGCTTTTTTCATAGCTTGGGGCGAATGTCCTCAGCACCCATGTGGCAGAACCCTCAAGTCCTATATGCTTCATGTCGGCCTTTACGTCGTCTGCTCCCCATATAGTCACTTCTTCCGCTTCGGACCTAAAAAATCCTTCTATCGATGGGAATCTTGGAATGTTTATTCCCTTTTCAACCGTAATCAGAGCTGGAAGTTCCACTTCTATGATTTCATATGCATCGTCTACAAGCCTCTTCACCTTGAGTTTTTTGGGAGACGCTTCCAATATTGAAATTACGTAGCTCACATGCGGTATGCCAAGTTTTTGCGCTAGACTTGGACCCACCTGAGCCGTATCCCCGTCTATCGCCTGCTTTCCGCATATTATCAGGTCGTAGGCTTTTATTTTCTTAACACCAAGATAAAGAGAATACGCTGTAGCCAGCGAATCCGCTCCTGCAAAGCGCCTGTCGCTGAGAAGAAATGCCTCGTCAGCTCCCGCAGCCATGGCTTCCTTAAGCATTCCCTTGACCGCAGGAATTCCCATGCTAAGAAGGCTAACCTTGCCACCCAGCTTTTCCTTTAGCCTAACGCCTTCTTCGAGAGCATAAGAGTCGTAAGGATTTATTATGGACTCAACGCCCTCCCTTATAATTGTGTTAGTCTTCTTGTCGAGCTTTACCTCGCTCGTATCCGGAACCTGCTTTACGCAGACTACAATATTCATGCCATCATCCCACCTTTACCCGAATAGATTTCCCCTGTTTAACCTGTTGTCTGGATCGAATATCTTTTTTATTTTCATCATGGAATCAAGAGCAGCCTGACTGTACATTTTCCTTAGCATCGCCACCTTGAACTTTCCAATGCCGTGCTCTGCAGACACAGTGCCGCCCATTTCGGCAACAGCCTGTGCCCATTCTCCGTAGAGCTTTTTGCCAGTATCGTATTCGCCCATGTTTCTAGGAAGTATGTTTACATGCAGATGGTTGTCGCCTATATGGCCGAATATGACAGATTCTAGCCCGGCGTTTTGTATCCCTTCATCATACATCCTCATGACAGTTCTTAGGAAACCGTTCGGAACTGCCATATCCGTACCCAGCTTGGTAAGAGTCGGCTCACCCTTCCGCCTCTCGTCTATTATGCTGTTTACAAACTCAGGTACCGCATGTCTGAATTCCTTGAGTCTCTCCATGTCATGCTTTGAAATGGAAAGCCATGCCTCTGCCAGATTGCCTCCGCAGCCTTCTATCAGAGCTGACAAAGCTTTAAGCATACCTTTGCCGGCATCTTCATCCGTTGCATGCAGCTCCGCGTATATACCTGTGTGATAAACGGGATCAACCCTTTGTATGTCCGGAAGATGTCCCCTATACATGTTAGCCCTTATTAGCTCCAGGGCCATGCAGTTGAAGAATTCTATGGCTGCAGGCTTACTTTCAAGCGCCTTGGCCGACTCTACAAAGTCAATCGCTTTTTCCTGGTCAGGAAAAAACGCCATAACGCCATATATGCACCCGGGCTTGGGTATAAGCTTTATTTCTGCTTCAACTGTTATCCCAAGCGTGCCTTCAGAGCCTACGAAAAGGTCTACAGCGTCCATATCGCTTTCCAGATAGTAGCCCGAAGCGTTTTTAACATGCGGCATATTATAGACATCCAGCTTTTCACAAATTTCTCTACCGCCTTGCGTGGTAAGTCTGAGTATCCCTCCGTCTATCCTTTCTCTGCCCCTTTTAAGACTTATAGTGTCGCCATCTGCCAGCACAATCCTGAGCGATTCTATGTGATTCCTCGTGGCCCCGTATTTGAATGACTTTGCTCCTGATGCATTGCAGGATATCATCCCTCCGATTGTGGCGCTCGTCTCGGTCGGATCCGGCGAAAAAAACCTGGACTTTGATGCTTTAAGCAGCTTAAGAGCCTCTAATGATTCTGCACTCCAAGCGGAGGTGTCGAATTCCAGCTTTGAGATCGCCGTGTTTACCTCGGATAGCAACACTCCCGGCTCGACTCTCAAAAAATAACAGTCCTTATCGCCGTCGTATCTCAGCCCCGTTATTCCGTTCATGTTTGATAGATTTATGACATGCCCCTGCATGGGCACCGCCCCTCCAGTTAGGCCTGTCCTGGCACCCTGGATAGTAATGGCTTCTTTGCTTTCAGCAAGCTTTTCAAGCACTCGCTTGAGCTCGGCCTCATTTTTTGGAAATGAAATCGAATCCGCCTTCCCCATAATCCTTGATTCATCCCTCATATACTCGACATACTCTTCAATGTCGTATCTTATGATATCGTTGGACATACCTGCGCCCTCCTATGTGTACTTAATTAAGATAAATGTATAATGCCCATTTCAGAAGCTTTGAATCCTAAAGATTAATCTCTATTGTCCTGACTTTGTATTATTTGATTTTTTTGTTATAATTATATCATAGTCTCAGCTGAATTCCCTTTTTATTATATAAAAATAAAATAATGGGTACATATATTAAGACACCACTATTAAAATCAAGATAACATTACGTAACCTGGAGGTATCCTTTTGAAAATAGCACTGCTTTCAGACTGCCACGGCAACATAGCAGCACTTGAATCTGCGATGAAAATAGTCGAATCCGAGAAATTAGAACGGCTTTACTTTTTGGGCGATATGATAGGCTATTATCCCAATCCGAACGAGTGCCTGGATATCGCCAAAAAACACAAATGCTTAATTGGCAACCATGAGTACGCCTGCATACACCCATCCTATTCCAGGCTTTTTAATCCCGCAGCTCAAAACGCCATAAAGTGGACTAAAGACAACCTTACAAGCGATAACATTGATTATATAAGCAAGCTTCCCTATACCTTGGAGGATGCGGATGCAATGATTAAAATGGCACATGGAGCGTTGACTAACCCTTTCGAATATATCCAAAGCAAGGTGACCGCGTTTGCAAACTTCGAGCTTTTCACAGAGCAGGTTCTGTTTGTCGGGCATACTCACAGGGCGGCAGTTTGGACCCAGGATATGAATGAGCCTTACGACATAAAACTGACTGAGGTTTGGGAAAGCTTTACATTTGATTTGGAAAATGATAAAAGGTATATCATAAATATCGGCTCAGTGGGTCAGCCTAGAGACGGCAATCCGGAAGGGTGCTTTGTCATTTTTGACTCCTCAGAAAATACCGTCAGATTTATCAGATTCGAGTACCCAGTCGAAGTGACTTATCAGCGCGCTCTAGATGCGGGAATGGACTCCATGCTCTGCAATCGGCTGTTTGCTGGTATTTAGCCCAAGCCTGCTTTAAACACTTGCTTACTAAGTTTTGCATAAGTATATAAAATATAAAAAAAGAGAAATCATACCCAGTCTATAGTATGGTTTCTCCTTTTTAATTAACTTGTTTCATTTTAAAAAACAAAATATACTTATGTCTTTCTCATTGTTTACAGTTTAATCAATATTTTCGTGAGAAGCTCCTCTGGCGGAACGCTGGCAGGATCGTTCAGATAGAACTCATATGCTGTCCCTGAATACTTAAGATTATTCTCCTCAAGCCAAAGCATTACAGCATCGTATGCAGAGCCTATATCACTGTAAGGGCCCTTGTACATGCATGCAGCATACCTGCCTGCTGGAACCTGGGTTTTTACAACAGCCTCCTTGCCTTCAATCTCTTCTGCCACTGGAAAACCCATTTCTATGTCCAGATCCTGCATGTCCATGTTGAAATAGGCCACATAGGGCGCACCTGACGGATATTTCCCAAGCTCACCAAGGTATCCCATGATAAGACCATAGCCTTCGCCTATTGCCTTTGGCAGATCATTGACCGCGCAGCGAGTCCTCACAGCGACCGCATTTATTGCTTCCTGTTCCACAACTTCAACCTTATAGTCCAAAATAAATCCCTCCCATTTTTTAATGTATAGCCTTCTTCTTATACTTCGTACCCGAAACCTCAACACTTCCTATTGTCATGAGAGCATTCTCATCAAAACCATGGACAATTGACTTTAACTTAGCTATCTCCAGACGTGACACTACAACGTATATGACATCAGTCCCTACTCCCTTGTAGGCCCCTCTGCCGTCAAGCAGCGTAAGTCCCCTGCCCAGCCTGTCCATTATGGCTTCTGAAATATCCTGGTGTTTTTCTGATATTATAATTACTGCCTTGGATTCGTCAATACCTTCAATTGTAATGTCAATAACCTTGAAAGCTATAAAATAGGCCAGGAGTGAATACATAGCCCTGTCCCATCCGAATACGAAACCCGCACTGCTGAGTATAAACAGGTTGAAGAACATCACTATCTCTCCGATTGAAAAGCTGTGCCTCTTGTCGAGTATTATGGCGACTATTTCCGTGCCGTCAAGCGAGCCCCCATTTCTGATTATCAGCCCTACTCCCGCGCCCAGTATTATGCCGCCAAATACAGAAGCCAGCAGGACATCATTGGTAATCTCGGGAATAGGTTGCATAATAGACACGCCCACCGAAAGGCATGCGACTGAAAATAACGTAGACAGCGTAAAAGTCTTTCCTATGTGGTTGTAGCCTATTACAAGAAATGGTATGTTGAGAACGAATGTGAATAGTCCCAGAGGCAGCTTCGTCAGGTGGCTCGCTATTATCGATATGCCGACAACTCCGCCGTCGATTACGTTGTTTGGAATGAGGAATACCTGAAGCGCTATTGATGCGAGAGTGGCGCCTACCATCATGAATATTACTCTGCTTATAAATGATACTATCTTGTGTTTTTTAGGCATGCTTAATCTCCATTCTGCATAAAACTTAACAAATACTAGTGATTTCTGCTTCATGATTAATATACATATAGTTTATCCCCATTTTACAACCAATTAAACTCCCTATACTTGATGGATACGACTTTATGCCCTTTTTTTATTATCTTTGCTTGTGGATTTTCACATCAAATAGTGATAATGTAGAAGTTGGATAATCAAAGTTATATACAAGGCAGGGATAAAAATGTTCAATATACTCTCATTGGTATTCAGGTATTTTTTCATTATAATTATTTACCTGTTCATTTTCGCCATAATAAGGCTCATTTATCTTGACATCAAAGGCGTCGCTACGCTCAAAAGTGCGCGCTCGTACCTCAAGCTCATAGTCATGAAGGAATATCTTCCTTTCCAGGTTAATGACATGTATGCAGTAAACAAATCCATCACCATTGGAAGAAAGCAGGGAAATGACATCGTCATAAATGATCCGTATATGTCGAGCGAACATCTTAAAATAACAGTCAGCGGCAAGCGATTCATGCTGACTGACCTTGGCAGCTCCAACGGCACTTATATAAACGGAGAGCGCATAGACGGCGAGGTCGAGCTTAAAAACAACGACCGTATAAGACTTGGGCAGCTTGAATTCCTATTCGTAACCAAATAAAGAGGGATAATATGATCAGAAAGCTTTTATCTTACAGGATTCCACAAAACCTAATACTGACAATCGACATAATGGCTATACTGCTTCTTAGCTTCTATGGAGGACGTTTTGACAGCTCTGTGCTGCTTCTTGGTGCGCTCTTGGCTCTTATAATATACATATCCAATTATGCGCTCCTAAAGATATCACCTGGAGACCACTACGTATTCCTCATAATAAGCATGCTGGTAAGCATCGGGGTAATAGTCATATACAGACTGAGTCCCGAATACGGCTTCAGGCAAATCAAGTGGTTCGGCCTTGGCATAGCGGCATATTTTGCGTTCTACTTCTTAACAAAATACATGCCCTTCCTGCGCAAATGGGCTACTCTCTATGCTGCGCTTTCATTTGCTCTGTTTATGGCTACGCTTGTTCTTGGTGTGAAGATAAAGGGCTCCACCAACTGGATTCAGATAGCAGGCTACAGCTTCCAGCCGACGGAGTTCATAAAGATACTCCTTGTCTTCCTGCTCGCCTCGTACTATAGCCTAAAGAATAAACCATTCAATCAGTACTGGCTTTTAGGGATAATATATGCGTTCATAGGTTTCCTCTTCATTCAGCGCGATCTTGGAACCGTCATGATTTTCTACTTCGTGTTCATGACTGTCTTTTATATTTTCGAGGAGGACAGGAGGCTTGTTTACTACAACATACTTGGTGCGCTGCTCATCGGCATCGCAGGCTACTTTGCAGTAAGCCATGTCCAGGTCAGAATAACAGCTTGGCTTGAGCCCTGGAAATATGCAGACAGCATGGGCTACCAGATAATCCAGTCGCTTATTGCAATAGCCTCGGGAGGATTCTTTGGTACAGGCATAGGCCTTGGCCATCCCGAGTTCATTCCCGAGGTCCATACAGACTTCATATTCTCCGCAATATGCGAGGAGATGGGGATACTCGGCGGAATAGGCGTAATAATGCTCTTTATGATACTCGTATACAGAGGCTTTAAAATCGCCCTGAACCAGGACGACAGATTCTTCAAGATAATAGCCCTTGGCATAACGACTATACTTGGATTCCAGGCATTTATAATAATAGGTGGCGTAATTAAAATGATTCCGCTGACTGGTGTCACCCTGCCGTTTGTAAGCTACGGCGGCAGCTCGCTAATATCCAGCTTTGCAGCGCTTGGTATACTGCAGGTCGCCTCTGAAAAGCAGCAAGCAGAACAGGAGGAACACAATGGATAAGACCGACAAGAGAATAATAAAGGTCCTTACGGCCCTTACACTAATGTTCATGGGCCTTGTAGTATATCTTACGTATTTCCAGGTCTTCCAGGCATCAAAAATTGTCAGCAGCAATTACAACAAGAGGCTCTGGGCAAATGAGGAAAGCGTACTGCGCGGTAAAATATATGATCGAAACGGCAGCGTGCTGGCATACAGCGAAAAGACTGAAAACGGACAGTCCCGGTTTTATCCCTTTGGGAGTCTCTACAGCCATGTAATAGGCTACAGCTACAGGGAATATGGCAAATCAGGACTTGAGGACTCCTACAACAAGGAGCTTCTCAACTTGTACAAGAACCCAATAGAAGAGATAGCCCAGAAGATCACGGGCCCAAAAGAAAAGGGAAACGACCTCTCACTCACCATAGACAACTCCTTGCAGGATAAGGCCTCGAAGTACCTGTCGGGCAAGAAGGGCTCCATAATACTCATGAATCCCAAAACCGGCGAAGTGTATGCAATGGTGAGCAAACCCGACTTCAATCCTGCAACTCTAAAGGAGGATTGGGAGGATATCGTGGAGAATCCTGATAGTCCGTTCATAAACAGGGCTTCAATGGGACTCTATACTCCGGGTTCTGTATTCAAGATAATCACTGCGACTGCAGCTCTTGAAAACAGCCTAAGCGGGAACTATAACTGCAAGGGCAGCATAGTGATAGACGGCTATGAGCTACGCGACTACGGCGGAAACTCTCATGGAAGCGTGGATCTTAGAAAGGCAATGGAAGTGTCCTGCAACTCAGCCTTTGCAAGCATGGGACTCGAACTCGGCAGTGATACGCTCCGTTACACAGCACAAAATTACTTATTCAATAAAAAAATACCATTTGACATAAAGACTAAGGACTCGATATTCCCGGAAAGCAAAATGGACAAGCCTGAGCTTGGTGCAAGCGCCATTGGCCAGGGGAAAATACTGGTAACGCCTCTTAATATGTTGCTTGCCGCAAGCGCAATAGCCAACGACGGTAATATTGTAAAGCCCTACCTCGTGCAAAAAATCGTGTCGCCCGAGGGTGGAGTCCTAAAGGAAGTAACCCCTGAAATACTTGCCACTGCCACAGATGCTTTAACGGCACAGACCATAAAAGACATGATGGTAGATGTGGTCAACAATGGCACAGGGAAAAATGCCCACATAAGAAATGTCGAAGTAGCGGGCAAGACTGGAACAGCCGAGAATGAAACCGGCAAAGAACACGCATGGTTTGTAGGCTTCGCCCCTGCAGACAATCCCAAAGTCGCGGTTGTAGTAGTGCTCGAAAGCGCCGGTTCTACAGGCGGTAAGAGTGCAGCTCCAATAGCTAGGGATATGCTTATAAACGCGCTCAATAGAATCCCTTAATGAAAAGAAAAAAGCTATGGGAAAATGACGTTATTAGCAGTCAATTCTCCATAGCTTTTATTTTTACAGCTCGAAATCTATTTTTCAAAAATCTGCTTTTCAGTTGTTACTTATACCTGTCTATTATGCTCCTAGCTTGCGCAGCTTTGCCACCCTATCCTCAATCGGAGGGTGTGTACTGAAAAGGTTCGCCACCCTCTGGGCGTTAAGCGGATTCACAATGAACATATGGCTTGCCGCCGGGCTTACCTGCATAGGTATCATTCTCGAGCCTTGATGCAGTTTGAGCAATGCATTTGCAAGACCTCTGCTGCTACCTGCTATTTCGGCGCCTGTGCTGTCTGCAATATACTCGCGCGAACGCGATACAGCCATCTGCACCAACATGGCCGCTAGAGGTCCAAGGATTATAAGAGGAAGTGCAGCTAATCCTCCTTCTTCCTCGTCGCTGCCTGCACCGCCAAACATAAGAGCCCACTGAGCCCAGTTGGCAACCGTAGTAATAACACCGGCCATTACCGCAGCTACAGTGCTTATGAGGACGTCGCGGTTTTTTATGTGAGCCAGTTCATGCGCAAGAACACCCTCCAGTTCTTCCTGATTCAACAAGCTGAGCAGACCCTGAGTTATAGCCACAGCAGAATGCTGCGGATCGCGTCCTGTAGCAAATGCGTTTGGCTGAGGCGACGGTGTAATATAAACTCTCGGCATTGGCAGATCCGCATTTTTCGCCAATCTCTCAACTATTCCATAAAGCTCAGGCGCTTCTTCTTTGTCGACTGGCTGTGCTCCCGTCATTGAAAGCGCAATCTTGTCACTGAACCAGTAGCTTCCGCCGTTCATTACAAGAGCGAATACAAAAGCCATCACCATGCCTGACTGGCCTCCCAATACTCCGCCTATCATTATCACCATAATTGTCAAAATACTCATAAAGAGCATCGTTTTCATTTGGTTTCCAAAATTACTCATATTTTTTTTAATCCTCCAATTGTTCAAAGTTAGTTGCCAAATTAAAGACCACAATTTCATATAGGCGCCTTAAATTTGGGCATCGTTTAAATCATCACTGCATGGTATAAACACCCTAACCTTCGACACTCGTTTTTCTTCAACTTCCTCAATTTTAAATACAAATCCGGCGAACTCAACATCCGGGTTTTCACCTTTTTCAGGTATCATTCCAAGCTGCCCTATTATGAAACCGCTTAAAGTTTCATGTTCCTCTGTAGGCAGTTCCACCCCAAGATATTCGCCTACATCGTCCAAACTGGCCGAGCCATTTATAACAACTGTATTGTCGTCTATTCTTTCAAAATCTTTTTCTTCTTCATCGTCTTCGTCAAAAATATTGCCTACAATCTCCTCCATCAGATCCTCTAATGTCACAATCCCAGCAGTTCCGCCGTATTCGTCGATAATAACCGCCATATGCATCTTGCTCTTTTGCAGCTCCCTGAAGAGCTCATCTGTACGCTTTGATGCTGGCACAAAATAAGGCTTTCTTGCCATGCTCCTAATATCTATTTTTTCTTTATCTCCATTCTCTGCGATGAATCTCAACAAATCCTTGCCATACAATATGCCAATAATATTATCTATACTGCCTTCAAAAACTGGGATTCTCGAATATCTTTCATTGTTTATAGTGGAAATAACTTCATCGAAGCTTGCAGATTCTTCTAAAGCAACTATATCGACTCTGTGAGTCATTATGTCCTCAACATTTTTATCATTGAACTCGAAAATGTTGTTTATCATCTGTTTTTCAATTTCGTGTATTGTCCCCTTCTCCTCGCCAACTTCTACCAACATACGAATTTCTTCCTCAGTCACTTTGTCGTCCTCAGAATGAGGATCGACGCCAAACATTCTTACGAAAAAATTTGTCGACACAGTCAAAAATTTTACAAACGGCGATGTTACCGTCATGATGAAATTCAATGGCTCTGCCGCAAACATCGATATTTGTTCTGCCTTTTTCATAGCCAGTCTTTTCGGAACAAGCTCCCCAAGTACCAAAGTAAAATATGAAAGGACCAATGTTATAACAAACACAGATATGGCCTTCAACCACTCCTCTGGAATTGGAGCTCCTATGCTCTGTACAAGAGTTACAACCCTGCCAGAGAAGCTTTCCGATGCAAATGCACTCGCCAGGAAACCTGCAAGCGTTATGCCTATTTGAATTGTGGCTAGGAATCTGCTGGGCTCATTCAGAAGCTTTTGCAGCAGTTTAGCCTTCTTGTCCCCTTCCTCAGCCATTAATTTTATTTTATTGTCATTGAGTGTAATCAAAGCGATTTCAGAAGCTGCAAAAAACGCGTTCAGCAAAATCAGTATCATTAAAAACAAAAACTCACTAGTCATTTCCTTTCCTCCAGCCATTAAGTATTTGAAAATAAAAAAAGACACAACAAAACCAACTAAACGGGTTTTATTATGACCTCATGCAATAACGTTTATTCAAATACTTTTTCGTTTTTAACGATACAAAAAAACACGTTGAATTGCAACTTCGTATGTCCTCAGGATTATCATCCATTCTATACTCACCCCCGCTTTCTAAAGAATTATTATATATAAATTTACTATATTATGCCATACTTTGCAAGCAGAAATTCAACCAGCCGCTTTTTAGAGCAGCTGGCTTTCCTTGTTGAAGAACGTCTTGTAGCCAAGCTGAAGCATTGTTATTACAGACAGTGAAACGGCACCGAGTATGCCAAGCATTATGGCTATCTGGTATGCTATGGCTGTAGTCGGAATCGTTCCCGAAAGAATCTGGCCTGTCATCATTCCAGGCAAAAACACAATGCCCATTCCAACCATAGAATTGATTGTTGGGAGTATTGCCGCATCGAATGTCCTGTTTACAATTTCCCTCGCTGCAGCCTCTGGCGTTGCCCCGAGTATTAACGCTTCTTCAACCATGTATCTTTTGGAAGTCATGCCCTCCGTAAGCGAGTTCACTCCCAACGAAATCCCTGTCATAGAATTGCCTATGAACATACCTGCAATAGGAATAAAATATTGCGGATTGTACCAGGGTGATATTCGCACAATGATGAACAGGAAATACAAAAGGCATGAAACCGTTCCTACAACAAGCGAAACAGCGATTACCCTCTTCAGCGAATCCGATACACGCCCCTTGAATTTCTTAAAAACCGTATGTACTGCAAAAATTTCCATAAGCACAATTATGCCGACTGTCATAAGCGGATCCGGACGCTTGAATATATAAAGCAGTACATAACCTGTCAAAATTAGCTGCAGCGTCATCCTTATCGAGGATATCATAATTTCTCTTTCCCTCTTGATGCCTCGGATTTTTACGACAAAAAGCACAAATGCTACGAAAACATATGCTGCAAGCACCTGAGCAAAAGACAGATTGACAGCTCCCCCAGTCATTATAATCCCTCCAATGCACATACGCCGTTTGACACTTTGAAAACAACGTCAGAATATTTTTGTGCCACGCTTCTTGAGTGGGTGACCATGACAAGCGTCTTGTTGTTGCGCCTTACATAGTCGGTTATCATGTCAATTATCAGGCCCTCAGTATGGTCGTCAAGTGCCGAAGACGGCTCGTCTAGCAGATATACCGGCGAATCCAGCAGGAGTATCCTCCCTAGTGCAAGCCTTTGCCTTTCCCCTCCCGAGAGCCTGTCCACGGGCTCTTCAAGCGCCTTTTTAAGGCTTACCTGCTCTAGCACTCTTTTTAAGGCGCTGTCGTCCGGCATTGGCCTGTTCTGGAAATTCAGTCCTGCAACCAGATTGTCTTTTATGCTTCCGTCAAAAACTACCGGATTCTGAGAGAGCATAGTCACCTGCCTGCGATGGTCTACTGAATCTATTTTGCTGAGCTCACGCCCCTCGTAGAGTATCTCGCCCTGTGTCGGCGAAATCATCTTGTTGAGCATTTTGAGTATAGTTGTCTTCCCGCCTCCACTCTCGCCAACAAGCGTAGTCACTTTGCCTTTTTCTATTGTTCCACCTGGTATATGAACTATGCCCTTGTATTTAACATCCTTGAATTCAAACATTGTCTACCTCTTTTCCGTTCCAGTAATCAGCATCTATTATTAATTCACTCTGCAGCTGTAAATATTTCTAAGAACGCATCAACAGCTCGCTTTTAAGTGTTTTGCTTAAATTCAGTATCAGAATCGAAATTACCATAGTCAGTATCGCGACAAGCCAGAGTGTTTTAATACCCAAAACGAACTTTAATACATGCACAATGAAAAAGTGAATCAGGTATATTCCAAAGCTACGCTGGCTTATATATAACAAAACGTCCTTGCCCGGCATTTTTTCCTTTTGATAGAGTGCAATAATCAGCAAAGTCATTCCAATTGCAAGAGGAAACAGGCTCGCTCGGTTATAGAAGTACCCTGTCCTGCCCGTAAGATACGGCAGCAGCGTTCCAATTGCAGCCAAAGCAGTAGAAATCATGACTGCGGCATTTCTATTCTCCCTGATATATTTAAACAGTCTTGGCGATTCGGCCGCAAGCATGCCCAGAGCCACAAAACCCCACCACTTGAGTGGATTTATGCCGCTGTATGTGATAATCCTTATCCCCGAGAAGCGCTGAATTTCAAGGATTGTGCATAATGCAAAGTTGCTTATTACCATAAACCACATAAAATACTTCATATAAAGCTTGGGCAGCATGTAAAGAAGCGGTATCGTAAGCGCAAATATCATGTAGTGAATTACATAGTAAAGATGGACTGCCGTTTCCCCAAGCAGCACGTCCGAAAATGTGAACGCCTTGCCATCATAATAATAAAAGTAAACTCCGTATGCCAACGAATAAAATAGGAATGGGATATATATTTTTTTAAACTTGCCTATGGCCGAATCAAGCCATGGCTTGAGCGCCGACCTGCCCATATAAAAGCCCTGCACCATGAAAAACGCCGGTACAGCCCATCTTCCAATTTCACCTATAAAAACATCCACATACTCCTTGCCCCTGAAAACATGCAGAAACACAACCGTTATGCACGCAAATCCTTTCAGTGCATCAATCTCATAATCACGTTTTTTCTCCATAATCCACTCCGTAATAGTATCTTTTCTCCTTATTTTAATACAAAACAAGCATATGTATAGCTATTTTATTAAAGAAAAACTGGCGGAGGATGAATTGTCCCCGCCAGCTATTATTTAGTCCTGTTATATATCGCGCAACATTACTCTCCAAGTTCAAAAGGCTTGAGGAGCTTATCGACCTGCTGCGGCTTGCCGCTCTCATCTTTAACCTCGACCTTTGCAAACACCCAACCTTCCACCTTTTCAGGGTCGGCCCCGGCTTCCATGAACGGCTCCGGATTCAAGACGAACACAATATCCTTGTCGTTAACGGCCATATCCTTGGCCCACTCAAACATGTTTCCATTGCCCATGGCAATCCCATAATGGTCAAGCTTTTCGTGGTATCCTATTGCCTCTCGGTTCGTTTTTACCACCTGCTTGAACGTGTCTATAGCAGTAGGTTCTCCGCTGTAGCTGAATTCTTCTGAGCCCAGCTCGCCAATCACCCTCAGATTCCCTGCACTTTCATCATACCTATATATCTCAGACGGCAGCTTGTCTGGCTCTAATCCGGCATTTATAAACGGCTCCGCGTCAAACTCCTGCACAACATCTGAATCGCCCGCAAAATCTTTTCCTATTAGGAACCTTTCTCCAGTTGGCGATTTCAGAGCCCAGGCATTGTCTCTCTCGTCAAACTCGACTTTGCTGCCAAGCTTATTCAATACGGATTCGAAAGACGTAACGGACACCTTGGCCACAACATCTGTGGAATTACACGCCGTCAAGGCAAGAACAGTCACAATCGACATTGCAGCAACAATCAATCTTTTCATCATAAAAATCCTCCTATGGTATTTAGTTATTCAAAAGCCTTGAACCTTTTGAGCCTCAATGCGTTTGTCAGCACCGAAACCGAACTGAGCGACATTGCCGCTGCAGCAAATATTGGATTGAGCATGGTTCCCCCAAGCGCATATAGAATTCCAGCCGCAATCGGTATGCCGGCTACGTTGTATGCGAACGCCCAGAATAGGTTCTGTTTTATGTTTCTTATTGTGCTCTTGCTCAGCTTGATGGCTGTAGGCACATCCATGAGGTCACTTCTCATCAGCACTATGTCTGCTGATTCCATGGCAACATCCGTCCCCGAACCTATTGCTATTCCAATGTCGGCCTGCGCAAGCGCAGGTGCGTCGTTGATGCCGTCTCCCACCATGGCTACATTTCTGCCCTCGGCCTGAAGCTTCTTCACCTCGTTTGCCTTGTCCTCAGGCAGAACTTCTGCAAGCACCCTGTCTATACCTACCTGCCTTGCTATGGCTTCGGCAGTTCTCCTATTGTCGCCAGTTATCATGGCTACTTCTATTCCCATGCCGTGGAGTTTTGCTATCGCCCTTGCGCTGCTATCTTTGACTACGTCTGCTACGGCAATTATGCCTGCCATTTTGTTTTCCACAGCCACAAACATGGGGGTCTTTCCTTCCCCTGCAAGCCTGTCAGATTCGCTTTCAAGCCGCCCCAGAGCTATGCCCTTGTCTAGCATGAGCTTTTTATTGCCCAGAAGCAGCGTCTTGCCTTCAACCTGCACCTCTATTCCATGACCCGGTATTGCTGCAAAGCGGTCCAGCTTTATTATGTCCAGATTTTCTTTTTCGGCGCCCCTGACGATAGCCTCACCCAGAGGATGCTCCGAGCTTTTTTCCGCGGATGCAGCCAGCTGGAGGAGCTTCATTTTGTCGATATTATCGCTCGCAACTATGTCCGTAACCTCGGGCTTCCCCTGAGTTATTGTCCCTGTCTTGTCGAATACTATTGTGTCTATCTTGTGCGTCGTCTCCAAAGCCTCTCCGCCTTTTATGAGCACTCCGTGCTCCGCTCCCTTGCCGGTTCCCACCATTATGGCTGTCGGCGTTGCAAGTCCAAGCGCGCAAGGGCACGCGATTACAAGAACAGATATGAATATGGTCAGAGAGAACACAGCAGACTCACCCGATACGTACCACGCCGCTGCCGAGATGACTGCTATTGCAAACACAATGGGCACAAAGTAGCCAGACACCACATCAGCCATCTGGGCAATTGGAGCCTTTGAACCCTGGGCATCCTCTACCATCTTGATTATTTGTGATAATGCCGTATCTCCACCCACCTTTGTTGCCTGGAACACTATAGAACCGTTCTTGTTTATGCTTGCGCCTATAACATTGTCTCCGGCCTTTTTTTCCACAGGTATGCTCTCACCCGTAAGCATAGACTCGTCCACAAAGGTGAAGCCTTCAATCACGATTCCATCCACAGGTATCTTTTCACCTGGCTTTACCAGAATGATATCTCCAGCTTCAACTTCATCTATGGGCAGTTCTATTTCTTTGTCCCCCTGAATTACTGTGGCTGTCTTCGGAGCCAGACCCATGAGTTTTTTGATTGCCTCTGAGGTCTTGCCCTTTGAGACAGCTTCAAGGGATTTCCCCAGCAATATAAGAGTTATTATCACGCCCGCCGTTTCGAAATATAAATCATTTACATATCTGAAGTCTCCCGCATATATCCTGTATGTAGAATACAGGCTGTAGAGTATCGCTGCAGACGTCCCCATTGCAATAAGAGAATCCATGTTCGGACTTTTTCTCAGTATGGCTTTGAAACCTACCGTATAGAACCTGCTGCCGGCTATGACCACAGGAGTCACAAGCGCTATTTCAACAAGCGCATACAGCAGAGGGTACTGCATCGGATTGAGCCAGGACGGTATTGGCCATTTGAGCCACCAAACCATAGCCCCCATCGCGATGTACAAAAGCGGGATTGAAAATGCCGCCGAAACCGCAAACTTCATCCAGAGCGTCTTGATTTCCTTTTCCTTTCTTTGCTTGTCCTCGTCCACCTGGTCTTTATTATCAATCTCAAGCGCCTTGAATCCTGCGTTAGCTATGGCCTGCTTGATTTCTGAAAGTCTCACCTGCTTTGGTTCGTATTTGACAATTGCTTTTTCAGAAGCAAAATTTACATTTGCCTCTTCTACGCCCTCCAACTTCCCTACAGCTCTTTCAATAGCTCTAGCACAGGCTGCGCATGTCATCCCCGATACGGGTATTGCTACTTCCTTTGATTCCGCTTCATCCACAGGCTCGAATCCCGCCTTGACTACTGCTTCCTTTATATCATCTTCACTTAGCAGCCTCTCATCAAATTTGACAACCATCTTTTCTGTAGCGAAATTTACATTTGCCTCTTCTACGCCCTCCAACTTGCCGACCGTTCTTTCGGCGGCTTTCGCACAGGCTGCTCATGTCATCCCTGCTATTTTGCATTGGTATGTTTTCATTGTAACTGACTCCTTCACTTGGATTTGTCACTGCCACAAGCAAGCTGCAGCATTATACTCATTACCCCTATAGTGTATTCATGTAATCAGTATAAAGCTCTTTTGTGTAAATTTTATGGAGAATTCTTTTTGTTTAGAAAATAATAAGCCGATGCAAATATAGCACCGGCTTAACACTATTTGTATTTCTATGATTTGGGAAGTGTCACAGTAAAAACAGTTCCCTTATTGAGCTTGCTTTCTACTTTTATTGTTCCGTTGTGGGCGATTATAATAGCCTTGGTTATGGCCAGACCTAAACCTCTCCCTCCTGTCTCCTTGTTCCTTGATTTATCCGCTCTGTATAATCTCTCAAATATGAACGGCCTGTCTTCTTCAGAAATGCCGCTGCCACTGTCTCTTATGCTTATTATCACTTTGTCGGAAATCTCTTCTGCCGTCATTACTATCCTTCCGCCTTCGCCAGTATGCCTTATGGCATTTGACAGCAGATTGAGAATTACCTGGCTTATTTTATCCTTGTCGGCTTTTATGGTCACATCACCGCCTTCATATACCATTTCTATGCCCTTGCTTATGTGCTCGTGTTCAAACTTCTTGATCATCTGCTTCATCAGGGATGACAAATCAAATTCGGCTTTGTTAAGCAGTATATTTTCTCCCTCGAATCTTGAGAGCTTTTCAATATCTCCCACCATTCTCTGTATCCTCATAATCTCATCATAGCATGCATTCATCCGCTCATTATCGGCAGCCCATACGCCGTCTATCATACCTTCCATATGCACTTGGAGTATTGAAAGTGGAGTTCTGAGTTCATGTGCCATGTCCGCGGTGAGCCTTTTCCTGAGATTTTCCTGTTTTTCCAACGTTTCAGCCATATTGTTGACTGTTTCAATCAATTCATTGATTTCTTTAGTATTGCTTTTTTCAAGGCTCCTGTGCTTGAATTCGCCCTTTGATATCATCCTGGCCGTGTTGATTACTCTTGATATGGGCCTTGTCAATCTTCCAGATATTACAGTGCCAAAAATAAACGCCAAAATCAGGCTAAGAAGGCCGACATACACTAGCGACTTGTTCAAGTCAGTTATAAACGCCAGGTCTCTGTCATCGAAATAGAAAGGCCCATAGTATCCTATTTTTACTGCTCCCACCTTTTTTGATCCTGTAACTATGCTATAACTCTTTTCAACATAACTGCCCTGCCAGTCATGGTACTTGCTTGTCATATTTTCAGACATATGCTCAATTATTTGTTCGCACATGCCATTGTTGTATTCCCTTGCATCCCACAGCAGGTTATTGTTTGCATCTTCTACCCTTATTATGAGTCCCTGCTTGAGCGCGTCCGCTCCTATGCTTTCAATAATTTCAGGATTCTGTGATGTGCCGAGAAAATACTGGCGCTCAATCCGTGAGACGATTTCATTGCTTTTTTGCTCCGTATTCTTGATTACGTATTCCTTGAACTGCCTTTCCATGAACACGTTTAATACCAAACTGATAAGCCCTATGCATATTAAGGCAATTGAAACGTGGGAAATCCACAGCTTCGCTTTAAGGCTGTATTTCATGCTTGCTCACCGCCGAATTTATAGCCGACTCCATGCACAGTCAAAATATACCGGGGTGATTTTGTATCAGTCTCAAGCTTTCGCCTTATGTTTTTTATATGCGAATCCACGCCTCTGTCATAACCGTCGTATGCTTCTCCCATAGCCAGCTTTATCAATTCGTCCCTTGTGAACACTTTCCTAGGATGCTTCGCCATGGTGATGACTATCTTGTACTCGTTTGATGTCAAATGTATCAACTCACCATTTTTCCAGATTTCATGCTTCTGTTTGTCTATAACCAAGTCTCCGTCATTGAAAGAAAGCTTTTCACCAGTAAACCCAGTGTCATTTGCGCTTCTTCTCAGCAGAGCCTGAATTCTTGCAACAAGTCGCCTTGGACTGAACGGTTTTGTGATATAGTCATCGGCGCCAATCTCCAAACCTTTTAATATATCTTCCTCTTCAACCTTTGCAGTCAGCATTATTATAGGCACCCTGGATGTTTTCCTTATAGTCATGCAGACCTCTTCACCAGCCATGTCGGGAAGCATCAAGTCAAGCAGTACCAAAGACGGCTTTTCTTTTTCGAACATATATAACGCATCCTTGCCGCTATATGCTTCAAGAACATTGTAGCCAAAGCTCATAAGATACGGCTTGAGCGCCTCCACAAGTCTTACTTCGTCGTCAACTAGCAGTATACTGATATCTTTATTCTGCACCATATCACTCCCTATGCGTTTCCTTTACTGTATGCAGCACGGAGGCACATCGTTTTCGCCCGGGCCTGCAGCAGCCTTATTCACCTCTTGTTCCGAAATATCATCTAAGGAAGGTACTACAGTGATGCTGCTTCTTATCATGCCCATCCAGCATGAGTATGGAAAAGTCCCGTCCTCGGTAGGCGTAAATTCGATGATGTTGTCGCCGGGTACAAGCTGCTTTTGAATTCCGAACTCCGGAACCTGCAAAGCTCCGTTGCAGCCGTTTATGTCTTCTTCCGCTGCCCGTATATTGAATCTGACCTTTATGCCTTTTTGCACAATTATCGGCTCATAGTAGCTGCTCTGGAGGTCTATCGTAACTTCCTGCACATCTCCATTTAGAGCCGCCACAGCTCCTGATGATTCCACGTTTTCAGAATTTACACCTGGAAATGCCATAGATACTCCAGACAGACTTAGGCCCCTGCCCATCATCACAAGCCCCAGAATCACAACAAGCGCGGCGCCTACTTTAATCATTTTGTTCGTTAATTTCCTGCTGAGCATTGTGCTTACAGCACCGAGACCGAACATAAGCGGCACAGTACCAAGACTGAATGCCAGCATTGACATTGCACCCGAAACTAAACTTCCTGTTCCCAGCGCATACAGCTGCATCGACTGTAAAGGACCGCACGGCATAAAGCCGCTCAGCAATCCAATATAAAAAGGGCCCTTGCCCGTTCTGCCTTCTGCAACATTATTGGCTAAAAAACGAGGCATTCTGGGTACAAACCTTCTCGCCCAAGGCGCTATACCCAGCATGTTGAGCCCCATTATCACCATGAATAGGCCGGCAAGCACAGCCACAATACCTTTTGCATGCCCTGAAAAACTAACTACCGAACCAAGCGCTCCTACAATCCCACCTATTACAGTATATGAGACTACTCTGCCAAGATTGTAAAGCAGACTCGGCTTTAGTTTTGAAAATCCAGAATATGATTCCTCCACCTGTACTGCACACTGAGAAACATTGATACCTCCGCACATTGCCACGCAGTGCAATGATGTCAAAGCACCCACTAAAAACAATATACCATACCCCATTGACTGGTCAACCTCAGGAATGAAATTAAAGCCCACAGTGCTTTTTATTATCATATATACTGCCAAAACGACAATTCCAATTCCGAGCACCTGATTTGTTGAGAGCTTTCCTGTATCCATCTCGCCAGCCATACCATTTTTCACAGAATATCCCTCAGCCTCTATGGCGTTTTTTATTGCGTCCAGCGTCACAGTTTCTTCATCAAATGCCACAGTGACATTTGATTTGGAATTGTCCGCCCTTACTTTTTTTACACCGTCCATTTTTTTCAGTGCGCGTTCTATTCTCATTTCACATGACGAACAGGTCATTCCATATACAACAATAGTTCTGCTATTTAATTTTTCTCCCATAAGAAACCACTCCCTGATGATCTTAGTTATACAATAAGACATATGATAGCAATCTATTGTGTAAATTTTGTGTATAAAAGATAATTTCACATAAAAATCCAAATAAAAAAAAACGCCCGTTTAGGAGCGCCTGTCAAGCTATTATCCAATTATATCCTTAACCCTGCCTACAATTCCGCTCTCTAGCATAACCTTGATTCCGTGCGGATGAGTCCCTGACTTTGTGAGAATTCTCTGAACCACTCCTTCAGTAAGTTTTCCCGAGCGCTGGTCCTGCTTTTGCACTATTCTGACCCTCATGCCCTGCTTTATATTATCCCTATTGGTACCACTCATAGCTGTTCACTCCTTCTATAATATGCTCTTCATTACCGTTTATCCTAAAAATCATATATCTTCCATACTCTCTATTTATAGTATATAATAATCTGTGGCTTAAAAACTGATTTTACAAATAAATTCAATTATTCAACAGAATTTTTGTTTTAGTAGTTAGGAAAAATAATTCAATACGGGAGAAAACATGAGAAATATAAAAATGTCGCTTCAGTTCGACGGAACGAGATACTCTGGCTGGCAGAGGCTTGGAGATAATGACAATACAATCCAGGGAAAGCTGGAGGACCTGCTAAGCAGAATGACGGAAGAGGAAATAAATGTGATTGGCTGCTCGAGAACCGACAAGGGCGTTCACGCCAAGGCCTTAATATGCAACTTTTTCACTGAGTCAACAATGAAAACTTCAGAAATGTTTGCTTATATCAACAACTATCTGCCAGAGGACATACGTGTAACATATTTGGCCGACGCAGCCGAAAAATTCCACTCAAGACACAACGCCAGCACAAAAACCTATCTATATACTATAGACAACGGAGCATACTGCGACGTATTCACAAGAAAATTCTCAAGCTATGTCAAGGGCAAGGTTGACACACAGCTCATGGAAAAAGCTGCAGAATATCTGACAGGCACACATGATTTCGACGCATTCACTACAATGAAGTCAAAAAAGAAAAGCTGCATAAGGACAATAAACAGCATATCAATAACCAGAAAAGGCAACGGCATATATATAACTTACACTGGAGACGGCTTCCTCCACAACATGATAAGGATAATCACCGGAACGCTGCTAAGAGTAGGAACAGGAGAGCTCAAACCAGAGGACGTCGCAAGAATTCTCGAGTCCAAGGACAGGAGCCTGGCTGGCCCAATGGCAGAATCTAAAGGACTTTGCCTGGTCCAGGTAGACTACAACTAGGAATGATATGGCTGCATAAAAGCATGCCGCCAAATACAAAAGGCTGTCTCGAGCATGAACTACAATCTGCTCGAGACAGCCTTTATATTTTTATATATTGTATATTCTATTCATTCAAAAGATTAGCCATTTCAAGCAGCTTGAACACCAAGCTAATGAATATTGCAACAACAGTCGCAAGCGCCATTCCCTGAAGTGAAACTGTAGCAAATTTAACTGAAGCTCCTGAAAGACCTATTATAAGGACAACTGCCGTTAAGATCAGGTTCTTAGGCTTTGAATAGTCAACCTTCTCTTCCACAAGCATTCTTATACCCGATGCAGCTATTACTCCAAACAGCAGCAGCGAGACGCCTCCCATTACGGGCTGAGGTATCGTAGTTATTGCAGCCGAGAACTTTCCAAAGAATGCAAGCAGCATTGAAATCACTGCAGCTCCTCCAATTACCCATACACTGAATACCTTTGTTATGGCAAGCACACCTATGTTTTCTCCGTAGGTTGTAGAAGGCACAGAACCGAAGAATCCTGAAATCACCGTCATAACACCGTTTCCAAGCAGCGACCTGTCCAGTCCCGGGTCTTTTACAAGATCCTTGCCAACTATATTTCCTGTTACAACAAGGTGCCCTATATGCTCAGCTATTACAACAAGAGAAGCTGGCAATATAGTGAGTATGGCTCCAATTTCAAATACTGGTTTGTAAATAGTCGGAGTTGATATTATAGCAGCTGCTTGAATAGCATTCGTATCTACGATTCCAAGAGCTAAAGCAAGTGCATAGCCTGAAATAACACCTATAAGTATAGGTATTATCGCCATAAATCCTCTGAATGCCACAGAACCGATTATTACAACTGACAAAGTAACTATTGATACCATTAAAACCTTTGGATTCATGAACAGGGAAGGGTTGTTTTCATCGTATACGAATCCTGCCATTTTTGCTGCTACAGGGGCCAGCTCCAATCCTATTATGGCAACTATGGCACCCATTGCCGCCGGAGGGAAAACTACATCAACCCACTTGGTTCCGAATAGTTTAATTAAAAATGCCACTAGCACAAAAACTAATCCTGAAGCTATGAATCCTCCTAGAGCTGCATTGTATGAACTTGATTTAAGCACTATAAATACCGGAGCCAAAAAAGCAAAGCTACTTCCCAGAAATGCGGGTATTTTTCCCTTTGTTATTATGAAGTATATTATTGTTCCAAGTCCGTTGAAAAACAGCACAGTTGCAGGGTCTATCCCAAACAGCATAGGAACAAGCACTGAAGCTCCAAACATCGCAAACAGGTGCTGAAAACTCAGCGGCAAGCTTTGAATGAGCGGCGGTCTTTCGTCAATTCCGATAGTTCTTTTATTAGACATACTCCCTCCAGATATTTAAATTTTTATACAAACGAATTAATTCTAGCATATTAAAAAGAATATATCAACCAAAATAAAATAACTGCCAAAAATAAAGTGAGCCCTGACTACACAAGGCTCACTTATGTGGATATCGACATATACTATCGTATTTTAAGATCCCAGCAAAATGGAGTGTATCTCAACGCCGTATCTGCGTATCAAGTCCTGCTTTGCCTGCCTGTATGCACTCCTTTGGCCCTTTTGCGTTGTCCTGTCAACATATCGGCGTGCAAGCTCCTCTGTGATGACATCCAGCAGAAGCTCCGCAAGCAACAGGCGCGCCCCATCCTTGAAATGTCCCTGTCCGCTCACATACAGCCTCACTGTCGGAGCCTCAGTATTGATTAGGATCAGACGCTCTTCCGGGCTGTATACAGCCCTTTCCATGTCATTGTTGAGATTGCGCAGCTCATAGCCTCTGAAAAGGTCTACCGAGTTATCCATGTTCCATGGTGCAGGCGGTTTTCCTGACGGATGCCCATAGCCTTTTCCAGATGCATTTTCTGCAATGACAATCTCGCAATACGCCGTGTACGGACCCGAGCTTACACCTATCCTGCCCTTGGCTCCTATCTCCGAGCCGGTTATAGTCCACTCGAAGCGTCCGCTCTCAGGCAGGTCGGAAACGGTCATATCCTCAAAATCAGGCTCAGCCTTTATGCTTTCGGGTAAATCGTACTCAAATGTGAGTATTTCCTGCTCCATGAGCTGGCTGCGGTCTACTATCATGGCAGCATGAAAGGGATGATTGACCTTCCTGTAGTAGAAGGGTGTACTAAAGCGCAGCACAGCTGGCCTTCCAGTGTCAAAGGGCCCGTACCTTCCCGAACCCGGCCCGGGCGGAAGCACTATGCCCAGCTCCTCTACCGCAATCTTGTTCATTTTCTGCAGTACGTGCTCAATCATAATTTGAGTGCGCCTCGATGTGGTAGCATGGTCTATGTGACTGAGCCGCTGCTGCTCCTTTCTTATTGCTTCTGAAATCATGTCGCTTACTGCGTCTGCAAATGCAGCCACGAAAGGCTCCTTGAGATTGAGCCCCGCCCTCTCATCTCCAATGACAGGATGTCCCTTGACCAGCATTTCTGCAAGTCCCGGGCATTCGACAACGCCATGCAGATATTCAGTGCCAAGCTGGTTTTCAAATCGGAAAAACTGACAATCGAATACTGCCGTATCAGAAATTACAAGTAAGCCATTGGTGCGCTCATCGCCCTTTAGAACAAGCTCAGCATTTGGGGCTTTTTTGAGCGTAAGCGTAAAATAGTACTCCTCCCCCTCATATTCAAAAAAACCCCTTGCATCCGGCCCTAAGACAGTCTCGGATTCAGGCTCTTCATATTTAAGAATAAGGGATGAACGCTTTTTCCCTGTGGTATTGAGGTTTGTCAGCTCTACCATTCTCCGCTGCAATACGTCTCTTAGATATATATTGTTTGATATGGCCGTCACTAGTGAGCTGAAATACGGTATGCTTGTTTGCGGATTCTCAACAACTATAGTCACATGGGTGCCATTGGAGCCTTCCGGAATCTTCAAACGCCTGTAATCATCGTCCTCGGCCGTCCTGTCTCCGTCCCAGTCGTCATACATATAGCCACCGGCTTCCGTCCTGAAGAGATCCACTCTCGAGTACTTGCCGTCATGCAGTGATTTTATCCAGCCATGTCCCAGACCGTATATAGCCTGCTTCATTCCGCGCCCAAAATATCCCCTCCCGCCGGCTTCGCCTTGAGCCATTAGGCTGTGGGCTCCCCCATACGAGAGTATCTTGCGTATGCGTTCATATGACATTCCTTCTGCCTCGTCTGTAACTGTTATTATTGCTCCGCTTTGATGTCTCTCGTAGCTTATACTTATTTTTCCGCTGGCCTCTTTCCCCTGCCTCTCAAGACGGGAATAGCTGTCATCGCTGTTTGTAATAAGCTCAACAAGCGCCTTTTCAATTGAGGCAAATCGCCTTGAATCTATGTCTATGACCCTTTGATCTACGGGCAATGCCAATACAGCCATCGGAATCATCCTCCGTGTTTTTTATGGTAGAAGCTATTTTTATTAATTATAGCCATATTCTTCCGTATGCAAGCAGAATTTCAAAATGTCCGAAGATTTTTCACAAAAAAAGCGTTCCAATTCTTCATTTTAAGAATTGAAACGCCCAAATACCACATCTTATATTTATATATTGTACTTATTTTAACTGAGCATCCTACAGGTATGAACAGCAGTAGTCTGTAGTTTCTTTCACGACAAGGCTAAAGCTTGAATTTGCAGGAACCTCAAAGGATTCCCCGCCTTTAATTGTCTGCCATGCATCGTTTCCAGGAAGCTTAACATCAAGGCTTCCCTGAGTGATCTCCATTAGCTCTTTGCTTTCTGTTCCAAACTCATATTCCCCCGGAAGCATTATTCCTAGAGTTTTCTTTTCTCCGTTAGGGAAAAGAACTATTCTGCTTGTAACCTTTCCATCAAAATAAATATTGGCTTTCTTAACTACAGCAACATTTTCGAACTTATCCATTGTCAGACCTCCACATAATTTTGTGCAAATATTATTTAACTACACGCTAAGTATAACACGAAGAAAGCCATGCTGCTTTTTATATATTGGCCAGTGCCTGCTCTATGTCTTCAATTATATCATCTGCATTTTCAAGACCCACCGAAAACCTTATAAGCCCTGGTGTTATCCCGGCAGCCACAAGCTGACTGTCTGTTAGCTGCCTGTGTGTAGAGCTCGCCGGATGAAGCACGCATGTGCGTATGTCAGCAACGTGCACCACATTCGAGGCTAGCTTCAGGCTGTCCATGAACTTGACAGCCAAATCCCTTCCTCCCTTTATGACAAAGGATACAACGCCGCTGCAGCCCTCAGGCAGATATTTTTTGCAAAGCTCGCTGTATTTGCTGCCTTCAAGGCTTGGGTAATTAACCGACTCTATCTTGTCTGATTTACTCAGATACTCAGCCACCCTCTCGGCATTTCTGCAGTGTCTTTCAATCCTAACCGGAAGTGTTTCAAGGCCAAGATTGAGCAAGAAGGCTGCATTCGCTGTCGGATAAGCGCCCATGTCCCTCATTAGCTGCACTCTCGCCTTTGCAATGTACGCTGCTCTTCCGAAATGCTCTGTATAGACGATCCCATGGTATGAATCGTCAGGCTCTGTGAATTCAGGAAATTTGCCGTTTGCCCAATCGAAGTTGCCGCTGTCTATAATGACCCCTCCAAGCTGCACGGCGTGCCCGTCCATATACTTTGAAGTCGAATGCACTACTATGTCCGCCCCGAATTCTATCGGTCTGCAAAGAACAGGAGTGGCAAATGTATTGTCTATTATTAGAGGCACATTATTCTTGTGAGCTATGTTGGCAAATTTCTCAATATCAAGCACCGAAAGCGCCGGATTGGCGATTGTCTCTCCAAAAACAGCTTTTGTGTTCGGCTTGAAAAGCTTCTGAAGCTCCTCCTCTGAAGCCTCCTGGTCCACAAATGTACACTCAATTCCGAATCTTTTCAGCGTCACAGAAAGCAGGTTTATAGTTCCTCCATATATTGTTGAGGCGCTTATGATGTGGTCTCCCGCCTTTGCTAAATTCATAATGCTTATGAAGGATGCCGCCTGACCTGATGAGGTGCAGAGCGCCCCAACTCCACCTTCAAGCGCCGCAATCTTATCCTCAACAGCCCCTACAGTAGGATTCGAAATACGTGAATACATATGTCCCTCAGCAGTAAGGTCAAAAAGCTTTCCTATATGTTCAGTCGAATCATAAACATAAGTCGTGCTCTGATATATCGGAAGCGCTATAGGCTCCCCGTTCCCCGGATGATATCCTTCATGCAGACACTTGGTTTCAATTTTCATATAAAGTCGTCCTCCCTTGTTTTCCTTCTTTTTTTTATTTTTTCATTCTCTAACCCTTTGTATCGTTATTATTTATTTGAATTTTCTAAATACTATCTGATTATACCATTTTTTAGCCAGCCTTGTTTCACATACTTCCAGAAAAATGAATATACCACACGAAAAAGCCGTATCGAATGTAATATTCTATACGGCTTAAGCTGTCTATTTGTTGGATTTCATTTCATTCTCTGTCAATAGGTCAACATAGGCGTTTTTAAGCTGCTCTTCATTTTCGCAGCCTTGCTGGTAATACCAATATTTCACCTTTTCCTCGATTTCCGCGTCAGTGCCCTCACTCTTATACGGATATACTGCTATGAGCTTTCCGGTTTCCCTGTCTCTTAGCCCTAGCTTTTCAACTCCTGCGAATTTGCCCATCAAAACCCCTCCTCTTTTTTCATTTATAGTTTTATACCCTTTCTCTCCTATTTTATGCATACTGCCTCGTGTTCATTTGCTTATTGTATCAGCGTTAGTTTTTATATTTGCATGATGGGTATAATAATGATGCATATCAAGGAAGGCGGTTTTTTAGATTAGATTCCGCATAACAGACTTGTGGCCTATTGATGGACTTAATCGTTGCAAGGCTCTTATGTTATTGCCAAAATAAACATAAGTGCCATTCCAACCACTGAGAATATAGCTATATTGACTGATGTGAAATATTGAAAATATTCTTGTCTTGGATATTCCTTCACATAAAGCTTCCAAGAAATCAAATTAGCAAGAGATGCAATAAGAGTGCCCATTCCTCCAAGAGACACACCAAGCAGTATAGGTCTTACATCAGGAGCAAAGGGAGAAAAAACTATCGCACTAGGGACATTGCTTATAAGCTGTGAGCCGATAGCAGAAATCCACATTGCATAGACTTGATTTTGCAGATGGCTGCTTACCATATCCCTAAGTCCATCCATCGCCAGCAAATTGTCAACGAGGAGAAAAAACAGTACAAATGTAGCCAGCAAAAAATAATCAAGCTGCAACAATAGCCTGCGATTTAAGAATAGCATCGCTATAAATATAATGCACGTGACGACTTGCCAGGGCAATATGTGCAGAATAGACAATATGGCCATGGTGAAAAGTCCAATATATGCGTATACCCTGGATTTCGACTTTATCGCAACCTTTTCAAGCTGGAACTCAATTCTGTCCTTTGAGCAGCCAAGAGCCGTAAAGCAAAGGGCTATCGACGCAAGAGCCACAAACTGAATGGATATTTCAAGAAATGAAAGCAAATTCATGTCGAAATAATTGAAAAGGAATATATTCTGGGGATTGCCAAATGGAGTAAGGCTGCTGCCTACATTAGCGCCCACCGTTTCCAGCGCTACGAGCTTGAAGGGATTAAATTTTCCGAGCCTTCCGATAAGCACTGTTATTGGCACTAATGTCAGCAGCGCCACATCATTTGTCATCAACATTGAGATTCCCATTGCTGTTGCTATAAGAGCAAATGCCAGAGAGCGCTCGTTATGGAATCGTCTACTTATCTGGCTTGCAACATAGTCAAGGAAAAATTCGCTTTCAAGAGCCACAGCAACAGCCATGAGATTCCAGAGTGCGGCAATAACCCTCCAATCAATGGAGTCCGCTGAAGGAATCCTAAATATCATGGATATACCAAGCAAAACCATTAATATAAAAAATAAAATTTCTTCATATAACTTATTAAAAAAAGATTGCAACATTAATCTAATACTCCTATTATTATTTTTAGTGGAAATTTGGGATACAAAATGCAGACCCCCTTATTTCTATACCACAATGACGCATACCTGTAAATAACGAGGTTTTCACGGTATTGAATTGCTCATTAAAAATACAGTTTTTTTCTGAATATTTTTTAATATTTAATTTCATTTGTTCAGTATATTTGATAGAATTTGATATAATAAATAGTTAGATATTTAGCTTGCTAAAACATTAAACAAACAAATAGCATAATATTTGAATAGGAGGCGAACTATGCCAAAGAGATCTGATATCAACAAAATCCTGATTATCGGTTCAGGGCCTATCATCATCGGACAGGCTTGCGAATTTGACTATTCTGGAACACAAGCCTGCAAGGCTTTGAGAAATTTGGGCTACAAGATAGTTCTTGTAAATTCCAACCCAGCCACAATAATGACAGACCCAGAAACGGCCGATGTAACTTATATCGAACCGCTTAATGTGAAAAGGCTCACAGAAATAATCGCAAAGGAAAGACCTGACGCTGTGCTTCCAAACCTTGGAGGACAGTCTGCTCTTAACCTGTGCTCTGAGCTGAGCGAGGCTGGTGTTCTTGAAGAATACGGCGTTAAGGTTATAGGCGTTCAAATTGACGCAATAGAAAGAGGCGAAGACCGTATAGCTTTCAAAGAGGCTATGAACAGACTTGGAATTGAAATGCCTCGCAGTATGCCCGCCTACAGCGTTGAGGAGGCAGAAGGCATAGCTCAGGAGCTTGGATTCCCTGTTGTAATTCGTCCTGCCTATACAATGGGCGGTACAGGCGGCGGTCTTGTGTATAATGTTGAAGAGCTAAGGACTATAGCTAGCCGCGGAATCGCAGCCAGCATGGTTGGACAGATACTCGTAGAGGAGTCTGTACTTGGCTGGGAGGAGCTCGAGCTAGAGGTTGTAAGAGACTCCAAAAACAAGATGATAACTGTATGCTTCATAGAAAACATAGATGCAGTAGGTGTACACACAGGCGACTCATTCTGCTCCGCTCCTATGCTTACAATAAGCCAGGAGCTTCAGGATCGTCTTCAAAAGTACGCATATTCAGTAGTTGAGGAAATAGAGGTAATAGGCGGAACCAACGTACAGTTTGCACACGACCCTAAGACTGGCCGTGTCGTAATAATAGAAATAAATCCTCGTACCTCACGTTCGTCAGCACTAGCTTCAAAGGCTACTGGATTCCCAATAGCCCTAATATCTGCAATGCTTGCTGCAGGCCTTACACTTGATGAAATCCCTTACTGGAAGGAAGGCACTCTTGACAAGTACAAACCTTCTGGCGACTATGTGGTAATCAAGTTCGCACGTTGGGCATTCGAGAAGTTCCCTGGAGCGGTTGACCGTCTTGGAACTCAGATGCGTGCGGTAGGCGAGGTTATGAGCATTGGAAAGAACTACAAGGAAGCCCTTCAAAAGGCTATACGTTCACTGGAGATAGGCCGTTACGGCATGGGCTTTGCAAAGGACTTCAACAGCCGTTCACTAGAAGACCTTATGTCAATGCTTTCAGAGGCAACAAGCGAGCGCCAGTTCGTACTTTACGAGGCTTTGCGTAAAGGCGCTGACATAGATCAGCTTTACAAGCTGACACACATAAAGCCATGGTTCCTTGAGCAGATGAAGGAACTTGTAATGCTTGAAGAAGAGATACTAAAGCACAAGGGCTCAAAGCTTCCGGATTCTCTTATGGTTGAAGCCAAGAAGAGCGGATTCGCTGACCGTTATCTTGCTATGCTGCTTGGTGTTTCTGAAACAGAAATTCGCCAGCACAGAACAAGCCTTGGCGTAGTTGAAGGCTGGGAGGCAGTGCCTGTAAGCGGTGTTGAAGACGCTTCCTACTACTTCTCAACATACAATGCGCCAGACACAACAACAACTAGCGACAAGCCTAAGGTAATGATACTAGGCGGAGGACCTAACCGTATAGGACAGGGAATAGAGTTCGACTACTGCTGCGTTCATACTGCTTTCGCACTTCGCGATCTTGGATATGAGACTGTAATAGTTAACTGCAACCCTGAAACGGTTTCAACAGACTACGATACATCAGACAAGCTATACTTTGAGCCTCTTACCGTTGAAGATGTGCTAAGCATATACGAAAAAGAGAAGCCTCTTGGCGTTATAGTACAGTTCGGCGGCCAGACTCCTCTAAACATTGCCGAAGAGCTTGAGCAGGCAGGAGTTAAAATACTGGGCACTACTCCGGCGACTATAGACCTTGCCGAAGACCGCGACCAGTTCCGTGCGATAATGGAAAAACTTGAAATACCAATGCCTGAATCAGGAATGGCTGTAAACGTGGATGAGGCTGTTGAAATAGCCAATAGAATAGGCTATCCTCTAATGGTTAGACCTTCCTACGTTCTTGGAGGACGCGGAATGGAAATCGTGCATGACGAGGATATGCTGCGTCAGTACATGGCTGCCGCTGTGGGCGTGACTCCTGACAGACCTATACTGATAGACAGATTCCTAAACAATGCTATAGAGGCAGAGGCAGATGCCATATCAACAGGAGCTGACGCTTTTGTTCCTGCCGTTATGGAGCACATAGAGCTAGCGGGAATCCACTCTGGAGACTCGGCGTGCGTGATTCCGCCAACTAGCATACCGCAAAAGCATCTTGATACGATAGTAGAATATACTAAGAAGATAGCCAAGGAAATGAACGTTATAGGCCTTATGAACATGCAGTACGCAATAGCCGATGAAAAGGTATACGTTCTGGAAGCCAATCCAAGAGCCTCAAGAACTGTCCCTCTGGTATCAAAGGTGTGCAACGTTTCTATGGCGCGTATAGCGACAGAGATAATGATGGCTGCTTATTCTGGCAAAGATTACCCTTTAGGCAATCTGAAGAACAAGAAAATAAACCACTATGGAGTTAAGGAAGCCGTGTTCCCATTCAACATGTTCCCAGAGGTTGACCCTGTTCTTGGACCTGAGATGCGCTCTACAGGAGAGGTTCTAGGACTTGCCGATTCCTTCGGACTGGCATTCTACAAGTCTCAGGAGGCAGCTCAGTCAACTCTTCCAACATCGGGCACAGTGCTTATAAGCGTAACTGACCAAGATAAGGCAGCTGCTCTAGAGGTTGCAAAGGAGTTCGCTCAAATGGGCTTCACAATAAAAGCTACTGAAGGGACTAACAAATTCTTGCAGGAAAACGGCGTTAAGTCGGAGCAAATAAACAAGCTTCAAGAAGGACGTCCAAATATAGTAGACGCCATAACAAACAGAGAAATCAACATGGTTATAAACACTGCCCTTGACAAGCGCAGCCAGGTTGACGATTCATACATCCGCAAGGCTGCCATAAAAGCCAAGATACCGTATATGACTACTATGACAGCAGCTCTTGCCAGCGCAAAAGGCATAGCTGCATATAGATCTGCCGGCTCTGACCATTCTCAGCTAAAATCACTACAGGAATACCACGCTGATATAACAGAGTAAACAAAAAAGACTGACTCGCTTCGGATTTAATCTTCCGACCGAGTCAGTCTTTTTTATATTTAAGAAGTCAGCTTTAACTTCAAGCTACTGACCTGGGGTCTTTATCACCCTTTTTCCCAGACATCTGCTTTTCCTGGGCTTCTATTTCAACCTTCCGAGAAAGGAGCATACCAACAAACGCTAGTATTATGACCATATAGAATATGGAATTATAGTTGCCCATTGCATCCTTTAAAAACCCGGATGCCAGGACGCCTACAACTGCTGCAATTCCGTAAGCCGTAAAAACCACGCCATAGTTCTGACTGTAATGCTTAACCCCATAGAGCCTTGTAGTGGCAGTAGGGGCTATTGACAGCCACCCTCCTAAATTAAGCCAGAACAGGGAAAAGGCTACTGCATATAGGACTGTGCTTTCATCCTTTGCCATAAGCATGAGCGAAGCAGCCATGATTATAAGTCCATAGGACAAGGCCATGGCATTCTTCACCTGGAATCTGTCGGCAACCCATCCAAACAACGGTCTTCCCACACCATTAAAAACAGCAAACAATGATGTAAACAGGGCTACACTGCCGGGATCTATTCCTATCAGTTCTATTCCGACACTACTTGTCATTCCTATCATTATCAGGCCAATCATTGCCCCGATTATAAAACATAAATACATGTTCTTGAAGCTTCTTGTTCTTAGCATGTTTTTTGTGTCAATGCCATGGGATAGCTCTCCAATGCTTGCGGCTCTTCCATTGCCAGACTGAGCCGACGGGTATTCGAAGGGCCATGACAGCAACGGTATCAATATTCCAAATGCAATTCCCAAAATCTGAAAAGAATTCATTATGCCGAATTCCTCTATCAAATATCTGGCTACAGGCGCCGTTATGAACGGTGACAAACCGAATCCTCCAAGGACAAGCCCTACAACTAGTCCCCTCTTTTCAGGAAACCATTTGGCAGCCACAGCCATTGGAACACCATATACTATGCCTACTCCAGCTCCCGTTATTAGCCCGTAGGTTGCAGTCAGGTGATAAATATTTTCCGCAAAGCCAGACAGAGTCCAGCCTAATCCCACCAGCAAGCCTCCAACGATTATTATTGCTCTTGGACTAAACCTGTCTAGATATCTGCCGCTTATAAGCATAAATATTGCATATGATGCCAATGAAACCATGTAGGGGAAGCCGCTCTGTGTCGTTCCTATTCCGAACTTTTCCTCTATTGGAATCCTGAAAATACTCCAGGAATATACAGTGCCAAGACTCATCATTATGACAATTCCAAGTAATATATAAAGCCATTTTTTCATTGATCCAACGCTGTCTTTCTCTATTCTATTCTCCATCTATATACCTCCATCTCATTATAGTTTGTCTTCCAGATCGAATATTACACTTTCTTTTGTCGCTGCTGTAAGCGCCTCAAGCCTGCTTCTAATAGCCGGATATTTAATACTCAGAATTCTGGCTGCAAGTATGCCGGCGTTTTTCGCATTGTTTATTCCGACAGTAGCTACCGGCACGCCTGACGGCATCTGAACTATAGACATAAGCGAGTCCATGCCATCAAGGTGTTTAAGCCTCACAGGCACCCCTATAACAGGCAGTGGCGTAAGTGATGCCGCCATTCCTGGCAGATGGGCGGCACCTCCGGCACCCGCTATGATAACCTCAAGCCCTCTAAGCTGTGCATTTTTAGAGTACTCATAAAGTCTGTCGGGAGTCCTATGGGCCGACACAACCTTTATTTCAAAGGGTATTCCAAACTCGGCCAGTATTGAGGCCGCTGGCTTCATAACCTCCAGGTCCGACTCGCTTCCCATTATAATTCCTACAATTGGAGCTTCTTTATTTTCAGCATTGCTGTGCATTTAAAATCTCCTCCCTGTAATTTTTATGCTTTTTACAGCCTTTTCGCCTTTTGTAAGGGCCTCCTCCATGGAATCGTCCAGGACTGTAATATGGCCTATTTTTTTTAGGTATCCGGATTTCGGTTTGCCGTAAAGGTGCAGGTGACAATCCTCTATGCCCAGCACTTGATCTACTCCATCTATTCTGTAGGCTCCCTCCACATCTCTGTCGCCCAGTATGTTGTACATGACGCAGCTAGCCCTCAGTCTGGCCGATCCCAGGGGCATTCCGGTCATTATCCTGACTAGCTGCTCAAACTGGGATGCCACGCACCCTTCAATGGTGTAATGTCCCGAGTTATGTGGCCTGGGGGCTATTTCGTTTACTAGCACCTGCGAATCGGCTGTTAAAAACAGCTCTATGCAGAATACGCCTATATCTTCCAGGACTGCTGCAACCCTTTCAGCAACATCTTTTATTTTGTTTTCAGCTTCCTTGCTAATTTTCGCAGGAACTGCTGATTTAATTAGTATGCTGTCTTCGTGGGTATTCTCGGCAACCGGGTACAAAGCTGTCCCTTCACTATTTCTGGCCACAATTATTGAAATTTCCTTTACATATTCTACGAATTCCTCAGCCATCAACTCAAAATCACTAACCTCATCATAAATACTTTTTAGGTCGTCTGATTCGGAAATCACTATGTTCCCTTTTCCGTCATATCCTCCCGTACAGAGCTTGAGCACCATTTTGCCGCCGTAATCCTTTAATGCCGCCTCCAGCTCCTGCAGGCTTTCAATGCGCCTGAAATCCGGCACCCCTATACCTGCTCTTTTCAACATGCTCTTTTGCAGATATTTATTGTTAATTTTCATAAGTGTACTAGTGGAAGGCACTACTCTGCAGCCATCTGCTTCAAGCAGTCCCAGAGAATTTGCATCTATATGCTCAAACTCGAATGTAATCACGTCCGTTTTAGCTGCCAATTCCCTCAGTGACATCATATTAGAAAAATCCGCAACAATTTGCTCGTCCGCAACTTGACCGGCCGGTGAATCCGGTGACGGATCAAGCACTACTACTCTGTAACCCATCTGCTTTGCCTCTTGACACAGCATTCGACCCAGCTGGCCCCCTCCTACTATCCCTATGGCTCCAGGCGGAGACAGTCTGGAAATATCTTTATTTTTCATTAGACCACCTCATTCAAAAAAAATGTTAAAGTATTAACGCCAATAAAAAAAGCCAATAGCAGTCTTCTTTACGAAGCTTGCTATTGGCTTACTCATCAACTGGTTTAAAACCCTTCGATTTGTCTTCCAATCAAATCTATATGATTTTTTCTATGTCCCTGTCAGCCACTATGGCAATTATCTTTTCGCCAGTCCTGGTGCTAACATCCGAATAGGTGCTTATTATATCCACATCTATTACCGACTTAATTGTCTCCTCAAGGAGCTCACGGGCATTCTCAAAAAGAGCTGTCCTCATTCTTTTGACAAGCTCTACGCCTTCCTTTGTCTGGGACAGATTTTTTTCAGATACGCTCAAGAAGCCTTTAATTCTGATTATTATCATATCCTGAAAAATAATTGTGCGAATTCTTTCAGGGCCTCTGCCCATGTGCTCGACTTCAAACTTACTTATTGCTTCACTTATTTGTGCTTCAATTTGTCCTTTTGTCATCTAACCACCTGGTATACATTATTTTCTGAACATTTTCAGTTTTAATAGCCCAATATAACTCAGTTAATACGTACCTTATGAAGATTATATCAGACAAACATCCATATTTCAACCATTTAGTTTGCTTTCCGAAATCAATGTACATTTTCAACAAAGGCATATCACTACATACTGCGTGACATGCTTTTGTTGAATTCAACACACTTCTTTAGAACTTAACCTGCGGAGCCTCTTTTTCAGTCTCCTCAGCCTGGAAGAAAAACTCCTCCATGAATCCGAACATGTTGGCCACTATGTTGCTTGGAAAAACCTGAATAGCGTTGTTGTACATAAGCACTGTATCATTGTAGAACTGTCTTGCAAAGGCTATCTTGTCCTCAACCTCGCTCAACTGGTTTTGAAGCTCCATGAAATTTGCACTGGCTTTAAGCTCCGGATAAGCCTCTGCTACTGCAAACAGCCTTCCTAGCGCCGCTGTCATCATGTTGTTGGCTTCAGCCTCCTGCGCTGGGGTTTGGGCTGACTGGAATGCTGTTCTTGCCTTTGTGACCGCTTCGAATGTGGACTTTTCATGAGCCGCGTATCCCTTCACAGTTTCAACTATGTTTGGTATCAGGTCGAATCTTTTCTTCAGCTGCACATCCACTTGCGCCCATGCATTCTTCACCCTGTTCCTCTTAACAATTAAACCGTTGTAAACCGAGACTATAAATACGCCGACGATTAGTAGCAGGCCTATTAAAAAGTATACTGTTTTCATAATGCACCCTCCTTTTTATTTTATATGAATATGTTGTTATGCAAAACCAAACCTTTATTTATCAGCCTAGAAGCCTCCGGTGCCACCACCGCCTCCTCCACCGCCTCCTCCGCCTGAGAAGCCACCGCCTCCTCCGCCAGAGGATGAAAGCTGTGATGTAGCAGCACTTAGCGCTTTTGCTGTAGAGCTTGATATGCTGTTTGTTATAGTGTCGAAGGATGTCACAGGACTCATTGAGCGTCCGTATGAGTGTCCAAGATAAGTAAGACCTGCAGCTTCGAAGGCTTCAGGAGGATATATTATCTTCAGAGTCTTAATTACTTCAGCTGCCACTCCAAGGCTTATAGCGTATACAAGATAATGCTCCCACATTACAATAGAAGGAAGCTGCGCCTTGTCAAGCTGGCTGAAATGATTAAGGAACCTCTTGAACGCCTTCCACATGCCGTACTGCTCTGCTCCGTACCTTGTACGCTTTTTGATAAGCGCAGAGTAGAGCACCAGTCCAATCGACGTTGCTATAAGAGCAACTCCCAGGCTTACAGCAGTAAGCATTGCTATGATCCCTGCTCCTCCAAATACGCCTGCAATTCCCAGAAGTATCGCCCCTATTCTGGCTCCGCTCATTCCTTCCTCGAAAAAGCCCCTCATTTGGGCAGCATCTTTCGCCGAATCCACGAACAAGTCATATCCGCTCTTATAGAGCATGGCCGTCGACTTGTCTCCCTTTATAGACTTTTCCAGCTGACTGAGAATCACCTCTTTTCCGTCACCCATGTCGTCTATAAGCCAGCTGACAAGCCTTATCTCATGCTCCTTTAGTCCCGATTCATCGTATCCGTCAACCTTCCTTATGAGTATGGATTCCACATCCTTGTCCGGCAGCAGGAATCTGTCTTCAGTGTAATTTATTTCATCAACCACAAGCTTCTTTCGCCTTACAAGGTCCATAACTGTAGCTGTGACATCATTCGGGCTTACCCTTCCAAATGTCATAAGGGATGACATCTCCGCAGGCGAATAATCTCCCGGAAGCTCTCTGTAGTATTCCCCATCGAATTTCGGCTTGTATTCCTTGTCGTATCTGAAATAGAGATATACAGCAAGAGCCAATTCAAGGACAATAAGCAGCGCCGCAAGCGACAACAGAACCCTGGCCTTCATCCTTACAGCATTTGCCTCGTCAGCCCATCTTGCTTCCTCTGCAAGAACTTCTTCAACTCGATAGGCATTAATCTCCTGCGCCTGAGAAAGATACGATTTGGGGAAAAGCAGCCTAGCTTCCACCATTGTGTTTGGTGGCAAACTGTCTACAGTAAAAACCGCCGAATTTGCAAACACATCAAGGCTGCCCTCGAGAGGCCCGTGTCCCCACGCTCTTATGTCGCCCTGCTTAAAGCTATCGCCAGGAACATTAACAGTAACATCAAAGCGGCCTATTTCAACACCAGTCTCAGTCCCCATGAACTTCCAGTAAAGTTCTCCAGTGTCGCTATATCTTTTGGCTGCGCCCTTGACCAGATATTCGATTCTAAAGACCCTGCCGGAATCAGTTGTGTTCTTGAAAATCTTCAGCGTAATGTTGTCGCCCTCCTGGAACAGCTGATATGTTCCCTCCTGCCCGCTATCATTCCTTGCAAACACCACTTCTCCCTGGCTGTCTGTTGTCGAAACCTTGACTACGTCTATCCCTTCGCTTCCAGATGTTCCAAGCGACCGGTATATGCCATGGCCCTCTCCATTGAAATAATATTCAAGATTCTCGACAACGTGCATTGAGCCATCTCTTTGAATATCGGCTTCTACGTTCATGCTTGGTATTTCGTATGTCATCTCATCTGCAAATGCAGGCATCTTCAAGACCGGCAGCAACATGAAAACAAAAAGCAGCATAATTGCTGTCACGCCCAAAAGCGCTGACCTATGAAATTTTCTGCGATTGTTCAAGGAATCCACCTCCATAATGCGCTATTTTTTAAGACTTGTATCCAAAATGAAGTGCTATTTCTCTATAAACAGGCATATCAACATTATATTTTTCTGACAGTCTTACTATATCGAATATTATCTGGTCTAATTCGCTTTCTTTTTTTGCATCCAGATCCTTCTGAAGTGAAGCTGTTGTGTCAGGAGTAAATCCGTCAATAATCTTAAGATGATCAGCCAGCAGGTCGCTTTCAAAGCTTATATCCATAGTCTCCGAGAGCTTTATTATTTCTTTAACCAGGGCTATGAAGGTGTTCCTGTAAACACCATCCTCCTGGAAATACCTGGCGCATACGTTATGATATGAGCCGGCGCTTGCAAATGCCGATGTGAAAGAAAATTTCCTGAATGTATCGCGCTTTATATTATCTGAAAGTATGACTTCAATTCCGCTGTCGTCAACATCATATCTAATTGCCTCCAGAGTCTCACACTCTACAGGCTGACTTTCCCTGGCTCCGAATACGAGCCTGAAAAGAGGATTTAGCTGGACAATCTCTCCGGGTGCCGATATGTATGAATTGACGTAAACGCACCCGTCTAAAAAAGTGATGCCTTCAGCGAGGCTTTCAAGCTTGTCACCTGTGGCAAAGGCATTGAGGACTGGAATTACCACAGTCGAATCTCCGGATGCCCTTTTCATAAGCGGAATCATATCTTTTACAGAGTATCCCTTAACACATAAAAATATGACGTCAGCCTTTTCCCAATATTCGTCTGCTGTGCACGCCTTTACATTTTCAATCCTGACTTCCCCAATACGCCCCGAGTGAAGCAGCAGCCCTTTTTGCCTTAGAGCCTCCAGCTGCTCACCTCTTGCTATGAATGTTACATCCTTTCCCTTGCGTGCCAAAAAACCACCAATGGAACCGCCGGTGCCTCCCGCACCTATAATCAGATACTTCATGGTCTTATTCTCCTTAAATATCCCCTTAAGTCTTATTTGCTCTTGTAATTATACCCCAATTTTTCGTTTGCATCTTCACACATACCCATTTATTTCTGCAAAAAATCCCCCAGAATTGACTTCCGAGGGATTTCTGTTAACTAACGCTCATAATATGTGTAGCCACGAAGCCCGCTTTCGAATGCACGCATGATTTCGCGTCTGTCACTGGTCTTAATAAGGCCTTCACGTATGGCTGCTTCAGCAGTTTTTCGGAATCTAACCACCATGTCCTTGGGATCAAACTCCACATATGAAAGCACATCAGCCACGCTGTCCCCTTGTATTTCCTTGACAAGATCATATGTGCCGTCAGGATTTATTCTAACGCTAACTACGTTTGTATCTCCAAACAGGTTGTGGAGGTCGCCCAACGTCTCCTGATAAGCTCCTACAAGGAAAGCTCCCAGGAAATAATCATCTCCATTGTTCATGTCGTGCAAAGGCAGAGTAGTCCTGACGTCATGAATGTCTATAAAACGGTCAATCTTTCCGTCACAGTCGCATGTTATGTCTGCAATTACAGCATTGCGCCTTGGCAGCTCCAGAAGACGGTGTATAGGCATTATCGGAAAAAGCTGATCTATTGCCCAGCTGTCTGGTAACGACTGGAACAGTGAAAAATTGCAATAGTATATGTCTGCTATTGCGCTTTCCAGATCCTCAAGATCCGGTAGAGGTCTTTTTATTTTCGTCTTTTCTTTTGCAATCTGATTTATAGTGTTCCAGAATATTTGCTCCGAGAATGCACGCTCTCTAAGGCTCATCCTGCCATGCTTGAACATATCACGTATTTCGTCTCTGTAGTAGAGCGCGTCATTGTAACATTCCTGCAGATTTCTAAGGTTTATGCTTTTATGAACCTCAAACAGGTTTCTTATCTGCTCTGACGCATTATCGTCAAGTTGCTCCGGAATGTCATACGCCTCAAATTTCTCCACATCCAGCACATTGAAAAGAAGTACCGAGTAGTAGGCTACTGTGGAGCGTCCTGATTCAGTCACAATAACAGGGTGGGGCACGTTGCTTGAATCAAGCACTGACATTACAGCCTCAACAATGTCGGAGCAGTACTCTTCCACAGTATAGTTTCGGCTGCAAGTGTAGTTGGTGTTTGAGCCGTCATAGTCCACAGCAAGGCCTCCGCCCAAATCCAGATATCCCATCGGTGCGCCCTCTTTCACCAGCTCCGCATAAACCTGTGTTGCCTCAAGCACAGCGGAACGGATATCGCGTATGTTAGGTATCTGGGAGCCAAGGTGGTAGTGGAGAAGCTTAAGTGAATCCAGCATTCCCCTCTCCTTGAGCGTGTCAACAGCCTCTATTAGCTGCGACACATTGAGTCCGAATATGCTGCGGTCTCCTCCTGAGTCTGTCCAATGGCCGCCCGCCTTTGCCGAAAGCTTTATGCGTATTCCCATGTTAGGCTGAATTCCCAACGCCTTTGATCGTTCCAATATAATGTCGAGCTCGCTAGGATTCTCTATTACAAAAAAGCACTTGAAGCCCATTTTAACGGCATAAAGACCCAAATCTATAAATTCCTCATCCTTGTACCCGTTGCATATAAGGCACGCCTCCTTGTCTTGCATAAGCGAAAGCGCCGCTATAAGCTCCGGCTTGCTGCCTACCTCAAGACCGTGGTGGTAGCGCTGCCCGAACTTTGTAACCTCTTCAATTACCTGCTGCTGCTGATTTACCTTTACCGGGTATACTCCTCTGTACTCGCCTTTATATTCCAACTTTTTCATGGCTTTGCTAAATGAGTTGTTTAGAAACGAAATCTGTGAATCCAGAAGGTTTTCAAAGCGCAGCAAAACAGGCATGTCAAGCCCGCGCTCTCTTACCCCAGAAACGATGTCCATTAGGCTCACCGCAGCTGAAGTGTCATCCTTTGAGGCATTAACCATAACCTCGCCATCGCCTGAAATCGAAAAATAGCCAGCGCCCCAATTTTTGATTCCGTAAAGCTCCTCGGACTTTTGCTTAGTCCATCTTCCAAGCAGTTCTGTTTTGTTCATTTTGCTTTATTCCTCCATTATAGGATAATGATTTATATCTGCATTCAGCATTTTCAACATAAAAAAGCATTAGCCTCTAAGCTTGGCAAATAAGCTATTTACCAAAAGCATAAGTCAAACCAGGAAGTTAATGCTAACAATAGTATAGCATATGAAATCCATAATTATAATGGAGCTGAAATATTTAATTACAAGTATTTGTCCTTGAATTCATGAAGCATTTCATGCAGTTTTTCATGCGCACCTTTTCCCATCACCGTTTCTTCAAATTCCTCGAATTGCTCAAGAAGCTGCCTTTGCTCCTCAACCGGTATAAGCTTGTCTCCCATTGGAAACACAACTGTATTTTCTTTTATTATGTGCGCACGGAGAAGTGATATATAAGCTGATGCAGCTTGAATGAAATCGTCCGTTTTCATCGGTTCTCCATCAACAGATGCCAACATTTGAGCTACATATTTTCTTCCTTGAACATGTTCGGTGAGCAGTTCTCCTATTGGTCCGTTTTCATTCTGTATCCCGGCTTTCTCCATTGCCGGAAATAGAATTCCTTCTTCCTTGCCATGGTGGCATTTGTCGGCAAACAGCTTGAGGAAATTCACTATCCCCTTAATATCTTCACCTTCAGCCACTTTACCGTCATCGATTAGCTTTACCATCTTTTCAAGAATTTTTAATCCCGTTAAAATTTCCTTATGCTCGTTAACCAGATCTTCGCTCGCATATATCATGTGCTCTCCCCCTCTATAATATAACTCGACAGTTAAAGAATCCTTAATATAGTAATACCAGTAAAAGCCCAATTCAAAACATCATAGAGGATTCATTCTAATGCAAAACTAATGCAACTTTCTAATAATTTGGAATTATAATATAATACAAAAGCAATAGTAATTGGTTCTTGCAATTTTTAAAGGAGGCTTTGCTTTGGAAAACACGGCTTTGATCCTGTCAATCATATTGTTTGCCGTTGGCATTCTCGGCACCGTAGTGCCTGTATTGCCCGGCGCCATACTCATATACGTCGGCATGGTTTCATACGGATTTATGACTGATTTTTCAACTCTAGACGTGAACTTTTTCCTCATTCAGGCGCTAGTCCTATTGTTAATTTTCGCTGTAGATTTCATAGCCTCTGTTGTAGGTACGCAACGCTTCGGCGGAAGCAAACAGGCCATATGGGGTGCGGCAATAGGAACGGTTTTAGGCATAATATTTTTCGGCCCTCTGGGAATCGTTACAGGACCATTTCTTGGGGCTGTGGCAGCCGAGCTTCTACGTGGAGAAAGCCTGAATCTGGCAGTTCGAGTTGGCTTCGGAACTATCGTAGGCTTTCTCGGTGGAACATTCTTGAAAATATGTGCCGAAATCATAATGATAACATACTTCTTCATGAGCATATGAAAAAATTAGAGCCAGGAAAGAGCTCCAGATTGCAGCTGCCGTAACGCTTAGCTATGCATTCTGACCTTTCCTGGCCTTTTTCATCTCCAGCCTGTAGTTTACATATTCGCCAAGGAGTCTGTAAACCACCGAGGCAAGCGGAATGAAGAGGAGTATTCCAAGCACGCCCATAAGGCTGCCGCCCACAGTTACTGCAACTAGTATCCAAATGGACGGCAAGCCAGATGCCTTCCCGACCACCTGTGGATAGATAAGGTTACCCTCAAGTTGCTGTATCACAAGAAACATGACAAGGAACCACGCTGCCTTTACAGGGTCGGCCACAAGTATGAAAAACACTCCAACTATGCACCCTATAAAGGCGCCGAATACCGGAACTAGCGCCGTTATGCCTATAAGAACGCTTATCATAAGGGCATACGGGAATTTGAATACAAGCATAGCCACAAAGAAAAGTAGCCCCAGTATTATCGCTTCGAGCACCTGACCTGAAAGAAAGCTTGAAAAAACAGTATTTGAAAGCTCTCCAACATAAAGCATTTTTTTCGCTGCTCTCTCTGGGAAAAAAGCATCTATCAGTTTCTTTAGCTGCCCTATGAGCGTCTCTTTCTGAAGCAGCAAATATATCGAAAAAACGAATGCCAGCAGGAATGTAGTTATTCCGCTAAATATCGAGGATGCAAACGTAAATGTCGAGCCGATCCAATCCAGAGCACTGCTTTTAAGAAACGCAATTGCATTGGCTTTTATTCCTTCCCAATCTAGCTCTATGCTGTTTATCCATTCTACAACTTGCGGATTGTCCTTGAGGTTCTGGATTGCCCAAGCTTTCATGCTTCCCCAGTACGACGGAATCTTAACCGACAAATCCTGAATTGTATTTATCATCTCAGGCACAATAATAAACGATACCAGATTCAGAACTCCTGCAAACAGTACAAGTGTGATTATGTAGCTTAAAGGACGCTTGAGATTTTTATCCAGCTTGCTGAATAGGCTCTTTTCTCCAAATAGCTTTTTTTCTATGAACATCATTGGTGTATTGAATATGAATGCTATTGCAAATCCTATTGCGAACGGGCTGACTATCCCCAGAATGCCTGATATAACCATCCATACGCCTGCAATATTGTTCAGCACCCACATGAGTATTATGGCAAATGATATAAGCAGCATTAATTTTTTCATCTGATTCCTGTCAAAATCCATCAATTCTCCCTCTCTTCCTAAATCTGTCTATGGATTCATTATACCCGACAATCCTTCAAAAATACACGAAAAAGCCGCACCATTTTTGGTGCGGCTTTCATAAACAGCTAGTCACTGCTCAGCTGATTCTTTCTTATGGCCAGGCTAAAAAGATATGGATAATCGTCATGCAGATATTTCATGTAGTCAACCCATTCCGAAAGAACTATTGGATATGCTCTCAAGATATCCGTCTTCAAATGTTCACAATCTTCCTTTGTTACATCACTTACGTTGTCAATACTCTGGAGCTCGTCCGCAATATGGAATACAGACCACAGCATGTCAGTAAAGGAATCGTGCTCGTATAAATTCGAATTTTCAAGCATATTAATCAAGAATGATTTTTTCTGAGACAGCACACTTCTTAAATGTTCCAGTTTTTCTGGAGTCGCTTTTATTTCATACTCGAATTCCTTAATTTGATTTTTTACAGCCTTAATCTTACTTTTGCTGCTTAAATCAGTCAAGTTCAGCTTTCTGAAATTGTCATTTCCGTCAAGTTCCGACAAAGCGTATAATATTGACATGCCGGTTTCAGCAAAAAACGCACTTATTATTACATTTATCTTCTTGAGCTGGTGCCTTTTTTCTATCACATTCAGCAGCTTGTTGAGCACAAGTGTCACGACTATGGCCTGCATAGGAACGAATGCCAAGTCTTGAAACAGGTAAAAAAAAGTGTCTGTCGGATTGTGGAACAACAGAAACTGTATGAAATATATGCACGCCGATGATAGTGACAGTATTAGAACTAGTAAAATATTATTAACTAACCTCAAAACAATCCACCTCTTTTGCTTTTATACGAAGTCCAGAAAACCCTCAGTGTTGCTTTTAGCTGAGGGTTTTGATATATTACAGTCAGTTTTGATTTAATAATTCTGAGCAAGCACCTGGAAATAGGCCTGTGGATGATCGCATACAGGGCAAACCTCAGGGGCCTTTTTACCCTTATATATGTGGCCGCAATTAGCGCACTGCCATGTCGTTTCTTCATCCTTTGCAAATACATTGCCGTCTTCTATGTTCTGGAGCAGCTTTCTGTATCTTTCTTCATGCTCCTTTTCTATCTTGCCTACTTCCTCGAAAAGATATGCTATTTTGTCAAAGCCCTCTTCTCTGGCTTCCTTAGCAAATGTATCGTACATGTCTGTCCACTCGTAATTTTCGCCATTTGCTGCATCCTTCAGGTTCTGTATTGTATCAGGCATTCCGCCGTGCAGCAGCTTGAACCATATCTTTGCATGCTCCTTCTCATTGTCTGCCGTCTCGGTAAAAAGTGCCGCTATCTGAGCGTAGCCTTCTTTTTTTGCAACACTTGCATAGTATGTATACTTGTTTCTTGCCTGAGATTCTCCAGCAAACGCCGCCATAAGGTTTGCTTCAGTTTTTGTTCCTTTTAGTTCAGCCATTTCATTACCTCCTGTTTTGTGATTAGATTATATGCATTTTGATAAGCTCTGCCGATCAAAAATAATTATACTATAAAAATTATGCTTTTATAATAAAAATGTAACCATTTTAATGTCATCTTTTTTGAGCTCCAAAGTGTCCCAATGTTTCTAAAGGCTTTCAATATCTGCTATAAGCAGCTTTACATCCTCTTCCCTCGTTGCCCAGCTTGTGCAGAAGCGGACAGCGGTATGCTTTTCGTCTATTCTTTCCCAGAAGGAATAAGAATATTTTTGAGATAGGATTTCAAGCTTGTCATTCGGAATTATTGGAAATTGCTGGTTTGTATGCGAATCGTACAGAAATTTATACCCTTTCTCATTGAATGCGTTTCTGATGAGCATTGCCAGCTTAACGGCATGCTTTGAAACCTCAAAGTAAAGGTTATCATTAAACAGCACATCAAACTGTATTCCTAGAAGGCGGCCCTTAGCAAGCATGCCTCCCCGCTGCTTTATTAGGTATCTGAAGTCCTTTTTAAGGCTGTCATTGCTGATAACCACGGCCTCTCCAAACAGCGCTCCTACCTTTGTACCTCCAATATAGAAAATATCCGTAAGCTTTGCAATATCTTTTAGTGTCAAATCGCTTCCATCAGCTTCAAGTCCATACCCAAGGCGCGCGCCATCCATGAAAAGAGGAAGCTGGCACTCTGAACAAACCTTACTGAGCGCCTCCAGCTCAGCTTTTGTGTATGTCGTTCCATTTTCTGTCGGGTGCGATATGTAGACCATACCAGGCTGAACCATATGCTCATGGGTCACATCATTCCAGTGAGCTTCATAAACTTTCCTTACCTGCCCGGCAGTGATTTTCCCGTCAGCGCTGGCAACAGTCAGCACCTTGTGACCTGTAGCTTCAATAGCTCCGGTCTCGTGAACATTAACATGCCCAGTGTTGGCAGAAATTACGCCCTGATGAGGACGAAGCATGGAGGCTATTACAGTCATATTTGTCTGTGTGCCCCCCACCAGGAAATGCACATCTATTTTGTCATTTCCACAAAGTTGCTTGATTCTGTTTCTCGCGCTTTCACAGTATTCATCGACTCCGTAACCGGGAGTCTGCTCAAAATTGGTTTCAACCATTTTTTCGAGTATCTTAGGGTGCGCACCCTCAGCATAATCGCATTCGAATCTTATCATTAGAATATCCTCCCACAAAAAATATAAGACTTGTTCTTTAGCTCAGGATAAATCACAGTTTAGGCAGCCGTCAAGTTAATTTCAGCATAGCCTGGTATTATGCAAACATCAGAAGGCTTCCCGCCATTACAATCATTCCCGAAATCAGGCCGTAGATTGCAATGTGGTGTTCTCCGTATTTCTCTGCCGCTGGAAGGAGCTCATCCAACGAAATGTAAACCATTATGCCTGCTACCCCAGCAAATAGGATACCGAACATGCCGTCATTAAAAAATTTCATCAAAAGGAAGTATCCTACAAGAGCTCCCACAGGTTCGGAAAGTCCAGAGAGAAATGAATACTTAAAAGCCTTTTTCCTGTCACCAGTTGCATAGTAAATCGGTACAGAGACCGCTATTCCCTCAGGGATGTTATGTATCGCTATAGCCACCGCTATGCTAATACCCAATGTCGGATCCTGTATTGCACCTGCAAATGTCGCAAGTCCTTCAGGAAAGTTGTGGATTCCTATGGCCAGTGCCGAGAAAAGCCCCATTCTCATCAGCTCGTGACCATTCTTTTTTCCATTTTCCATTTCACTTACGTCCCGCATTTCGTGCGGATTTTCAAATGTAGGTACGAATTTGTCAATCAATCCTATTACTGCAATCCCACTGAAAAAAGCAATGGTTGCTATCCAGTACCCGGTAGTTGTTCCATAGTGAGACTCCAGGGAGTGCCTCGCCTCTGCAAACATCTCAATCATTGAGACATATATCATAACGCCGGCTGAAAAACCCAAAGCTGCCGAAAGAAACCGTTCATCCGTTTTCTTTGCATAGAAAGCCAGCGCGCTGCCAACGCCGGTGGACAAGCCAGCAAGCAGCGTGAGCCCAAAGGCAATCACAAGTCTGTCCATACCTACTTCCATATCTTCTTCTCCTTAAGCATTTTATTTTAAGCTGAATTTTTATATACCCATACTTACATGGAAATCATACTAATGAATTGCATTAGTCGGAATGCTGACAGTGAATGTTGTGCCCACTTTGTCACTGCTTTCCACAGAAATCTTCCCACCATGATTTCCAACAATTGTCTTGGCGATTGCAAGCCCGAGCCCATATCCGCCTTCCTTGCGCGCCCTTGAGCTGTCAGCTCTGTAGAAACGCTCAAAAATGTGCTGTCGATGCTCTGGCGCGATGGGTTCTCCAGTGTTGTTTACTGCTAATCTGACATTCACGCCCATGCGTTTAAGGCTGAGAGTAACAGTTCCGTTTTTTCCTGCATACTTGCAGGCATTGTCCAAGAGTATGACTACAAGCTGTTTTAGCTGGCCCTCATTTCCGACAAGTAGGATATCAGAGTCAATATCGCTGTTTATTACAACGCCCTGCTCATATGCCACCGATTCAAAAGGAAGCACGCAACCCCAGACTGCATCGCTGAAATTCAGCCTGGACTGCAGCATTTGAATCTGCGAGGCATCCGATTTTGCCAGAAACAGCAAATCTTCTACAAGCTTTTTCATCCTGTTGGCTTCATCCTGTGTGTGCTCTATCCACTTAGACTGCTCCTCTATTGTATCACCCTTGTGAGAAAGGAGTATCCCTGTATTTGCAAGTATTATAGTTAGGGGTGTTTTAAGCTCATGCGACGCGTCTGCAACGAACTGTTGCTGCTGCTTCCAGGCCTTTTCCGCCGGACGCAGCACCCAGCCTGACAGGAAAAGGCTTATGAAGAAGAAGGCTGTCAGTCCGCCAACTCCCGCAAGCAGCAATGTGATTAGCAGATTTGTAAGCGAGTTGATCTCCCTTCCCATATCTGCAAAAGCTATCTTTGTACCCTCAGGAGTCTGCTTGACAAGAAAGCGCAGCTGCAAATCGAGCAGCATGCCTTCCTGCTTGCTCTCGCCCAGTGCGCGCTTTGTAACTTCAGAGAGCACCTCATCTGACACTGTGACGTTTTCCATCGAAGAGACTTTTATGCTGCCCTTTTCATCGAGTGTCACAGTGAATATAGGAGTCATAGGCCCTGTGTCTGGATGGCGTCTTTCTCCGATTTCCAGCAGAGGCGGCGGCATGCCTTCTCTTTCTATGACCTTTTCCATAGCTTTATAACTATCCCTTGCTGTCCACTGATAGCTGAAAAAGCTTATTGCTGCAAATACTATTATCATCACGAGGCTTATCAGAGTCATATTTATGAATATAAATTTTTTCTGCAATTTTTTAATCATGCCTCGTCAGCCTCCAGTCTATATCCGACCTTTCTGACGGTGCCTATGCTGACTTTCGAGCCCAGGAAGAAGAACTTTTTACGCAGAAACGAGATATAAGCCTCAACATTGTTGTCCTCGGCGTTCGACTCAGCTCCCCATACCTTTACTATGATATCCTCCTTAGGCACCACCATTTTCGGATTCGACATTAGAATCTTTAGAACCTCGTACTCCTTGAATCCCAGATGTATTGATTTTGATCCGCAGCTTAGGCTGTATGTCGACAGATTGAGCGTGAGATCATCAAACGACAGCTCTTCCATGGCTACCTCGCCATGTCTTCTTGAAATAGCCCTTATTCGAGCCATAAGCTCCTCGGGCGAAAACGGCTTTGTCATATAGTCATCGGCTCCGCAGTCGAGCCCTGTCACCTTGTCAGTTATTTCATCCCTGGCTGTAAGGAGAATGACTGGTGTTGTGATTCTGTTCTCCCTAAGCTCACGCACAACCTCGAAGCCGCTCTTTTTAGGAAGCATGACATCAAGCACAATGACATCATACATGCCGCTCATCGCATAGTCTAGTCCTGCTTCGCCATCATTCACAATGTCTGCAGCATATTTTTGTTCAGTTATTATCTGGCCAAGCGCCTCCGCCAGATGCAGCTCATCCTCAACTACAAGTACGCGCACGGCGCACCTCCTTTCCATTATTTGTATTCTAATGATTGGATTATATCACATAATTACTTCCTTGTTATTAGCAATTTTATAATGCAAAGCTGAAATTAGTCTGAAATCAGTTTTTCAGACTAATTTCAGCTTCTGGACGTATGATATAGGCATAGGAAATATAAAATGAAACGGAGGTGTCACACATGTCACACATGTCACACTATCAGGGCGTTTTCAGACGCTACGAAAAGAAATACATGCTAAGCAACGAGCAGCACCAGGCACTCATGGAGAGACTGTATGACTACACGACAAAGGACAGCTACGGCATGCACACCATATGCAATGTTTATCTGGACACCGAAAACTATGAGCTCATACGCACTTCCATAGAAAAGCCGATATACAAGGAAAAAATCAGGCTGCGCAGCTATGGAATACCCAAGCCAGGAGACAAGGTGTTCGTCGAAATCAAAAAGAAATTCGACGGGATTGTATACAAAAGGCGAGTGCAGCTTCCTTTGGACGAGGCATTGAGCTTTCTTACTCTGGGCAAGCAAACCACAGCATCAAGCCAGATACTCGATGAAATCGACTGGTTCATGAAAAGATACATGCCAGTTCCAAAGGTCTTCATAGCCTATGACCGGCTGGCCCTATTTGGCAACGAGGATCCAAGTCTGAGAATCACATTCGACCAGAACATACGCTTTAGGCAATGTCTGCTGGATCCTTCAAAGGGCAGCTGGGGAAATCCCCTGCTTGAGCCCGGCAAAGTCCTCATGGAGATTAAAATCCCAGGAACTATGCCCATATGGCTCAGCCAAATCCTTGCCGGATCGAATGTATTCCCGACCTCGTTTTCCAAATACGGAAACTGTTACAAGAAGCATCTGATTTATAACACATATCAAAAAGGAGGAATCAACCATGCTGGATAGCATTACAAACATAGCATCAACTAGCTCAATAACCCTCGAAAGCCTTCTGCTTTGCACTCTAGCCTCAATTGTTCTAGGAATAGGCGTTGCCCTTGTCCACATGTACCGCAATATTTACAGCAAGAACTTCATTGTGACGCTGGCTCTGCTTCCGGCAATAGTGCAGATAATAATCACACTGGTCAACGGCAACCTTGGCACCGGAGTAGCCGTCATGGGAGCCTTCAGCCTTGTGCGTTTCCGCTCCATACCCGGCGGCGCAAGAGAAATAGGAAGCATATTTCTGGCAATGGCCTTGGGTCTTGCAACAGGAATGGGACATATAACTATTGCGTTTATGTTTCTCGCCATAATAGGTGCTATGACATTACTCTTAAACATCACTAGGTTCGGAGAACAAAAGGAAGAGGAAAAGGAGCTTAAAATCACCATTCCTGAAAACCTTGACTACGAAGGCATATTCGATGACCTTTTTGTCAAATACACAAATGGCGCAGAACTGGTCAAGGTAAAAACCACTAATATGGGTAGCCTTTACGAGCTGCATTACAGGATTATACTCAAGGGCTCGGCTATAGAAAAAAAATTCCTGGATGAGCTGCGCTGCCGAAACGGCAACCTCAACATCGTCTGCGGCCGCATATCTTCAAACCACAGTGAACTTTAAACGCTAAGACTATTATAAAATACGAGGAGGAAATTATATGAACAGAATAAGAATCAAGCTGCTGTCTCTGCTTGCCGCCGCACTATTGGCTTCATCGGTCCTGACCGGGTGTAGCAATGACACATCATCGTCTTCGTCAACATCCGATACCGCCAATAATATACAGGTTGAATACAGCAGCGAGGATATAGACGGCACTTGGGATGACTCTGCTGCAACAAAAGTATCGCTTAGCGGCAACTCCATCGCCGTTGACGGCAGCGGAGCCTCAGCAAGCGGGGGCACTCTGACAATAAAGTCAGCCGGCACATATGTACTCAGCGGAACGCTGACCGATGGCCAGATTGTAGTTGACTCTGGACAGGAAGATACAGTGAAAATCGTGCTAAACGGCGCAGAGCTAAAATCCTCAAACAGCGCTCCTATTTACTCCAAACAGTCTAAGAAAACAATCGTCACGCTAGCAAAAGGTACCAACAATAAGATTGAAGACGCAGCTTCGTATGATTACGCCGAAGGCGCAGACGAGCCAGACGCAGCTGTTTTCAGCCAGAATAACCTTACCATAAACGGTTCAGGCTCTCTGACCGTCAAAGGCAACTTCAACAACGGAATATGCTCCAAGGACGACCTTGTAATAACCGGAGGAAACATAGCTATCACTTCGGCCAATGACGCTTTGCGCGGAAGAGACTCCATAGCGATAAACGGCGGCACATTTGCAATCACGGCGGGAGGAGACGGCCTTCAGTCAAACAATGACGAGGATGTCGAGAAGGGCTGGATTTCTATCGACGGCGGAGTCTTCAAAATCACAGCAGAAAGTGACGGTATCCAGGCAACCACGTCCCTTGTAGTCAACAGCGGCACGATTGACATATTCAAATGCTATGAGGGACTAGAGGGCTCAAACGTAACAGTAAACGGCGGCAGCATTAAAATTAAAGCTGATGACGACGGACTCAATGCTGCCGGCGGCAACGACGGTTCTTCAGTAGATGGAAGGCCCAGCGAGAACGCCTCAAGCGATGACAGCACTTATTTCATAAGGATAAACAGTGGGTATGTGACTGTAGATGCCGCAGGTGACGGCATAGACGCCAACGGCTCCCTCTATTTCAGCGGCGGCACTGTGCTGGTTAACGGTCCGACAAACAACGGCAACGGAGCCTTGGACTATGACAGAACCTGCGAGGTTACTGGAGGAACGCTTGTCATAGCAGGCAGCTCTGGAATGGCGCAGGCTCCAGGAGACACCTCTTCGCAAAGCTCGCTAACCGTCTATTATTCAACGGTTCAGAAAGCCGGAACGCTTGTAACTCTTTCGGATGATAGCGGAAAGCCACTGCTCTCCTTCGCTCCATCCAAGGACTACCAGTCAATAGTAATAAGCTCACCTGAGCTTGAGCAGGGCAAGACCTACACGCTAAGCTCCGGCGGAACAAATTCCGGCAAGCTAAAAGATGGACTCTACACAGGTGGAACAGTGTCAGGTGCGACAAAACTTGCAGATATAAAGCTTTCAAACATAGTGACAAGAATATCAGATGACGGCTCTGAGGTCGCTGAAAGAATGGGCGGACCTGGCGGCATGGGTGGCCAGGGAAGACCGGAAGGCAGCCATGACGGCAACCGCAAACCGCCCGAAGGCATGGAACCGCCGGATGGGATGCAGCCTCCAGAGGATATGACTCCTCCCGCTCAAGAGCAATAGGCAATGCAATACCTACTTTATATGCCAGCTAAATTCAATGAAATACAAGCTATGCAGGGCAAAAGCGCCTTCTCTTTGAGTAGGCGCTTTTTTTATCACTTGAGAAATCCCTGCAATACAGTATCCTCGGCTTCCTTTTCTGTCAGTCCGAGTGTCATCAGCTTTGTCAACTGTTCTGATGCTATTTTTCCTATAGCCGCCTCGTGTATCAGCTGTGCGTCCGAACTGAATGCAGTAATCTCAGGCACTGACGAAACCTGGGCGCTGTGCATTATTATAGAATCGCACTGTATGTGGCCTCGGCATCTTGTGTAGCCCCTCATGTTGAGGTGGAAAAGCTGCTTGGATTCATCCTGGGCCACCGAGCGCGAAATTATCTGGGCAGTCGAATCCTCCCCGACAAGCTCGACAGTTATGTTAGACTCGGCATCCTGCTTCATATATGTCAACAGCCTTTCAGACACTATGAGCCTGGCGTTTTTGTGAAGCTTTACAAGAGTGTCGCGAAGTGTGTGGTCCACTCCCTTTATCTGCACAAGCTCCAGTTCGGCTACTCCCCCCTCCTCAACCTCTATTATTGTTTTAGGGTTTAGTACCTTGTCTCCGGTTCCCTCGCCTTCGCCATAGTGCTTTTCCACATACCTTATGCGGGCTCCCTTGCGCACAAAAAATTCATGTATCCCGTCATGCTGAGCCTTCTCGCACCCAGGGTTGTGTATGCCGCAGCCTGCAACAATGAGCACGTCCGAGTCGGCTCCTATTTCAAAGGTATTGTAGACCACATCGGTAAGACCCTCAACTGAAATTATTACAGGAATGTGGACGCTCTCGCCCTTTGTACCCGGCTTTATTGTAACGTCAATACCCGGTTTGTCCATCTTTGTTACTATGTCTATATTCGCCGTTGTATTGCGGCTTTCGCCCTGGCCGTTTTTCCTTATATTATAGGCTCCCAGAGGTATCCCATGCAGGTCCGCAACCTCAAGCAGTATCCTTTTATCTATGACATCCAACATTCGCATTTCCCTCCCTGTTACAGCTTCTTCGGCACATGCATTCCGAATCCATACGGCCGATTTCACCGAAAATTTTCTCATGGCTCGTTATTTCGCTTATCCTTCCATTTTCCACAAGTATTACCTGACTTGCCAGCCTTAGAATCCTCTCCTGATGGGATATTATGACTATAGTATTGTCGTATTTTTCATGTAGCTTCTCGAAAGTCTCCGTAAGCCTCTGAAAGCTCCAAAGGTCTATGCCCGCCTCAGGCTCGTCGAATACTACAAACTTCAGCTTGCGTGCCAAAATGCTTGCGATTTCAATGCGCTTTATTTCGCCGCCAGATAGACTTGTATTCATTTCCCGATCCAGGTAATCCTGCGCACAAAGGCCAACGTCATACAGAAGCTCGCACTCATCTATTTTATTCCCCGAGCCTGCCGCCAGCCTGAGCATGTCCCGGACTGTAAGCCCCTTGAAACGCGGTGGTTGCTGGAAAGCATAGCCTATGCCAAGACGTGCCCTCTCGTCAATGCTCATATTCGTTATATCCGTGCCGTCCAGGAGTATTCGTCCCGCAGTAGGCTGGTATATTCCCATTATCGCCTTGGCAAGCGATGTCTTTCCGCCGCCGTTAGGACCGGTCATTACATATATCTTCTTATCCTCAAGTGACAGGCTGATGTCCTTTAGAACCTCAACCTTTCCGTCACTCCCATCCAGAGTTACGCTTACATTTATAAGTTCCAGCATCTTGCACCTCCGTGATAACCGTCTGATTTAATCATGATATTTCCTATTTTTATAAATACCCCAAAAACGGCGAGATAGCATCACGGAATTCAAGCCATATTACACAAAATAAAAGGCCATGACCAACAGTTAAATAATCTGCAATCATGACCTTTTAAATAGCTATGTAAAATTTTTTAACCTTGCTCCATTATTTTTCAAGAAGCTCGTCATATGGCCATCCACCTTGGCCGTTTTCAAGTATGAAAAGTCTTTCAGCCGCTATGCCTTTTGACTCTGTAAGGTAGTCAATAGTCCTTGTTGCTCCGCCTTTGCCGCCAGGGCATATAACTATTATAGGCTGTGTACCTTCAAGCTTTGATACAACCGCATCCAACTTAGCCTTTTCTTCGTCGGTTTTCACAGGATAGGCATGCGTAGGTATAGCGCCTTTTATGTGATGCGCAGCCCATTCCTCCTCAACCTGAATATCAAGCAAAATAACATCTTCGTTGTTTTCAATAGCTGCCTTAGTCTGATCTGCTGTGTAGTACTGGTATGTTTTTTCCTCTTCGGCTGCAGCTGCAGTTGCTTGCGTTGCCTTACCGCTGTTTGCTTCTTCTGCAGGCTTCGAAGTGCATCCAGTTACAAACAGCGCAAGAGCCAAAACCGATGCGATGATTAGTGTGATTTTTTTCATGTGATACCCTCCCAATAAATAATTTATGATGATTACACATTAATGATATCACACCCCATACCTCTGCTGTAATTGAAATATTTTATACCTGTACGGACATCCATAGAGGAAACCATCAAATCACGCAACTTCTTCCTTTTCATGATTTCCTGGCATGCCTCAGATTTTTTCTATAAAGAAATATCATAAGAACGGCTGAAACAAAGGCTAGCATTGAGCCATAATAAAAAGGCGCCCTATTGTTTATATTGTCGTAGAGAAATCCTGCTACGAGGCTCGCCGGAAGCAGTGTCACGCCCACAAGGCAGTTATATATTCCAAGGCCGGTGCCCCTTTTCTCCTTGTCCACAATGTCAGCTACAAGAGCCTTCTGCACCCCGTCAGTTGCCGCGCTGTAGAGTCCGTATAACGCAAACAGCATTACAACCGTCAGCTTGCTGCTTGTCCAGCCAAATCCGAAATATATGGCTGAATACAGCAGATAACCCAGTATGATGAGTCTTTCCCTTCCGAACCTGTCTGAGATAACTCCGGCTGGAACTGCAAATACGACTGACACCGAGTTAAATATAAGATATATCACAGGTATGAATGCAGCCTCTATTCCGATATCGCTGGCCTTCACCAAAAGAAGAGCATCCGTTGAGTTGCCCAATGTGAATATGAACACAATCGCAAGAAATGCGTAATATCTCCTCGGAAAATCCTTAAGGGTTATCCTGCCAAGAGGTGGCAGCCTCTTGGACTTCGCCTCCTTGACAAAGAATATAATTGACGCCATGCCAAGTAAACCCGGTATTGCGGCGAACATGAACACCCTGCGGTAGTCTCCCGGAAACATCAGCAGCACTCCTGCTGCAACAAGCGGCCCGATTATGGCCCCGCTGTTGTCCATTGCCTTGTGGAAGCCAAAGCTCCTGCCCCTTGCATCCTCCTCGGAGGATGATGCTATGAGGCTGTCCCTCGGGGCAGTCCGTATCCCCTTGCCAATCCGCTCAGTAAAACGAATCATTAGGACCTGGAGCGGTGTTGCTGCCAGCGCAAAAAGAGGCGAAAGCATAGCCGTAAATGCATATCCTATGATCATAAACGGTTTGTTCTTCCTGATCTTGTCGCTCCACCAGCCTGAGAGCGCCTTTATGAGAGATGCCGTGCTTTCAGCAACTCCTTCTATAAGTGAAATCTCAGTCTTGGACGCCCCAAGCGTCATTAGGAAAAGAGGCATTATGGCGTATATCATCTTGGTTGTAGTGTCAGTGAGAAAGCTTGTAAGTCCTACAAAGAATATATTCTTTTCGATCCCCATGATTTTCTTTTTCGAATGTTCGTCTCCACTCATATCTCTGCCTCCTTTAAAGTGCGATCAGACACTTACTTTCCGCAACCTTCTTCTAACGTTGTAAAAAGAGCCGCCGCAGCAAGAGCGCACATCCCGCCTATTAATTTGGAAATCATGTATATGCTCACAACATCCGCGCCCTCCACGCTGGCAATGAAGGCAAGCTGCCCTCCAAGTACGTAGGCGCCGCTTACCGTAAACGCTGCGTTCATAACTTTTCCCCGACGATCCATATGCGGAAAAAGCGGAAGCATAGAAAGGCTTGTTGTCAGGCTGAGCATAAGCCCCATTACTGACTTTTCGTTTATATCCAGTTTTCCTGAAATCCAGTCCAATGGCCTTCTGCAGTACAGAATAGCTAGGCGTGACAGAACCATGGAGCCGCACACCACGGCAGTCATCTTTGCCAGAATTATTAGTATTTCGTTTACCAAAGTCATATCCACTATGCGCCATGCGGGCATAAAAAGTCCTGCTATAACCAATCCAAACATCGCAAAACTGGCCGCACGTATAGTATAGCCAACAATCGACATGACCCTAATTGTGGCCTTTGTAGCTTTTACAAATGCCAAGGCAAGCAAAAAGCACAGCAGCGCCACAGGCGCAATGTTAATCGCCAGTTCTCTTACAGAAAGACCAAGCATTATACCTCCTGCCAAAAGCCCTGCAGGTATTGTGATTATTCCAAGAAGCAGACCATTCATCATATGACTTACCTCTTCTTTCGGAATAGTGGCAAGAGATACCGGCAGCTGGAAACTAACGGCACATCCCAGAGTGGAAGCCACTATAGCCCCAGAAAACAACCCTAAAAGTGGCGTTGAGGCAACATTCTTGGAAATGGCATAGCCTCCAAGGTCCGTTGCCAGCATGCTTCCAATTAACACCGAAGCGTCAAACGGAAGACTTTCCGCAAGAGCAGCGATTGATTGTGCGTTTGCCTGCACCGCAGTAATGCCAATACAGTATATACCAACAACAGAAAAAGCCATCGGTCCCATAAGCACAAGCCCTCTGTCGAATTCTTCGCAAAGACCCAATTTTCCACCCAACATCTTGTCAAGCAGCCCCATACCAGCCAACAGCAGCATTATAGCTATAAATATATTCATATAAAGACTCCCATCAGAAGGCCCAAGCGCGAAATCATGCGCTTAAATTATCGCCGGCCAGTTTCATAAAAATTATATATCACTTTAATAATACTGTGAAATCAGCCAGCTTACAATATTGGCAGGTTTGAATTTGCATCATCACGCATGAACCATGAAAAAAAAAGAGCTACCTCATAGCGCTCATTAATCGTTTTAAGGCAACTCTTTTGCTATCTATATATGCTTGTCAGCCTTAGCCATCTAGTCGTTTTATTTGTAGCTGACTTGAACCTTTCTGGGCACAAGCTGTATCCAGGTTTGTCCTGTTTTCAGCCGCATCTGCGCACCCGACTCATCGTAAAACCAAGTGCGCTCCGTTACAGTATCCTTCCGCCAGGTCCCCTCCTGCACTCGCCCTTCTGAAAACAGCCAGGCCTTGCCTTCTCCAATCAAATCCACCTCAAGCCTTCCCTCGCTGTCAAAGGCTCGCACAGAAACCTGCTGCACGATGACATTTGCGGCCGAGAGCTGCACGCCTGAAGTCAGGTCATTATAAGGATTGCCGTTTAAAAATCGCTTGTATTCTTCTGTCTGGGCATCGTAGCTGTAGCCCACCTTTCCGTAGCTGTATGGTATAAGAAGCTCCGCAGCGGCAGCACCTTTGAGCGCCTCCCCTTCATTCCTGAATTCGAAGCCTTCCGGAACAGAGTTTTTATCTAGCCCCAGCTTTTCAATCTCCCGCCACAGATTGTCGGTACTGCTATAGAGATTGTGTGGTGCCCTCCTGGATTTGTCGCGCCAGAATCCAGAAGGGTGGAACATCTCGTTTATATGGGCAACACTAGTATTCTTAAAATATGTCTGAGCCTGCGGGCTTTGTCCTGCATGAATGTAGACCGCATTCCACTCCCGTGAAATGTCTATAAGGTAAGGCCTGGCGGAACGTACCGGTCCTATGATGTCAGTCTTGCCATGAAAAAATATCGCAAGGTAGCGTGTTATTCCACCTTCTACAGGCACCTCATAAACCAAATCCGCCTTGTCTAACCCTGATTGGGGCCTGGCTCCCTTGTAATTGTCTATTGTTACGGCCACCGGTCTTACCGGCATCTCATCAATTCCTTCTCCATCCATAGGACAAGTGAACTTGGGTTTAAGCGGTGCAGTTTCTGTCTCATCGTCTTCATTTTCTTCTGTTTCATTATTGTTGGCTTCCTCGATTACGTCAACCGGTTTTTCCGGACTAGTGCCTCTGCCGCATCCCTGGAATGATGCCAACACTATTATTGACATTATAACAAGCAATATTTTCTTAAAGCTCAACCTTCTATAACTCATTGGCATTCTCTTTCTTTGAAATTGCTTCGCCAACAAAGCGTTCAGCAACCGAGCTCCAGGAATAGTTTTCGGTGCATATTCTTCTGGCTTCTTTCCTCACCCTATCAACAAGGTCTTGCCCTTCTGCTCTATAGGCCTCAAGAACAGTGTTTATATTGAGAGCTATATTTCTTACAAGATCCTCCCTAAGCCATAGCTTGTCGAGGCTTTTTAGCCTTTCATCAAGTTCAAAGAGCTCCGAATAAGTGTCCACCACGTATTTGAAACCCGAATGATATGTCTGGAGTGGAAGCACGCCGCAGGCTAAGGCTTCAACGCCCACTAGCCCGAATGCCTCGGGGAATATGGAAGGGGCTATTGCAATATCCGCACATGGTATCATGTCCTTTAAAATTTCATGATCCATGAAGCCTGTGAATATAACACGCTCTGCAAAATTCCCCCTGGCCATATCCAAATAATCCTTTGAAAAAAAATCATTTTCCAACATTTCCACAAGCCATTCAGAATATATTTCAGTACCCTTCTCTACATGATTTTGAAATTCATGCGGATTCTTCAATAGATACATGAGTTTTTCCAGGTCACCACTGTTTAAAGCGCTTGTAATGGCCTCGAGATAACCTCTTGCTGTTCCAAATCCCACAATTATGAGCCTGGTATCCGGATTCTCTTTGAGCACTAATGGGAGCGCAAGTATGATGTTGTGGATTCCCTTCGTCCAGAGGTATTTGCCGTAGAAAAGCACTATATTTTCATTTTCCCAGTCTATCCTAAACAGTTTTTGTCTTATATCCGCATCGATGCACTTTTGGTCACCCTTTTCCATAAGTTCAGTCTTATGCTCGCTTAGCTGGAAAGCAGTGGAGTCCTTTATCAATCCAGAAACCATCTTATTTTTTTCAATATGCTCGGTATGTATGCATACCTCTCCGGAGGTATCAATGTTTTCAAGCAGTTTTCCTATTCTCTTGTTCTTGCTCTCTCCTTTTTCAAGCGGGATGAACCTTTCAATGTCTACTCCCGCCGGAATCAGAATCCTTCTGGCTTTAAAATCAGCACGTCTATCAAAATACTCGGAAAACTCCTGCATAGAGTGCTCAGTTAGAAAGACTATGCCGTCTACGGCGCTCAGACCTTCTATCGCATAACTTGACGCTAATTCGCTTTTTCTGACAGAAAAATTCAATGCGCTTCCGTGAACCACGTTGAAATTTACTATACCCTCAGTACTTTCAAGAGCTCTCTTCACATACACCGGCTGCATTACAACGTGATTGCTTATAATCATATCCGGTTTCTCATGCAAAATGCGCGACTTCAATGCCTTGGCATTACAATCAATGTAGTTCTCCAACTCTTCTTTTGAAAGTTGTGGAATCTCTTGGGCATCAAAACCCTCATACCTGTCCTTGACATACACAGGAAGAATATTTCCGATATTTGGGACGAAACACCTGCATTTTCCTCTGAAGGACGTGACCTTTGTGTGAATCAAATCAGCGTGCTCGTTTGTCTCATCAAACACATATGCGGATTCTATGAAGTTATGTTTTTCAACATCCTTATCTTGGCAAAACAGAGTGACATCGTGCCCCATTGAACAAAACTGCCTGCATAAATTCTTTACATAAAGATTGCTCCCCGTCCCCGTCAAAAAATATCCATGTATTATCCATATTTTCATTAAAATAGCCTCCTGCCACAAAATCTTTATATTCGATATATTTATGTGTTTACCCCAGATTCGGCTGTTGTACTCTCAATTGAAACTTCTTAAAGTCATATAGACATTGCCAATCCATAAAAAATGTGATAAAATCTTCTCATTCGGGCAATTAACTCAGCTGGTAGAGTGTCTCCTTGACGTGGAGGAAGTCAGGGGTTCGAGTCCCTTATTGCCCACCAATCATAATAAAAAAAGTGTGTATCTCAATGAGGTACACACTTTTTTTATCCATCTTTAAAACTGATTATTGATTTTTTTTGTATAAAAAATTTTAGAATGTTATAATAACTGAGCCTTTATTTTGATAAGAAAGGAGGATTATTGTAATGAAAAAACTTGTTTTACTTATGCTGCTAGCAATATTGGCTGTACCTTCTTCATCTCTAGTTATAGACGTTACATCTGCTGGACTTGTTATAGATGTTCCGTCTGCCGGGCTCATACGATAACTGTTACATATCCATAGTTCGATAATCATATTGTTTATAGAATTTACAGGCCAACAAATTCGTTGGCCTATTTTTTATGAAAAATTAATTCCTAAATCATTTCCTCTTCACAAAAGCCATACTGCGCTCTATACTCCGCAATCATTCTGCTCCTGTCAGCCAACTCCTGTGCCAACTTCTTTACAGAAGATTCAACCTGCTCCCTCTTAAACAGAATCGATTCTGTAAGCATCTTTCCATTTTCAATTACAATGCTCACCGTCTTCATTGATTTCATTTCCAATTCCCCCTCAAATAATTTGATCCCGGCAATCGCCAAGATAATTTGCAAGTCAGCAACTTTCGAATTGCAATCCGTAATCAGATTATATGTTTTTCAAATATAAACAGCAACCATTGTCTATGGTTTTTTCAGTAATTTGCAATTTAACAATCTCGTTTTTTCATTTTTTGTTAAGGTTTTGCATGTTTTCCAATGCCTAAATTTTAATCATATAAATTTATTATTTGATTTAGCTTTTGTCATTACATGACCGCGAAAAAAAATTGCGTTAGCGAATAGTTTTCATCACTTGCGAAATCTAGTAGCTTGTGAAATCATGTTTATAATTTTTCTTTAAAATCAACAGTATAAGGATATGTTACGCTGGTAAATTGTGAAAAATATCTTTTTTTACTCTCAGCTACCCTCATTGAATTACTACCTTACCGTTTTGTTGAAGTTGCGACTCAACTTTGTCAATCCTTTCTCGTATACAAAATGTGTGCCCTTCACATTCCATGGCAGAAAACTGCTTTGACATCTCATGATTAAATCGATTTACATAGCTAGATAATTTCATAACTCCTCTAGAAACTAATTTTAATCCGCTACTTTTGGGGTTTTGTTCCCCTATTGGCTTTATAACCTATATAAATTGAAAAAGCGCCTGTCATTTTCAGACAAGCACCTTTCGCAAAACTGTTCGATAGATTATTATTTTACAAAAAACTCATTCTTGATAACTCTTCCCATGACCTTGACTTTTTTCAAGTCAACAGTCTCCGCCGAGTCGTCGTTTGGACTTTTTAACAGCTTCACCATGTTGTTTTGTTCTTTTCTAAGCTGCCTTATCATTTTCTTACCGTCAATTTCAAAAAGATACAAGGAGTTGTTTTGTATCTCCTTTGTCGCAAATATAGTAAGCACGTCGCCCTTTTCTATCCTGAAAGCCTCCATATCGTTGTTTGAAGCTTTTGCGAACATTATCTTGTCAGGATGGTGCCCTTCTATTTTTTTGCTGATTATAGGAAGCTCCTTATAATCGACCGTCTTGTTGCTGTGCAAGTCAATCACCGGATATTTCTTGATAACTCCAGACAAGGCATCTGCCCAGGACTGGCTCGGCTCCACAATCAACGTCTCCTGAGGCCTAGGCACTTCGGCTGTCTTTGCCGATTTTTCAGCCGGCTTTTCCTCGGGCTTCTCCTCCTCAATAAATATCTCCTTGACTCCCAGTGCCTTGAGTATCTTCTCTGCAACGCTTTCATTTATTATTTTCTTGCCTGACTCAACCTGGAGTATGTAGCCTACTGAAAGGCCACATTTTTTCGCCAGATCTTTTTCAGAAAGTCCAGCCGCCACTCTAGAATCTTTTATTTTTATAGCAAGTCTGTTCATAAAATCACCTCTTTAATCCATTTTACCTGCGCAAGCATTATCTGCTCTATTAAAATTTCATTAGTTATTGTCGGGCTCAGTTTAATTTTAAACGGCCTCATTCTATTATAATAACACAAAAATTGTCAATTGTCGGCAAGCTTCTTTCTCTTGCCCTTTATGTCGGTAATATCGAAAGCCTCAGCTCACGGTCCTTCCTTCTCATCTCACCCATTGATACCGCCTCCTCTCCATTTTCGACTATATAGTTGTAATACATATATACTACCCAATATTATTCCATTAAAAAAAGGGACAGAGGCTTGTTTTAAGCATCTATCCCTTACCTTTTAAATCAAAGCTGCATCAATTGCCGAATTACTTAAATACCTTTATGCGCTCATCCAAAGGTTGAAACTGCTTTTCAGCAGGCTCGGCCGTAGGCTTACCAAACGGCATTTGCGCTATAAGCTTCCATTCCGTAGGAAGATTCCATTCTTTTTCAACATCCGCTTCAATAAGCTCAGTGTAGTGCTGAAGAGAGGCGCCAAACCCTTCTACTCCCAAGGCCGTCCATATTACGTATTGCAGCATTCCATTTGAATGCTGCGACCAAATCGGAAAATTGTCCTTGTAGCTTGGAAATTGATTCTGAAGCGATTCAACCACGCTACTGTCTTCGAAGAATAAAACCGTTCCGTAGCCGTTGCGGAAAGAATTGATTTTTTCCTCGGTAGGAGCAAATTTGTCAGCTGGTACCCTCTTTCTCAGAGCTTCCTTTGTAATGTCCCAAAGCCTGTCGTGCTGCTCCCCAAGAAGTAAAACTACTCTGGCGCTCTGGGAATTAAATGCAGACGGCGTATGCTTCACCGCATATTCAATAACTTCCTCAATTATCTCGTCAGAAACTACAGGTTCCTTGCTTATTGCGTAGATTGAACGCCTGTTTTCAACAGGAGCGTGTTTGTCTTTTCTCATTTCTTCATCCCTCCAATTTTATTATAGGAAATATGTCTCTACTTATTTATTACTAATTAGTATCATTTCCTTAAAGTGCAGGGTGTATAATCTATACACCCGATAATTTCTTCAGTAGCCCTGTCAAACTTTTCTTTTCCTCTTCTGTCAGAACGCTGAAAATTTCATTTATATTTTCCACGTGCTTGGGAAAAATCTCGCTCATCAGCTTTCTTCCCTTTTCCGTAATGCTTATAAGGTTAACTCGCCTGTCGCTGGAATCTATGCGCCTTTCAACGAGATTCTCCTTTGCTAGATTGTCTATTACTACAGTCATGTTGCCACCTGTAGATAATATTTTATCTATTATCTCGGAAATCCTCAGGTCTCCCTTATGGTAGAGCACCTCAAGTACTGCAAACTGAGAAACCGTTAAGCCTCCCTCTTTTATAGTTTTGTACTCTCTTTTGTGGACACTCTGCATGCATCTGCTCAGTATAACCAAAGTTTTCAAATTTAAATCGCTCTGTTCTCCGTATGTTTCATTTTCACTGTTCATACTTATAATATATTACTAATTAGTAATATTGTCAAGGCTTTTTTCTGCTTCTATGTTACGGTCAGCATATTGTAGATCTTCATTATCCGTATGTCTTCCTTAGAAATCTTTAACTCGTCTATTAACTCTTTTCCCTCGGCCAGGGGCTCCTTCGAAAATAGCATCTTGAGAGCTATGGGCATGAATGGCCTGAACGAAACTCCTGACATTAGCCCCCACTTTTTATGGGAGTCCATGAAAGATGCTAGTATGTTAATGATTACTCTCTCAACAGGTGTAGCCTGATTTCTCAGCACAATAGTCGTAATCACATCATAATGCTCCATGTAGCCCCAGTAAGTATTTTCGCAGTCCTCGTAATTGTCATAGCTCTTTACGTTCATGTACAGCACTGTTTTAAAAAAAGGAGGGTCCTCCTGAGGGAAAACGTCTATGACGCACCTGACGAGTCCGTTGCTCCTCCCATCATATAAATAGGAATAAAATCTTGTGGAATTTCTGAAAAATGCGGATGGTTCTGATTTTAACAAATGCTTTTCAGTCTTAGGCTCGATGTAGAGAAGCTGTTCTACGTGTATGTTTAGGGCATCAGCAATGATATATAGAGTAACAACATCTATTGATATTTCACCGTTCTCGTATTTTGAAACTGTGGATTTGCTCTTGCTTATTATGTTCGCCAGAGCATGCACTGTCATGCCTCTGCCCTTCCTGAAATTTTTGATTTTCCTGCCGATCTCTAGGTTTATCTTTTCCATGCTCAGCCTCCAAATCTAGGTTTCACCAAATTATTCAATTTGCTGAATAAATCAAAAATCCATTAATCTTCTTCAATCTTAGCATAGTAGAGAGAATTTATCCACTTTAACGAAACTATTTTAATATTTTGTTTCCCCTAAATGGATTTTAGCTTTTTTGTAAAACCGAATCACTTGTGCGATAATAACTTCAATGAATTAGACTTTTCAGATTGAAACGATAAAATTAAAAAGGAAGGTGCTTTATGAACTACAATTTTGATGAGATAGTTGAAAGAAGAGGCACAAATGCCATGAACACAGACGGATTCAGGGAGTACATTTTCCACGCCCCGCCAACTATGGAGTTTCCTTATGCGGATGATGAATTCATACGCATGTGGGTGGCAGACATGGAGTTTGCAACCCCTCCAACGGTAGTCCAGGCAATTAAAGACAGGGCCGACAAGAGGATATTTGGCTACACAAAGGTTTTCGATCCGGAATATTATGAGGCGTTTTCATCATGGACACAGAACCGTTACGGCTGGACATTCCCTAAGGAGCATCTGGTAACATCAAACGGCATAATACCGGCACTTTTCGAGCTCATAGGACACATCTGCAAGCCCGATGAGAAGATACTGATATTTACTCCTTCGTATGCCTATTTCAAGTACGCGGCCGACTTCAACAGCATAGAAACAGTATGCTCGACTCTGCTGGAAAATGACGGCTACTATACTATGGATTTCGATGATATAGAGAGAAAGACAAAGGACGAGAAGGTCACTCTGTGCATATACTGCAATCCCCACAATCCTTCAGGGCGTGTATGGTCTGAGGAGGAGCTTAGAAAAGTCGGACAGATATGCCTGGACAACGGCCTGTGGATAATATCGGACGAGATACACTGCGATCTCCTTAGAACGGGGCTCACGCATACGCCTCTAGCCAAGCTTTTCCCGGAAACAGACAGGATCATCACTTGCATGGCTCCAAGCAAGACATTCAACCTAGCGGGGCTTATGTTCTCGAATGTTATAATACCTAACGACGAGCTCAGGGACACCTGGAAACAGCGACACTATCCTTTTGAAAATCCTCTGAGCATTGCAGCGGCTCAGGCAGCATACCTGCATGGCGAAGAGTGGCTCAATCAGCTTAAGGCATATTTGGACGTTAACTTCGAATTCACTAGGCAGTACCTGGAAGAACACCTTTCGAAGGCTGTCTTCAAAATCCCAGAGTCAACCTACCTGGCTTGGGTCAATATAAACGCCTATGTTTCAAAGGATGAAGACCTGCCTCTTTACTTTGCAAACAATGCCGGAGTGCTTCTTGAGGGAGGCAACATGTTCGTTGCGGACTCCGACGGATACATCAGGCTCAACCTGGCCTGCCCAAGGTCAGTGCTCGAAGAGGGACTTAGGAGAATATGCGAGCTTTTGAACAAGTAATTTTAGCAAGTGGACCGGATTTTTCATTCTTTGAAATCCGGTCCTTTTCTGATTAGAATATTTTCGGACTCTAAAAAAGCACCTACCTTTTCAGATAGATGCCTTTGATTTCATACGACTTTTGTGAACTAACTCATTACTAGAGTCACGAAAGTGCGTGGCGTCTCTTCAATAGAACTTAATTATCTGCCAAGCTCAAGTATATTGGCAATAAGAGCCTTACATCTTCCACAGCCTTCGCCAGTGCCTGCTCCTGTAACTTCCCCAACCTTATCTACCGTGTCGGCGCCATTATTGACAGCGTCTACCACAGCCTTTAGCGAAACGTCCTTGCAGCCGCATACAGATAAAAGTATTTTATCCAGCTCGCTTTTGCATCCCTCGCAGGCAGTGCATACTCCAACCATATCAACTAGCTCTTGCTGTGTTCTTGCTCCCGAGCACATTGCCTTTCTTATTGTAGAGTAGTCCACGTTATTTACAGTGCAAATAGTTTTGTTTCCAGCCATTATCCCCATTCTCCTTTATACTTTGTTGATAAAAAGCGGCCTAATCATTTAAAGTGATTTATATATTTTACCGCAATCATTCATAGTATATTATACAACAGACTTTGGATGTATCAAGCAAAAAATCAAACCTCCGTCAATCCTCTACCTGCCCAACCCCCTTGATGCCCTGCAGGTCTTTTCGTAAAGCCCTCTGAATATGTTGTCCGGGTCTGTTTTGCTCTTTACCAGGTCGTAGTTATTTTTGTTCCATATCCTCCAGAACTCCTCTTCGGAATACAAATTGGTTGATATGAGAGTCTTTATTGCGCCGAGCTCTATGAGCTTTTTCTCTATTATCCTGTGGTAATGCTCCGCATCTTTCCTTCGCATGCCGTATAGTGCGATGTCGAGGAACAGCTCGTCCCTGACATTGCTTATGAATTCATCAGACAGCCATTCGTATTTGCGCATCACCCTGTAGGGTACGCACCATAAGGGGAAATGACCTATTTCCCGCTCATACCATTCCATGAACTCCTCCATCTTTGAAAAGGGTATGAAAGTATCGACCGTTATAGGTATAGCCGTTGATGGTATGACCTTTCTGAAGGTATTGGCCAGCTTCAATGTGCTGTTGGAATTTATGAGCCTACCTAGCAGCAGCCTTCCGACGAAAGATTTCGGATGCACGTTAGTCACGCCCTTGTTGTACCTGAAGAAATAATCGGGCGTCTTAAGGTAATCCTCTTTCCGCCTTGCCGTACTGAGAAAATATATCCTCATCCAGTCATAGCTGTGGGTGTATGGAGCCTTGTCTACAAAATCGCCTGCGCTGAGGACATACTCCTTGGGCGAATGTATAATTCCATCCATAAAATCTATGTCTTTTTTCGTGTAATGCTCCCATATGGCGTTCTTGAATTCTTCAAGAGTCCCGTATTTCTCATATGTCACCTTAACAAACGGCTTTGCGGGTATTAGTCTGAATTTAAGAAGCGTTATTATCCCCAATGTGCCGAAAGCCCAGTGCACCATCTGGAACAACAGCTTATTGTGATTATCAGGTGTGCAAATAAGTATATCACCTTTTGCCGTCACCACCTCATATTCAAGGCAGCTGTCATGGAATCCACCGAACCTGTACGACATGGACTCAATAGACCCCCCTGAAACCGCGCCGCCTATAGTTATAGTCTTTAGCTCGGGCACTACAACCGGGGCAAGGCCGTGCTCCATTGCAGCAGCCACAACCGTCTCGAAGGTAGCGCCTGGCTCTGCTATGCATATGCGTTTTTCCGCATCGATATGGATTATCTCGTCAAGGTCGCTGACGTCCAGCTTTTCGTCCGAATGCTTCTTGTCCCTGGGCTTTGGAACTTCGTGGGAAACAGCCTTCTTCTTCAAAGTCAATGGCGCTGAGCTTTTGCGCTCCTTCAGTTGCTTTGCAATCCTGCTTACCTTTTCTTCATGGGAGTCCATGGGTACCCTCCTTTTGCGCAGGCACTTACGCACCTTTTCTCTAGCCATATAAGCTACTCTTACCCTAAATATGATTTTTTACAATATTGGCTCCTATTTGAGTCCTATATAAATATAAAAAATACGCTATTTTTTGATGGGTGACTTTGATAATTTCTGGATTTGACTCAACCCCCGGTGTTGTGGGTATAACATATACCAATTCTATATTTATTTGTCCGGAAAAAGTCCAAGAGATTAGGAGATGATTTTCGTGGAAGACAATGTTAAGTTTTCAAAGCAAAAGGCCTTTCTTGTCCCTGTAATAATTTCAGTTCTGCTCGCCCTGGTATTATTCGCACCTGCAGGTTCGTTGAGATTTTGGGAGGCCTGGGTTTACTGGTCGGGATTTACTGTCTTGACGCTTTTTATTGCAGTATATTTCTCTAAAAAGGATCCCAAACTTCTGTCGAGACGAATGAAGTATAAGGAAGATGAAACCACAAGAAAGCCGCCCGCTTTCTTAAACTTGTTTTTCCTATGCTATGTGATACCTGGCCTTGATTTTCGGTTTCATTGGTCTGCAGTGCCGCTTTGGCTCGTTATAGCAGCCAACGCAGTTGTTTTTCTAGGATATATACTTATTATATTTGTCTTCAAGGAAAACAGTTACGCCTCCACCACTATTCAAGTCGAGAAGGGACAACAAGTCATAACAACCGGCCCCTACGCAATAGTCCGCCATCCGATGTACCTGGGACTTATTACAATGATATTGTTCACGCCTCTTGCGCTTGGCTCCTATTGGGCTATAATCCCCGCCCTTCTTTGCATTCCTATGAACGTAATTCGAATAATAGGCGAGGAAGAGGTGCTGCTGAGAGGCTTGGCTGGATACAGCGATTATTGCGCTAAGACGCGTTATCGCCTTGTTCCGTTTATTTGGTGAAATCTTCAACTTTTTCTTGCATAGAAAATGACTTCAGGACATTGGGTTTTCTGGCAATCTCCTGAAACGGCACAATTATAAAAAATGTTAAACATGCCCATATAAACAACTTTATTTAGGGAGCTGATTTTGTGATTTCGCAGGAAAGAGTTAAAATTCTTAATGACAAACATGTTGTCGATAATCCCTATGTAGTATATTGGATGCAGAGCTCTCAAAGAGCTGAGTACAATCATGCCCTTGAGTATGCAATTCATGAGGCAAACAGTCTGAAGAAGCCTTTGATAGTCTATTTTGGGGTTACAGATAGTTTTCCTGAAGCAAACGAAAGACACTATTACTTTATGCTGGAAGGCCTAAAGGAAGTCAAAGCGGAATTGGCGGCTAGAAATATAGGAATGCTTATAAGAAAAGTGTCTCCTGAAATAGGCGCTCTCGAAATCTCTTCTCTGGCTGCGTTAATGATTGTAGATAGAGGTTATTTAAGAATAGAGCGGCAATGGAGGGATTTTTTATCCCTTAATGCAAATTGCCCCGTGATACAGGTGGAAACCAATGTCATTATCCCCGTTGAGTCGGCTTCCATAAAGGAGGAATATTCAGCCGCCACGTTCAGGGCTAAAATTAGCAAAAAACTAGACAGCTTCATTTTACCGTTAAATGATACGACCGTTAATCTGCCCTCCACTGATTTGGAAATTCCCTTTGTTGAATTTGATGTGGACGATATTGAAGGTGCGGTGGCACAGCTGGAAATTGACAAAGCAGTGAGGCCGGTAAAATTTTTCAAGGGCGGCACCAGCCAAGCTAAGAAATTGCTGGAAGATTTCATCTTAAAAAAATTGCCATTCTACGGCAAATATAAAAATGAACCGGGACTGGATTATTCATCAGAAATGAGTCCATATCTTCATTTTGGACAGATATCTCCTCTGTACATTTTCAGAAGATTGATGGATTTAAACCAAGATGATAAAAAAGACTTTCTTGAAGAACTGATTGTCAGAAGGGAATTAGGTGTGAATTTCGTTTATTATAATTTAAAGTACGATTCCTACAGATCAATACCCTCCTGGGCCAAGTCAACTCTTGAAAAGCATGAAGCGGATGATAGGGAATATTTATATACTCTTGCAGAATTGGAACAGGCCATGACCCATGACTTGTATTGGAATACCGCACAAAAAGAGATGCTGCTGACAGGAAAAATGCATGGTTATATGAGAATGTACTGGGGCAAGAAAATACTGGAATGGAGCGCAACCTCTGAGGATGCCTTTGAAAAAGCCCTATATCTCAACAACAAATATTGTCTTGATGGTAGAGACCCTAATAGTTTTGCAGGGGTAGCATGGTGTTTCGGAAAGCATGACAGGCCTTGGAAGGAGCGAGAAATATTTGGAACTGTAAGGTATATGAATTCTAAAGGCTTGGATAGAAAATTCGATATGGCCAAGTACTTAGATAAAATAGACAAATTACAATGACTAACCATTCTTAGAAACTCCACAATTGCCTCAATCTAAGCGATAATATTCTTTAGTGCTTCCAAGACCAAAAAACCAAAAAGGGCCTTGCCTTCATGGCATGCCCTTTTGCTATTTTACTGTTAGAAGCCTTTATAAGCCTGAAAAACTTCTCTTTTTAAATAAAAACAGCCTGAACAAGCACCATATAGAGAACAGTGCCTGCTCCTATGCTAAGGAGCGCATTCTCCTTGAAATAATGAAGCGCCGCTACGAAAATGACGGCTATCGCCTCCGGAAGTCCGTGGGTCGGTCCGCTTAGATCAACGCCCTTGAGGCAATACACAACCAGCAAGCCTATTGCGGAATAAGGCAATACCTGACCTAGATAACTTATATATGAACTGTTTGAATTTGCATTCTTGAATACTGCAAAGGGCAAAAACCTTGTTATCATTGTCCCTATAGTCACCACACCTATAGTAATAAGGGTCTGAACAGGTGTTAAAGTCATTATGCTCCCTCCTCTAGCAATTCTCTGTCGCAATCATATTTTTCTTCTCTTTTCCTAGACATCGTAAGCACAGCAAGTATTGCAAGCATAGAAGGGATAATGAAATTGCCTTGCCCGAAAACTAAAAGGCAAGCCAATGAACACACAACACCTATTATTGCCGGCTTGTGGTCCTTTTGAGATTTCCACTGGCCTACAAAAATTACTACAAAAAGAGCTGTAAGCACAAAATCCAGACCCTTAGTATTGAAAGAAATCATAGAACCAAGCAATCCTCCAAGAGCCGAGCCCATAACCCAGTAGCTGTGGTTTAGGAGAGTTATGAATAACATAAACCAGCTTCGGTCTACGCCTTCAGGCGGCTCAGTTGAACAAGTGATTGAAAATGTTTCATCGCACATGCCAAAAATAAGGTATGGCTTTAGCCTGCCTGTCTCCCTATACTTGTCCAGCATTGAAATTCCGTAAAATAAATGGCGGGCATTAACCATTAACGTCATAAGCAGTGCGTAAACAGGATTGAAAACTGATGTAAGAAAGCTTATGGCTACGTATTGGGCCGAGCCCGCAAATGCTACCAAGCTGAACAACACACTCCAGCCAATGCCGTATCCCTTGCTGCTCATCAGTATGCCGTAGGCGAAGCCTAAGAAAATAAATCCGGTAAATACAGGGATTGTATGAGGAAATGCCGCTTTTAATGCTTTAGTTTTTTCGTTCAAATTTTTCACCTCGTTGTGCTTAATCCACCGGCACATTATCAATGATAAGAATACAATGTGATAATCACATTTTCCGGCGATTAATTATATTTTGCATGTAGGTTAATATAGCATAAAACATTTTGAGCGTAAACCTTTAATCCATATTTAATTTTTTATATAGCTCTAAACAGAACATATTATTCAGGAAAACGACATCTGGATTTTTCATGTCTCTGATAGGTAATTTAGTGAGGCGAAATCATCTTCAGCCCAATTATTCCAATTAATATGAGCATAATGCAAATTATTCTGATTGCATCTATAGGCTCTTTAAATAGCGTTATTCCTAAAATCACAGTACCAAGAGTGCCTATTCCTGTCCAAATCGCATAGGCCGTCCCTAGCGGGATGCTCTTTAAAGCTAATGATAGTAAATAGAAACTTGCTGTCATACCTGCTATTGTGATTATGCTGGGTAAAGGCTTCGTAAATCCTTGTGAGTATTTCAAGCTTAAAGCCCATCCGACCTCAAATATCCCTGCGATGATAAGTTCAAACCACTTCATAGTCCACCTCCAATAATTTTTAAAACAAAAAAAGCCGTGGGTAATATATAAAATATCTCCCAGGCTTTTATCCTTCCGTGAACACAGTATTCTGTGCGTTTTATCTTGGACCAGACCAGTAATAAATTGCATACCGCGGAACCCTATAAAACTTTATAATATTAAGATTTTGTTTGTATTCATATATTACGACAGTATTTATGATTAAGTCAATGTCTAATACCCACTCATTAATCTTTAGCAGTTATAAAATAATGTCACAATTTTCACGCCGCTTCTCTTTTGCTAATATTATATTTCAGAAGTATAATACTTATATGTAATCCGGTTACTCATGTTTTTATCAGATCATATCAATTTAAGCAGGAGCGAATGCTGCCGTTTTTTCAAAAATCGTGTAGATCAAAGCTTATTTCAGTATATCTTAAACTTCAGAGTAAATAAAAGCATCGAACCGCTGGTAAACACCAACAAAAGTATTGCAGATATAGCTTATGGGATCGCTTTTAAAAAATATATTTAGGTGAGGGTATTTATTATGTCACTATATTCATACAAAATTTTCGATGCAGTAGCAAAACATCAGAGTTTTATACGTGCTGCCGAAAGCATCAACTTAACACCATCCGCTGTAAGCAGATCTATTGCTACCTTAGAAAAAACTCTTGGTTTCCGGCTTTTTGTCCGCAGCAGAAAAGGTGTTCGACTTACTCGGGAAGGCGAAAGCGTAATTGCGTCTATCAGATCAGTTTTGAATGCAGAAGAACAGCTGCAGCAATTGGCTGCTCAGATCAATGGACTTGAACAAGGAACTGTAGTAATAGGTACTTTCAGCAGCGTATGCAGCAATTGGATTCCCGACATCATAAAATCCTTTAGACAATTGTATCCCAATATAAACATTCACATTATGCAGGGTGACTACGAAGACGTAATTCATTGGACAAGTGTCGGAATAGTAGATATCGGTTTTGCAAGCTTGCCAGTAAGTGAAGATCTTATAGCAACTCCACTTTTCGAGGATCGCTTACTCTGCATTACACCAAAAAATTTTAAATCAAAGCATCCTGAATTTGTTACTATTGACGATATTCAAAATCAAACTTTTGTCTTGCAACGCGAGGGGTATAACGCAGATACCATATCTTTTATAAAAAAATACAACCTCACAATACAACCTGAATTCTTTATTGACGACGATCAATCCATTCTTGCAATTGTTGAAAGCGGATTAGGTATAAGCGTTGTGCCAGAATTAATTCTTAAAAAAGTATCTTACGATATTAAAATCTATCCATTGGAGCCTAATGAATATAGAACCATTGGACTCATTACTCAGCAAAAGCAGCTGCTTTCACCTGCTGCCAAAAAATTGTTCAATCATATTCTCGACCATGTCAAAAATAATATAACTTAGTCAGTAGATGGACATTGCTCTAATCTATAAAACGATTGGCATGATCACGTGACTCTAGCTTTTCTCTAGAGCCACGTGATTTATTCTAATTCTATAGTAAAGCTCTTGTAATTGTTCCCATGCCTGTGCCAAGCACTTTGGAAATCCGTTTCATTTTTATTTATTGAGTAGGATTTTTGTGATTTCCGCATATCTTTCATCTGAGATACCAAGCTTTTTCTTAAACGGTTCATCTTCCATTCGCACAACAATGACCTTACTTGGCGAAAGGAGCTTAATAATCTCTTTTAACTTCTGTACCGATACTTCATCGTCGTTGCATCCCTTCACAATCGTAATTTCGAAAATGAATTTGCCTGTATATTGCTTGTTGAATGAAACCATGTTGGAAATATATTCTTCCAATGTATATCCTTCAATTGGCCTCTGAACCTTTTGAAAGTCTTCTTCCGTAATCACTTTTATCTCACCGATTACCTCATCACAAACATTGGCGATTTCTCTACATGACGCATTTCCCAACAAGTACCCATTTGTAAGCAATCTTACAGGTAGACCTTTTGATTTTATAAAGCTGACAATTTCAGCGATTCTATCGTTTACAAAAGCTTCACCTTTCGAATTGATAAAAATCAATTCTGGCTTTGTCTTTTCAATCATGTTATCCAAATCTTGCATCGATTCTTGAAATCCGTCAAAAGTCATCTGTGTATCTACTTTTTTCGGTGATCGCCCGATAGGACAAAATATGCAATCAAAATTGCAATACTTTTCTGGCAGCACATTGACCTCTAGAACCTTATTGCCGTCCTCTATATAGGTATCTTTATAAGTGAAACTCCCCATATCAACAACCTCCTTTTCTGTACTAATAAGCCTTTTCCTTTAAAATGATTTACAGATTCATCTGACTTTTGACATTGTGCAATGCTTGGTCTAAGTCATATATGATGTCCTCAACATCTTCAATTCCTATTGATAGCCTTACCTGCCCATCTGCTATGCCCACCGCTTCACGCTCTTCTTTACTCATTGAAGCATGGCTCATTGATGCGGAGTGCTGTATAAGAGAATCCACATTCCCTAGAGAAGTCGCCAAACTAAACAATTTCACGCTATCCATGAGGAGTTTTCCTGCTTCAAATCCACCACGGACATTAAAACTCATCATTCCACCAAAATCCTTCATCTGCTTTTTAGCGATCTCATGACCAGGGTGGGATTCAATACCCGGGTATAACACTTTTTCAACCATATTGTGGTTTTCCAAGAAATCGGCTATCTTCCTTGCATTAGAACAATGAACATCCATTCTAACACCAAGAGTTTTTATCCCCTTAGAAAGCCCTGCCGCATCTGCCGGGGACATAATCCCGCCAATCCACTTCATATAATCACTATCAAATTTATGAATTAATTCTCTTTTCCCCACAATGGCTCCGCCTATCATGTCGCCATGTCCATTCAAATATTTAGTTGTTGAATGCAAAACAATGTCTGCACCGAGAGAAATAGGCTGTTGAAGATATGGAGTTGCAAAAGTGTTATCCACATACAATAATGAACCACATTCATGAGCGATTTCTGCAGCTCTCTTTAAATCTGTGATTGCAAGCGTTGGATTGCATGGTGTTTCAATATAAACAATTTTTGTATTTGGTTTCATGGCGTTTCTTATATTTTCAACTTGATCTCCAGTAACACGAACCATAGTTACTTCAATGCCAAAACGCGGAAGAATTTTCTTCATGAAACCAAACGTACCGCCATAAACTGTATCTGAGGCAACAATATGATCGCCTGTATTAAGGACAGCTAATAGCGCTGTTGTAATTGCTCCCATCCCAGAAGCGGCCATTAGAGCTGCTTCTGCATTCTCTAATGCGGCAATTTTTCGCTGTACTGCATGGATTGTTGGGTTCCCGTATCTCGTATAGGCGTAGTATTTTCCTTCCGGGTCGCCATAACCTGCTGCAATCGCTTCCTCCACGTCTTTCATCACAAAAGTAGAAGTACGATATATTGGTGCAATATGTGCCCCGGTTACCGGACAGTGTTCGCTTCCAGCATGAATTGCACTTGTGTTAAAAAGTTGTTTTCCAGTGTTCATTTTAAGAATCCTCCCTCAATTTTTCTAGTATTGCTTCATCACGTCAAACAATAAGCCATATGTTGATTAATCATCTTTAGTTCTTTGGCTTCAGTATAATATTTATATATAAGTGCGTAAAGCGCAAATACATCAATATTAAATTGAATAAATATCATTTAACTTGGCGTATGAAACACACAGGAATAATTCTTTAATTTGGGAGGCTATAACATTTATCCAATAAAAAAACTAACCTGTATGTGTCAAGCACTCTTTCTCAGAGAGCGCAGTGGAATCCGTCAATACAGCATAATAAAAAAACTAACCTGTATGTGTCAAGCACTCTTTCGGTTAGTCTGGGGCAGTTATTCAATTATTTTCTTCTTGCTATCATTTCTATCTCAATTTTAGCACCTAGAGGCAGCGATGCTACTCCTATAGTTGTACGAGCAGGATATGGTTCAGAAAATTGTTTTGAATATATTTCGTTCATTTTTGTAAAATCATTAATATCAATTAAAAATACATTTACTTTTTCAACATTGTCAGAGGTTAACCCTGCTGCTTCCAATACACTGAAAATATTCTTAAAACATTGCTTTGTCTGTTCAACAATATCACCCTCCACAAGCTTTCCAGTTTGTGAGTCTATCGGTGTCTGCCCAGATAAAAAAATTAAATCTCCTGATTCAATTGCATGTGAGTATGGTCCAACAGTTGCAGCTCCAGCTGCACTAACGGCTTTTCTTGGCATTTGAAATTCCTCCTCATTCCAGCGATATTTTTTATTATGCAAAAAAGTTTCCAGATTGCAGTTCAGACACAGTCCATTGTGGCAGCAGATTGTTCCACCGCACTCCGGGCATTTCCACTCGGCTTCTTCCTTTTTTAGGAATTCTTCAATTCCTTTTTCTTTGATGAAGTCCAGGTTTTCAATCATGCTCATGTGGTATTTTGTGCGGTATCTCTTATCCAGAGCCTTCAATAGCTTACAGGGATATGCTTCACACTCAAAGCAGAATCGAACCTTCCCTTTTCCCAGCAGCTCGCACTTATCTCCCATGTGTGTGCAGTTTTTACCCCTCTTTATACAGCCGCAGCAATATGTCCTGTGAAAGCCTTGTTTATTCAAGTCCTTTTCTTTGAATTGATAAGAAATGCATAAAGCGCAGTTCATCCCACATGGAGCAATAAGCTCTTCTTTTCTTTCAATATCTTGCTCACGCTCTTGCTTTTTCTCTGTCATAATAAATATCCTTCCACTATAGTTTGAATCAACTAGCAGGCGACCTTATAACTATTTTTTAGCTATTATGAGCTATAGTTTCCATCTTGTTATTTTTCTACCTTAATCCAATACCCTGTAAACACTCTATAGTATTTTGAATGATCCTGTCTTTTGCTCCTATATTCAAACAGCGCTAAAAAAAAATTAAAATCTCAATGTGAACCCGCTGCATATTTCCTACCTTTTTGAAACTGAATCACCAAAAAGTGCCTTCTTTTTTTAATGGATCGATGGTTTTATACTAAGAATGTGCCTGGGGACATCCTAAAAAACTAAAACAATTATTAATTTTCTAAGGAGGACATAGATATGCAAAGATTTACAATTCCAAGAGACGTTTATTTCGGTGAGAATGCCATAGAGCATCTAAAGTCGGTAGGCGGAAGCAAGGCCATGCTTGTTATAGGTTCTGAAAGACTTATACAGGATGGTACTGTTCCAAAGATTCAGTCGCTTCTTAAGGAAGCAAACATAGAAACTTCAATATTTTCAGGAGTTGAAAACGATCCTTCAGTTGCAACTGTAATGTCAGGTGCGCAGGCTATGAGAGAGTTCAATCCTGATCTTGTAGTTGGAATAGGCGGAGGCTCTCCTATAGATGCGGCCAAGGCCATGTGGATATTCTACGAGTATCCTGAATTCACATTCGAGGAGGCTGCAAAGCCTTTCAACCTGCCTGAGCTTAGAAAGAAGGCAAGATTCATAGCAATACCTACTACAAGCGGTACTGGAACTGAGGTTACTTCGTTTTCAGTAATAACTAATCACGAGACAGGCGTAAAGTATCCTATCGCCGACTACAACATAACTCCAGATGTTGCAATAGTTGACACTGGACTTGTTCAAAGTATGACTCCGTCACTTGTTGCAAATACAGGTATGGATGCTCTTACACATGCATTCGAAGCCTATGTTTCAAAGGCTAGAAATCCAATAACTGATTCACTTGCGATGAAATCAATAGAAATGACTGTGGCAAGCCTTGTTGACTCTTACAAAGGGGCAGACCAGGCCAGAAAGGACATGCACATAGCTCAGTGCCTTGCAGGAATGTCATTCTCTAATGCCATACTTGGAATAGTTCACTCAATGGCTCACAAGACAGGCAAGATATTCGACATACCTCACGGCTGCGCCAATGCAATATACCTTTCATATGCAATTCAGTTCAACTCTAAGGCAGCTGGAGCTGAGTACGCCGACATAGCAAGAAGACTTGGTCTTTCTGGAACTACAACTGATGAGCTTGTTGCATCTCTTGTGCAGCTTGTAAAGGACTTCAGAACTTCTATGAACATGCCTCACACACTTAAGGAGTTTGGCATAGCAGAAGACTTCTTCAAGTCAAGCCTTGATGAAATATCTAAAAACGCAGTGGGAGATCCTTGTACAGGCACTAACCCAAGAGACATATCTGTAGAAGAGATGAAACAGCTATTCGAAGCTGCTTACTACGGTACAGACGTAACTTTCTAGTCTCCCGTAAATAAACACTAAAAAAAGTGATGTTTGGTTTAATCCAGACATCACTTTTTCATGCTGAAAAAGAATCATATTTGTTTTGCTCTTATATCTAATATTGTCATCAGATCAAATACACATCAACCATATTTCTATATGTCAGGCTGTCATCTGTCACTTCGCAGTCTAAAGCAACAATATTGACACCTCTTCTATTCACATCCTTCAATGTTTCTCCGAATTCCTTATGAATCGTATAATTAGGAGTAAAATACAGCACATCCTTCATTTGGATTATAAAGCATATATACGCTTCATAACCGTCAGAAATACATTCGGCAAGTTCATTTAAATGCTTAAGACCTCTTTCTGTAGGCGCATCAGGAAACTTGACAACTCCAGCTTCTTCTAATGTCACGCCTTTAACTTCCACAAATATTTTTCTGTCATCTGTTTCAAATTGAACTACCGCCACCTACGCTAACGCTTAGAGGTGTACGGATTCCTAAGAACACCGATCTACCGAGCAGTTTGTTATTAGGCTAACCCCGTAGTTCCTACGGTTAGAAGCCTTAGGGCTTCGTTTTTAAGATTTATGCTTGCGTTAATATCTCTGTCGTGGTTTGCTCCGCATTCTGGACAAGTCCACTCTCTGACAGAGAGATTTTTAACGTCTTTGTTTTTGCAACCGCAATTAGAACACAATTGGCTTGAGGCGAAGTTCTTAGCTACGATGACGACCTGCTTGCCGTACCAGTTGGCCTTGTATTCAAGCATTGTCCTGAACTCCGACCATGATACCTCGGATATGGCTTTCGCTAGCTTGCCGTTTTTGAGCATATTGGATACCTGCAAATCCTCAATGCCGATGATGTCGTGGTTTTTGACTATCTCTGTGGAGATTTTGTGCAGGTAATCTGCTCTTGCATTGGCTATATGCTCGTGTATTCTGGCAACCTTGATTCTTTGCTTGTGCCAGTTGTTTGAGAACTTGATACGCCTTGACAGTATGCGTTGCTCTCTTGCAAGCTTTGCTTCAAGCGTTCTGAAAAACTTGGGATTCTCGTATGCTGTGCCATCTGAAAGTATGGCGAAATCTTTCAACCCTACGTCTATCCCGCATGAAGAATTCGACTTAGGCAGCTCTTGCACCTTTGCTTCGACAAGCACAGATACAAAATATTTGCCGGATGGATTACGCCTTATAGTGGCACTTAGAATCCTGCCAGTTATTTCTTTAGACTTAGCAAATTTGATTAGACCAAGCTTAGGCAGTTTGATTTTGTTGTCTGCTATAGCTATATTGCCATTGGTAAATTTTGTAGTATACGACTGCACTTTGTTTCTTTTGGATTTGAAACGTGGAGCGTCATTTTGCTTCTTGAAGAAACGGTCGAAAGCATCGCCAAGATTCCTCAGGGAAGATTGTAGAGCTATGCTGTCCACTTCCTTGAGCCAAACAAGCTCTTTCTTGAGTTGGGTCATTTGTGCCGAGCAAGAATTATATGTCAATCCCTTGCCTGTTTGTCTGTATTCGTTATTCCAAGCATTCAGGAAGTGGTTGAATACAAAGCGGCTACAGCCTATTGTTTTGGCTATCAGCTTTCTTTGCTGGCTATTCGGATATATGCGGAACTTGTACGCTTTGCTAACTAGCATTGCTTTTCAACTCCTTGTGTGACATATAAGGCTGATTGCTGCTATTATATGTATACCCTTGAACAGACACAAAAAACACAACTTAAAAACATTAGGCGATTCATCCCCCACCTAAGAGGATGAAGGTATTCTCGCCCTAACATTGATAAAAATTCATGAAAAACTTTATTGGGTGCCTGACTATCCATGTTAATCAATCTTTCACCTTTGTAAACAGATATCAGATCGTATTTTGTCTTCCGGTTGCTGGAATCACATTCTTGAACATTAATCTCAGCGCCCTGAGTTAATAATTCCTTACATCGCCCGGTATTTTTAACATGGCATAATTCAAGCTTTCCATCTATTTCAATATTCGCAATAAATCTATTTGGCCTGCTGATAAATTTAGCTTTTTTTATATTGTTGTATATCATTTTAGTTTTCCTGCTCAATTTTAGCTGTTTAGCTTATTTTGGGGTTAACAGACATACCGTCTCGCAATGCGGGGTATGCGGGAACATGTCTACTGGCATTACTTTTTCTATCTTGTAGCCTGCTTCCTGGAGCTGCAGCAGGTTGTCTATCAGTGTCTTCGGGTTGCAGGAGATGTATACAATGTCCCTTGCCCCGAAGGTTATTATGTCGGCTATCGCCTTTTGTGTGGCTCCCATTCTAGGAGGGTCTATTACTATTATGTCTGGCTTTTCCTCCAGCTCTCTTACCTTCTCGCCCACGTCTCCTGCTATGAAGGTGCAGTTTGATATGCCGTTGAGCCTGGTGTTCTCGTTTGCGGCGTCTACCGCCTCGCCCACAAGCTCTATTCCTATTACCTTCGTAGCTTCCTTTGAGAGTATCTGGCCTATTGTGCCTGTTCCGCTGTAGAGGTCGAATATTGTCCTGCCCTTTGACTCTCCTGCGAATTCTCTGGCTATTGAATACAGCTTTTCTGCGCCCTTTGTGTTCGTCTGGAAGAATGAGAAAGGCGATATCTTGAATCTGAGTCCCAGTACTTCTTCAAATATGTGGTCCCTGCCGTGCAGCACTCTTAGCTCCTCACACTTTACCGCATCCGCCAGGTTGTCGTCTATTGTGTTGAGTATGCTGACTATATTTGATTCAAGATTCAGAGAAAGGAGCATGTCCACATAGCCTGAAAGGTCCGGATCCAACTGCGATGATGTAACCAGGTTGACCATAAGTTCTCCGGTGTTTTCGCCTCTTCTTATTATGAAGAACCTGAGGTAGCCTTCATGGGCCTTCTTGTTGTAGTGGGGTATTCCCAAACTCTTGAAATACTCAAGTGTGGCTGAGAGTATCCTGTTGAAATCTTCACTGACTATCATGCACTCATCTACCGTGACTATATCAAAGGACCTTCCCTTCTTGTGCATGCCAAGCATTGTAGGGCCGTTCTTTTCATTGTCACCAAATGTATACTCCATCTTGTTCCTGTAGGCGTAGGCCGATGGGCTTAACTGAATGGGGAAGGCCTCAAAACCTGAGATGCCCGCCTCTTCAAAGAGTCTGTAGACCATTTCCTCTTTAAGTCTTGCTTGCTCTTCATATGGAAGCGAAAGGTACATGCAGCCTCCGCAGTCTCCAAAATGAGGGCATGTAAGCGCTGTCTCAAGCGGTGATTTTTCTATAACGCCTAATATGCTGGCCTCGGCTTTGTTCTTTCTGGCTTTCTTGACTCTTGCGCTGATTCTTTGGCCTGTTATTCCGCCCTTAAGCTCCACTTTTCTGTCTTCTGATATGGCGTATGACCTTCCCCCAAACTCCATACCCTCTATTGTAAGCTCTATTATATCTTTTCTTTTCACTAAATTTCCTCCCGGCTGCTAATCGCAAATATGCCGCCCGAACGGGCGGCAGTTTCTGTAATCTAAATTGTGTTTTATAACTCTATATGAAGCTTTTCTTCCTAAGCTCCTTTATGTCTTCTATGGTCGTCTTACCCTTGCTTTCCAGGAAATCTATGAGCCTGTCTACGCTCGTGTTTATTATCTGCTCCTTTTGCATTCCTATATCATGGAGGAGCTTGCCCGCATACTCGAAATTACCTACATCAAATGCTATATGACAGTCGGAGCCAAGCACAACCATATTCCCGTTATCCCTGGCAAGGCTGGCTATAAGGCTGCAGTTCTCCTTGCTGCCCTTCCTGGATGGTCCAAACGAGCTGTTATTTATCTCGATGAGAACGTTGTTCTTCTTCGCGGCCTTTACAACCTTCTCCTCATCTATTGGAAACATTGGGTTTCCTATGTGTCCCACTATGTCGACATTTCTGTTTTCCATGGCCTTAATAATTGCATTTGTGTTTTCATCCCTGGTTCCAGGATCTATACATATGTGATGAAGGCTTGCTATGACGATATCGAGCTCCTTGAGGTCTGAATCCCTCATGTCAAGCTCGCCGTCGTAGTCCATTATATTGGCTTCTACGCCTCTTAGAACTATTACTCCGTCTATTATTCTTGGTATTACTCTCTGGTTCTTTATATGGTAAAGGTGAGGCGCTCCCGGCATCTCCGGCCCGTGATCGGTCAAAGCAAATAACTTTATACCCTTTTTCGCAGCTTCCCTTGCTATGTCGTGCACAGTGCTGTATGCATGGCCGCTTGCTATTGTGTGGCAGTGAACATCAAGTATAAACTCCTTCATCATAATCACCTCTCCTCTTCAAGCATTAGCAATTCTTCTCCTGTCAGCTCCCTGTATTCCCCAAGCCCCAAGCTTTCGTCCAGCCTGAGATTCCCCATCGAAAGCCTCTTGAGGTACGTCACCTTCTTGCCTACCGCCTCGAACATCCTCTTGACCTGGTGGAACTTGCCCTCGTATATTGTAAGCTCAATCCGCGACGTTTCGCCGCTTTCAAGTATTTCCAGCTGGGAAGGCAGTGTTTTGTAGCCATCTTCAAGCTCCACACCCTCTGAGAAGGCCTCTATGTCATCGCTTGTTACCTCGCCTTCTACAAGTGCGAAGTATCTCTTTTTTACATGTTTTTTTGGCGATAGCACCCTATGCGCGAGCGCTCCGTCATTTGTCAGCACAAGCAGTCCCTCTGTGTCCTTGTCTAGCCTGCCTACCGGAAAAGGTTCGAATACCAGGTATTCGCCGTCTATCAGGTCAAGTACCGTTTTGTCCCTGTTGTCGAACGTGGCGCTTACGTAGCCGTCCGGCTTGTTGAGCATGAGGTATATGAATTCCCTGTACTCTATCCTCTCACCGTTATATTCGACGACGTCCTTTTCTGGATCTACATGCCTTGCCGGGTCCTTTTCAAGCTCTCCGTTTACCTTGACTATTCTAGACTTAAGCGCCAGCTTTATATCCTTTCTGCTCCCGTATCCAAGATTCGAAAGCAGCTTGTCGAGTCTCATCCCTTTTGCCATTAAAAATGCTCTCCGTTTTCGTAATACTTTTCCTTCTCGTATACCTTGAATGCCAGGTCCATGCTTTCTATGCCCAGCCCTTCCATGAGGACTTCTGTAATTGTCTTTGCAACCTCGTCCTGAAGCTTCTGGCCCCTGTCGAACCAGGCAACCTCCACAAAGGGATATGGCTGCTCTATAATGCCATTTGTTACCTTAACCGAGCTGATGCATTCTATTTCAAAGTAGTCTCTGGGACATTCCACAGCCTGTGTCAGCTTGTCTATCAGCTTCTGGCTCACCTTGCAGACCTCTTCCGGCTGTATTCCTCTTATAATTATTTGCGGCATGATGTCGCCTCCGTTCTTGTCAGTTGTTTGCAAATACTATTATACTTTAAATTAAATATCATTTACAACCATTACAAATTTTGAATCCCTAAGTTGCTAACAATATGCTATTTGCTGAATGCAAAAGGCTCTAAAATGGTATATAATATATGTGGTTATTAAGTGTCATATTCTGAGCTATTCTAATTGAATCAACTATATTAATTACATATAAAGGGAGGATTTACAAAATGCCATTAGTCAATACCGCGGAAATGTTCAAGAAGGCCTACGAAGGCAAGTATGCCATAGGAGCCTTCAACGTAAACAACATGGAGATAATACAGGGCATTGTTGCGGCTGCACACGAGGAGAAGTCTCCACTAATACTCCAGGTGTCTGCAGGCGCAAGAAAATATGCCAATCCTATATACCTTCGAAAGCTTGTCGAGGCTGCAATTGAAGACACTGACCTTCCTATAGCGCTTCACCTTGACCACGGCGAAAGCTTTGATATATGCAAGCAGTGCATAGACGACGGTTTCTCTTCTGTAATGTTCGACGGCTCTGCGCTTTCTTTCGAGGAGAACATAAGAATAACTAAGCAGGTTGTCGAATACGCTCATGCCAAGGGAGTTTCAGTTGAAGCTGAACTTGGAAAGCTTGCCGGTGTTGAGGACGACGTCAAGGTTAAGGCAGAGGACGCAACCTACACAGATCCTGACCAAGCTGTGGAGTTCGTTGAGAGAACAGGCGTTGACTCCCTTGCAATAGCTATAGGCACAAGCCACGGAGCTTACAAGTTCAAAGGCGAGCCTAAGCTTGATTTTGAAAGACTTGAAAAGATAAGCAACCTTCTTCCTGGGTATCCTCTAGTGCTTCACGGAGCGTCTTCAGTGCTTGAAGAATACGTTGCAATGTGCAACGCTTTCGGCGGAAGCATACCGGGCGCAAAGGGAGTTCCTGAAGACATGCTGGCTCAGGCTTCAAAGCTTGGGGTGTGCAAGATAAACGTCGATACTGACCTTAGGCTTGCAATGACAGCAGCAATAAGAAAGTGCCTTGCTGAGAATCCAAATGAATTCGACCCAAGAAAATACCTTGGTCCTGGAAGGGATGCAATAAAGCAGGTTGTTCAGCACAAGATAAAGAACGTATTCAACTGCTCAAACAGAATATAATCGCATTATGCGATTACTGAAAAAGAGTGCCCTCGGGCACTCTTTGTTTTTGTTTCATTCAGCTTAGTTGTTTAGTTAAAGTATTTCGAAGAACCCTGGAGCTGTCTTTTTGCGACTACTCTAGTAAGGTCCGCCTGCTGCTTTCTTGGAGCGTCCATGAATGATATTACAAGCACGAATTTCACATCCGTAATAGTCTCGTCCACGTCGTATATTTCGGCACTTACCCTTATTTTTTCGAATCTGTATTCTTCCCTCAGATCATGCTCTATATCCTGGCACATGTCGGCTATATACAGCTTTATGTCGTCAAACACCACCTGGAAGTATTCTGCATCCGTTCCAAACTCTTCGAAGAAATCATCGTCTGGATCTTCGATGTTGAATATTGTCTCGTCGAGTTTGCAGTCGAACACCATGATGTTCTTCTGACTTATCGAGTTGGATATGTCATTTACGTATTCAAAATCTGCACTTTCCCTGAGATCCTGTTCTATATCCATGCTCTTTATGACAGTTTTGCCGTTGTTCTTGTTCATAAAAGATACTTTTATCATTTTATTCCTCCTGGTTTACCTCTCAGCCATCATGTCCACAAGCCCCTTGATTTCGTTCCAGCTGTGCACTCTCGTGACCCTGTTCATCTGAAGCTCCTGGTTGTAGTTAGTATCCACAAGCAGCACGTTTATGCCATTTTCTGCAAGTTGCTGAGCATTCTCTGGATTGTCCTCAAGGAAAACGTCACAGCACAGCTCTTTGGCGGCATCCACCTTGTAGTGGCTTCCAAGCGAGTATAACCTGGCGGGCGGAAGCTGGTTGAGCTGTATCCACTCGAGCGTGGTGCCCTCCATCTCCTTATACCTTGCCGTTACAAAATATATGTTGTGATTCTTGTACATCTCCCACAATATCTCTCTGGCATCAGGCTGGACTGTTGCTTCAAGGTGCATCCTCCTGCCCTCTTCCATGTAGAATCTGGTCATCTCGTCGCGTGTGACTTCATATACTATATCAAGCCTGTGGTGTGAAAAGTCTGTAGGCTTTATTTTCTTGTCGAAATAGCTGTTAAAATACTCCAGATAGCAGTATGGGTCTGTTATGGTTCCATCTATGTCAACGCATATATTGAGCCTTTTCATGCTTTACCCCTCACTCCTTTTTCTCTATACTATTATTGTATACTTTTTCCTAAAATACAACAACTATTTAAATCAATATTATAAGGAGCTGATATTTTTGGATTTTATGGAAAAATACATGTCTGAGCTCGAGTCAAATGGCAGCGTGAGCCTCAGGATAAAAGTGACCCCTAAGATGTCTAAAACCGAGTTCAAAAAGGAGCTCTCTGACGGAACCCTCAAGCTCAATATAAAGTCAGCCCCGGAAAAGGGAAAGGGCAACAAGGAAATCATGGGATACCTTGCCGCCCTCTTTAGCGTGTCTGAAAGCTGCATCACAATCCTTACAGGTGAAACTTCACCTATGAAGACTGTAGTCATTCGAAAAAATTAGTATATTAACTTTTCAAGTGTTGGATCAACGCTGAGCATACCCTTGAGTAATGTGTAGTTCTCCATGGCCTGTTGGTTTCTCTCCTCTTTCTTTACTGCCCTTATCATGAGATTCTTCGGAGTATCCAGAGGCGATATATACTCAATAGCTGACACCTCATAGCCGTGCCCTTCGAGCAGGAGGGCCCTGAGCCCGTCTGTTATAAGGTCTGCCATCCTGGCCTTGAACACGCCATGCTTTAGTATAGGTGCTAGAGCTTCAAATGAGTATTGCTCCAAAAGCTCCTTGTGACAGCATGGCACTGCTACTATGGCATCCGCATTTGCCCTTACTCCAAGCGCTATCGCCATATCGGTTGCGATATCGCACGCATGCAGGCTTATTACCATGTCTATACGGCGATCCGCTGTGTATGACACGAGATCCTCGGTTATGAACTCCATGTTCTTGTAGCCGAGATTTTCGGCCATCTTCCTTGACGATTCTATTACATTCTCGGAGTTGTCTATACCTATGAAGTGACAGTTCTTCTTGAGCACATCCTTGATATAAAAATTGAGCACAAAGCTGAGATAAGATTTGCCACATGCGCAGTCAATGATGTTTATCGTCTCCTTGTGCTCGAAGCTCTTTATTATGTCGTCTATTAGCTCCACGAAGTGGTCTATCTGGTTGTACTTTCTTATCTTGTCGTTTTTAATCTTGCCTTCCTGGGTTAGTATGCCTATCTCCTTCAGGAGCTTCGAAGCTGGACCCACCTTAACTCTGTATTCCCTGTTACCGAGCATCGACTGCGCCTGCTTTTTGGCTACAGCGTCCTCGTCCTCTATGTTGTCGGCATACCTTATGTTGACAGCCTTGCTGTCACCTTCTATGAGTATTATTGTGCCTCTTTCAACATACTCTATATTGAGCGAGTCGTAATCGGCGGCCTCCTTTAGTATGAGGCTGCATATGCCTTCGAAGTCCAGGCTGTCCTTTCTCCCCTTGTATGTCAGCTGGAAGCGGTCTCCCTTTTGCACAGCTGTGGCTGGAAACTCCTTCCTGCCCGATTTGAACATTATGTTCATGCCTATGAAAAAATCCCTGTTGTCCTCGCTCCTTTGCCTTAGTCCCATGAGCAAAAGGGCAAGCTTGTCTATGTTTTGCTTTTTCATCTTTATCCTCCCAGATTACAGAATCTTTACCAGCTTAAAGCCGGTATAGTCGCATGCTGCAAATATGTATTCGACACCGTTTCGTTCGCCCCGGAGCGCTCCCTTGAAAGCCTCTTTGCCATGCAGATGTCCGTAGACCACCTTTTCCACGCCGAATTCCTCATAGAGCCTTGTGAATTCAGACTCGTCCTGTCTGTCGTTTGTTGGAGGATAGTGAGTTGCGACTATGAGTTTTTTGTAACCCGCTGCCTTGGCACCCTCGAGCGCTATCCTGAGCCTGTTTATTTCCCTTCGGTATATCTTTTCATCGCTTGATGTGAAGTAGTAGTCGTTCGGGCAAAGCCAGCCTCTGCTTCCGCACACCGCATAGTCCTCATATGCAGCAAAGCTGTTTTGTATGAATATCATGCCCTCGAAAAGTCTGTTGAGCTTGCTGAGCGTTGTCCACCAGTAGTCGTGGTTGCCCTTGACTATTATTTTTTTGCCCGGAAGCAGGCTTATGTCTTCCAGGTCAGGCATGGCCTCTTCCATGTTGATTGCCCACGATGTATCGCCGGCTATTATGACTGTGTCCTCTTCGGTAACCATGGATTTCCAGCTTTCAATTATCTTTCCCCTGTGCTCTATCCATTCGTCTCCAAATATGTCCATGGGCTTGTCTACAGCCATTCCAAAATGAAGGTCTCCTATAGCATACAGTGCCATAAAATCAGCCCCCTTATTATTATTATTTGTAAGCTATGCGGCTGCGAGTGGGCTCAATTCAAAAATAAATCAAAAGTGCTCCTATAATAGGAGCATCTTCTATTTTGTCTTTCTTAATTTTTCAAGTGCCGCCTCGAGCTCTCTTTTAAACAGGAACATCCTGTCGATGTCTTCAAAGTTGCTGATGCTGTCAAATCTCTCCTGGAAAGATACCGCTTCTTGTATAAATCCCATGCTGTTGAGCTCTTGTATATTGTCCAGTATGTCCTTTATTGCAATCGACTTCATCTCGAACATTACCTGCGCCCTTACTACTATGTCCCGTATCTCGCTCATTTCCTGGTCCAGCAGGAATGCGGCGTCGCCTGCCCTGCTTAGCCTTGCCGCAAGGTCAGATGGTATGTCGTGATCGTATTTATATTTGAGCGAATGCTCTATTGTGGCCCAGAAGTTCATTGCAAGAGTTCTTATCTGTATTTCGGCCATTATGTTTTTAAGTCCCTTTGCAGTTTGAAAAGGATACTTTATTATCACATGGTAGCTTCTGTAGCCGCTAGCCTTGTAGTTGGTTATGTAGTCCTTTTCGTACAGGACCTCCATATCCTCCCTGCTTTTTATAAGACTGACAACTGTATATATGTCTTCGACAAACTGGCACATTATCCTTATGCCCGCTATGTCCTCTATTTTTTCCTCGACTTCGTCAAGGCTTATATCCAGCTTTTCAGCCTTTGTTATTATGGATGAAATCTTCTTTACCCGTCCTGTTACGAACTCAATAGGCGAATATTCGCCGTTGGCCTTAAGCTCTTTTCTTATGTTCTTGAATTTTCCCTTAAGTTCCTCGACCGCGAATTCATATGGGGTTAGAATAGTCTTCCATTCCCTAAGTTCCATTTATATTACGCCTCCTTTAAAAAAGCACACAGGAACATTTTATCACTAAACCCCGATATTTTGTATTATTTTTTGTAGTAAAAAAGCATTCCGGACTCCACTTCATAGTCTATTTCACCCCTGTCCGCAAGGTACGATACTATGGAGGCAATTGTGGAGCTTGTGAAATAGTACTGCTTGTAGCCTGTCTCTATGCCATTGTACTCTATTATGTCGGCTGTCAACTGCTCCCTGCTCCTTGGCCCAGTCAGGAATTCCCTAGCCTGATCTATATACTCGTTTATGGCCTCTATGTTGCGCTTTAGAGTATCTTCGGCCTCTTCCCGGTTCAGAACCGGCTTTTCATGTCCCATGACCATATATTCGAAATCCAACTCGTGGAGCCGTTGCAGCGAATCAAGCTGGGCGCCTATGTCATACAGAAACGGAATGCTGTATTTTTCGAGTATGCTGATGTTGAATACGGCATCCCCAATGTAGATCACCTTGTCCTCAGTCATTATGCCCAGCTGTCCCGGGCTGTGCCCGGTTATTTCATGCATAGAGAACTTCTTGTCGCCAAGCTTTATAACACCAGCCTCCAGCACGTTGTCCACCCTTATATCAGCTCCTTTTTGGCTGAAGCTCTCCTCCAGGAAGCTGTTTGATTTTCCACCGTATACGTAACCCGAAAAAATCTCAGGATTCTCTATTATGAGCTTTGCCTTGGCGGACGAATACGACGATGCCCCCGTAAAATGGTTCATTATTACCTTCGCAGCTCCGTGGTGGTCGTAGTGCTCGTGGGTGAATACTATGTGCCTTGGCCTTATGCCCTCGTCTTCGCAGTACCTTATTATCCTGTTTCCCCTTGAGTTTGTAAGTCCCGGATCTATCAAAAGCGCGGACTTATCCTTGAAAAGGTATAATCCTGTATTTGTCCCCCCGCGTATTATGTAGCTGTGTCCGCTTATTTTCTCCATGTTCAAAACGGTTACCTCCCGATGTTTTATAATGCTTTAATTATAAACCAAAGCGTTGATTTATGGTATAATACGATTATCAGCGAGTGTTAATTGTCAACTACAATGCAATTGAAAGGACGATTTGGATGAAAAAGAAAAAAAACAAAAATAAAAGCCAAGTACTCACTGAAAATAAGAAGCCAGGCACCAATAAGCAGCAGGTATACGCAAATCAGAGCAAGGCTTTCTATATTATTCAGGCCGCACTCAAACCCATAATGCCCATCGTTTGGCTAGCGGCTTTCACAATGATACTTACTGGACTGGTTCCGCATCTTGCCGAAACTACAGACATGGGACTTTTCAAGGACTGGAATAACATGCTCTTGCAAAAGATTGGCAAATACACACTATCCAGCATACTAAACAATGCTTTGCAATTCATAATAGTTGGTTACTTTGCAGCCCTTATGGTTGCTGTAGTGTTGAAAAAGGTTGCCACTAAAAAATAGAATTATACAGGACGGTGCATATAATTGAACAGGTATACTAAAGTCATAGGTCTAAGAGGCCATTATTTCTTAAAGGAGTTCGACAAGAGCAAGAAGAACAAGCTCCAGATAAGAAAGGTTGCTGATTTTACAGTCAAAAAATTCTTCCTCGAAGGCAAGTGCGAGGTGCTCGTTTACTTTGAGGAAACAGAAAAGGAAGTCCTTGTTACTCCAGACAGCAGCCCCGAGCTGATCAAGCAATATCTTGGAGAAGACTTTTTATAATAATTGAATTTAAACAGGCCTCGCGCTGCAGCTTTTTCAAGCTTAGCTCGAGGCCTTTATATTTCAGCTGCAATTTACTCCCACCTTCTAAGAGCCTTGCCGTTTAGGTAGTCACAGAACTTGCCCTGGTATATGTAATTTTCATCCATATACCGCTCTATCATATCCTTTATCTTCCACCATGATGTGTTCCAGTTGCAAAATAGCGTGTCCTCTTCAGGCGCCCTTCCCACTAGGCGCTCTATTATAACATCCTGCGAAAGATACCCCATGAAAGTCGCAGCTCTTTTCACGTACTCATCAAGGCTTGAAAGCTGCAGCTTCCCACCTTCGTAATCTAGAGCCATCTGGCTGCACCTTGGAATGTATAGCGAATGCAGCTTTACGCCGTCCACTCCAAGCGCCGATATGACCTTTGCAGTCTCTATTACATCTAGCATTTCATCTCCGGGAAGGTTGAGTATGACATGTGCACACGACTCGAATCCGAATTTTTTGATTCTTATTACAGCGTCTATGAACTCTGCCAGAGTGTGACCCCTGTTTATGGCTTTGAGTGTGTGGTAATTAACCGTCTGAAGCCCTAGCTCTATTGATATTGCTACGCCTTTTTGCTCAAGCTCCTTCATTATCTGAAGGTATTCGTCGCTTATTGCATCCGGTCTTGTGGATATGGCTATCTCGACTATATCCTCAAGCAAGGCCTCTTCAAGGCAGTTTCTGAAAGTATCCTTGTCCACGTATGTGTTTGTGTAGTTTTGGAAATATGCAATGAACTTTCTTGCCTTGTATTTGCTCCCAATATACTCCTTGTTACTAAGCAGCTGGTCTTTTATGCTGACGCTGCTATCGAAAGCCTCGAAACCTGCTCCCACCTCGGCGCAGAAAGTGCAGCCTCCCTCGCCAACCTGGCCGTCCCTGTTGGGGCAGGTAAGTGGCAAGTTCACCGGAAGCCTGTATACCTTTTCTCCATATTTTCCAACAAGGTAGTCTGAATACGCATTATATCTTCTGTTCATTATATGAAATTCACCCCATGAGCTCTATTTGAATTTTGTGTTCATGTAAACCCCGCCAATTATAAGTGCCGCCGCCGCAACCTTTACGGCGCTTATCGCTTCGCCGAGTATGAAAAATGCAAGAACCATCGAAAACAAAGGCACCAGGTTTACATAAAGCGATGTCTTGCTTGGGCCCATTTTCTTTATGGACATTTGCTGTATCAGATATCCTCCCACAGACGGGAAAATGGCCATGTAGACCACAGATGCCCAACCGCCAATTGTAGTGCCTGGAAGAAACTTCATCGGGCTCTCAAACGGCAGGAACGGCAGGAGCAGAATTGTGCACACCAGGAATGCATATGAAGTCACCTTTATGGGGCTGTACTTGGCAAGAGCCTTTTTTGAAATTATAGCATATGCAGCCCAGCACACGACTGCCACAAGCATGAGCAAGTCGCCTATGTTGAACCTCATATCAGCAAAAAATCCAAGGCTGCCGTTTGTAACTATAAGCACGACGCCCGACAGCGAAACCATTATGGCGAGTGTGTTAACAATTCTTATTTTTTCCTTCAGAAAAATCACCGAAAAGATTGTCGTGACTAGAGGGTTGATAGCACCTATGAGCGCAGCATTTACAGGAGATGTGAATTTTAGCGCTATGAAAAACAGTATGTGGTAGCCAATCATGCCTATTGCTCCGAGTGCTATGAATATAGGCAGATCCTTCCTCTTTATGCGAATGTCTCTTTCCTTTACGGCCAGTATCGCAAATATTACAGCACTTGCAATCAGGAATCTAAAGAAAGTAAGCGATATAGGGGGAAACTCCCTTACAGAAAGCTTGCCCGCTATGAATGCGCCGGCCCAGAAAAGCGCCGCCATGACCATGAGTATTTTTATTGCGCCATTTTCAGTATTTTGAGCTTCGTTTGCAGCGTTTATTTTTTCCATGTGCGCCTCCTTTTTTTCTTATTGACATAACCATTATACACCAACGCAAAAGGCGCCGCAGTGAAATTTTGCGGCGCCCTTTTATTTATTAATCTTCCACGCGAGTTTTCATTATCTTTTCATCAAGCTCTGCTATCTCCTTGGAGAGCCTGCCGTTCAGCCTCGAGTATATCTGGGCTCTGAATCTCATGCCCAGATCATTTCTTGCCCTTATGTTGTCTTCTATGACCTCCGACCAGTGGATGTGCTTTCTCTTGAAGTAAAGGTCATAGTCGACTATCCTGATGCCGTCCTTTGAATACTCAAGGCCCATAAGCACCTTCTTTATGTATTCTGGGTCATGAAATGAGAAAAATCTCAGCCTGTAGACACCAACGGCCATGAACATCCTCGGATAATCCTTTGTCCAAGCTTCGCCAAGCACCAGGCCTAGCTCGAGGTTTTCAAGGACCTTTATGAGCTTTTCATAGTGGTAATCATACGCGCTGTATCTGTCGTATATCCTTATCTCCATCTCATACCAGTCCATCTTTTCAAGACCTTCGTTGAGGTACTTGAGGGCCTCTATGCGGAATTTCTTGCTAAGCGCAAGATAATCCCTGTCAATCAGGAGCCCGTCTCCATACAGGTCGATAAGCCTCATCTTCTGGTTTAATGGCTTTGTAGTAAACATAACTACATTTCCTTTGTTCTTGAATTCAAGCAAAAGGTCGAGAACCTTAAGACGCTTCGCGCCAAACTCCTCGCTTATTTTTCCAACCACCTTCTCAACGTTTCCAAAAACCCTCATTATCATTATTCTGGGGCCCGAAAATACGTTTTTTATCATCCCGCTCTTTTTTTCATTAATGATGGCTCTCAGTATAGTGCCTGTATCGCAAGCCGTTACTAGTATTACGTCGTCTATGTCGCAGGAGTCATTTTGCGATGCCTTGTTCGTAAGTAAAATTAGCGAAAAGCCTTCCTCCGTGCTTTCAAAAGCCTCGTTTAGCTCGTGCTGCTTTGCAGCAAAGCCTTCTTCCAGAAACTTTTTCAGCTCTCCTATATAATCAGTTTCTAATACAAGTATCCTTGGTCCTTCCCTAACTATCGAAAGCATATATTCTCCTCCCGTCTATAATCCCAGCTTGCCCTTTTTCATTCTCCAGTCGTCGACTACGCATGGATACGGCAGCTTGTATATCTGTCTGCTCTTTATTGTCATAATATTTATGCTCGATATTCCGTTGAGATAAACCTTATCATCTATCATTTGAGTTTTAAGTTCAAGACTGTGCCCGAACATGAAGTATTTTGCATCTCCGCTGTATTCCATTATTCGCCTTGGATAGTGGCTTACTGCTATCTTTATGCCCTCGATGTCTATAGTGTCCATGTCGTCTATAATCTCGCACTTTTTCGAAAGGTTCTTAACAGCATTGATGCTGTCGTGGTTTCCAATAGATATGAATATCTTCTCGGCGCACGAACCCTCCATTATTTCGAGAAGAGTGTTGACCCTCTGGGCGTACCTGCCTTCGGATGCAGAGAGAAACTGCAGCTTTATGTTGTCCACAAGGTCTCCTGTGTGTACAATATACTTGGGCTTAAGCACCGTAACAAGCTTTTTTACATCCTGGAAAAAATTTGTAGTTGTATCAGATATGTGGAGTATTATGTCTTCATCCAGTTCCTTAAGATATTGCGGGATGTATACAAACCCCAGATACCTGTAAAACTTGGTCATGAACATGCTCACTTTAGATTCTCCAATCCTTCAAACATCAAAAATCCCCATGCTGCATGGGGATTTCCGTATTTAATTTGAAAAGTATTCTTTTATTCCCTTTAAAAGCGCATCAGCAAGTCTTTGCCTGTATTCGTCAGTTCTAAGAAGTGTTTCCTCGTTGGAGTTCGATATGAATCCAAGCTCCACAAGCGATGCAGTCATCTTAGTCTGGTTGAGCACTACAAGTTTTGGCCTTTCTACTATTCCTCTGTTTGCTGTTTTCATCTCGGCTATAAGCACATCCTGCAGCGTTCTGGCAAGACCTTTGCCGTCTGTCGAAGGCTTGAGCTTTGAAATGCTAGCCGTTCCAGCTGAAACATCATACAGATCGACTTCACCTGATGAGCTTGTTGACGAAGGGTAGTAGAGTGTTTCTATTCCTGAAACGCTCCTGCTTGTACTTGCATTTATGTGTATGCTCAGGAATATGTCCGCCCCGGCTTCATTTGCAATCGCAGCTCTCTTGTAAAGATCAACGAACGTGTCGTCTTCCCTTGTCATTATAGTCTTGTAGCCCTCATCTTCAAGAAGCCGTTGCAGCTTTCCTGCAATATCTATCACTATCTCCTTCTCAGTGACCTTCGTGTCTATGCCGACAGCACCAGGATCCTTGCCTCCATGTCCTGCATCTATGACTATAAGCGGCTTGGCGGCTCTCTCTCTTGTAAATGTCACTTCGACGGCTGTGCTTGAATTTTTAATATCATATTTGGCTCCGTCGCTTAAATACGCGTTTACATATGTATACCCGGAAGAAGCCTTTGAAACCGTAACTTTCTTAAGATATGTGTCGTTTATCGCAGCCTGCATCGCCTCATTTTTGAAATACTTAGAATCAAACTTTAGTGAAAGCTTGCCTTCACTTTTTGAGTACTCGCTGTCAAGCAGCTTCACAGTGCTATCTAGTGCAATCTTAAGCTTTGTCGCAGCTGCACCCATGCCGTATGTAAGTGGTTGTCCTTCATCAATTATTTCCGGAACAACAGGTTTATCTTGCTCAAATTTTATGATTATTCCGTCGCTCGCAGCTGTGATTTTATAGCTTGAACCTTCATTGAGATCAAACACAACTCTCGAAACTAGAGGGTCAAGTCCGAATTGTGAAGCTCTTATTTTGGATACTGCGCCTTCGCTCACATTGCTTGTATAAGCGCTCATGTCAAATCTTGTGTTCTGCAAATCTACAACAAGCCTTTCCGGCCCTGCCAACACGTAGTCCTTGAACTCCGGTTTTGAGGAAGTCACAATCCTAGCCTCGTTGCCGCTCCACTTGATGTTGCTAAGGCTTATGCTGTTAGTCTCTCCCCCAAAATCAAAAGCACTATCCGGACTCTTCACAGCTAGTGTCCTTGTCTTTGAATTCCAATCAACGCTGGCTCCAAGTTCTTCAAGTACGAATCTTGCCGGCACCATTGTCCTTCCAGAATTCTTGTATGTGACTATCTTTGCCGGCACATTGTCCGGAAGCTTCTTTTTGACTCCGTTCACATATACATCAGAACTGTCTATCTTTAGCTTTATAGTCTTGTATTCCCTTTCTATGGTGACTTCGGAAGTCTTCTGGTTCCAAGTCACATTGCAGCCTATTCCCTCCGATACAGCTCTTACTGGCAGCAATGTCCTGTCATTAAGTATTATAGGCGGGACATCGGCATTCACTGCTTTGCCGTCAATACTCAGGTCCACTACGTATGCATTCTGAAGCTTTTCATCTATTATGAATTTTTCCGTCTTCTCTCCAACTGCAAAAGCCATACCAGTAAAACAAAGCATATATGTTACAATTACGGATACAAACCATAAAAAGTTCTTTTTCACTGCAGCACCTCCATTCCTTGTTTTTGCTCTATATTTTAAAGCATATACCCAGCAAAAACATGGTGTCAACAAAACCGAGCCTATTGTAAAGCCTTTGTAACAAAAATAACAATTATTTCAATACCTTGTAAAGTTCGTCACTTTCGGGAGATTCTATCTCCAGCTCGAGGTTTCCATCCACTATTACTCTTCTCTCGCCATCCTCAAGCCTTCCAATCACCCAGGCATCAATCCCTGCAACAGACAGTTCTCCGAGTATTTTATCTGCATCTTCCTCGTCTGCAAGTATGAGCATTGAACCGCTCGACATGAGCTTGAGCGGCTCTATTCCAAAATGGCTGCACACAAGCTGCGTAACAGGGCTTACCGGCACCTTGTCCTTCCAGAGCCTGACCCCGAGCTTGCTCAGCACGCTTATCTCCCATACGCCTCCGAGCAAACCTCCCTCTGTAACATCGTGCATAAGCTTGGCACCGTTTTCTCCGCCAATCACGCCTTCCCTTACAACACTCAGCTTCTCGAGAAACTGCTTGCCCTGCTCTACAACTTCAGCCCCAAGAGCCTGCTTAAGCTCTTCCTCCTTGTCGTAGCATATTATTCCCGTGCCCTCAATGCCCGAGCCCTTTGTCAGTATCAAAAGGTCTCCGGAAGCCGGTTTTTTTACCCCTTCGAGCCTGGATTTCAGCTTCTTGCCTATGCCGGTTGCAGATATGACTACTCTGTTGACAGCATCTGTTACCTCTGTATGTCCTCCGAGTATGTCGACATTTATCTTGTCCGCCTCAGCTATAATATCATTCATTATATTCTCCACATCGGCTTCAGTAGTCTCAGGCGGAAGCATTATGGTGAGCATTATCCCAAGCGGCGCCACGCCGTCTGCAGCTATGTCATTGCATGTTATGTGTACCACCAGCTTTCCTATATTGGTGGCTGTGCCAGTTATAGGGTCTGTGCTGAGAACGCACAGTTGCTCCCCGTAGTCGACAACGGCGCAGTCCCTTCCAATGCCTGGTCTTATAAGTACCTCTTCCCTTTTATTCTTAAGCTTTTGGAAAATCATATCTTCAAGCTGCTCTGATCTAAGTTTGCCTATTTGCAATTCAAATTCCTCCCAGATGTTCAAATTCTCATATATCCATTATAAACTAGTTGAGCCGAATGTGGCCACCTGGATTTTTATGATTGAATTTATATGGAAATGGTAAATATAACTATAGGGTAAATATAATTATCGCAGTCATTTAAACTTGAGTTGTGATTCATCAGTCGAGAATCACTATAAAAGGGGGGCTTTATTATGAAGATAAACAAGCTTATTTCACTTGTAGTCGCGGGATTGCTTATTGCAACATCGATTGCTCTTGCCGCATATGCAGATCCAGGCAACAATAATTCAAACAATAAGAACAAGAATAAATCCACTTTTGGGAACTCTAAATTCAATGATATTGATGACGATGATGTAAAGTGGGCCAAGGACCCGATACTTAGAATGACCGAAAAAGGCTTTATCAAAGGGTACGGAAACGGTTTTTTCCAGCCCAAAAAACCTGTAACACAGCTTGAGGCGATAATTATGGCGCTAAGAGTTGCCGGTGAAGAGCCCAAGGCCATCTCTTATGCCGACCTCATAAGCCTTGGCAAAAAGAACTTCAAATTTAAAAATCTAATAAGCCTATGGGCTGAAGGCTATGTTGACCTCGCCCTCGAAGAAGGCATAATAGACGAAGATGATTTGAGAAATCTCAACTCTTCAGCGAAAAGATACGAAGTTGCTAAATACATGGTCAGAGCTATCGGTCTTGAAAACGAAGCCGAGGACAACATGGATGCAGATTTGGACTTTGAAAATGATGAAAATGTTCCTGATGGATACGAAGGTTATGTGTATGTAGCCATAGACAGAGGAATTATGACTGTATATCCAAATGGAATGTTCCTTCCGAACAAGCCTGTCACAAGAGCTGAAATGGCAATAATCCTATACAGGATAGATGAAAACGGGGATTATGACACTGATTATGAAAAATTCACAGGTGAAGTTGTATCTATAGACAGGCAGGACCGCGAAATAACACTTGAAATCAGCGGGAATGACAGGACATTCGACCTTGCAAATACTGTCTATGTAACTTTTGACGACAAGAAAGGAAGCCTTAGCGACATAGAAGCAGGCGATGACGTTAAAATCACAGTGAATGATGATGACAAGGTTATAAGGATAGATGTGGACAGAGCACTTGATGAAAAAGACATCTTCACTGGTAGAGTTCTTGCCATAGACGAGGATGAGCTCACTCTTCTTGTCAGCGGGAATCAGAGGACCTTTGATGTAGATGCTGATGTCGATATCCTATTCGACGACCAGGACGGTACTGTTGACGACATAATAAAAGGCGACTGGGTTAAAATATACGTCGACTCTGATGATGACGTAATAAAAGTAGAGCTAACAAGGGATCTTGAGGACTTTGACACATACGATGGTGAAGTTGAATATGTTGACTCTGATGAAATAACAATACAGGATGGCTCTACAGAAAGAAACTTTGATTTTGCAAGTGGCGTTCAGGTATTCTTCGATGACTATGATACGGGCGATGTTAACGACATAGAAGATGGCGACGATGTAGTGCTTATAGTCAACGAGGATGAAGATGTTGTAACTATAACAGTAGACAGAGCTCTTGAGGAAGTCGACACCTATAACGGCAGAGTTCTTGCTATAGACGAGGATGAGATTAGACTTCTGATAGGCGGCAATGAGAGAACCTTCGATGTGGATGCAAGTGTGGATGTCGTGTTCGACGACCAGGACGGTACTGTTGACGACATAATAAAAGGCGACTGGGTTAAAATATACGTCGACTCTGATGATGACGTAATAAAAGTTGAACTAACAAGGGATCTTGAGGACTTCGACACATATGACGGTGAAGTCACTTATGTCGACTCTGACGAGATAACTATTATGGACGGCTCCACTGAAAGAAACTTCGATTTCGACAGCAATGTTCAGGTATTCTTCGATGATGATGAGATGGGTGACGTTGACGACATAGACGATGGAGACGACGTTGAACTTATCGTTGATGAGGATGATGGCGTTGTTACTGTAATAGTTGACAAGGAACTATAGCTTGATTTTTATGCAGCTCCCGGAATCATGACTGGTCCGGGAGCTGTTCTTCTCACCAGCGCTTCATTGAAAAATAAATATCTTTATTTACTGAGAAGGAGACAAATAAATACCATAACTACCGTATCCTTTATATGTAAACAATTAACCGCATGTTATTTTAAGGAGGGATTCGTATGAAAACAAAAAAACTTATAGCCCTGACCGTATCAGCGCTCATGGCCACAACAGCATTTGCTCCTTCGGCATTTGCGGCTCCAAAAAACGTCAATGTTAACAAGACTTTTGCAATTTCAAATATTTCTTTCAACGATGTTGATGATGTGCCTTGGGCTAAGAACTCTATTTCGAATATGGCTCAAAAAGGCATCCTAAAAGGCTATGGCAATGGCATTTTCCAGCCTAACAAGCCTGTAACTCAGCTTGAAGCCATAATAACGGCGCTCAGAGTAACGGGAGAAGAGGTAGAGGCTGTATCCTACAAAGAGCTTATCGAAAACGGTTCCAAGAATTTCAAATTTAAAGATCTTGTCAGCTCATGGGCTCAAGGCTATGTTGAGCTTGCTCTCGATGAAGAAATAATCAATGATGAAGATGTGAAAAACCTCAATTCTGCAGCCAAGAGATACGAAGTTGCCAAATACATGGTAAGGGCTCTTGACCTTGAAGATGAGGCAATTGAGAGCATGGATGAGGACATCGACTTTGAGGATGCCGACAGCATACCAGATGGATATGAAGGCTATATTTATGTGGCTGTTGACCGCGGGATTATGAATGGCTATCCAAACGGAATGTTCCTTCCTAACAAGCCAGTTACAAGAGCTGAGATGTCAGTATTGCTCGAAAGGATAGACGAAGATGGCAATATAATAGACGATGAAGATGATATTGATGATAATGAAAAATATGAAGGCGAAGTCGTATCAATCGACAGCGATAAAATAACGCTCTCTATTGACGATGAAGATGAGACTTTCGATATTGACGAGGATGTTGAAGTGGTATTTGAAAACAATGCGGAAGGTAACATCGATGACATCGAAGAAGGCGATGAAGTCGAAATAACAGTCAACGAAGATGAAGATGTTATAAAAATCGAGGTTGACGATGAACTTGCAGAACTTGACACCTACAACGGTAGAGTTCTTGCAATAGATGAGGATGAAGTTACCCTTCTAGTTGGCAGCAATGAAAAGAAATACGATATATACGAGGATGTTGAAGTCATATTTGAAGATGAAGAAGATGGGACAGTAGATGATGTAATAAAGGGTGACAAAGTTAAAATATCTGTCGATGAAGACGATATGGTAGTAAAAATCGAGCTTTCAAGAGAGCTTGAGGATTTTGATAACTATGAAGGCGAAGTTGATGCAGTAAACGAAGACGAAATAACAATAATCGATGGCTCTGAAGACTTAACTTTCGATATTGACAATGATGTACAGGTATTCTTCAATGACGACGAGATGGGTGATGTTGAGGATATCGATACTGGCGACGATGTCGAACTGATAGTTGATGAAGCCGACGAAGTTGTAACTATAATTGTCGACAAAGATCTATAAGAAAAAGCGCAACTTTTCTTATAAGCATTTCAAGCTCCCGGTCTCTAATCCGGGAGCTTTTTTGTTGCAATCATGCCAAGAAGTATATATATTTGAAAATATAAGCTCAAAAAGGTACAATTAATTCCTGGATTTTCGTATTATATTTTAAGAGGCGGTGAAATCTTGGCTATTTTGAGTTTTTTCAGAAAAAAAGACAAATCAATTGAATATAGAATTAAAAGAGCCCAAGACGGAGACAGCCTTGAGCGGGAGAACATAATAGGCGAATACCTGCCTTTTATAATAAAGACTATAACCAAGACAACTCACAAATACGTGGAAACCGAAAACGACGAGGAATACAGCATAGCGCTGGAAGCCTTCAGCGAGGCCATAGACAAGTACGACTCCGACCGAGGAAACTTCATAGCATTCGCACAGCTAATTATTAGAAGCCGCATAATAGATCATCTACGAAAGCCTGCTCATCCGGCTATCCCGATTGATGCGGATGACAAAAATTGCATAGATCCAGACCGAATTACAAGCAAGGAAGACTTTGTTCACGGCTTGGAGCTGAGAGATGAAATAGAAATTTTCGAAAAAAGACTGCTCGATTTTGGCATAACGCTTGTCCAACTAGCAGACGATTCTCCAAAGCGAAGCGACGCCAGGGAAAATTCCATTAAAATAGCACGATTTATTGTAGATGACGAAAAATTAAAATCTGAGTTTTACAGAAAAAAGACTTTGCCAATAACTATGATATCCAACGCCTTAAACGTATCTAGCAAGACCGTGCAACGAAACAAAAAACTAATTATAGCAGCCGTAATAGCACTAGACAGCGACCTTGAGGATATAAGGGAGTATGTGCTTCTGGCTGAAAGGAGGATTTCACTTGATACGCAAAGGTATAGTAATGGATGTTCAAAAGAATCATGTGGTAGTGATGAGTGAGGATTTCGAGTATTTTAAAATAAAGCCTTTGAAGTGCTCCAAGGGCAGCAAGATTTTTTTTACCGATGATGACATCGTAAAGCTATCAGGTGGCATGCGTCAGCTTATCGCTGCATCTGCAGCGGCAGTGCTTATAATTGCTTCTATTTTCGGACTCTCCAGTGGATTCGGCTCTCCCTACTCATATGCGGCCGTAATGACACTTGATGACGGCTCCAGCGTAGAGCTTCTGCTCGATAAAGACATGAAAGTTAAGGAGATCACTTCGAATTCTCGGGCAGCAGATAACATGGCAAAGGATAAATATCTGGGTCTTGCCGTAGAGCATGCTGTGGACGGATTTGCTGAAAATTCTATTCAGAATTCATATGAAAATACAATAATAGTATCTGTAATCCCTCTTAAAAACAAATATGCCGGACAGGAAGAGACCATAAAAAATGCTATTTACGAGCAGCTTCTTAAAGACACTGATATAGAGAATCTGAATGTTGTATATGTGAAATCAAACAGCAAAAATTACAACGACGCCAAGAACAGCGGCATTGGTGTGCTTGAATATGAACTTAAGGCAAGCAAGGCCTCCAAGGCTTCATCTGTTCTGGAATACGAAACTCTTGGCTTTGAAGTCATAAGCAAAACCAAAACTATTGAAGAATCCTCCAAACCAGTAAATCCAGCTGTTTCTGAAAACGTCGGCAAAGCGTCCAAGAATGGCCCTTCAGAAAAAAATGCTCAGCCGAGCAGCAAATCAGGCAGCTCAAAAACCAATAACTCGGATACCGCCAACGGCTTAGCAGACAACAACAACAAAAATAATTCCAAAGGAAAACCGAATAAAACAAACAGCGATAGCAAAAAATGAGTGTGTAAAATAAAGTGTGTATCTTCCTTAGAATTGATATAATCAAACTATCATTCAAGGAGGTACGCACTTTTTCTATGGGAATTTTAAGTAAAGACCAAATCAGACAAATGATAAAGCATTA
>NZ_WXFG01000012.1 GCF_009881055.1 Peptoclostridium sp.
GGAACTGGCTGCTTGAGAACATGCTTGGCAGACCGATGTTCAACGCGACAAAGCAAAAAGAGCTTGAGCATCCAATAGTAGAGGTGGGCAAAGAGCTAAGAGGCATGATGTCCTGGATAAAAGAATAAATAATCGTAAATCAGCATAGAGGATTGCAAGGAAAGGATGTGCAAAAATGAAGAACGGGGCAAATGCGATAATAGATGTATTGATAGAAATGGGCGTTGACACTGTGTTTGGATATCCAGGAGGAGCCGTCGTCCCGCTTTATGATGCACTATACAGCAGGAAAAATGAAATAAGGCACATAAGGACATCGCATGAGCAGGGCGCATCGTTTGCGGCTGACGGCTATGCAAGGGCCACTGGCAACGTGGGCGTGTGCATAGCCACATCAGGTCCCGGAGCTACAAATCTCATTACGGGAATAGCCGGGGCATACATGGATTCCGTGCCAATGGTTATAATAACAGGTCAGGTGGCATCACCGCTGCTTGGAAAAGACTCATTCCAAGAAATAGACATAGCAGGAATGACTTTTCCGATAACAAAGCACAACTATGTCATAAGCGATGAGAAAAAGCTTCTCCAGTCGCTTCGGGAAGCCTTCCTGATAGCAAGGACTGGAAGGCCGGGACCAGTTTTAATTGACATACCAAGGGATATTTTCCTTAAGGAAGTTGACTGCGAATGCCAAAACCAAGGCGGAGAACTATTTTATGAGCCAAGCCAGATTGATGAAGGGGACATCGAGACGGCAGCTGAGCTGATAGAAAATGCAAGCAGGCCTGTAATATATGCAGGCGGAGGCGTTCTTAGGGGAAAGGCGGCTCCGGAGCTTATAAGGCTGGCTGAAAAGGGGAACCTGCCTGTTGCAAACACGCTCATGGGCATATCGTCATTCCCTGGAAGCCACGCGCTTTCGCTTGGGCTCTCAGGCATGCACGGGCACGTACATTCAAACAAGGCTCTTGCAGAAAGTGACCTGGTAATTGCAATTGGAGCTAGGTTCAGCGACAGAGGACTTGGGAAACTGGATACAAACGGCAAGAAGGTAATACAAATAGACATAGACGATACAGAGATGGGGAAAAACGTAGAGAGCAGCATTTTCATAAGGGGAGATATAAAACAGATCATTTCTATGATTACGGAAAAAATGAATTCATGCGAGAGGAGTAACTGGCTGGCTGAGATTTCAAGCTGGAGTGAAAAATCAATCCATGCGGAGTGCGGAGAATTCACGCCTAAACTGATAATAGAGAAACTATCGTCGCTGTACGATGATTCAATTGTGGCGACAGACGTTGGACAGCATCAGCTGTGGACCGCCCAGAACTGGAAATTCAACTCGCCGGGAAGCCTGCTCACGTCAGGGGGGCTTGGCGCCATGGGCTACGGTCTGGGGGCCGCTATGGGGGCCAAGCTTGCAAGGCCTGACAAGCGCGTGGTGCTGATAACAGGAGATGCAAGCTTCAAGATGAACATGAATGAGCTTTCAACAGTTTCAGCCTACAAAATACCAGTACACATAGTGATACTCAACAACAGAGCGCTGGGAATGGTAAGGCAGCTCCAGATTGTATTCACAGAAGGCAGATATAGCGAGGTGGATGTATTCGACGAGCTTGACTTTGTCTCGCTTGGAAAGGCATTCAACATAGATTCGCATAGAGTATGCAGCATAGATGAGCTTGAACAGGCGGTATCGGGCCTCCAGGCTGATAAAAGCGCAATAATAGAGTGTGTAATAGACAAGGGAGAGCTTGTTACGCCTATGGTAAGGCCAGGCTGCGGTATAGGAGAATTTGTATTTGAATAAAATATGATGTGTGCCCGCGGGTGTTTTCTCGCGGGCATGCTGTATAGGATATTGAGGGTAAAGGCTCTGGCTGTTAATTTTCTGAAAATTAACAGGAAACTTGTTGACAGAGTGGAGCAAAAGGTATAAAATGAGTTTCAAGAAAAAATATCTAAAGACCGTATGGTTTAGGATAAGGCAGTATGGCTCAGATTTGGGATTTAGACTTTAGAAATTTGTAGGGATAAGTAGCACGGTAGGATATGGGGGAAAAATCATGAAGAGTCTTGTTGGAAACCAAAATAGCGAAAACAAATTGAATGCAAAACAATTCGACTTTTACTTTTTTAGCTGGGGCTATTACTTTTTTAGCGCTGGTTACTTTGCATTCAATAGAATATTCGATATGTTTTCCGATGAGAGTTTAAAAGGCAAAAAGTTGATGGCCGGATTGAAGCCGGGCGCAGCCGCTGTATAGCGAATCTAAAAATGATAAGCTAACGGGTCTCATTGAGAAATCAGTGAGGCCCTTTTTATTTTCAATTTATTTCCATTTTAATGAAGGAGGACAAGTGATGGATGTCAGAATAGCGGTAGTTACGAAGGATGGCAGGCTTTCTAAAACAACATCGCAGGGTATAGAAATACTAAAAAAGGTTACAGGTTCTCACGGACACAGGTTCAGACTCAAAATGCTGAAAGGCCTCGGGCAGGCGGAAATAGATGAGTGTAAAAAGAGCGATGCCGTGATACTGGGGCACCACAGCTTATGCGAAGAAGGCTTAAAGGAGCTTAAAAGCCAGCTTGGTGCAGCTGTAAGGCTTATGCCGCTTGGAGCAAATGAAAGTTGCGAAGGCGAAGTGGTTCCTCATGAAATAAGCGGGCTCATAAGCAGAAGCTGTTTGGGAGTTAAACCCCTCAAGGCCGGCATGGCAATGAACGGCGAAATGCTCATAAGGGCTGACCTGTTTTCGGAGCTTGTAAAGAGCGCCTCGGGGCTCACTCCATACGTAGTGGTATGCAAAAGCGGTATAGACATACACGGTATAGACACAGGCGTGTGGCAGGAAGAAGCTAACATATGCAACCCCGCTGCAGCGGTTATGGCTTGCATAATGATGCTAAGACACACATTCCACCTTGAGACTGAAGCGCAGGAAATCGAGTTGGCGCTCAAAAGAGCACTTCAAAAAGAGTGTCCGGAAGATCTTATATCTAGTATGGCACTCAAGGAGTTAGGACACAGCAGCAGCGCAAAAAAGCAAACGGCTTAAGCTGAGATTAACAGGAATTATATAAATTGAAATATAGATGAAGAATTGAAAACAAAAAAGAGATAAAATAGGAGGAGAAAGAGATGGTTATAGTAATAAAGCCGGGCACAAGCCAGGAAGAGATAGATATACTGAAGGGAAGAATATCAAAGCTGGGAATACAGGTGCATGAGGTAAAGGGTGAGGTGCAGAGCATATTGGGCCTTATAGGGGATACAAGAAAGATTGATCCGGATACAATTCAGGCAGACAAAAGTGTGGAAAAGATTGTCCACATACAGGAACCTTTCAAGAAGGCTAACAAGCTCTTCAAGCAGGAGGAGACTGTAATAGATGTATGCGGCAACAAGATAGGCGGCAAGCATTTCGCAGTTATAGCCGGACCATGCTCGGTAGAGAGCACGGAGCAGATAATATCTATAGCCAAGGATGTCAAGGCTGCCGGCGCCAAGTTCCTGAGAGGCGGAGCATTCAAGCCTAGGACATCTCCATACAGCTTCCAGGGGCTAAGGGAAGAAGGCCTTGATATGCTGCTTGAGGCAAAGGCAGTGACAGGGCTTCCGATAGTGACCGAGATAATGTCGCCTCACCATATCGAGCTTTTCGAGAAGAATGTAGACGTAATACAGGTTGGAGCAAGGAACATGCAGAACTTCGAGCTTCTAAAGGAACTTGGAGCGACAACAAAACCTATACTTCTTAAAAGAGGGCTTTCATCTACAATTGAGGAGCTGATAATGTCAGCTGAATACATCATGGCGAGCGGAAATGAAAAGGTTATACTTTGCGAGAGAGGAATAAGGACCTTCGAGCAGTTCACAAGAAACACACTGGATCTTAGCGCGATACCTGCAGTCAAAAAGCTTAGCCACCTTCCAGTCGTAGTAGACCCAAGCCATGCGGCTGGTCATCACTGGATGGTCGAACCGCTGTCTAAGGCTGCAGTAGCAGTGGGAGCAGACGGACTTATGATAGAAGTGCACAATGACCCGGCGAACGCAAAATGCGACGGACCTCAGTCGCTTAAGCCTGAAAAATTCCAAAGGCTTATGGATAAACTAAAAGAGCTAGTCAAGATAGAAGGCAAGGAAATGTAGTAAATACAAAGTTGTTCAGGGGTGAATGTATTGGGAGAGGGCGGATTTAAGAATAGAACAACGAAAATTACGATAGTAGGTCTCGGGCTTATCGGGGGATCATATGCAAAAGCTCTAAAAAAGGCCGGGTTCAATGAAATATACGGAATAGATGTACAAGTGGAATCTCTTGAAAAAGCCCAGACAGCGGGGATAATAAAAAAGGGCTATACTGATTCAAAGGAGCCTCTTGGAAAGTCGGATCTAGTAATAGTCTGCCTATATCCGGAAGATACGGTAAGGTTCATCAGAGCAAATATGAGCAGTTTCAAGCCAGGCTGCATAGTGACTGATGTTTCAGGGGTGAAGGACGGGCTTATAGACAGCATAAGCAGCTTCATAAGGGAGGACGTCGATTTTGTCGGCGGCCATCCCATGGCAGGGAAGGAATACCAAGGTATAGACTTCTCGGAAGCCAGTCTGTTCGAGGGGGCCAACTACCTTATAACGCCAAGTGAGAAAAGCAAACAGGAGAGCGTAGGGCTTGTTAGAGAGCTGGCATGCTGCCTCGGCTGCAGCAGCATAGAGGTTGTGGGCGCAGACAAGCACGACCGAATGATAGCTCTAACAAGCCACGTTCCGCATGTGATTGCACTTGCGCTTATAAGCTGCAATGATGCTCTTGAGGGTAAAAACTTTACAGGGAATAGCTTCAGGGATATAACAAGGGTTGCTAACATAAACGAAAAACTATGGGGTGAACTGTTCATGCTCAACAGGAAGAATCTTGCTGAGCAGCTCCAGGATTTTCAGGACGGCATTGAGGCGATAAAGCAGGCACTTTTAAAGCCCAGCCCGGATGAACTTGAAGCTATAATGAAAAACGCAAAGCAAAAAAGAGGTGAACTGGATTGAAGACTCTAGAGGTAAAAGCCAGCAGCAAGACATACCCAATATATATAGAAAAGGGTCTGCTGGGCAAGGCGGCTCAGATAATCAGGGAGATATATAAGGGTGACAAAATTGGACTTATAACCGATTCCAATGTGGACAGACTGTATGCAGACATCCTGACAGGGTCAATGGAGAGTCTGGGGTTGGAAGTAGTCAAGGTTGTAGTGAGCCCGGGTGAAGGCAGCAAGTCGATACAGACCTATGAAGAGGTGTGTGAAAAGCTGCTTTCAGGGGGAATCACAAGGAGTGACATTATAGTCAACCTGGGGGGCGGAGTTGTAGGAGATCTTGGCGGCTTTGTAGCCTCAACACTGCTTCGAGGAGTAAAATTTGTACAGATACCGACCTCGCTTCTGGCTCAGATAGACAGCAGTGTAGGCGGGAAGGTGGCCGTAAACTTGAAATCGGGCAAGAACCTTGTAGGGAGTTTTTATCAACCGGAGGCTGTAATAATAGACCCAGAGCTCCTGAAGACTTTGGACATCAGGTTCTTCAGGGACGGTATGGCAGAGGTCATAAAGTATGCCTGCATAAGAGATGAGGAGCTCTTCAGTTTGCTTGAAGCTAATGACGAGCATACCATATCGGAACACATTGAAGAAATAGTGGAGACATGCTGTTCCATAAAGCGTGACATTGTTGAGATGGACGAGCTCGACAAGGGGGAACGGATGCTTTTGAACTTTGGCCACACGTTTGCCCATGCAGTCGAGCAGTATTTCAACTACGAAAGATACACCCACGGTGAAGCTGTCGCTATTGGGATGGTTCATATAACAGGGAAAAGCGAGCAGGCGGGGCTTTCGGCTAAGGGGACATGCGAGAGACTTACAGGGCTTGTCGAAAAGTACAAGCTTCCGCTTGAGATGCCAGAAATGGAAAGCCAAAGCGTAATCGACACGCTGCTTCTAGACAAGAAAGGGAGCTCAAGAGAGCTTAGCATAATCTTAATAAGCGAAATGGGAAAGGGATTCATGCACACAATAGACAAGTCATCGCTTGGCGAGTGGATATAAAAACATATAGCATGGGGGAGAAGGCATTGAAAACGGTAGAGATAAATCCAAAAAGGCTTTCGGGAGATATAAGCGTGCCTCCTTCAAAAAGCGTAAGCCACAGAGCCATAATAGCGGCTGCGCTTTCAAAAGGGAAAAGCAGGATAGAGAATGTCATAATGTCAAAGGACATAGAGGCCACATGCAAGGGCCTGGAAAGTCTGGGAAGCAGCATACAGATGGAGGCTGCGGGCGAAGGCAGAGTGACGCTTACAATAGAAGGCAGCGGCATGCCTAATGTGAAAAATGGCGCGATAGACTGTATAGAATCAGGCTCGACGCTTAGATTCTTGATACCACTTGCCGCGCTTACAGGAGAAGAGGTCACATTCGAAGGCAGAGGCAAGCTTGTGGAAAGGCCGCTCGACATATACTACGATATATTCGAAAGCCAGGGACTGGAATATGAAAATGCAAATGGGATGCTTCCTCTTACGCTAAAGGGCACCCTCAAGGCAGGACACTTCAAGATAAGAGGCGATGTAAGCTCGCAGTTCATAACGGGGCTCATGTTTGCGCTGCCGCTTGTGCAGGGAGATTCCACGATAGAGATAGTGGGCAAGCTCGAATCGGTAGGCTATATAGACCTAACACTAGATGTGCTCAGGAAATTCGGCATAAAAGTTGAAAACAGCGGCTACAGCAGCTTCTACATAAAGGGGGGCCAGACCTACATTCCTTCTGACTACAGGGTGGAAGGCGACTTTTCACAGGCGGCATTCTGGCTTGTGGCCGGCACTATAGGCAGCGAGGTGAATTGTCTCGATGTAGACAAGGATTCACTCCAAGGGGACAAGGAGATCGTCGAAATAATAAAGGCAATGGGCGGAAACATAAGCATATCGGGCGCGACAATGCGCGCAATCGGAAGCAGCACAAGGGGAATAAGCATAGATGCCTCACAGATACCAGACATAGTGCCCATAATATCCGTAATGGCATCGCTGAGTAAGGGCACTACGATAATAAGCAATGCAGCAAGACTGAGGATAAAGGAGTCGGACAGGATAAAATCGACGGTTTCGGAGCTTGCAAAGCTCGGAGCTATTATAAGGGAGCTTGAAGACGGCATAGAGATAGAAGGCAAAGACGAGCTCGATGGGGGAGTCGTTGAAAGCTGGAACGACCACAGGATAGCCATGGCTATGGCAATAGCGTCAATAAGGTGCAAGAATCCGGTGGTTATAAACGGAGCAGAGTCAGTCAAAAAATCATATCCGGGGTTCTGGAATGATTTTAGAAAGCTTGGAGGTGACATAAATGAGCGGGATATGGGGTAAAAATCTAAGGGTCTCAATATTCGGGGAGTCACATGCGCCTGCCATAGGCATAGTCATAGACGGTCTGCCTCCGGGCATAGAGCTTGATATGGAAAATATAAAATTTCAAATGAACAGAAGAGCTCCCGGAAAGAGCAAGATGTCAACTCCAAGGGGCGAAAAGGACGAGTTTGAGATATTGAGCGGTTATTTCAACGGGACGACTACAGGGACGCCGCTTGCCTGCATGATAAGAAATGCGGACAAGCGTTCGTCTGACTACGAAAACATAAGGAAGACTCCAAGGCCGGGGCACGCCGACTACACAGGCTTTATTAAATATGCCGGTTTCAACGATTACAGGGGTGGCGGCCATTTCTCGGGAAGGCTCACGGCTCCGCTTGTATTTGCAGGAGCCATAGCACAGCAGGTGCTCGCGGGCATGGGAGTTGTTATCTCGGCGCATGCCCAAAGTGTAGCGGGGATTCAGGACTCGCGCTTTGAGGAAGTTAATGTAGACAAGGATCTCATAGAAAGGCTAAAGGCAAGCGAGCTTGCTGCAATAGACCCTGCAAAGGGCGAGCTCATGAAAAGCGAGATACTAAAGGCAAGAGAAGAGCTTGATTCTGTAGGAGGAGTCGTGGAATGCATTGCTATGGGAATCCCGGCAGGGCTGGGAGACCCTTTTTTTGATTCTGTGGAGAGCCGGCTCTCGGGCATGCTGTTTTCCATACCTGCAGTGAAGGGAGTCGAGTTCGGCGCAGGCTTTGAAATCGCAAATATGAGAGGTTCGAAGGCGAACGATGAGTATGTCGTAAGGGAGGGAAGACTCTCGACAAAGACAAACAATAACGGAGGGATACTGGGAGGAATCACAAGCGGGATGCCTGTGGTTTTCCGGGCGGCAATAAAGCCCACTCCGTCAATAAGCCAGACGCAGTCGAGCGTTGACATTTCTTCTATGAAGGAAGTCCAGCTTAAAGTGGAGGGAAGGCACGACCCGTGCATAGTTCCAAGGGCCATACCAGTAGTTGAAGCGGCTGCAGCAATTGTTATACTAGATATGATGCTTGAAGGGAGGCAATAAGCATGAGTGAATTGGATATTCTCAGAAAAGATATAGATGTCATAGACGCGGCGCTTGTTGAGCTCTTCGAGAGAAGGATGGAGCTTGTTGCGAGAGTGGCCGACATAAAGGAACAGAACGGAATCGGTGTGCTCAACAGCAACAGGGAGGAAGAGGTAATAAAGCACAACATGGAGCTTTTGAAGAACAAGGAGCTCTCACCGCAACTTGAGATGTTCCTTAGAAGCGTAATGGATATAAGCAAGGGGCTTCAAAAGAACAGGATGCGCGGAATAGGCAAGGAAGGCGTAAAGGTTGGCTTCCAAGGCACGAGGGGTTCATTTGGACATGAAGCGGCTGTCGATTATTTTGGAAAAGAGGCTGAATTGCTGGAGTATGTTGAATTTTCGGATGTGTTCTCTAGCCTGGAAAGAGGGGATGTCGAATACGGAGTGCTGCCCATAGAGAACTCTTCAACGGGGAGCATAACGCAGGTTTATGATCTTCTGGGGAGCTATGGCTTTTATATAGTGGGTGAAATCTGCGTGAAGGTGAGCCATAACCTTATGGCCATCAAGGGCACAAAGCTGGAAGACATTGAGGAAGTTTATTCGCACATGCAGGCCTTCGAGCAGTCAAGCAGATACTTCAAGAGACATCCAGGATGGAAGCTAATTCCTTACCATAATACTGCATACAGCGCTAGATATGTTGCCCAAAGCGGTGACACGACAAAGGCCGCTGTAGGCAGTCTGAATGCAGCAAAGCTATATGATCTTGAAGTACTTGCAAACGGAATTAACGACAGCAGCAACAATTTCACCAGATTTGTAATAATAGGCAAAGAGATGAGTGCAGATGCTGAAGCAGACAAGATAAGCCTGTATCTGTCTATAAAGCACCAGCCAGGGGCGCTCCATGAAACCCTTGGATATTTCTCTAAAAACGGCCTTAACATGATAAAGATAGAGTCAAGACCTGCTAAAGAGAGTGCATGGGAGTACATGTTCTATATAGATTTTGAAGGCAACATAAATGATGAAAATACAAAGAAGGCCATAGAAGAGATAAAATCAAGCAGCAGCTACTGCAGGATACTCGGCAACTACAAGGCGTATGCCGGGGCGGGGGAATAGAGCCATGCAAAGAACGCTATACGGGCTCATCGGGGAGCGGCTCTCGCACAGCATATCGCCCCAGATACATTCTGCCATAATGGATCGGTCGGGCATCAAGGGCAGCTACCACCTCTTCGAGGTGGAGAGGCCGCTGCTAGGGGATGCAGTTAGGGGATTAAAAGCCCTTGGAGCGGCAGGCACCAATGTTACAATCCCTTATAAAAGCAGTGTCATTGAGCATTTGGACAAGGTATCAGCCGAAGCGCAGAGAATCGGGGCTGTCAACACCATAGACTTCAAAGACGGACTGTGCAGTGGATACAATACTGACTATTTCGGCTTTGAGATGATGCTAAGAAGAGCCGGCATAGACATAAAAGGCAGGAGCTTTCTGATGCTGGGCACAGGCGGTGCCGCAAAAGCTGTGGCTGCATGTCTTGAAGACTTCGGGGCATCCAGGATTGCGGCTGCAAGCACGAATGTGGAAAAGGCAAAAGAGGCCCTTGGCGGAGTGGAGATAATAAGCTACGACGCCATCAAGGAGCTTGGAGATATTGATGTCATAGTCAACTGCACGCCGCTTGGCATGCATCCTAATACAGAAAGCTCGCCGCTGCCTGAAGAGCTCCTGCCAAAATTTGGTGCGGCAGTCGATCTCATATACAACCCCAGAAAGACTCTTTTTCTGGCTCAGGCAAGCCGGAGGGGGCTAAAGGCCGCAGATGGGCTCTACATGCTGGTGGGGCAGGCGGTAAAGGCGCAGGAGATATGGAATGACATGAAGCTCGAGCAGGAGATGGTGGATGAGGTTTACGAAAAAGTAAAACAGCTGCTATAGGAGATGGTATATAATGAAGGTGCTTGTAATAAACGGGCCTAATATAAACATGCTCGGAGTAAGAGAAAGGCACATATATGGAGAAATGGACTTTGACGGCGTATGCAGCTATATAAGAAGCGAAGCCGACAGGCTTGGAATTGAAGTGGAGCTGCGTCAGAGCAACATAGAAGGCGAGATAGTGGGCTTTATTCAGGAGGCATACGGAAAATATGACGGCATAGTCATAAACCCTGCGGCATACACCCACTACAGCATAGCCATACACGATGCGCTAAAGGGAGTGGGGCTACCCGCGGTGGAGGTCCACATAAGCAATATACACGCCAGGGAGGAATTCAGAAAGATTTCTGTGACTGCGCCTGCATGCAAAGGCCAAATAAGCGGGCTTGGAATCCAAGGATATGTGCTTGCGCTAATGGCTCTAAAAGGCATAAAATAGAATAAAACCTTGAAGGGGTGATTCTGTGTATTTTGCAACTTTCATATACGGCGGACAAGAAGATATAGGAGCTTTTGAAAAAATCGAATACGGCATAGTAAGAATAAGCGACATTTGCGGCAAACTCGGGATTCAAGCTCCTGCAGATATGAACGAACTCATTGCTATGTCAAGCGACAAGCTGATAGAGGAAATTAGAGCTGCTTTAAGAGGCGGAGGTTTTGCTGTATTGAGCAGGGACGATGTAAAGCTTTGTGCTCCCGTACCATATCCAATAAGGAACCTGATATGCCTGGGAAAAAATTATTACGAGCATGCCAAGGAGCTTGAAGGCACTTCGATAGACAGGGGCAATGAGAGACCTGAGCATCCCATCTACTTCTCGAAAATTGCAGACCCTGCAATAGGCGATGGCGACGATATAATATATGACAGGTCAGTCACAGACGAGATAGACTACGAGGTAGAACTTGCAGTGATAATAGGCAAGGACGGCATGGACATAAAACCGGAGGATGTTGAAAAACACATATTCGGCTATACAATTGCCAACGACGTCTCGGCGAGAGACCTTCAAAGCAGCCACAAGCAGTGGTTCAGAGGCAAGTCGCTGAACACATTCTGCCCCATGGGGCCGTATATCGCGCACAAGAGCATAATAAAGTATCCTGTGGAACTTGATCTTAAGTGCAGCGTGAACGGCGAGCTGCGCCAGAGTTCCAATACAAGGGATATGATATTCGATATAGAATATGTAATAAGCGATATATCGCGCGGAATGCAGCTTAGGGCCGGAGACATAATACTTACAGGCACTCCTTCAGGGGTGGGACTTGGTTTTAAGCCCTGCAAATACCTTAAGCCTGGAGACATAGTTAAATGCGATATAGAGAAGATAGGAACAATAGTAAACAAGGTGGTCGAAAAGAAATAGAAAAAAACATTTAAACTGCCGTCTGTTGGGTAATTATATTCCATAGAATTATTTTCAAGCAGAACGGGAGGAATATGGATGGAATATATAGATTCATTCGTTGAGGCAGGTAGTCAGATACTAACAAGCATGGCCCAGCTGGAATGCAATATGAGGGAACCTTATTTTATAGGTGATGAACACAAGGCTGAAAATGTAATAATAATGGTAGGGGTCACAGGGGAACTCAAAGGTCATGCAATGCTCAGCATGGATGAGGGAATTGCCAAGGATATAGCATCCAAGATGATGATGGGCATGCCTGTTGAAGCCCTTGACGACATGGCCAAAAGTGCTCTTTCGGAGCTTACAAATATGGTGATGGGAACTACCGCAACCAAGCTGGAAGGAAGGGGTCTGAGCATAGATATAACTCCTCCGAGCCTTATGACTGGCGAAAAGCTCTCAGTTTCGAATGCTGCAATGAAAACGGTATGCATACCGATAGAAACAAATATAGGCGACATAAATTTCAATATATCAATAAAAAATAAATAGTAAATCATCCGGCTTTTAGCCGGTTTTTTTATTTATGCACTATTCTCCAGGGTATCAATTTTTATATATTTGTAAAGACATGACCCGGATTGGGGGAGTTGAAAATGGCGTTTTCAAGAAGAAAGATGTTCTATTCGGCAGTTTTGTTGCTTTGCATAATATTCTTTGCAGGTGCATGCTCTATAACTGAATTTCTTATAGATACGCAAATTGACAAGACCCAAAACTACGGGCATATAAAGGAAAAAATTAATGCGGTTATAGAAAAACAGGCCGAGTCTGATAAATCAAACCAGCCCTAGGTTTATCCTCTGAGCGTTGCCTTTATCCGATCGGTCTTATTCAGCATATCAAAGACATCATCTATAGATTTTACAACAATATGGCAGTTGGATATAAGCTTACCGCTGCAACCCTCCGGACCGATTATGGCTATAGACAATATGCATTCTTTTGACATCTCAATATCATTCACTCCGTTGCCTACACACATGGTTTCGTTTGAACCGAGTGAAATCACAGTCTCTTTTTTGAAATGGGAAGCCCTATCACTAGGAAATTTTCGAATTTCAATGCCTGTACCGGCAAATTCGGAAGCCACATTTCCGTAGGTGTCAGCAGTTGCCACGTATATATTCAAATGCTCATTCAGAAGCAAAAGTATTTCCATAGTCCTGTCAGAAACTTTCCCGTCTTCAGCCAGAGTTCCGTTGTAGTCAAATACTATATTTTTTATGCATATGTCTTTGAATCCAGGGATGGACATTTTGATCATAAAAAGACCTCCTTATAATATATATAAATATAACATACACAGCTTTGTGCAAAACAGCACATTATTATTATAACAAGTATATAGTTTGCTTTTGAATTTTTTTGGATTATTCCAGGATGATATGAAATCGTGTGTGTGTTAAAATAAACCTGTAATACATTAGAGGTATAAGGAGCTTTGGCTATGAACAAAAATGTTAAGATAGAGAGGCTTTGCCAATCAAAGGCCATTAACCATATGAAGAATTCCAATATTACTGGAGCAGCTGAAGAACTCAAGGCCTGCCTGATAATGAATCCCCAGAGCGTTGAAACCCTCAATATGCTTGGATTTTGTTATTACATTCTGTGTGATTTTGACAGCGCCAGAGAGCTCTGGCTTGAGAGTATAGGGATTGAAGACAAAGACAACCAGGCGCATTCATATTTGGAAATGGTTGAAGATGAGGAGTTCGGCGCGGTAAAGGACAGTTTTGAAATTGCAGCAAGATATTTGGAGCAGTGTGATTATAAGAATGCCGCATTCAAGGCTATTGGCATAATAGATAAAAAGCCGGAGCTTGTTAGACCATATATAATAGCAGGAATATCTTTAATCAAGCTAGGGGACGATGAAACTGGAAGAGGCTATATACAAACAGCCATTTCGAAAGACATGGATAACGAAGAGCTAAAAAAATACAGTCAACTCTATATCAAGCCAGGGGTAATGACAAAAAATCCAATGAATTTTGGGCTGGCTGGCAAAAAAAGCGCCGTCATAGTTATTGCGGTATGTATGGCAGCAATTGCAATAGCAGCCATACTGACAAACTCTTATCCACAGAGCACAAAAAAAAATGGTGAAACTGCAGCTGCAAGCAATCTGGAGAAGATAAAGCAGGAGCATTTTAAAAACGAAGAAACAGAAGAGGCTAACAAGCAAAAGCCACAAAGTGCCGCTGATGAGGAAAAAATGCAAAACAAGGAGACTGCTGAGGTAAGCACCAATCCGGTTGCAACAATTGAAGATGAGCAGGGACTCTATATAGCGTCGGCGGAAAAATTCGAAGCAGCAGAATACGCAGAGGCAGTAGCCGGATTTGAAAAGATTGCGCTGAGCGGTAAGCAAGAGAGGTTTGTGTCTGAATCCATTTTTTTTGCCGCCCAGTCATACGAAAGATTAAAAGACTTTGACAAAGCCATAAAATATTACAGCATGTACGTTGAGTTTTTCAGTTCAGGGCATTATAGCGACGATTCGCTTTACAGTTTGGGACTGGCATATTATGCGCAGGGAGACAAGGAAAAGTCCCAGAGCACCTTAAAACGCCTGATGCGCGAATATCCAGACAGCATGTTCATAAATTCGAAGGTGAAAAACATAATTCTGCAAGATTAAGTTCGGCATGTAAGGCTAATATGCGGTAAAGGAAAATATTTGTTGAAAAGGCATCTTATTGGGTATAAAACAATTTGTATTGGCAAATTATTAAATATTTTTATTATTATGCAGCAGACGCATAGTTATGCATAAATCTCAAGTTGCCAGCTGCAGACATTCCAGCAAATTCAAGGCTTGTATGCGGCAATGTCAAATTGGCTGAAAAGTAGGCACCATTAAGCACATATAGCGTACACAATTCACACTTTTTGGCATAAAAGCTATTCAATAATTATTTATCAAACGATTGTGAGGCTTATTGCGGTTAAAATGACATCAAAAGCCCAGTGTGTTAAAAAAATACAGACTGCAGTGTATTTTGGGCATGCAAGAATAGCGAAAATGCCCGGCCCCTATTGAAAAATTTTACAACGATGGTATATGTAGTAAAGAATATTTATTAACAGGTGCATTTATTGACAATAATTTATCCTAGTGCTATACTTTGAATAAGGTTGTGAAAGTTCTAAAAATTTTAAATTTATAACAAAAAATTCATAATACAATGCACAATATTATTAGTACATTGTAATTTTTATTTATAGCAGGAAAACGTTCCCGCAAAAGGCTTGTATTATGGAGATTTAACCAGTCTAATATTTATCACTATAAATAATAGGAGGTTCTACAATGGCAAAAGTTATGAAAACCATGGATGGAAACACCGCAGCAGCTCACGTTGCGTATGCATTTACTGAGGTTGCGGGAATTTATCCAATAACTCCATCATCGCCAATGGCAGAAGTTACAGACGAATGGGCTGCCAACGGAAGAAAGAACGTATTTGGCCAGACAGTTAGCGTAGTTGAGCTTCAATCAGAGGGTGGAGCTGCAGGAACAGTTCACGGTTCACTTCAAGCAGGAGCGCTTACTACTACATTTACTGCTTCTCAAGGTCTTCTTCTTATGATACCTAACATGTACAAGATAGCTGGAGAGCTGCTTCCAGGCGTGTTCCACGTTTCAGCTCGTGCACTGACAGCTGCAGCACTAAACATATTCGGAGACCACTCAGACGTTATGTCAGCAAGAAATACTGGATTTGCATTCCTTGCATCAGGTTCGGTTCAAGAGGTTATGGACCTTGCGGGAGTTGCTCACCTTGCAGCTATAAAAGGAAGACTTCCATTTGTTCATTTCTTCGACGGCTTTAGAACTTCTCATGAGGTTCAAAAAGTTGAGCTTATGGACACTGACGAGCTTGCTAAGCACCTTGACTGGGATGCTGTTAAGGCATTCAAAGAAAATGCACTTAATCCAAACCACCCAGTTACTAGAGGAACTGCTCAAAACCCAGACGTTTACTTCCAGACAAGAGAAGCTTCTAACAAGTTCTACAATGCTCTTCCAGCAATAGTGGCTGATTACATGAAGGTTGTATCTGACATAACAGGCAGAGAATACAAACCTTTCAACTATGTAGGAGCTGCTGATGCTGAGAACGTAATAATAGCTATGGGTTCTATAACTGAAACTGCTGAAGAGGCACTTAACTACCTTAACTCAAAAGGAGAAAAAGTGGGTCTTGTTAAAGTACACCTTTACAGACCATTTGCTCCAGAATACCTACTTGAGGTACTTCCAAAGACAGTTAAAAAGATAGCTGTTCTAGACAGAACTAAAGAGCCAGGTTCTATAGGAGAGCCTCTATACCTAGATGTTAAGAGCGTATTCTATGGAAAAGAGAATGCCCCAATAATAGTAGGCGGAAGATACGGACTTGGATCAAAAGATACTACTCCAACTCATGTTAAAGCTGTATATGACAACCTTAAGCTTGACGCGCCAAAAGATGGTTTCACATTAGCTATAAATGACGATGTCACTCACACATCTCTTCCAGCAGGAGATAAAATAGTAACTGAGCCAGAAGGAACTACAAGATGTAAGTTCTGGGGACTTGGTTCTGACGGTACTGTTGGAGCAAACAAGAACTCTATAAAGATAATAGGAGACCATACTGATCTTTATGCTCAGGGCTACTTCTCTTATGACTCTAAGAAATCAGGCGGAGTTACAGTTTCTCACCTTAGATTTGGTAAGAACCCTATAACTTCTACTTACCTTATAGATACTGCTGACTTTGTAGCTTGCCACGTTCAGGCTTACGTTAACCAGTACGATCTGCTTGCTGGACTAAGAAAAGGCGGAACTTTCATGCTCAACACTATCTGGTCTCCAGAAGAGCTTGAGGCAAAACTTCCAGCAAAGATGAAAAAATATATTGCTGAAAATGATATAAACTTCTACATCATAAACGGAACAAAGATAGGACAAGACCTAGGCCTTGGAAACAGAATAAACATGGTAATGCAGTCTGCATTCTTCAAGCTTTCTCAGGTTATACCATTAGAGGATGCTGTTAAATACATGAAGGAAGCCATAGTTAAGTCATACGGCAAGAAGGGTGAAAACGTAGTTAAGATGAACTACGCTGCAGTTGATGCGGGTGTAGACGCTCTTGTTAAAGTAGACGTTCCTGCATCATGGAAAGACGCTGTTGAGGTTATGGACGTTGTTGCAGCCCAAGAGCCAGATTTCATAAAGAACATACTAAGACCTATGAACGCTCTTGAGGGAGACAAGCTTCCAGTTTCAATATTCAACGGATATGAAAACGGTACATTCGAGCACGGTACAGCTGCATACGAGAAGCGTGGTATAGCAGTAAACGTGCCTGAGTGGATAAAGGACAAGTGTATCCAGTGTAACCAGTGTTCATATGTATGTCCTCATGCTGCTATAAGACCTGTGCTTCTTACAGACGAAGAACTGGCTAAAGCTCCATTCGGAGAAGAAGATGTTCTTCAAGGAAAAGGAAAAGGCGTAGACGCATTCAAATACAAAATGCAAGTTACTCCGCTTGACTGTACAGGATGCGGAAACTGCGCAGACATATGCCCGGTTAAAGCTCTTGAAATGAAGCCTATAGAGACACAAGCAAAAGAAATAGAAAACTGGAACTATGCTGTAACAGTTCCTGTTAAGAGCGACGTTATGGATAAGACAACTCTTAAGGGAAGCCAGTTCCAGCAGCCACTTCTTGAGTTCTCAGGAGCTTGCGCAGGCTGTGGAGAGACTCCATACGCTAAGCTTGTAACTCAGCTTTTCGGAGACAGAATGTATATAGCCAACGCTACTGGATGTTCTTCAATATGGGGAGCTTCTGCACCAGCGACTCCTTACACTAAGAACGCTGCAGGCAAAGGACCAGCTTGGGCTAACTCTCTATTCGAAGACAACGCAGAGTTTGGATACGGTATGGCTATAGCAGGAAAGCAGATGAGAGCTAAGCTTGCAGAGCTTGTTGCAGAGCTTGCTGGCATGAATATAGATGCTGACGTTAAGGCTGCTCTAAACTCATGGCTTGAGACTAAAGAAGACGGAGAAGCTAACAAGGCAGCTACAGCTGCAGTTGAGGCTGTGCTTGGCAAAGACCTTGGCGATGCTAAGGCTAACGAGCTTCTTGCTGGAATAGCTGACTACAAGGATCAGCTAATCAAGAAATCTTACTGGATATTCGGTGGAGACGGCTGGGCTTATGACATCGGATATGGCGGACTTGACCATGTACTGGCTTCAGGTGAAAATGTAAACGTGCTTGTATTCGATACAGAGGTTTACTCAAACACTGGAGGACAGTCTTCTAAGTCGACTCCAACAGGTGCGATAGCTAAGTTTGCCGCATCAGGAAAGAAAGTTAAGAAGAAAGACCTTGGTATGATGGCTGCAAGCTACGGCTACGTATACGTTGCTCAGATTGCAATGGGCGCAGACAAGAACCAAACTCTCAAGGCTATACAAGAAGCTGAAAAATACGACGGACCATCTCTAATAATAGCTTACGCTCCATGTGTAAACCACGGAATCAAGATAGGCATGGGCAAGACTATAACAAGAGAGAAGCAAGCTGTTGACGCTGGCTACTGGCATCTATACAGATTCAACCCTGAGCTTAAGGCTGAAGGAAAGAATCCATTCGTACTAGACTCTAAGGAGCCATCAGCATCATTCAGAGACTTCCTAATGGGAGAGGTAAGATACACATCGCTTACTCAGACATTCCCAGGACTTGCAGAAGAGCTGTTTGTTAAGGCTGAAGAAGAAGCTAAGGACAGATACCTAGGCTACAAGAAAATGGCTGAAATGTAATTAAACTAAGGCATTCACCAGGCGGGGATAATATCCCCGCCTTTTTGGCGTGCTGGGAAACACAACAATATTTTGCAAAGCAACGGGCTTTATTATATAATTGCATTAATTATAAAGCGCCTATGGAGGGATATTATGTACCTTATTTTTGGCAATGAAGTCATAGACTCATCGCAGATAGCGGAAAATATAGAGCGGGGATCGCATTTCAAGGTGGTCACGGATCTTACAAAAAGTACTAAGCGAGAAGATATGGCAGCATTTTTGATCTGGATAGATGAAGCTGCTTTGGAGCTGTCTGACGAGGCAAAAGATAGCGAGGAGAAGGTTGATTTGCTTATGAAAGCCTGCGATGAAATTGGAGGCAAGCTGAAGGGCGTAATGCCGGAATATTCAAGGCACAGATTCTTTGCATTCCGGTATGACGAAGCCAAGGCAGGAGTGGAAGCTGTTGTAGTAATAGCAGGAAGAGACGCCAAAAGCCAAAAGCTTGAGGATGTATTGAAGAGGCTGCTTAGACAGCTGTAGAACATTCCAATACCCTGTGTGATGTTTATATAGACATTACATAGGGTATTTTTATTTCAAAAGGAGGTCGCGTTATGAAGATGGCACTTGCTGTGATAACAAAATACGTAAACGACAAAATGTCTTTGTTGGAATTTCTATATAATGCCAGAAGGCATGACCAGATTATAGACAGGCTCATAATAGTGTATTCTCATGGCTGCGAATCTCACTACGTGGAAAGGCTTAGAGAGATTGTCGAACTCGACCTGATAAGGGTAAATGAGTTTGGGGAGTTCGAGGACAGGGTCAAGGCAATGGGACTAAGCCATGACGAATGCAGGAAGCTAATATACTCGCCAACACTTGAAAGCAACGGAATAGTACCGTATTCCAAGTACCGCAATATCGCGCTTTTGCAGGCACTCTTTACGCAAATGGACGTCATATTCTTCATAGATACAGATGTATATCCGCGCATACTCTTGGGTGAAAACAATCATATGGAGGAAGTCGATTACTTTGGAACGCACCTTAAGTACCTCAGGGAAAACAACATATATATAACTACTAGCGACTATTCGGGGTATTTCATAATACCGCCTATGGATTTTGAGCATATAGAAGGGTTCATGGAAGGGATTCAAAAGGAGTCGGCGCTCCCGCTGATAAAAGATGCCACAGGTCACAGATGCATTTCGCATGGAAGCCTGGGAAATAAGCATGTAAGACCTACTGATAAATTCCTGGGAGGAAATCTGGCCATAAAGCTAAGCTCTATGGAGCATTTGCCGCCGTTTTTTTCTAGTACCTATCATGTCGGGGAAGAGGTAGTGCTCACAAGGGGTGAGGATACCATCATGGGATTGTGTGCAGCCCAAAGCCATATAAAAGCCCTTGATATCGATTTTCTGATATTCCATGACACGTTCGGCAATTTTCCGCATATGCCAGACATAAGGAAGGAAAAATGCATAAAAGACAGGTTCTATTACGCCTGCTTGGGGTGGATAGGGCGAAACGTGTTCTATAACTATATCAGAGGACTCGATTACAAGGAGATTTATGAGAAGCAAAAGGAGCTGCTAATCAAGACATCGCCGTACGCAGCAAGCTATTTGAATGATGAAAGATTCAGGAGGCTCCCGGAGGCCATAGACACAGCATATATGAACCTGGGGCGTATGGTTGACGAGTATGAGGAAACTTTGCATGGTTTTGGGAAGGTCACAAAAACAATATTTGGAGGTGAGTCGTTTGAAAGTGCTTTTGGTAAACCACTTCCCGCTGGAGGGATCTGGTAGCGGCATATACACTAAGAATCTTGCGATGCAGCTTGTGAAAAAAGGGCATGAAGTGTGCGTCATAGCGCCTGACCATCAGGTGGTGCCGATGAAAGACTATGAGATTAGAACTATCGTGTTCAGCGACGGAAAGAACTGCTGCTACGATTTGGATTTTAATTTTCCGTGCTTCACAACCCATCCCAAAAGTTATTTGACATTCTACGAGCTAAGCGAATTTCAAATAAACAAATATATATCGGTGTTTGAAAAGGAAATAAAAGAAGCTGTGAATCAGTTCATGCCGGACATCATACACTGCCAGCATCTTTGGATTGCTCCTTACTGCGCTTCAAAGCTGAACGTGCCGTACGTGGTTACCGCGCACGGAACCGATATAAAGGGCTTTTGCAGAGACGAGCGGTATCACAAATATGCCCTCGAGGGCGCGAAAAAGGCGGCTGCAGTCATAACCATATCAAAGCAGGTAGATGCTGATGTGGAAAAGTATTACGGAGTTGAAAGTGGCAGAAGAAGGCTTATACTTAATGGATTTGATGAAGAGATATTTAGGCCAAAAGACGTCGCCAGGGCCGCCGTCCTGAAAAGTCTTAATCTTAATACAGAGTACGACTACGTGGTTTCATTTGTAGGCAAACTTACGGACTTCAAGGGTGTGGACGTGCTTATAAGGGCCGCCAAGATTTATTCGCAGGAGATACAAAACGTAATAACGCTTATAGTAGGCAACGGCGAAAAATACGACGAGCTTGTAAAACTAAGGGACAGTCTTGGAGTCAGCAACGTATATTTCCTGGGGCACAGGGATCAGGATGTTGTTTCTGAAATATACAACATAGCAGATGTTTCGGTAGTTCCATCCAGAAACGAGCCGTTTGGCCTGGTTGCAATAGAAGCACTAGCTTGCGGAACGCCGGTTGTAGCGACCAACCAGGGTGGCCTTGTCGACTTCATAGACGATACCATAGGCTCCCTAGTGCCGGTAGAGGATGACATAGCGCTTAGCGAGGCAATAGCGGCAGAAATATTAAGCCCCGAAAAAGGAGAGCGCAGGCAGAGGGCGGCAAGGAAGGCCAGTGAGTATTTCTCTTGGTCTAGAGTCGTAGATGATGTAGTCAACCTGTACAAAGACGTGCTATAGACGTGTTATAATAGGGGGAATTTGAATGAGGAAGGCCATAGTGATACCGACATACTGGTCAAGGGCTTTGCGCAGCGGAGAGGGCTGGGTGGAAGGTGATGCGGTATATGACCATCCCACACCAATCGATGGAGAAGACACACTCAGCCAGACTCTGGAGAGCATGAAAATCCTGGACAGCAAGGATTATATACTTGTCATACTGCTGTGCCCTACAACTGAAAAGATACTTACAGAAGCACGGCGAAGGGTGCATGAAATACTGGACAAAGCTAAACTTGGGGTTAAAACATATGTTTTTACGCCGAGCCAGCTCAACAGCATAAAGTACATTGCATACGAAAAAGAACTCAAGCAGGAGTGCACGGATCTGCTGAGTTTGTACGGATATGCAAACGTTAGGAATATGTGCATATATATAGCGTATATATTGGGCGTTGATGTGGCTGTCCTCATTGACGATGACGAAATATTTGAAAAGCCTAATTTCATGGAGATAGCCACTGAATTCATAGGAGGAAGGCTTTATGGTAAGACTGTGGACGGCATAGCTGGCTATTATCTGAACAAGTACAACGATTATTACGATGATGTAAACATAGAGCCTTGGATGACGTACTGGGACAGGTTCGGCTCCAAGGCTGCAGCGTTTGACAAAATTATAGGGAGCGAGCCGAGAATAAAGCCTACGCCATTTGCGTTTGGAGGGGCGATGGTAATGCACCGGAACCTTTTCAAGACGGTGCCTTTTGACCCCAGGGTAACAAGGGGAGAGGATATTGACTACTTGATAAATGCAAAGATGTTCGGATTCCACTTTTTCCTCGACAGGGAGCTTTCTATAAAGCACCTGCCGCCCCCAAAGTCACATCCTGTATGGAAGCGGTTCAGAGAAGACATTTACAGATTCCTATACGAGAAGAAGAAGATAGACACCCAATACGAAGTGCCAAACATGAACATTGTTTCGCCTGAAGAGTTTGACCCTTACCCGGGCAGCTTCCTCAAAGATGAGCTTGAGGATATGATATTCAAGGCAAATGTCATGCTTTCAATGGATTATCTGGCATCAAGCGATGTCGAGTCGGCAAGAGAGAGCATAAAGAACATATACCTGTCCAAATATGAAGCCACACCAAAGGATGACGTATTTACTCATCTGAGAAAGCTCCAGCGTTACTGGAGGCGCCTGCTTGATTTCACAAAGGACAACATGATGCAGATAAGAAGGATAATGGACGAATGCGATACTGGTTGCACCTTGGAAATTAAGGAGGGCGAACATAGACAGAAAATGACAAGCGAAGAAGTTGAAGTACTGCTTGCGCAAATAGAGCCTTTTAGCGACATGGAGGCAAAATACAGGGGTATACTTGCCGAAATAGCAAGAGTGCGTTTATATGAAACGGATGAATATATTCTGAGAATAGGCGACAAAGCAGACTCATTCTACATGATAGATGCCGGAGCCGTAAGAATATCGCGTTTTAATGAAGCGGGTGAAGAAATAGTTCTGGGAAGGCTTGCCGCAGGAGAAGTTTTTGGAGAGAGCAATATAATAAGCGAGGAGATAGATATAAACATAATTGCTGATGAGAACACCCAAATTATAAGCTTTGGCGAGGACGAGATTATGAATATAATAAACTCATATCCTAAGGCGGGGGTAAAGGTTGTAATGGCATTTTTGAAAAACATGGCACAGAAGCTAAGCAGCCTGAATTCTAGATATATGGATGCGATATCCAAAAACCTCGAGATAGAAATGAAAGATATGAAATGGTAGATATGAAAATGACCGACTCGCGAATTAAACTTGCAAGAGTCGGTCATTTTGAATTTGCGTATTATTTTGATTCGGATGCACCTTTTGCAAGGTGGTAAAGCGTCCTTACGCCTACGCCTGTTCCATCCTTTTTTATATAGTCGGAATCCTTATCCGCCCATGATGTGCCGGCTATATCCATGTGAGCCCAAGGCTTACCTGCTGAAAAGCTTTCTATGAAAAGTCCGGCGGTTATTGTAGACGCATTCCTGCTGCCGGAATTTTTTATATCGGCAATTTCTGACTTGATAAGCTCCTTGTATTCTTCGAAGGCAGGCAGTCGCCAGACCTTTTCGCCAGAATACAGAGCAGCTTTTTCTATATCAGAGCAGAGCATGTCGTTGTTTGATATTACCGCTGTGGTTGTGGTCCCAAGTGCCACAAGTGCGGCTCCTGTCAGTGTAGCTATATCTACAACTCGTGAGGCATTTTCCTTTTCAACTATGTAAAACACTGCATCTGCTAGAGTCAGTCTTCCCTCTGCGTCGGTATTTACAACTTCTATGGTTTTGCCTGCCATTGAGCCTATTATGTCACCTGGTCTGTAAGCATGTCCGGAAACTGCATTTTCACAAGCGGCTACAACTCCAACCACGTTTGTCTTGACGCCGAGTTTTGCTATGGCAGACATTGCCCCTATTACTGCGGCTGCGCCGGCCATGTCGGATTTCATCTCGGGCATTGAGCTTGCAGGCTTTATGCAAAGTCCGCCGCTGTCAAATGTTATGCCCTTGCCTACAAGTCCGAGTACTTCGTCTTTATTTTTTTCGTTTCCGAAATACCTCATTACTATGAATCTAGGAGGGTTGTCAGAGGCTTGTCCTACGCTTAAAAATGCTTCCATGCCCAGATTTTTTATTCGTGACTCATCAAGCACTTCTACATCAAAACCGTTTTGTGCACCCGCTTTTTGAGCTTCTTCGGCAAGAATCTGAGGAGTCATACGGTTGGCTGGTTCGTTAGTGAGATTTCTTGCCAGAATCGTGAATTCGCCCAGAATTGTGCCTTCAACGACACCTTCATTAAGGCTCTCGATGGAGTCGTCGTTTATGTAGACTATATTGAATTCTCTGAGTGTAGAATCTTTTCTGTCGCTCTTATACTTATCGAAAGAATAGTTGGTAAGAAGAGCAGATTCTGCGACTGCCCTTGCAAAATCAGCCAGTTCTATAAAAGTCGGAAGATTAAAAGGATAGAGCTTTATAGATTTAGCCCCAAGCTTTTGAGATTCCTTAACTGCTTTAGCATTCAATCTTCTTATTTTTTCAAGATCGAGCTCTTCTTCTTTTCCAAGACCAGCTAGAATTATATTTTTAGGATTCTTCTCCCTTGGAATTCTGAAGCTCTCAAGTTGGCCATACTTGCCGGTGAACTTCTCCACTCTAACAAGATGGCTCACCATTGCTTCGATGCTATCTTCAAGGTAAGATATTTCTTCAAGATCGATGCCCTCATAAAAAGGGATGATCCTTGTGTCTGAAAGCCCATCAGAGTCCCTTAGATGAACAACTCTAATATCCATAATCAATCCTCCTCATTTATCTATTGTTTTATTGTTTTTTTAATATCCGTAAGCCTTTATTAGCGTTATGTTACCAAATATAGTATAACTCATATATTCGGGAATGAATATAGTATCCTCGCATGAAAGCACTAACACATTTCCATACTCATCAATCAAATGGCCACTGCCTTCTGCTACGGTGTAGGAGTGGAATCTATCCTCGGTATGGCCTTCATAGCTGTGTTTAATGCGCAGCTTTTCAACTGTAAAATGTGGAGTCTTAAGCCGCTAAAATCCGTCTACCTTCCCGCATACGGCGCTGGTTTCGTAGTCGATTACATCGAGCGATTTTTCTATATGAAGCTCTCTGGGGCGTCCCCAGTCGTAAAGCCTGTATGTGACATTGCTGCTCTGCTGAACTTCTATTAAGCGTATGCCACTGTTTATCGTGTGGATTGTACCGGTTGGTATATATATGAAATCTCCTGATGCTATATCAATTGTATTAAGGTGGTATTCGAGAGCCCCGGAGTCTATCATGGCCTGTATTTCTTGACGGGTGAATTTTTTCTTGAGGCCAACTACAAGAGTGCCATTTTCGCCTGCATCAAGTATATACCAGCATTCGGATTTGCCGTTGTCCTTTTCAAATAGGCGCGCATAGTCATCATCGGGATGAACCTGTATAGAGAGCCTGCTCTTTGCATATATTATCTTTATAAGTATGGGGAATGATTCCGGATCTTTTATGACGTCGGCGAAGTACATGCCTTTATATGGTCCGTTTTCTATTGTGGATTTGCCGTCTGGATGGCATGAAAGATTCCACTTTTCCCAGCCCCATATCTTGTTGCTCAAATATGGTTTCAGTTTCATTGCGTATTTTTCCAAAGCAAACCCCCCTTTTTTAAAGAATGGCTAACTATAGAATATATAGCCAATGGAGTGGGCATGAATCACAATTTTTAAAAGTGATGAAGTCTGCCAAGTGATTGAAATTAGAGAAAATATAAGCTCAAAAGCACACGGGGATAAAAAAACAAAATAAGTTGTGTTAAAAGGTGTTTTAAGGTATGCTGAGCGGGTATAAAAGAATTACGACGCTAAAAAAATAAAAAGATGTTGACTTGGAGAGTTTGAAGTGATAAGATAATCAAGTCGCAAATTGAACCTTGAAAACTAAACAGCAGGTTTATTTTTTAAAGATGGCTAAGCCATCAAATTATTTAAAGTCAGTGAGGCATCGGAAGATGTCACAATGAG
>NZ_WXFG01000032.1 GCF_009881055.1 Peptoclostridium sp.
TGACTCGCCCAAAATTGGGTGTATAATGCATTTAAGGGACAGATGCTTGTTTTAAGCACCTATCCCTTAACTTATACAATAAAACTGCATCAGTTTTTAGCGTTTACACAAAATCTGAAACATACCCAGGTCTGACGTATGCCAGAAAGACTTTCCAGATTAATAGTCCTACAGTTGCTCTCGACTGCGAAATTCACTATGTTTCTGGAAATCTTATGATTTATATCTCGCATTATTCTTGACTCTTTATCATTGATTCGCTTTATAGCGTTCAGCTTTTTGGCTTTGCCTAGTGCTCTTCTAAGTTCTTTGTACTTTCTACGAAGATATTTGTTGTGTCTGCCGTTTCCGAAGAACTTGGTTTTGCCAGTAGAAGCTACTACGCCAACGGCTGGGCAGAGAATCCCTAAGTCTACACCAAGAGTTTCAATTCCTGAACATTCTGTCGGATTGTTTTCTATGGCGATTTGGGCTATCCAATGGAAGCCTTTCTTGGACACTCTGAGAGCACCTAGCTTTGAACTGCTCAGTCTTTCAAACAGCTCACTAGGTATCAGAGCTTTGACTTTAGTTTTCTTGACCTTGCCATCTACAATCATAGGAAAGGCTATTGATTTTTCTTCTACTGTGTAGTTTTGGTTGTTCCAGGATACAGTAGGCTTTTTGAATATACAGATTCCGAACTGCTTAAACTTGGTCTTTGCGTATCTAATCAGTTCGTTTTTAATCACAGAGGGGATATTTGAATCTATATGTTTTGAGGTTGCTTTAGGGAATTTGCCCTCAGTTACTGCTGTTTGAATAAGTAGATTGGCTTGGCTAATATATTCTCTAGACAGCCTAGACAATTCTATTGTTTGAGATTTAGTTGGCTTTAACTTTATCTTTACGGTTTTCACAATATCACCCCCTCTGAGAAGTCTTTTGATTTTCGATGTACTGCTTGATTACTGAAAGTGGAGCACCACCAACAGTTGATACAAAGTAGCTGTTTGTCCATAGCGTAGGAAGTTTGGTTTTGAGAAAAGGGTACTTGCTTCTCAATTCTCTTGATGTTCTACCCTTGATTAGTTTTATCAGCTTGTGTATTCCAAACTGAGGGTCTACATCCACCAATAGATGAACGTGGTCGGGCATTATCTCAAGCTCTATGAGTTCAGCTTGATTGATATTGCAGATTTCTATTATCAGCTCCTTTAAAGAGTTTGCCACATCATCAACTAAAACTTTTCTACGATACTTTGGACACCATACTACATGGTATTTGCAAGAGTATACTATATTCTTGTTTGATTTATATTTATTGTCCATACTTGTATTATGCAGAATGGTTCTATCTAATGCAAGGAGCAAAAAAAGAACGTCTTATATCCCCACGAATAAATTCGGGGGGCTTTACGGCGAATTTGGTAAGTAATTGAAGTGAACAAAACACAGGACTGTTCAAATATTTGAACAGTCCTGTGTTTTGTTGACGCAAAAATGTATTTCAATCTGTGAATTCAACTGCTACTGTTTCGATGTCCCAGAGTGTTTCAAGCTTTTCGGTGATATCCTCCCTTATGCTGTTGGCAAACTGGTGGGAGGAGGGAATAGACAATGTCACCTTGATTTTGCCGTTTCCAACCTCTATACCCTTGACAAGGTTGGTATGCATTATGTCAAGGCCTCGCTCGGGATTCATCACCTTCCTGAGGCGCTTTGACACGACCTCAATTGTTGTGGGTTCCTTTTCAGTGATTAGCCCATGCCTTTCCTCGTAATTTCTTATTGCCGAGTGGAGAGCCTCGACTGCGAGAACAGAGCAGTGAACCTTGACACTTGGAAGGCCGCCAAGTGCGTTTTCGGCATCACGCCATGAAAGTTTTTTGGCTTCCTCAATAGTTCTGTTCTTTGCCAATTCCGTAATTACAGAGGCTGTGGCTATGTTGGAGGCGCAGCCGTATGACTCGAATTTTATATCCGTTATGATTCTCGTATCAGGATCGACCTTTATGGTGAGAGAGACCATATCTCCGCACGCAGAGCTGCCTTCTGTAGCCTGGCCATCCGGATTCTCAATTCTGCCTACGTTCTTTGGATTCTTAAAATGTTCGAGCACTATATCTGTATAAGGAAACAACTTCATAATGATCACTCCTTTAAATTCATTGTTTTTCCGAGCGGGCTTATTTTCCTGAGGTTTTCAACTATTCCTGAAACTGTATCAACAAGCCTGTCGATATCCTCGAGCGCAGTATACCTGCTCAGGCTGAACCGTATAGAGCCATGCGCATTTTCGTGGCCTCCGCCTATCGCAAGTATCACATGGCTTGCTTCCAGCGATTTGCTAAAGCATGCAGAGCCTGTGCTTACGGCAAAGCCGTACATATCAAGGTGGAGAGTTATTGACTCTCCTTCGACATAGTGGAATGTTATGTTGGTGTTTTGAGGCAATCGCTTTGCAGGGTCGCCGTTAAGGCTTGTGCTTGGGATCTCGCGCAATATCCTTTCAATCAGGTGGTCCCTAAGTTCTTTGAGTTTAGTGTTTTCTTCCGCAGTAATAAGCTCTGTGGCTTTTGCAAAGCCTACTATCCCTGGTATGTTCTCTGTGCCGGCTCTCATGTTGAACTCCTGAAAACCGCCATCTATGAGTTTTTTCAGAGGAGTGTCCTTTCTGATGTAGAGGCCGCCTACACCTTTGGGACCGTGTATTGTATGTGCAGAAAAAGTCATAAGATCGATACTCAGCTGGGACAAATCTATAGGGGTCCGCATGAAGGCGTGAGTGGCATCCGTATGAAAAATCACACCTTTGTCCCTGCAGATTCCCGATAAAGCCTCAATGTTCTGAATCGTTCCTATCTCCTGGTTTGAATATTGTATGGAAACAAGTATAGTATCAGCACGTATGTTTGAAGCAAGTTCAGCTGTGTTTACAAAACCAAGCTTGTCGACGTCGAGGTATGTAACCTCGAAGCCCTCGCGCTCGAGTCTCTTGATTGTGTTGAGCACAGAAAAATCCTCGATTTTGGATGTTATGATGTGCTTGCCCTTGCTCTTGGAAAGAGCGTCTGCGACGCCCTTAATGGCTGTGTTGTCAGACTCGCTCTGGCCCGATGTGAATATGACCTCCTCCGGCAGGCATCCGATCTTTGATGCTATTATATTTCGTGAATTTTCAAGGGCCTCCTTCGCCTCTATGCCCATAGAATACGCGAATTCTGACGTTGCAACTGAATATGTTTCGAAAAAGTATGGCGTCATTGCATCGAGAACCCTTTCATCAAGCCTTGTGGCTGCCGAGTTATCAAGATAGACCTGCGTATTGAACATTTAATACCCTCCTTAAGAAAGACGATATGCCATGCACACCTAAATCGGCGCTGTAATGCTGCATGGCAGGCTTCTTGTCATATGAAAAGCGTTATTTTGGAATCTCTTGCTTCATTAATATATGTGCCTACGGATCCGTATTCATCAATAAGGTCTTCACGTATGTCTTTTTTCGAAATTCCCATTATCTCCATTGTCATATCACATGCTATTATTTTGCCGCCAAGCTCCCTAAAGTCGTTTAGGAGCCTTTCAAGCCCGGCCACGTTGGCCTTATTCATCTTGCTTTTTATCATCAGCCTTCCAAGGCCTAACATGTTCATCTTCGAAAGCGGCCCCTTTTCGAGTCCGCCTTTTTTGAGTCTCAAAAGTCCCCAGAACGTACAGAAAATCGAGCATTCCATGCCCATTGAAAGCGCTCCGTTTCCCACTATGAGAGCGCTGTAGAGCTTGTCCATATCACCGCTGTGGAGTATTATTGTAGCCTTCTCTGACATGATATCGCCTCCTAAAGTTGAATCCTTATTGTCCATACTTCGCCGTTTTCAGAAATATCAAGAAGATTAAGGTTCAGAGCCTTTATAGCCATGGGAATTTCGACCTTGGATGCAGGATGCGTTCCTGTGACTTCGATAATATCTCCTGAAGCAGCCTTTCGTATCGCTTTTCTGGTTTCGACAAGGGGGATGGGACATGTTTCCCCTCGAACATCAACATTTATAACAGCCATTATGTATGACACCTCCGTTCGCGGAATTTGGGGAGCAGGGACTTGTGTGAAAATCACCAATCTGCTTTATTTTGCTGAGCTCCTACAATATAATATATATCCAGAAAATTGAACTGCTAAATATATATTATATTTATAATATGATAAGCTTTTTTGGTTGCTTTTTCATAATGTATGGTTTAAAATTAAATAGGTTGAATGATGAATGATTAAAAATTAATATAGTTCGCCTGTATAATCACGGGGATATGGCTCGTGAGTATCTACCAGACTGCCGTAACGAGGTCTGACTACAGGTTTAGGCTTTCCAGGTCTTACATGCCAAAACTGCTTGGACTTACCGTAAATTACATGTTCAAACAGCTTTATTTTTTAATCGCATGCCGAGACACCAAGCTTTAAACCCTGTCTGTTTGCGACAGGCTTTTTTATTTTATGAGCAAATAAACCTCGAAAGGATGCTGTGCGTATGAATTTTGTAGAAGAAAAGATATTGAAGGAAGCACGCGTGGAAGACGGAGCGGTGCTCAAGGTAGACAGCTTTCTGAACCACCAGATAGATGTGGATTTTTTAAACCAGATAGGTAAACGCTTCAAGGAGCTCTTTGATGGCGAGAAGATAGACAAGATAGTTACAATCGAGGCTTCAGGTATAGCCATAGCCTGCATATGCGCTCAGTATTTCAATGTGCCTGTGGTATTTGCAAAGAAGACTGAGTCAAAGAACCTCGACAAGGAAACCTACAAAAGTCAAGTGTATTCATATACCAAGGCTAAGCACTACAACATCATGATTTCCAAGCGCTATCTGAGCGAAGGTGAGAGTGTACTTTTTGTGGACGATTTCCTTGCAAACGGTATGGCCGCAGTAGCAATAAAGGACATAATAGAACAGGCGGGAACAACACTTGCCGGAGTAGGCATTGTTATCGAAAAAGGCTTCCAGGAAGGCGGGGACGAACTCAGAGCCAAGGGCATCAATCTCAAGTCGCTTGCCATAATAGACAAGATGGATAAAGACAGCATAAGCTTCAGATGATTTGCCTGCACAAGCAGGTTTTACATAACCAAAGTTTCAAACATTAAAATAATCAAATCTATGACTTAAAAAAGCCAAGGAGGAGAAAAAATGAACAAGAAGAAAATTGTTGCACTTTTAATGTCTTTTGTAATGCTGCTTTCAGTGATTCTTACTGGGTGTTCAGGAGAAAAGAAGGCTGAGGAACCAGCTAAGTCAGATGAAAAAATGAAAGTGGGCTTCATCTATGTAGGACCTATTGGTGATGGCGGCTGGACTTACTCTCACAATGAGGGAAGGCTATACCTTGAAAAGGAACTTGGAGTTGAAACTATATACAAAGAGTCTGTTCCGGAGGGACCAGAGGTTGAGAAGATAATGAAGGATATGATAGACCAGGGCGCGAAGGTCATATTCGCAACAAGCTTTGGCTACATGGACTATGTTGAAAAAGTTGCAAAGGAATATCCGGATGTTAAGTTCATGCATTGTTCAGGTTACAAGCAAAGCGAGAACATGACTAACTACTTCGGAAGGGAATACCAGGCAAGATACCTTTCGGGTATAGTGGCAGGAATGAAGACTCAAACAGACAAGATAGGCTATGTAGCCGCATTTGAAATACCAGAGGTGGTAAGAGGAATAGACGCATTTACGCTTGGTGTAAGATCAGTTAACCCAGATGCAAAGGTAGTAGTTAGATGGACTCACACATGGTACGATCCTGTGACTGAAAAGGACGCTGCAAACTCGCTGCTTGACGAAGGCGCGGACATAATAGCTCAGCACCAGGATACAGCAGGACCGCAGCAGGCAGCACAGGAAAGAGGCGTATTCTCGATAGGTTACAATACAGACATGAAGGCAATGGCTCCGAAGGCATACCTTACAGCTCCAATATGGAACTGGGGACCATACTATGTAGAGCAGGTTAAGGCTGCAATGGATGGCACTTGGAAGAGCGACAGCTACTGGGGCGGAATGGAGACAGGAACAATACAGCTTGCTCCTATGACAGAGCTTGTGCCAGCTGAAGCAGTTGCAAAGGTTCAGGAAATAGAAGCCAAGATAAAAGATGGAAGCTTTGAGGTTTTCTCAGGACCTATAAAGGACAATGAAGGAAATCTAAAGGTTAAAGAAGGCGAGAAGCTGACAGACGAGCAAATGCTTTCTATAGATTGGTTTGTTGAAGGCGTTGAAGGCAAGATAAAAAAATAATCAGGTGATTTTAATGAATTCAAATTCTCTTATTAGAGTAGAAGGACTTACTAAACAATTCGGAACTGTAATAGCAAATTACAATGTAAGCTTAGACATAAAAGCGGGGGAAATCCACTCGCTGCTTGGAGAAAATGGAGCCGGCAAGAGTACACTAATGAGCATGCTGTCAGGGATATATTCCCCTGACAGCGGCTCTATTTATGTGGGCGAAAAACTGGTGACATTCAAGAATCCAAAGGATGCAATAGACCTGGGCATAGGAATGATCTATCAGCACTTCAAGCTGGTGGAGGTAATGAGTGCCAAGGAGAACATAATAGCCGGCCAAAAGGGCGGACTTTTTGTTGACAGCAAGGGTCTTACAAAGGAGATAGGTGAAATCTCGCAAAGGTTCAATCTCGAGATTGATCCGGACAAAAAAGTATACGAAATGTCGGTTGCCGAAAAGCAAAGACTCGAGATACTAAAGGTGCTCTACAGAGGCGCGAAGATACTCATACTCGATGAACCGACGGCTGTTCTCACACCACAGGAGACTACAAAGCTTTTCGATATAATCAGGAACATGAAAAGAGAAGGCTGTGCTGTGATAATAATCACGCACAAACTTAATGAGGTAATGGAGATAAGCGACAGGATAACGGTGCTTCGAAAGGGAGAAGTTGTGGGCACTGTGGACAAAGTCGATACTAATCCCCAAAAGCTTACTGACCTTATGGTGGGCAGGGCGGTTGAACTTTCAATAGAAAGACCCGAGGTAAAGACCTTGAAGAGGACTCTCGTGGTCAAGAACCTCAATGCTCTTGACATGCAAGGTGCCAAAGTTATGAAGGACATGTCCTTTGAACTCTACGGCGGCGAAATACTTGGAGTCGCAGGTGTTGCAGGAAGCGGCCAGAAAGAGCTTTGCGAATCAATAGCGGGAGTATATCCTGTTGAGTCAGGTCAGATAATATACGAGGAAGAAAATATAGTTGGTAAGAGTCCAAGAGATATAATAAAGATGGGTATAAGCATGAGCTTCGTGCCCGAAGACAGACTCGGCATGGGTCTGGTGGCCTCTATGGATATTGTAGACAATCTGCTTCTGAAGGAATACCACAGACAGAAAGGATTCTTCGTAAAGAGGAAACCTGTTGCTGACAAGGCGAGGGACATAGTAAGGAGACTCGATATAAGCACTCCTGGAATACACCACCCTGTAAGGCAGCTGTCAGGCGGAAACATACAAAAGGTTCTGCTCGGCAGGGAGATAGACCTTAATCCCCACCTTATTATAACAGCATATCCTGCAAGAGGCCTTGACATAGGCGCGTCATACACAGTATATGACCTGCTCAATGAGCAGAAGAAAAAGGGCGTTGCCGTACTTTTCATAGGCGAAGACCTGGATGTGCTGATGGAGCTTTGCGACAGGATAATGGTAGTATGTGGTGGAAAGATAACTGGAATAGTAGACGCCAAGACATGTACGAAAGAGGAACTGGGCCTTCTTATGGCGGGCGAGAGTATTGAAACAAAGGGAGTGGATGCGGATGCTTAGAATAATTAAAAAACCTGAGCCATCAAAACAGCAGCTTGTGGCCATAAAGATTACAGCTGTTGTTTTGGCATTTGTGGCATCTACAGTATTCATACTTTCTTTAGGCCACAATCCTTTCAGTGTATATTTTTCTATGCTCGAAGGCTGCTTCGGGTCACTTTACAGATTCAATGAGACCGTTGTAAAGACAATACCGCTTGCAATTACATCGCTTGGAATATTAGTTGCCTTCAAGATGAAGTTCTGGAACATAGGCGGCGAAGGTCAAATATTGATGGGAGCCTTTCTGGCGAGTTTTTTTGCGCTTAAATTCCCTGACATGCCAATAGGATTGCTCATACCGCTTATGATTGCAGCTGGAATGGTAGGCGGAGGAATCTGGGCTCTGATACCTGCATTTTTCAAGGCAAGACTTGGAACCAACGAGACACTGTTCACTCTTATGATGAACTATATAGCTCTGCAATGGGTAACATATCTTCAGTATGGACCTTGGAAGGATCCGAACGCACTTGGATTCCCTAAGATACCAAACTTTTCATCTAATGCCGTGCTTCCGAGTGTATTTGGTATACACGCTGGCTGGATAATATGCCTGCTGCTAATAGCAGGGGTATACGTATTTATGAAATATTCAAAGAAGGGCTTTGAGATAAGCGTAATAGGAGAAAGCGAAACAACAGCGCTGTATGCAGGCATGAATGTAAAAAAGATTACACTAATAGCCATATTCATGAGCGGCGCACTATGCGGACTTGCCGGCATGATTCAGGCTTCGGCCGTAAGCAACACGCTTTCAATAGAAGTTGCCGGCGGAGTCGGTTATACTGCAATAATTGTAGCATGGCTTTCAGGGCTTAGCGCACCTATAATTCTGTTGGTTTCGTTCTTGTTTGCAACGCTTGTTCAGGGCGGAGCTTATATACAGACGGCTTTCCAAATACCGCAGTCAGCCGCACAAATTCTCCAAGGAATGATACTTATATTTGTACTCGGAAGCGAATTCTTCTCGAAGTATAAAATCGATATAAAAAAGGAAAAATCAAACAATAACGAAGACAGCGCAAGGATTGCCTGATTTAATAAACGGAAGGAGCAAAAACTATGGCTTTGATATCTTTTCTGGCCGCAGCAGTGCAGGCTGGAATGCCTCTGTTGTTTGCCACAGTGGGAGAGATAATAACGGAGAAGTCCGGAAATCTCAACCTGGGGGTCGAAGGGCTTATGCTGCTTGGAGCTGTGGCAGGTTTTCAAGTCGGTCTTATAACTTCTAATCCATTTTTGGCTATAATCGGAGCGCTGCTTGCAGGTGCTGCAGGCGCATTTATATTTGCATTTCTTACCGTCACGCTGCGTGCCAACCAGGTTGTAACCGGACTTTCGCTTACTATTCTGGGAACTGGAGTTGCAAGCTTCACAGGGCAGTCGCTCATGGGGCAGGTTGTGCCAGAGGGAATAAGTAAATTCTTTGCAGCAGTAAACATACCGCTGCTTGGCAGCATACCATTCATTGGGCCGATGCTTTTCCAGCAGAGCATATTTGTATATATGGGGTATTTAGTAGCAATAGCTGCAGGAGTATATTTTTATAAGACAAGACTTGGCCTTAACCTTCGTGTTGTGGGAGAAAATCCGGCAGCAGCAGATGCGAGCGGAATTAACGTCACTCTCTACAAGTATGTGCACATAATAGTGGGCGGAGCTCTTTGTGCGCTTGGAGGAGCATATCTTTCGCTTGTATATATACCTTCATGGCAGGAGAATGTCACCTCGGGAAGAGGATGGATAGCAGTGGCGCTTGTAATATTCAGCATGTGGAATCCTTACAAGGCTATGCTCAGCGCAATTTTCTTTGGAGGCCTTGACATAGTAGGCTTTAGAATACAAAAGTTCGACATAGCAATATCGCAGTACATGATAGATATGCTTCCATATATAGCTACTATAGTAGTGCTAATTGCAGTATCGGCAAAAAAATCAAAGGAGAATATGGCACCTCAGAGTCTGGGAGAGCCGTATTTCAGAGAAGACAGGTAAAAACAAAATCCCTGAGCAGCTTTCGAAAGAAAACGGCTCAGGGATTTTGTTTTGCAAATTACTATTTTTCCATTGAATGCAGCATGATGTTTCTTTGGCTTTTGAAAATCTTGGCCAGTGATGAAACTATTATTATACCCATGGCAATTGCTCCGCCAGTGAGTATAGTTTCTGTTCCTATCTGTATGGCAGCAGCATAATCATTGCTTATAAGGCCTACCATTGCAAGATACATGCCGTATCCGGGAACAAGAGGAACTATGCCGGGAACTACAAAAGCAGTTACAGGTTTTTTGTCTATTCTTGCAAACAGTTCTCCCAGCAGGCCTACTGCTATGGCGCCAGCCAGGCTGGCAAACGGTGCTGCGTAACCCATGGATTTCAAAATGTAGTAGACAACCCATCCGCATCCGCCCGTAAAGCCGGCGTAAAGCAGTGAGCTTCTTGGAGCGTTGAAAAAAACGCTAAAACCCACAGTGGAAATGAAGGAAAATAAAAACTGTTTTAGTATCATATGAGCGAACCCCCCATAATACCCGTCCAAAAGCCCAGCACCGAACCTACGCCCACGGCTATTGAAACGGCAATCATTACGGCCTCGAATACCCTTGCTATGCCTGAGAGAATATCGCCCGATATTAGGTCTCTTATGCCGTTTGTCAGGGCTACTCCGGGTACAAGAGGCATGACGGCGCCTACTATTATCATGTCGAAGCTTGTACCAAGCCCCATTTTGTAAGAAAGTATGGAGCAAATTGAAATTACAACCGAGCTTGCTGTTGTGGACAGGAATTGCGTGTCGCTAAGCCTGTCTATGCTCCAGAAGACTCCTATTGATATCATGCTTATAAAAAAGGCCGCTATAAAATCGGGAAACATGCCTCCAAAGAGCAGCGTGAAAAAAGCAGAGGCAAGCCCCGTGAGCAAAAGAGTTATGACGGGATGAAACTTGGGAGTATTGTCTATCCGGTTTAGTCTCTCTACGGCATCCTCGTACGGCATATCGCCGCTTATAAAGCTCCTTGCAAAGTTGTTGACCTGGGATATCTTGTCAAGGTCAATCTTGCGATTTTTCACCCTTTTTATTATTGCAGTGGCTTCATGTGTCTTGTTATCCGATACAAACATTCCGGTCGGGGTGACGAAGGAGTTGACATCGTCGAGACCCTTGGACTTGCACATGCGTTCGATTATATCCTCGACTCTGTATGTTTCAGCGCCGCTTTTCAGCATAATCTCGCCTGAGTATATGGCTACCTGTAAAATTTCATTTTTAAGCATATCTGATTTCTCCCTGCTAAATATAAATTAAAATTAGGCTGGAGCGCTGTTGCTTGGATGCGGTGCGGAAAAAGCGCATATAAATGAATTATATTATGTAGCTTGATATATGTAAACAGGCAATGCAATCTGTCTAGCAATCAAAGAAAATGTTAGAGCGGACAACGTGCAGCGAACTATTGAAAAATAGAATAACAAGCGACATATAAAAAAATAAATACAAAAAATAATAAGTATACAGATTAAAAAACGAATATTAAGATAAATATACCATAAGAGGACTTTGCGAGTATTGTGTGCAGGCAGAGATTAGGAAGCGTCAAGAAGTAACAGTATATATTATAATATTAACAAAGCCATTTAGTATGTTACAAATAACGTTTTCACGAATAATAGTGCGCATTAATGCTAAAAAAAACGTGGCATTAATGCGAAAAGTGTATTATAATGAACGTATGTTATTTCAGCGTGGACGTGCGCTATTTTAAGAATAATTTGAAAAGGGGATAGAATTATGGATTTCACTAATTTGAAGAATGTAGACATCGATGTTTATGAGGCTCTTAAAAAAGAAATAACAAGGCAAAACACTAACATCGAACTTATTGCATCTGAAAACTTTGTTTCAGAAGCTGTAATGGAGGCAATGGGAAGCCAGTTTACAAACAAGTATGCTGAAGGATACCCTGGCAAGAGATACTACGGCGGCTGCGAAAATGTAGACGTAGTGGAATCGCTAGCAATAGACAGACTTAAAAAGCTGTTTGGTGCCGAGCACGCCAATGTTCAGCCACACTCTGGAAGCAGCGCTAATATGGGAGTATATCTTGCATTCCTAAACCACGGTGACAAGGTTATGGGTATGAACCTTTCTCAGGGAGGACACCTTACGCACGGTTCGCCTGTAAACATTTCTGGAAAATATTTCGAGTTCATACCTTACGGGGTTAGACAAGAAGATGAGCTTATAGATTATGACGAGGTTTTGGAGATAGCAAAGAGAGAAAAGCCAAAGATGATAGTTGCAGGAGCAACTGCTTATCCAAGACAGATAGATTTCAAAAGGTTCAGGGAAATAGCAGATGAGGTAGGCGCGTTGCTAATGGTTGATATGGCTCACATAGCAGGTCTTGTAGCGGCAGGACTTCATCAGAACCCATGCGAATACGCAGATGTTGTTACATCTACTACTCACAAGACTCTTAGAGGTCCAAGAGGCGGAATAATACTTTGCAAGGAAGAGCATGCCAAGACTATAGACAAGGCGATATTCCCGGGACTTCAGGGAGGACCGCTTGAGCATGTTATAGCGGCAAAGGCTGTATGCTTCAAAGAGGCACTAACTGATGGATTCAAGGAATATCAGCAGCAAGTAATAAAAAATGCAAAGGCACTAGCTAATGCTTTAACTGAAAAAGGTTTCAGAGTAGTTTCCGGAGGTACAGACAACCATCTTATACTAATAGATCTTAGAAGCCACGATATAACTGGTAAAGAGGCTGAAAAGAGACTTGATGAGGCCCATATAACTGTTAACAAAAATACAGTTCCATTTGATACTGCAAGTCCGTTTGTTACAAGCGGCATAAGAATAGGAACTCCTGCAGTGACAACAAGAGGCATGAAAGAAGGGCAAATGGAGACTATTGCAGAGGTTATAAGAATAGTTATAGATGAAAACAATATAGAGAAGGCTGCGGAAATGGTTAAAAAACTAACAAGCGATTTCCCGCTATATAAGCCACTTTAAATAATTGAGCATAAAATGCCAGATGCACAGCATCTGGCATTTTGTTTATATATCAGTACAATTGAACATTTTAGCAAATTTAACTAGTTTTTTTTGCGTAGTACTGATATAAAAACAATTATGGGACCGGAAATGTTTTTTTGCAGAATCATTTTGAAAATCCTGCAAATCAACAAAAAAATATCACACAATTCACCTTTAATGTGTTAATATATACTAAATACAAAATAATTATGAAGAATAGCTGCAGGAATAGCTGCAATGAATGCTATTGGAGGTGGATTTAATGTCAGAAGAATTTTACATGACAATTATTAACAAAATGGCTGAAGCCGTAGAAAAAACAAATCGCATACCTTCGGATTACTATGGCATGTATAATGTCAAACGTGGCCTTAGAAATGAAAATGGCACAGGGGTCCTTGTAGGTCTCACACAAGTGGGAGAAGTGCATGGATATGTTGTCGATGCAGGCGAGATTGTGCCCGACGAGGGGGCTCTTATATATAGAGGAATGGATTTGAAAGACATAGTTGAAGGCTTTCAGAAGGAAAATAGACACGGCTTTGAAGAGGTGTGCTATCTACTCCTGTTTGGTGAGCTTCCAACGCAGTCTCAGCTTGATGAATTCAAAAATCTGCTTGGAGAGTTAAGAATACTGCCAAAGAGCTTTACTGAAAATATGATTCTTAAGAATCCAAGCAAGGACATAATGAACAAGCTTCAAAGGAGCATACTCGTATCGTATTCGTACGACGACAATCCAGATGACATAAGCGTTAAAAACCTTCTAAGACAAAGCCTTGAGCTTATTGCACGATTCCCTACTATAATTGCATACGGATATCAGGCTAAGAGTCATTATCATGACAATAAGAGCCTTTTCATACATTCACCATTGCCAGAACTTGGAACAGCGGAAAACATACTTCACATGATAAGGCCGGATAATAAGTTTACTGAAAAAGAGGCGGAGCTGCTTGACCTGTCGCTCGTAATACATGCAGAGCACGGCGGAGGAAACAACTCTGCATTTGCAACGCACGTTGTTTCATCTACTGGGACAGACACTTATTCTGCCATAGCAACAGCTGTTGGCGCATTGAAGGGACCTAAGCACGGGGGGGCTAACCTGAAGGTTCTCAACATGATGAACAATATAAAGGAGAACATTTCAAACTGGAGCGATAAGGTGGAATTAAAGGACTACCTGAGAAAGATATTGAGGAAGGACGCTTTTGACAAGACAGGTCTTATATACGGCATGGGTCATGCAGTATACACTCTTTCTGACCCTAGATCAGTACTCCTTAAGCAGAAGGCCTATGAGCTTGCTGTGGAAAAGGGCAGGGAAGAAGAGTTCGCATTTTACAATAATATTGAAAAGTTAAGCGTAGAGGCATTCAAGGAACTAAAAGGCCCTGATGCCGTAATATGCGCAAATGTGGACTTCTATTCAGGTTTTGTATATGATATGCTCAACATTCCTCATGAACTCTACACTCCTCTGTTTGCAACAGCAAGAGTAAGCGGTTGGTGTGCGCATAGAATAGAGCAGGTTGTAAGCGACAATAAGATAATGAGACCGGCATACAAAAGTGTAATGGAAATGAGAGAATACGTAGAATTAGGAAAAAGATAGTATAATCCAGGCGGCTTCCCGCAGCGAAAGAGCGGGAAGCTCTTTTATTTTCATACAAAATTTCCGAATAACCCTTTTATTAATGTCCAAATTTGATATAATAAACAAGGAGAGAACAACAAGCGTAGCATTTAAAAAACAATAACTATAGTAAGGTGGGATGTATTTTTGAACTGGGATGTACTAAAAAACAAGGAGCAAAGAAATGCTCTGCTCAGGGTGGCGGCAGTCACTGCATTGTTCATTGTAATGGTAACTTTGGCAATTTACATAAAAGGCATTGGATATAAGATATTATTCGGTGTGCTGGCCGCAATAATCGCAGCTTTTCTGGCGAAGATATTCATATCCATTAAGAGGAAGAAGTTCTATATACAGGGGCAGTGCATCGCTGTCAATCCTCCAAAAGGTAAATTTAAAAAATATGAAGTATACATCAAAATTGGAAAGACTACCAAGAAGCTTTATTCTCCAAGTCAAATCAATATGAAGAAGGGCAAGCTTTATGGGATATATTTCGAAGAAAAATCAAACGATATAATCAAGTTTGAAGAGCTGGGCGTGAATCTACAAAGACCTAAAAAATAGCTCTGATGCAAGCGAACGAGGGTGCCTTAAATGGCACCTTTTATATTTGATGCAACATGATTTCGAGGGGATGATAGCATTGACGAGGTGGAAGAGCTTCGGGCATAAGGGCGACATGACTGAGAACCTTATAGAACATGTTAACAGCATATACGAAAGAAAGGGCATGGCTTTAATCACAAAGATGCCTGTGCCTGTAAAGGTGACTAAGATAGGCTCGGGCCGGATAGTAGAAGCTTATTTCGAAAAGAGGTCTACTGTAGATTACTACGGAATATGCCAGGGGCACTCAATATGTTTTGATGTAAAGGAGACCGACAGGCCATATCTGCCGCTGCAGAACATACATGACCACCAGATAGAATACATGCTCAAGTTCAAAGCACAGGGAGGATTTTCATTTGTTATATGCAACTTCAAGAAAGACGGAAGATATTTTCTCATTCCAATAGAGCTCATAGAAAGCTACTGGAGAAATGCCTCCGAAGGTGGCAGAAAATCTATACCAATGGATGCCATAGATGCCAGATATGAAATACCCTCTCAAAGCGGTCTGCCTGACTATATAGTAACGTTGGGAACATACATTAATTCAGCTGCTGATGTTTCCGGTGAGGGCTGTTAGGGTATCATCTTTAGTAATAAAATCAAACAGCTCAAAAATTAAAAAATTTAGGGAGTGATTTTATGAAAAAGGATGTCATAATCAGAATGCTGGAAAAAGAATTGGAGGATGTATTTGACAAGCACCCGAACAAATCAGAGTATATGAATGTTTTCAGGGAAAAGTGCGATGCAATATATGACGTGAAGATAAAGAAATATCAAACCGGCGAAAAAACATTCGATGAACTCAAAGAGAGCATAATGAGAGAGGAAAAGGACCTGCTCCAAAAGGAATATAACGTGGAATTTTAACAATGGCTCAGTAAAATAAAGGCGACACCGGCATAAACAAAGCTGGCGTCGCCTTTGCTCTTAAGAGGAATTAAACTCTGAATTCACCTACATATGCGTATTTATCGTTTTGATATTCGAATTCCTCAAATGGGAGGAGAGACCATTCGCCTCTGATTCCGCTGTCGTGAACCATGCCTTCGAAAAGATACATCATTATCCCGGCATCGGTCATACTTTCCTTGGAAGATGGATTTTTGACGGCTATAATAATGCGCTCATTTTGCAAAACAAATCTCCATGGTTGAAGGTTCCTTGCTGAAGGAGCATTCCTGACACGGGAAAATACATCTGCAAGCCCTCTTTGCTCCAGCTCGTCGAGGCTTATATGCTTTCCGAATTCATCCTTGAATACAAACTGATCTATTGGCAGTCTTTCGCCGCTTTTGTCGCTTTTGGATTCGGATATTTGCCTGTAGGGATTGTTTGACACGCTTGAATAGCTTGTAGACGGCACATAAACGAACTTAAACCTGGATTCCTTTTTTGGATATCCAACTGAAACGGCGTAGTTTATATTTTTGAGCTCAGAACCGGCAAGCTCGTCCTGCAGTCTTTCCCCTGCTTTTGAAAAGTCAATCCAGCAAGTACCCAGGCCCATCTCAAAGAGTTTTTTGATAAGCGATTGCATTGCATACGAAGCTGCAATCTGAGTCCTGTAGTTCTCGTCCTCTGTAAGAATTCCAATGTAGTGCGGGCTTTTTATCATGACTCCGGCATAGCCTGCATAGCCGTTAAGCTTTTCAAATATTTCTGCTCCGTCTTTTAAGAATATGAATTTGACCTTAACGCTTTTTATGCTTGCTTCTATTTCGTGGGCATAATCGACAATGGTCTTTATGGTGCTCTCTGATAGCTGCTTTTGTTCATATTCACGGGCTGAATATCTCTTCTCAAGGAATTCCCTAATTAGCACAATAATTACCTCCCATACTGTAGTTGTTTGTATTATGCTTACAAAAAAATTTATACCACAATTCAGTGTGAAATAAATAAAATTACAAGATGTTTTATAAATACATTGCTTTATAAGGGGTATATTAATGATGTAGACTGCAAACCGCTTTGAATAATTGGACAAGGGGGAATTTATCGTGAAGAAAATTCTAGTTCCGGTTGACGGATCAGAGGCATGCGCTGCCATATATGACCATGCAAAGTTTTTCGCTGAAAAACTGGGAGCCGAGGTATTAATACTCAATGCCCAGGATGAACGTCCTGCGGGATATGCGGGCGTTGACTTCAAACGCGTAGGCGATGAAAAGCTTCAAAAGAACGGTGAAGCTATTGTAGAGCAGGCGAAAAAATATTTTGAGGGAGCAGGTCTTAAGGTCGAAACACGGGTAGTATTTGAAGATGCGGCATCTGCCATAATAGACACCGCTGAAAATGAAAAGTGCGACATGATAATAATCTGCACTCATGGAATGTCAGCGGCAAGAAGATTCCTTATAGGTTCTGTAGCAAACAAAGTTGTACACCATGCAACAGTTCCTGTGCTTGTAATAAGGTAAACAATCTATTATATTGTACATTAAATCTCCTGTGGGATTGATTATCTGCAGGAGATTAATATATATTGAAGGGGGGAGAGGGGATAGATGCTAGCTAACAGTCTAGAGGAGATAGTGGACATTGAAAAAATCGGAGATATATCAAGCATGGATATGAATTCGCTAATGGAGCTTGCCAAAAATGAAAGAAAGCTTCCTGCTAACGGCGATATTAAAAAAGTATTGGTCTTGGCCATAGATATTCAAAACGATTTCATGGAAAATGGAAGTCTGCCTGTTGCAGGTTCACACAAGGATGTTGAAAATCTCATAAAATTCATATATAGCAATGCGGGCAGTATAACTTCCATAATAGCATCGCTGGATACCCATACTGCATATCAGATATTTCATCCATGCTGGTGGACCAATTCAAGCGGCGATAATCCCAAGCCGTTTACTTTCATATCAAGCAAGGATATAGAAGGCGGAATCTGGGTTCCTGTAAGGCACAAGGAGCACAGCATAAGGTATGTCAAATATCTAGAGGAGAATTCGAGGAAAAGCCTCATAATATGGCCGTACCATTGCATGCTCGGCACGACCGGTCACTGTCTCGAGGCTCAGTTCTCGAAAATGGCTTACTATCACTCTATGGTCAGGGATTCGAATTTTGAAATAATTGTCAAGGGCACGAGCCCCACAAGTGAAATGTACGGTATATTCAGGCCTGAATACGATGAAGGCTTTGAATTTGAAACAACACTGCTTGATAAGCTTGCAGGCTACGACATGGTTATAATTGGCGGAGAGGCAAAGTCGCACTGCGCGCTCGAATCGCTCTCTCAAATATGCGAATACTACAAAGACAGCAGGAATGTAACAGAAAGGATATACCTGCTTGAAGATTGCACAAGCAGTATAAGCGGATTCGAACAGGATACTGAGGCGGCGCTTTTACAGATGGAAGGGCTTTATGGAATCAAGAGAGTCAAGTCCACAGAATTGGTAATATAAAAACAGCAGGCTATGCCTGCTGCTATTTTTTTGCAGAGTTATATGCAATCACAGCTGCGCCTAGAGCGCCTACTATCTGGGAGTGCTCCGAAACAAACAGATGAGTTCCGATTTTTTCCTCAAGAACCCTTCTTGCGGTAATACACTTTGCCACGCCGCCAGTAAACGAAACTTCACGGGTCAACGGAATTTTGCTCATAAGAGAAGAAGCTCTGTTTGATATTGAATGAATAAGACCAAGCAACACGCTTTTTTTGTCTATTCCCTTTGCAAGCAGGCTTATGACCTCCGATTCGGCAAAAACAGTACACATGCTGGATATAGGCTGAGGCTTGACGCTCTCATCAATCATGCTGTCGAGCTCTGCAATGTCGACACCAAGTGTTGCAGTCATGACCTGGAGGAATCGGCCTGTTCCGGCAGCGCATTTGTCGTTCATTGAAAAATCAAGCACATTGCCAGATTCGTCAACGCTTATTACCTTGCTGTCCTGTCCTCCGATGTCTAGTATAGTTCTTGTATTTGCGTTAAGGAAATGGGCTCCCTTGGCATGACATGTAATTTCAGTCACAGCCTTGTCCACGAAAGGCATAGAAATTCTTCCATATCCGGTTCCTATAATTTTTTTGACATCATCTCTGCTTACGCCGCTTTTTTTCAGAAGCAGCTCAAGCACTTCGCAGGAGGCGTCCTTTGGGCTCCATCCGGTAGGTATAAGAGCGGTTTCCACTATTTCCCCGTTAAAAAGAACTCCCTTTGTAGCCACCGATCCAGCGTCAATTCCAATAGAGTAAAACATTATTACTAGACCTCCTCAAATTATGGAAAAAAACATAGATACACCATGATATTATTAAAGCATGGTGTATCTATAAATTAAAAGTCAAAAAATCTTTTTTTAGATTGCTGCCTTATCGTGTGAATTCCATCCGCCTTTATGCTTGGGTTTTCAGACAGTATTCTCTCAACGTCTTCAACATCTGCCGAACTTATCATAATCGATATGCCGCAGCATGAGCTGAGCTCCCTTGGAGTTGGGCTTATAGCATATTTAATCCCGTTTTCCTTGAGTTTTTTTTCAAGCGACAAGCCATGCATATGAGAAGGAAAAAGCACGAAAGACTTGGATTCTGCTTCCATTTTACAGCCACCTTGATTTCTATTTGTTGCTTATCATCTCGAAGAAAGCTTCGAGCCTAGTTTTTATTTGTCCTGCATCTTCAAGACCATAGTCTGATTCTATGTTTATAACAGGTATGTTCTCTTTTGCAAGAGCATCTTTTACAGCCTTAAATTCAGCAGCATAAGTAGTGCAGAATGGAAGCGTGTAGTATACAACGCCGTCAGCCGCATACTCCTTGTAGAGTCTTATTATATCGTCAATTCTTGAAGTGTTCGGCGTAAAGCATGCGCAGTTAGTCTTGAGGTATCTGTCTGCCAGTATCTTGTAGTGGTCTTCAAGGGTAGCAGCAGACTCGTCAACAAGGTTCTGGAAGTATTTCACACCTGTGCAGGTTTCCTCTGCAACCACAGCCCCGCCGCTTGTCTCTATTATGTGATGAAGTTTCCAGTTAGGTATAGCCATTGGAGTGCCAGTTATAAGTATTCTTGGCGCCTTTTTGTCAAATACGCCGTTGCCTTCTTCTATTCTTTTTTCAAGCTCGTCGCAGAGCTGATTAGTCATTTGAGTGAATCTTGCAGGGTCATCATAGAATGCAATTTGAGTTACAAGTAGTGCGTCTTTTCCGCTTATTGGAGGATTGGCCACTTTTCTTGTTTCATAAAGTCTTTGGAGAGCTCTTCTCTTGTCATTAAGCAGCTTAGTAGATTCGCTAAGTTTTTCAGCAGTTACCTCAACGCCTGTTAGCTCTTCCACTCTTTCCTTGAACAGTTTTATTTCGCCCTGCCAGTTTATGTAGTCCTGCTCCCTTTTCATGCTTGAAAGATTCATAACATGTATAGGAGTGTACTCTGCGAAAGTCTCCCAAAGCTTCTTTTTAGCATCGCAAGTAGTCTCGCCAACGAGCATGTCGCATGATTTGAAGTATGGACATGTGTTTCCAACAAGTGCTCCGGCTGCGGCTTTTACTAGCGGACATGTATTTCTTGGCACGACTTTTTCACCGTCTGGATGCCAGAATTCAGAACCGGCACAAAGGCCGACGCTTGCAGCGTTTGCAGCTACAATTATTTCATCAGGCACGTATACGCAGAATGTTCCTACTACCTTTCTTCCGTCTTTTCTCATGTCAGCAAGCTCTTGAACCCTGAGCCCGTGGATTTCAGATACGACGAAGTTGTAGTAGTTCATGCCTTCAGGCCTGTTTTCTTGCTGCATGTATATTTCACCGTAAAATTCAGGCAGAACAGCGCAAAGCTGGTCGTGTTTTTCCAAGTCAATGTCAAGTGATGTCCAAAGCTCTTTGTAATCAGCCATTGTAAATAATCCTCCTCGAAAATAAAAATAAAAGAAATATTAAGGCTCTGCATAATACAGAACCTTCAGAAAAATAGTGAAAAGATGGTGTTTGTTTGACGGTTTAAGAACGGCAAATGTCCTTAATGAATAGTGTACATCATGAAATGAATTTTGTTTATAAATATAAAAAAAAGTAATGAATAAATATTTTCGATAAAAAAAACAAATACAAAATTCAAAAAGAAGGTATTGGGGTGGGTGTGTGAAATGACATAGACTATGAATATTCTAGGGTTTGGTATACATACCATAGGCTGGTATTGGCGGATAAAACTGCGTTTCGCAACTCGTTTTCACGAATAGGCGTGTATAAAAATACGAAAGCTCCGGAAGCGACGCGAAATTGACAACGAGCATCAAGGATGATATACTAGTTTAGTTAAATATGGTGAGTAAGCTGGATAGTCGCGGATGCCTTTGGCAGACGAGGAAAGTCCGAGCTCCGTAGGGCGAGGGTGCTGGGTAACCCCCAGTGGAGGCGACTCTAAGGATAGTGCAACAGAGAGATACCGCCAGAAGGTTTCGGCCTTTTGGTAAGGGTGGAAAGGTGAGGTAAGAGCTCACCAGCGGTTAGGTGACTAACCGGCTATGTAAACCCCATCCGGAGCAAGACCAAGTAGGGACTCAAAAAGGGGGCTGCCCGTCCCTGTCCCGGAGGTAGGTCGCTTGAGCCTTATGGTAACATAAGGCCTAGATAGATGACTATTCAAGACAGAACTCGGCTTATAGGCTTACTCACTCTAATAATTTGATCAAGACATCGCTTTTAATGGCGGTGTTTTTTTGTTGTTTTTGCTAGCTTGAACTGGGTTCTTTCCGCAGTTAGTTGAATTTGCTATTTAAAAAAATCTTATGTCGCAACATTTGAAATCCACAGCGTCCATACATTATTCTTTTAATCACTTTTATTTTATTGATGGTACCTTCTGCAAGGCCGTTACTATATTGATATATGATAGAATTTTTTACAGCCTCGATGTCAGTTTCAATACCTGAAATAAAACAGTTGATCTCACTGATGCCAAATGTGCTAGCATCGGCAATCCAGATGTCAAGTTCCTCAGGCTTCTTGGAAAATAGTAGTTGTTTGAATGATTTTATAATCTGATAGATCTTCTGTACCTCAGGGTGAATTTTGTACACTTCCTCAAGGTATTCATTTTTCAATGTATCCACTTTGGACACATCTTTGTATAGAAGTGATATCAGATCTCTTCTATTTATTCTGACTTTCTCGTCGGAGCTTAATTGCTGTGCTTCACCAATGCTATATTCATGTAGTAACTTTCGAATGATGGCGCTTGAGCCCATGTAGCCTTTTTCTTTGATTTGGTTCATTATTTTTACAGAAGACTGACCCTTTGCGGCTAGCGCCAGTATTTCTTCCTTGTATGGATCAAGCTTGCTTCCCCTATGCAAACCTTTGAGGCCGTGACGTCCGGATGGATCGGCGGTCTTGTATCTTCTTACTGTTCTTTCGCTGATGCCTAAAATCTCAGATGCTTTTGTTGTTGAATATCCATCTGCCAGCAATTTCTTAGCCTGATTTATCAATTCCGCCTTGAGACTTTCTTTTTCATTAGCAGAGTATCTCTTCGCTAGCATAACGTTAATATATTTGTCCTTATGATCTTCCTTGATTTTCTCATACGCCATAACCGTCTTGTTTCCGATTCTTAGCAATTCACATACTTGATTTATAGTATAACCGTCTCGTCGCATTAGCTGAACTGATTCAATGAGCTCCCATTTTGTTCTATGATGGTATTTTCCGCGCATACTTGGAATATCCGTAGTTTCATAACTTACTGATGCAGGTGCATTTATTAACACATTTCCTGGCAATGTCCTAACCAAGTATTTTTTCGCATATTCTGTCAAGTTTTTTAGTATATGAAACCGGTCACTTACTTGAATGCGATCAAATCCGGAATCAGCAATGGCTTTGGCATAGGCTCGCGAACCATCCCTGCTAACGATTTTGATGTCAGGGAATGTGCTAAGCCATTTTACAACGTCTGCGCTGTCGCGCGAATCAAGGATATCCACTACTTTCCCATTTTCTGCGTTGATCATGACCGTTCCATACCGTTGACCTTTTTTTAAAGCAAAATCATCAATGCAAATTATGCGGACACCTTCCCTAACAATTTTCAGACCCCTTTTTTTAGAAGTTCGCAAATCGTTGATTTACCTACCCTCACAACATTTTTTCTCAGATAGTTCGATGCTTCAACTGAGCTCATATTTTTAGACACCTGAATGATTTCATTAATAAGACGTTCCGTTTTCTTGAATTTTCCTTTGATAAATGAGAATGATTCTGCAAAGGTTGTATGTTCACAATCAGGATTGTCGCAGAACATTTTCTTATTGTTTAAAACTATGATTGTCTTTTTACCTTGCATTGGCAGATCCTGAAAACTTCTTGTATATTTTGAATGGCATCTTGAAGACATAACTCCACAGTATGGACATTCTAAGGCTTCAAGAGTTGAATGCACATATATATAAATAGTATCTCCGATTATTCCATGTTTTTCATACTCTAAATTTTTATCTAACAGTTTAATAAAATCATCCATTTGCATTTCCACCCGTTTGATAGTTTTATTTTCATAATTATAACTCAGCATAAAAAACTTTTAAACTAACTACGGAAAGAACCCAAAATTAGCGATTTATAACATTTTATATTCATTTTTTTGCGGCACCTGGATTGCTACTAATGAATGTTTTTGGGTATTGAAAATAATATCAAATAAATAGGGGGAGGTTGTTGTCAATGACATATATTTCAAGCTCTGATCAAACAACAGATATAGCTATTACGATATATAACGACGGATTCGGTATGGTAAAGGAAAGACGAAAAATAGATATAGATAGAAATGAAAATATTGTTCAATTCCAGGATGTTGCTCAAAAGATAGAAATAGATTCACTTATCGTAGAATGTATTGACGTAGAGGAATTCAATTATGACTATGACTTGGTTAGTAGAGAGAAGCTTTTAGAAAAATATCTGGATAAAATTATATATATATATGATAAGAATGAAAAGTCAAAGAATGAATGCAGGTTGCTGAGCACAAAGGACGGGATTGTGCTAGAAAATGTAGAAACAAAGGAAATTCTGCTGAATCCAAGCGCTGAGATTATTTTACCGGAACTTCCAGGGGGATTAATAGTTAAACCTGCGTTGATATGGAAAATAAGGCTGGAAGAATCAGAAGAAGTCAAGGTTTCATATTTAACTAATGGACTGTCGTGGATTGCTAACTATGTAATAGAAATGCATGATAAATCCTTGAAGTTTGCAGGTCGGGTAAACATCTCTAATAATTCAGGTGCAACATTTAAAGATGCCCAAATTAAGCTTATAGCTGGCGATGTTAACAGATATAAGAAAGAATCGAGCCATGGAATTCCTCGAATAATGAGTTCGGATGAAAATGCGCCAGGGAATATTTTGAAAAAAACTTTTTATGACTATCATATGTATTCTTTGCAGAATTCTACAACACTTGAAAACAATCAAGACAAGCAAATAAGCTTTTTCAGTTGCAATGATGTAGAGTATGCAAGGTACTATGAATATGATCTAGATTGTCACGATGACGATGTAAAGGTTATTATTGAAATAGAAAATAAGCCCGAGAACGGATTAGGGATACCTCTGCCTAAAGGTATAATAAAAGCCTATAAAGATGACGGCGAAGTTGGGAATCTTGAATTCATAGGGGAGGATTCGATAGAACACATTCATCAAGGAGAAAAAATAAAGCTGAATACAGGAAATGCTTTTGACATAAAATGCCAAGAACGAGTGATGGAACACAAGAGAACAGGTAATGTTGAAAATTACAGGAAGCAATTCATAATTTCGAATCACAAAGATGAGGAAATAATTATCAAAGTTCATAGCTATATGGATAAAGATAAGAGTTGGGAAATGATTTCTACAACAGATGATTACGCCAAAATTACAGCTGACCATATAAAATTTACAGTAAATATTCAGGCATATAGTGAGAAAGTGATTGATTTTAAATATAAGGTTGATAATAGTATGCACATTGAAATTGACAGCAAATAAAAAAGAGTGACAGGCTGATTGTTCAAGGGTATATGTATGATAGGCATGGGATTAAAGGGCACAGGGGATTTTGTTTTGGTCGCAGCTACGGATAATTTTATATTCGGGAGTGATTGTCATGAGAAAAATAACATTTATGATAGTGATAGTTTTTTTATTCGTAGCTAATATGGTTAATGCAGAAAATCAAGATGTGTATTTGTATATCAACGGTGAAAAGATGGAACTTGAGGTCAAGCCCGTTGTTGCAGATGGAAGATTGCTGGTTCCTATAAGGATAATTGCTGAGGAAATGGGGATGGCTGTGAAGTGGAACGACGCGGCTAAAGAAATAAGCGCATCTAAGAATGACACTCAAATTAAGATGCATATTGGCAGCAATAAGGCAATGGTTAATGGAAAAGAAACAGATCTGGATACCCCTCCTAAAATAGTAAATGGAAGAACTATAGTGCCGGTACGATTTATGAGTGAAATCATAGGAGCTGTGGTTTTCTGGGATGCAGAAAACCGAGCAGTATATATTAATTTTGAAATAGATAGAGCTGTTGCGCCGGTAAGGAGTAGTGGCAAATGGATCTATATAGACAAGGAAGGGAATGCTGTAAACGGGCAGGAGTTTGACGCTGTAAATAGCTTTTCAGAAGGTCTGGCAGCAGTAAATGTTGATGGCAAGTGGGGTTTTATAGACAAGGAATGCAATTTTGCAATAGAACCGAAATATGATTTTGTGCATGACTTCGAAGGTGGCATGGCCCGAGTTGAGATTGGAGGAAAGCAAGGATATATAGACTGGAGGGGGAACAGAATAATTGAGCCCCGATATGATTATATAGGCTATTTCAGTGACGGACTTGCAACGGTACGAATTGGGGAAGCATATGGTTATATAGACAAGGAAGGAAAGGTTGTTATAGAGCCACGATTCGGTTATCCAAGCGTTTTTTCAGAAGGCTTGGCAGGAACGAATGCCAACGGCAAATATGGCTATATAGATAAGACAGGCAGCTTTGTCATAGAGCCTCGATTTGATGGTATAAGCACATTTAGTGAAGGTATGGCCAGAGTAGTAATAGGTGATAAGTGGGGCTTCGTAGATAAGGAAGGCAATGTAGCAATAGAAGCTCGATATGAATATGCGCGGGATTTTTATGAAGGTTTAGCTATGGTTTGCTATGATGGCAAATGGGGTTATATAGATAGTGAAGGAGACTTTGTAATAGAACCGCTATTCGACGGTCTGAGTTTTTTTAATGAAGGTCTGGCAGCAGCTAAGATGGATGGCGAGTGGGGCTATATAGATGGCGAAGGAGATTTCACTGTTGAACCTCGATTTGACGGTCTGAGTTTTTTAAATGAAGGCCTGGCAGCAGCTAAGATAGATGGCGAGTGGGGCTATATAGATAGAGAAGGAGATATTGTAATTGAGCCTCAGTTCACTGAGGTAGATCTTTTTCAGGAAGGTCTGGCCGCAGTAAAGATAGAGGACAAGTGGGGCTATATAAATAGCGAGGGGGATTTGGTTATTGAACCTAAATTTGAACACGCAGGGCGTTTTGAAAGACAGCAGAATGAGGAAAAAAATAAATTGCAAAACACTACTCTTTAAGAGTAGTGTTTTTTTATATTATATTATAAAATATGTGTGTACTCTATTTTTTACATATTATGGGCTTAAGGAGATTATACATGACTACATTTGATAAACCATTAAAGCATTCATACAACTGCATGATCTGCGGGGAAGAGCTGATATACAGGCAGGACTACAAGGAGGTCGAGTGCGTATACTGCCATGGCAAGTTCGAGTCCAATGTTACCTGCAAGAGCGGACACTACGTGTGCGACGACTGCCACTCTGTGAATGCGCTTGATCTTATAGAAAAGTACTGCAAGGAGACTGCGGACACTAATCCCATAGACATGGCCACAGAGTTGATGAAGAATCCTTCGGTAAACATGCACGGACCTGAGCATCACTTTCTTGTGCCGGCCGTTCTCATAACATCGTATTACAATATTAAGGGCGATAAGAGGAGCAAGCTTAAAAAGCTTGCTGTTGCAAAAGCGAGGGCCAAGGACGTGCCTGGCGGCATATGCGGTTTTCAGGGCAACTGCGGAGCGGCTGTAGGCACAGGTATATTCCTGAGCGTAGTCACAGAGGCCACGCCTCTGACAAAGGAGAGCTGGGGCCTTGCAAATCTTATGACTGGTACGTCACTCATAGCAATAGGCAGCATAGGAGGCCCAAGATGCTGCAAGCGAAATGTTTTTACAGCTATAAACGAAGCCGCAAGGTTTGCCGACAAGAATCTGGGCGTTAAGATGTACGACTATGAAAACTATATGCCTGTGTGCACATTCAAGGCAAAAAACAAGGAATGCATAGGTTTGGCGTGCCCGTACTTCAAATCGGAAAAATAATCTAACACACCTTGTCGATTATATATTATAATTAGTCTACATTCACTGTTCGAGAAGGGGGAATGTATTGTGAGCAAGGGATATGAGATTATTAACAACGCTTTGGAGTTTGCCTCGAAGGCTCATTCAAATCAGTTCAGGAAGGGCACGAACATACCATACATAGTGCATCCTGTCGAGGTGGCCATGATACTCCAGGAAAACGGGGCTTCAAGCAGTGTCATTGCAGCTGGATTGCTTCATGACGTGCTCGAGGATACTGATGTGAATGTTTCAAGGCTTCATGACAAATTCGGAGCGAAAATATGCGAAACCGTAATTGGCGCATCTGAAATTCTAGAAGACAGGATGAGTATACCCTGGGAGATTAGGAAAAGACATACAATCAATTTCCTCAAGACGGCCAACAGGGACATCCAGCTTGTGTCGTGCGCCGACAAGCTCAGCAATTCCAGAAGCATGCTTAAAAATCACGTTGAAAAGGGCATGGATTTCTGGAACATATTCAACGCTGATTTCGAAAGTCAGGCATGGTATTACAGAGAGCTGGTGAACAGCCTAAAGGATCTTAGCGGCTGCAAGATGTACAATGAACTTGTAGTGACTGTTGAGCAGCTATTTGGTACATTTGATAATAATATCGCCAAATAATTGCAATACCAGAACTTATACGTAAATTTATATATAATATAAAACAGCCGGCTAAGCCGGCTGTTTTTATGAATTCCAATCTAAATTTAAAGGGACATTTTGCTAACTGATACGCTTTCGATTGTACTAAGCTCATCTTCTAGCTTTTTGATCTCGTCTGCCTTGTCAGCGAAGAACTCAAGAAGCACAAGTCCTATTGAGCTGCAAGCGTTGGCAGCTTCAGGAGCTGCGTGGAGGCCCAGCCTTGTCTTTATTATGCAGCCATGCTCCGTAAGGAGTTTTTGAACCTTTAGAGCATCCTCTTCCCTGTGTCCTATCTTTATTCCCATAATTACTGTTTTAGACATATTATCAACCTCCAATTAGTTTTTAATAAGACCTGCTTATCTTATTTAGATATACCCAAGATTAGCAATTAAATCACAATATTTTTCAAAACACAAAAATACCCGCCAGAGGCGGGTTAAACAACATCCTTGTCCAAATAGCTGTATGACATGGGGATTATGTATGTTTTTACCGTATCGGGCATGCCTTCGGTAATCTTAAGTGCCATGTCGCTTTTTACTGATTCTTCTTTTGACTCGCCGAGTACTATTGCATCAATGGCGTTGTCTATAACGAATTTTTTTATTGTGCTCGCAACATTTGTCGAGTGAAGTATGCTCATTTGGGCATCGTATTTCTTGGAAACATCAAAAAGGTGCTGTATTACTTCGCAGTTGGCCATTGAAATGTCTTTTCCGGTGATGTGCAGCACATAGAGCTCACCTTCCGGGCCTGCAATCTTGTAGCCGCTTCTGATGAGCCTCTCTGATGTTTTTTGCTTTGTCACACAAACCATGACCTTTTTAGTCATATCGAATACTCCTTTTTACTTAATAGTTAGTTTTGATAGTCTGCAGCATATGCAGTGTGTCGGGATTGATAAAATTGTATCCAAGTATATTATAACACAATTTGTACATAAAAAGTACACACTATATTTATAACCGGAGTAGCAAAAATTAAACAGAAACTGTCATTGAGAATAATTATATGTGGATTGAATTTGGCAATAGAAATAAAGGGTATAATAAATACATTTAGTTTCGCTTATTTCTTGACGGCATTTCAAAGGAGAATTTATGAGAAAATACAGCTATATGGAACATATATGCGATATCAGGCTGAAGGTAGAAGCCGACAGTATGGAGGAGCTTTTCAAGGCTGCGCTTGACGGTATGAACAGCATAATAGCAGGAGGTGATGTAGAAGGATCGCCGAAACCTTCCCTCATGAAGATTTGCGTTGAATCTATGGACTACACATGCCTGCTTATTGATTTTCTCTCCGAAGTGCTGCTGCTTACACAGTCGCATTACAGCATATTCAGCAGAATTGACATAGAGAGCCTGACCAGTTCGAGAATAGAGGCGGTGCTCCACGGCACCTTTGTCGATGGCTTTGACGAGGACATCAAGGCGGTGACATACCATGAGGCTGAGGTGATAAAGAACGAGCAGGGGAATTACGAGAGCGTAATAGTGTTTGACATATAAGTGAAAGAGAGGTTTTGAGTTTGATAAAGATAACTGACATGAGGAAAAAGGCTCCATATATGTGGGAGATAGAAAAGAGCTTTCGAGACGACATGAACGTGCCGGCCAGGATATTTGCGACCAGGGAGATGCTAGATGACGTTCTTAAGGACAGGTCGGTAGAGCAGCTTGTAAATGTGGCCACCCTCCGCGGAATACAAAGCGCGGCCATAGTAATGCCGGATGTGCATGAAGGCTACGGTTTTCCGATAGGCGGCGTGGCGGCGACCCTGTGGCCCAGCGGGGTAATTTCACCAGGCGGTATAGGCTATGACATCAATTGCGGCGTTAGACTTGTAAAGTCACAGCTAGAGTTGAGCGACGTAAAAAGCAGAATAAAACTCCTGGGGGCAGCCCTCTATACGTCAATACCTTCTGGAGTCGGAAAGGGAGGAGACATACTGCTTTCAGAATCTAAGCTTGATGAAGTGCTCAGATACGGCGCCAGAAAGATGGTTCAGAAGGATTACGGATTTGAAGCGGATATTGAGCACACCGAGTCTCATGGCTGTTTGGATAATGCGGACCCTGATATGGTGTCTCATCATGCCAAGAAAAGGGGCGAAGACCAGCTTGGAACTATGGGCGCAGGCAACCATTTTGTTGAAATAGATGTGGTTGAAGAAATCTACGACGAGGAATGTGCAAATGCCTACGGCTTGTTTGAAAACCAGGTTACAGTGCTTATACACACGGGCTCTAGGGGTCTTGGACACCAGGTGGCCACAGACTATATAAAAATAATGATGGGCAAAATGAGGGATTATGGTATAGTGGTACCTGACAGGGAGCTTGCATGCGCGCCATTTGACTCCCCGGAGGGTCAGAATTATTTTGGCGCCATGGCGGCAGCTGCGAATTTCGCATGGGCTAACAGGCAGGCAATAATGCACAGCGTAAGGCTGGCTTGGAGGGACATTTTCGGGGGAAGGCTGGAAGACCTCGAGCTCCTGTACGACGTGGCGCACAATATCGCCAAAATAGAGACACACATGATTGATGGACAGCCTAAAAAGGTGATCGTCCACAGAAAGGGCGCGACCAGGGCGTTCGGCCCGGGCAATCCAGAGGTTCCCCAGGACTACAGGGCTGTAGGCCAGCCTGTTATAATACCAGGGAGCATGGGCACGGCGTCGTTTGTACTTGCGGGGGCCAACAGGAGCATGGAGCTGTCTTTTGGGTCGTCGTGCCACGGCGCAGGCAGGCAGATGTCCAGAAGCGAGGCAAAGAGAAGAGTCGATGCCACAAGCATAATAAATGAACTCGAGCACAGAGGAATACACATTCAGGCAGGCTCGCTAAAGGGAGTCGCCGAGGAGGCTCCGCAGGCATACAAGGATGTGGAGAGCGTAGTCGACGTTGTGCATCAGGCCGGAATAGCGAAAAAAGTTGCAAAACTAAGGCCTCTTATGGTCATAAAGGGATAAGGACATGATAAAAATAACCAAAGTTGAACAGAAAAAATATTCAAAGGGCGTATGGTCACTGTTCTCAGACGAAATGCACATAGCTGATTTACATGAAGATGTGATAGTGGAGCACAGAATAACGCCAGGCAAGCTGCTGAGCAAGGCGGATATAGAAATACTCCTAGAGTCAGAGGAAAAGGCGAAGGCAATGGATTCGGCTCTGAGGCTGCTCTCATACAGGATGAGGAGCGAAAAGGAGCTGGCGGATTCGCTAAGGCGAAAAGGGTATGGCGAAGGACTTGTAGAAGACATAATGAAAGAGCTCAGAAAAAGAGGCTACGTCGATGACCAGGGCTTTGCCAGAATGTATGCGCAGAGCCTCCTGGGCTCTAAGAAGGAGGGCAGCAGGGCCGTGAAAATGAAGCTCTCCCAGAAGGGCATAAGCAGGGAAGTCACGCAGAGCATTGTCGAAGAGCTGACTAGCGATGAAAAGGAATATGAGGCTGCTCTGGAGCTGGCAAGAAAAAAACTAAGGGGAAGCTACAAAAACGACGAGCCAGACGCAATATACAGAAAGCTCGGGGGATTTCTTTCAAGGAAAGGCTATCCTTTCGAAATAGTAATGAAGGTGCTCAGAAAAGTCACGAAAAAAGAGATTGATTAACAAATTCATTTCAAGGCAAACAGAAAGCGGCGAACGAGGAATTAGTTTTTCCCCGTATCGCCGCTTTCTGTATCTTTTAATGCTTCAAGGGCATGAGCTTGCGCCTTGAGGCGCTCTACTTCTATCTGATAGTTCTTGTTTTCCTCTTCAAGCGAGTTTATCCTTTTTTCCAGGACTGAAACAGAACCTTTTATTTCCCTTGATTTCATACTTGATTTGAATTTTCCAAAAAGGCTCATGGTGTAGGTTACAAGAGCGCCGAATGCCGCTGATATTAGTATGACAACGGATTGGGAAAGCTCGTACTTGGCCCACAGTACCCTTATGGTTACTATTTCAGAATTCAAAACCGCGAAAAGGGCTACAAACACTGCAAACACGAGCGAAAATATGAACCATATTTGCATAATATCACTCCCTTGAATAAAAATTGGAATATCATATTTGTTATATACCCAATATGCGGATTCGATATCTTTTTTATTTGTTTTTTAAAGTCCGAGCGATTTTTTTACAACATCTTTCATTTCTTCTTTTTTGCATGTAGTATCATGAACAATCTTGAGTTTTTCTATCCCGTCAAGGCCTCTTGGTATTTTTATGCCAGTCTTTTCGGAAAGGCTATACATAAGCTTGAATTCGTCAGTTTCCCCGCCTGTTTCGCCTATGGCGTTGGCAACGCTCATTGTGAACTTGAACGGGCTGGCTGTTGAAGCTATCACCGTGTATGTCGAGTCGCTTGTAGACGCCTTGTAGTCGGAGTATACCTTGTAGGCTATGGCTGTATGGGTGTCCATTAGGTAGCTGCAATCACTGTATACAGAGCTTATTGTATCTAGCGTTTCTTCTTCAGAAGCGTAGCCGCCGTAAACAAAATCAAAATTCGATTTCATTTCAGGGGTTATGGAGTATGCGCCTTCGCTGCCTAGCTTGTCCATGAAAGTTTTGACCTTTGATTCGTCTCCGCCGCTCATGTGGTAGAGCATCCTTTCAAGATTGCTGGATACGAGTATGTCCATGGATGGAGAGTTTGTCTTTATTAGAGACCTGTTTCTGTCGTATGTGCCGCTTGTGAGGAAGTCTGTAAGAACGTTGTTTTCATTTGACGCACAAATGAGCCTGTTAACAGGAATTCCCATTTGCATTGCGTAATATGCTGCAAGTATGTTCCCGAAGTTGCCTGTTGGCACTACAAAGTTTATCTTGTCGCCCTCTGCAAGTCTGCCGTTTCTTAGAAGCTCCAGGTAAGAATGCACATAGTAGACTATCTGAGGCACAAGCCTGCCTATGTTTATTGAATTGGCTGACGACAGCATATAGCCGTGCTCTGAAAGATACGAGCCCAGCTCCTTGTCGGCGAATATTTTCTTTACGCCTGTCTGGGCATCGTCGAAGTTGCCCTCTATTGCATAAACAAATGTGTTGGATTCGCCTTGAGTAACCATCTGCATCTTCTGTACACTGCTTACGCCGTCATTTGGGAAGAATACTATTATCTTTGTACCAGACACGCCTGCAAATCCAGCCAGAGCAGCCTTTCCAGTGTCGCCTGATGTGGCTGTAAGTATTACAACCTCTTTATCAAGTGAAAGCTGCTTTATAGAGCTTGTCATAAGGTATGGCAGCAGTGAAAGTGCCATGTCCTTGAAGGCTGCCGTAGGCCCGTGATAAAGTTCAAGGAAGCTTACACCGCAGCTTTCAACCAAGTCCACCCTTGAGTCTGAGTCGAATTTATCATCGTATGCGCTGTCTATGCAGCTTTTCAAATTTTCAATCTCGGGAAAATATTTGCCTATGATGTAGCAGGCAAGCTCGTTGTAGCTGTATCCCTTGAGCTTGTCAAAGTCAACATCTATTGAAGGTATGTGATCCGGTACGAAAAGTCCGCCATCATCCGCTATCCCCTTTACTATGGCCAGAGGAGAGTTTATGCCGCTTTCCCCGCCGCGTGTACTCTTGTATAATATGTCCATTTTCGCCACCCCGTTTATATGTGTTTTCTATATATTTTATTAATATTTACAACATATGATATACTGATTTCAGATTGCGCACAAGTGTTTTCGCAGAAAATATAAGAAATGGAAGCAAAAAATATTGACATGAGGTCAAAACACAATTATACTAGGATAAATAAAAATTAATAGCGATAACCAATTCTTATCAAGAGAGGCGGAGGGACAGGCCCTATGAAGCCCGGCAACAGCCAGCATAGCTGGAAATGTGCTAATTCCTGCAGTGTTTATTTTACTGGAAGATGAGAAAAAGGTTTTTATACATGGATAATTGAATCTGCAAATATGGCAGAGTGTTAATTAGTGTATAAACGGCCAATTCTGACTTTCAGAGTTGGTTTTTTTATTGCCTTTTTTAGAGCAGGCTTCTTGGGGGATAACAAATACAAATATAACAGCAAAAATAAAGGAGATGTATGATATGCCAATAATAATACCAGAAGGGCTTCCAGCCCAGAAGATACTTGAAGAAGAAAATGTGTTTGTGATGAACGAACAGAGGGCCTATACGCAGGACATAAGGCCCCTTAGAATAGTTGTGCTAAACCTGATGCCCACAAAGATTCAGACTGAAACGCAGTTTGTAAGACTGCTCAGCAACAGCCCACTGCAGGTCGAGCTCACACTGCTTCACCCTGAGAGCCATGAGTCAAAGAACACCTCAAAGGAGCACCTTGACGCGTTCTATCACACCTTCGACGAGATAAAAGACCAGAAATTCGACGGCATGATAATAACAGGAGCTCCCATAGAGCACCTTGATTTCGAAGAAGTGACATATTGGGAAGAGCTCAAAAGGATAATGGACTATTCAAAGCGCAATGTAACGTCAACACTCCACATATGCTGGGGGGCGCAGGCGGGGCTGTACCATCATTATGGAGTTCCAAAGCATCCGCTTGACAAAAAAATGTTTGGAGTATTCGAGCATTCGGTCGTTGACAATAACAGCATTCTCACAAGGGGATTCGACGACGAGTTCTATGTGCCGCAGTCAAGACATACGGAGGTTAGGAAAGAGGACATCGAGAAGGTGGAAGCTTTAAAAATTGTAAGCGAATCTGAGGATTCGGGTATCTATATAGTTGAAAGTGCGGACAACAAGCAGATATTTGTCACAGGACACTCGGAATATGATCCGTGCACGCTGAAGGGAGAGTATGACAGGGACGTATCTAAGGGGCTTGAAATAGAAATTCCAAGGAACTACTTCAAGGACAACGATCCGTCGAATCAGCCTGTTGTAAGATGGAGATCGCATGCAAACCTGCTCTTTTCCAACTGGCTTAACTACTATGTTTATCAGGAAACTCCGTATGTACTTTAAAAATACCACAATTCCAATGTTTTTTTGAAAATTGACCTTTACAAAAGCGATTTATGTGATAGAATGTGTCTATAGAAAAAACAGATGTACGCGAAATAAAAACAACATTTTGAAATTGTGTTTAGGGGGATATTCATGAAGGAGATTATAGTACAAAAATTCGGAGGCTCATCAGTAGGGGACATAGAAAAAATAAAAAACGTGGCCAGGAGAGTAATCGATACCAAAAGCAAGGGCTATGATGTGATTGTGACTGTTTCAGCTATGGGGGACACTACAGACGAGCTTATTGAAAAGGCTTTGATGATTTCGTCTAATCCTTCAAACAGGGAAATGGACATGCTGCTTTCCACAGGTGAGCAGGTATCTGTGGCTCTTCTTGCTATGGCAATTCAGTCAATGGGGCACGATGTAGTATCGCTTACAGGGGCACAGTGTGGAATAATCACGGACTCAAGTCATAAAAAGGCTAGAATAAACAACATAGACACAAAAAGGCTTCACAAGGAGCTCTCAGAAGGCAAGATTATAATAGTTGCAGGCTTCCAGGGGATTAATGAAAATCAGGACATAACAACACTTGGCAGAGGCGGCTCGGATACTACTGCGGTTGCTATAGCAGCGGCGATTGGTGCTGCAAAGTGTGAAATATATACGGATGTCGAGGGCGTTTATACAGCCGATCCAAGAAAGGTTCAGTCAGCCAGACTTATGAAAAGAATATCGTATGACGAGATGCTTGAACTTGCGGAGCTCGGAGCGGGGGTACTCCATCCGAGATCTGTGGAGCTCGCGCGCAAATTCAATGTTCCGCTTGTTGTAAGATCAAGCTTTGCCGACAGCGAGGGTACGGAGATTGTCAACATGGATCAGATTGAAAAGGTTGCCATAAGGGGAATATCGCTAGACGACGACATAGCAAAGGTGTCCGTGCTCGAGGTGCCTGACAGGCCAGGAATAGCCTTTAAGCTTTTCTCGATGCTTTCGCTCAATAACATTAATGTGGACATGATAATTCAGAATGTCAACAGACTCTCTGTCAACGACATATCGTTTACCATAAAAAAAGATGATCTGCCGGATTTTCTGAAAATATCCGAGAATATAAAAGAGACAATCGGCGCGGAAAGAGTGACTTATGACGATTCGGTAGCTAAGCTTTCAATTGTGGGAGCAGGTCTTGCAGGAAGCACGGAAGTTATGTCCAAGTTCTTCGAAGCGCTTTATGAGCTTGGAATAAACATACAGATGATAAGCACTTCCTCGATAAAGATTTCATGCATAATAGACAGAGAAAACGCCGAAAACGGAATGTCCAAGCTGCACGAAAAATTCCAGCTTAGCTAGATTTGAATATATAAATATAAAGGATAAGGGGCCGATAAGATGGAGAGCATAAAGATAGGGCTTTTGGGCTTTGGAACTGTTGGTTCGGGAGTCTACAGCATATTAGAGGACAACAAGGATAAGATAGAATCTCACATACAAAAAAAGCTTCAGATAAAAAAGATACTTGTCAGGGATATTGGCAAGCAAAGGAATGTAAGTGTGCCAGCAGAGCTGTTCACAACTGACGTAGCAGAAGTGATAGACGATCCTGAAATAGACATAGTTGTGGAGCTTATGGGCGGAATTGAGCCTGCCGGGGGATATATAAGGACGGCGATTGAAAATAAAAAACACATAGTAACTGCTAACAAGGCGCTCATTGCAACGCAAGGCGATGAAATATACAATCTGGCCTGCAAAAACGGTGTCGAGTTGAGGTATGAAGCCAGCGTTGGCGGTGGAATACCGATAATAAGCACTCTCACTCAAAGCCTTGCAGCAAACAATGTGGATGAGATATGCGGCATAATAAACGGTACTACCAACTTCATACTTACTCAGATGGACGAGCAGGGAATGGAATTTGAAGAGGCATTAAAGCTCGCGCAGGAACGGGGCTTTGCAGAAGCTGACCCTACTTCTGACATTGAAGGCGAGGATGTTGCCTTCAAGCTGGCCATACTCATAGAAGTCGCATTCGGCATAAAGCTTTCGCCATCAGAGATTCCAAGGGAAGGGATAACAAAGATATCCAAAAGGGATATCGAATTTGCAAAGGAGCTGGGCTACAAGATAAAGCTTGTGGCTGCGGCAAGAAGAAAAGGAAACAGCCTTGAGTACCATGTACAGCCTTCATTCCTGCCTTTGGCGAATCCGCTGGCATCTGTCAACAATGAGTTCAATGCTGTGCTTGTGAAGGGCAATGCAGTTGGAGAGCTTCTTCTGTACGGCAAAGGCGCAGGTTCGACTCCAACAGGAAGCGCTGTGCTGGGAGACATACTTGAGATATCAAAAATTATAGGTACAGACTACAAGGCTGGAGCTCCTCTTAGAAACGAGAACAAGGGCTTCAAGCTTGAGGGTGAAGGAGTATCAGCATATTACGTCCATATGAGCGCTAAGGACAAACCGGGAGTTCTGGGAAGGATAACTTCTGCATTCGGCAAGTACGAGGTCAGCCTCAGGTCCGTGATACAAAGGTCAAGGGGAGAGGATACAGTGCCTCTTGTTTTCATAACACATGAGACTGAAAGAGCAAGGCTTGATTCGGCGCTTAAGGAAATAGAGCTCAGCAATGATGTGTCAAAAATTGAAAGCGTACTGAGAGTTGAAAAAAAATAGGTATAATTTTAACCGCATGGCATCATGCGGTTTTGTTTTGCTTTCAAAGGTTTTCCAAACAGTATAAAATGGGTATAAGATTATTTTGACAAGACATAGAAAATGGCGGCTATGCTGCTTAATATGAATAGAGTCTGGAGGAATTTGAATGCAAAGGGCACAAAAGGGCGTTACAGATGAAATTCTCCAAAATATAAAAAACAGGCTGGGAGAAGAGAGATTTTTGAAAAGAGAAATTCTCTCGCAAATACCGCACGAGGAGTTCAGCATTAAATCGAAACTCATAAATGACTTTTTATGCGGAGATGAGTTTGAAAAAGGAACAAAAAAGCTGATTGAAAAAAGGGAATTTTCGTGCAAAAAAATGCTGGATATATTAAGACCGCTGATGGACGAGATGGCCCGCGGCAAGGAGCCTGAGGACTGGCTGAATTACTCTTACCAGTATTTGCTGGACAAGTCGTTCCCTGAGTCTGTCGAGCTGAAGCTTTCAAAAGATATTGAGGGGCCTACACTTTTATATCTGGAATTTTGCAGGATAATGAATGGGGAGCAGAAAAAGACGGATGACTGCACATGGCAAAGCAGGTATCCCCTTGAATTCCTGACTGACGCCGAAATCAGAGGACTTGAGGATTTCGGAGAGTACGAAAGGCTCAAGGAGGCATTCGCCAAGGAACACATTTATGAGCTGATGAAGCTAAATCAGGAGATAACAGAATATAACAACCTCGACCACATATGCGGTGTTCACTTCCTTGCCCTTTTTGTAGGAAGACAGTTCAAAAGCGCAGGCATACCAGTGGATCTGGGAAGGGTCTCGGGAGCGGGGCTAGGACACGACATAGGAAAATACGGCTGCAAGACGGCCGAGCTAAAGCGTGTCCCATACCTGCACTATTATTACACCGACCAGTGGTTCAAAAAGCATGACATATCATATATAGGCAATGTGGCGCTCAACCATTCTGTATGGGATCTTGAGCTTGAAAACCTTTCGCTTGAGTCTCTTATACTCATATACTCGGACTTCAGGGTCAAAAACAATGCAAACGGAGAAATGCACATATACAGCCTCAAGGAATCCTTCGACGTTATACTCGATAAGCTTGACAATGTAGACGACATAAAGCGCAGAAGATATCTCAAGGTTTACAACAAGATAAGGGATTTTGAGGATTTCATGCTAGACATAGGCATACAGGTAGTTCCCACAAAAGGGGAAGTCGCATATTCAGTGCCAATCAAAAAGTATTATGCCCTGATGAAGGGGAGCGACGTGGTGGAAAATTTCAAGTACCTTGCGGTCAGCCATAATATCAACCTAATGCACAGGCTTAGGAATGAGCTCTCACTCAACCAGATAATAGAACTTGCAAGAAGCGAGCGTGACTGGAACAACCTTCGCAAGTATCTCGAGATATTCGAGGAATATTCGACATACCTCACGCAAAGACAAAAGTATATCACAATGAGATTCCTGTATGAAAAGCTCGTACACCCCGAGGACGACATAAGAAGGCGCTGCGGCGAAATAATAGGCAAGCTTATAGCCAACTTTGACGAGGAGTATAGGAAGGATGTGCCGGATGATGTAAAGCTTGAGTCGCCAGAGATGACAAGCTATCAGGTGCTTGACAGGTTCATGAAGCTATTTTTATATCCGGACCACAATATAATAAGAATCCACCAGCAGTGGATAGGAGAAGCGCTGAGCATTATGCTGCAGGCCGTGTTCAGGAATTCAAAAGCCAAGAGTAATGACGGCTTGGTTGAGGTTCTATCCTCCTATTATAAAAAAGGAGAAGGCTACAATGACAGCATGCATCTTTATCTTTTAAGAAGTCTGCAGTTCATACCATTTTCAGGCGAGTGGGCCCAAGCAGATATTTTCCTTAAATACCTGGAAGATACAATCTCAAGCAGCGAGCAGACTGTAAGGCTTCTGGCGTACGAAGTGCTCGGCGATATGTGCAAGGCCGGAAAGCTTCAAGATGACTATATTGAGCTAATGGCTGCGAGCCTGATTGAAAAAGAGAGCATACTTGAAGACAAATACGAAAAATGGGCCCTCAGAAATCTCATAATGGGACTGAAAAAAGGTGAAGCTACATTTGATAAATTAGAGCTGGAGCAGACAGAGATATCGGAAATATTCCTGAGCAACTTCAAGAACACCACGAGCTGGGTTGTTAAAAGGAGCAATATTGAGATGCTGCTTGACTATTCGCTTTCCAATCTCCAAAGCTACGGCCTGTACACGGCGCTTCATTTTTGCAACCTTCTCAAGGTCAGCCCGAATGAGAGCACCAGGCTAAAATCAGGAGAGGCTCTGCTCAAGATGTTCCCGCTGCTTCCTCAGGAACAGGGATACGACGTGGCTATAGAACTTTTCAGGTCGCTGGAGATAGAGGAATATCAGTTCACCAAGTATATACCGCACTATCTTGGCCAGATTCTAATGTATCTTTCTCCTGAAAACATGGAGAGCTTAACCGACGATCTGAACGAGAAGATGAAAAGGTCTGGAGCGAGGGTTAATTCTCTCCTGCTTAGGACAATAGGTGTCTGCATAGCAAACTATGCAAACTACAAGGCTTATTTCGGCGAAAAGAGCGAAAGGTATGAAAAGAGGTTTGCAAAGAAGCTTGGAATACTGCTTAGCGGGCTTGCACACAATGACAACCAGGTCAAGCAGATGGCATTCAGCGTTATAGGCAGCGAGATTTTCGGCAATCCGGACATTGAGCTGGAGCACAAGTGCGACATATTCGCCCTTATTGCAAAGAAGATATTGACGCTTATTGCGGCCGAAAAGCAGGAAGAGCTGACATTTCTCAACAACTCTGCGGTCCTCAACAACATATACAGGTTCATATCGGACTACATGTTCATAAACGGCGACATTCAGCTTAAATCTCCGGAAAAAGTTGCGTTTTTCCCTGGCACTTTTGATCCGTTTTCTCTTAGCCACAGGGAGATAGTCAGGGCCATAAGGAAGAAGGGTTTCGAGGTGTATCTGGCTGTCGACGAATTTTCATGGTCGAAAAGCACTCAGCCAAACATGATAAGAAGAAACATAATGAACATGTCGATAGCTGATGAGCTCAGCGTATACATCTACCCCGAGGATTTTCCTGTGAATCTTACCAATCCAAGGGACCTCAAGGTTCTTAGGCAAAATTTCAAGAGGCATGACGTGCATATAGTTGTGGGCAGCGATGTCGTTCTCAACGCCACCGCATACAGGGCCCCGGTAACTGAAAACTCCATACAGACATTTCCTCACGTTGTATTTGAGAGAAGGAGCCATTTTGAGACGGAGGATACAGACAAGGTGCTTGACAAGGCGCTTGAAAACATAAAGGCCCCGATAATAAAGCTGTTCCTGCCCCCGAGGTATGAGGATGTGAGCTCCACGAGGATAAGGAATTACATTGACGAAAACCGTGACATATCAAAGCTGGTAGACCCGATGGTGCAAAGATATATATACGACAACGGTCTCTACAGGAGAGAGCCGTCTTATAAGTCGCTTATTCAAAAGCTCCAGTTTGACATTGAGATAGTTTCTGACATCAGGGATTCGCTTATAGAGAATCTAGCGCTCAACTTCCACCATGAGGAGTACAACAGCGCACTCGAGAAGCTCCAGGAGTTTTCTGAAAAGCCGCTTGCCAGCATACTGATAGTAAAGGATAACCAGAAAAACAACAAGATAATAGGTTATTCCGCATTCAACTGGCTAGCGTCCAGCCAGATATTCAATGAATTCAAGGACAGCCAGATATCAGAATCTGTCAGAGAGAATTATACAGGCAGGATTATACTCGTTAGCGGCATTTTCATAGACAGAAACTGCGGAATAGAAAATTTAAACCAGATAATTCTTACCGAGACGCTGTCCTACTGCATATCCAGGGATTACGGTTACGCAGTATATATAAACAACATTGACATGGAACAGGACGAGGAGCTGTACGAAACGCTTCAGCTGCAGGGCTTTACAAAGCAAAGGTGCACACATGAAAAAAGAGGCGTGTTTGCGGTCAATATGAGCAGACCGTGCAGCCTGTATCTTGATATAAGAAGCATAATGAAATACCCCTTCCGCGACAATCCTCTTGTTGTAAATCAGATTAATATTGCAAGAAAAAGGCTGCAGAAGGCGCTTGCGGAGCTTTATCCCGGGAACCTTGTGCTGTCCTTTGACAGAAGGCTCATGGAAGAGACTCTCATGAAGAAGATATGCAGAGAAAACGGGGTGCCGACAACGCCCTTGAATCCAAGGCGGCTAGGCGACTCAATGTGCGTTCCGTTTGGAAATGTGCTAAACAGACTGACCATTCCAAATACTGTTACAAAGGCTCTCCATACCGAGAAGATATTTGAAAGGGACATGTCGTCATTCCGGATAGAACAGTTTCCTCACTATCTTAATCTTGAAAACCAGATAAAGATGATTAAGTCCTTCAATCGTCCTGTAATACTAATTGATGACATTCTAAACAAAGGCTACAGGATAAAAGTGCTTGATCCGCTGCTCAAAAAAGAGGGCGTGCAGGTCAAGAAGATAATAGTAGGAATGCTATCGGGCAGAGGCAAGGAGTTAATGGATATACAGGGCAGGGCTGTCGACAGCGCATACTTCATACCTAACCTTAGAATCTGGTTCACAGAACAGCTGCTGTATCCGTTTATGGGCGGAGACGCCCTGTGGAGGGAGTACAGTCCAAAGAGCAATATTATACCGTCGCTGAATATGATACTTCCATACGCATATCCAAGCTTCATAAGAGGGGCTTCGAGGGAGAGCATATTCGAGCTTTCGAAGGTATGCCTTGAAAATTCAATGGATATTTTCAGAGTGCTCGAAAGCGAGTATGAAAACATAAATGAGAGGAATCTGACTCTGGGTCTGCTAGGAGAGGTGTTTTTATACCCTAGATGCCCTGAGTTTGGAAAAGATGTCAGGTACGATTTGAACATGAATCCGTCCTCGTTCCTTGAGGATCAGATGGAATACCTGAAAAGACTCGAGGCGGGATTCAAATAGCATTTTGGAGGCTAGATATTATGAATATCAACTTTTACAGATTAAACGATAGAATGCTTATATCAAAAGAAGAAATTGAGGGTTTGCCAGTTCTTAGCAGGGAAGAAGCCGCTTCATTTGCGGGCATCGCATGCTACGCAGACTCTCTGGAAAAGGGACTGTCAAGGAAGACCTTCTCCGTATCGGATGCATCCCTTCTTGAGCTTGAAAAAGAAGGCATTGAACTTTTAAAGACGAGCAAGGCTGCCAGCTCAGAAATAGATGATATAATACTTCGTAAAATAGGCGAAGGAAAACTCATGTATGTCAACACAGCATATCCGGACTGGAAGGAAGCCTGCAGTGAAAGACTCCCCAAAAGCTGGAGAATAAATGTTGTCGGAATGGGCGATGTGGGAGGCATGCTAATTACGGGGCTGAGGCTTCTTGGCGGGGACGCCGTGGAGAGCATCGGCATATACGACAGAGATGAGAGCAAGATGCAAAGGTGGCTGTTAGAAGCCGGCCAGATATACTCGCAGTTTGACGGCAGGAAGTACCCCCCTGTCAGAAAACTCGGCGAGGATGATTTGTTTGACTGCGACATGATAGCATTTTGCATATCGGTGGGAGTGCCACCTGTAGGGCAGGAGGGCAAGGATGTAAGAATGGTCCAGTTCGAGCAGAACTCCAAAATAATAAGCGAGTACGGAAGGATGGCATGCAAGGCTGGCTTTAAGGGAATATTCGCAGTAGTCTCAGATCCGGTGGATCCACTTTGCAAAGCGCTCTACATTGCCAGCAACAAGGGAGAAGACGGCGATATGCACTACCGGGGTCTGTCGCCGGAGCAGATAAGAGGCTATGGCCTTGGAGTTATGAATGCAAGGGCTGTCTACTATTCTATGCAGGATGAGAGGCTTGCAGGATACAATGAGCACGGCAGGGCTTTTGGGCCTCATGGGGAGGGTCTTGTGATTGCCAACAGCGTAAGCGAGTATGATGATGTACTCTCGCAGGAGCTTACGCATAAGGCCAAGCACGCAAACATCGAGGTCAGAAATACGGGTTTCAAGCCGTATATAGCTCCGGCGCTATCTTCAGGCGCGCTTTCGCTGCTTGCAACCATAAAGGGAGAATGGCACTACAGCTCGACATACATGGGCGGTGTATTCATAGGAGCCAAAAACAGGCTTACGGAATCGGGAACAGATATCGAAAGGCTCGATTTGGACGATAAGCTCTTTGAAAGGCTAAAAGAGACATATGAACATCTCAAAGCAATAATATAGACAGGGGCGCAGCAGTGGCGGCCATAACAGCCACTGCTGCCCGTTGTACCTGAGGGGGGAACGGAGATGGAAAATATATATGTTTTGTGTGCGGACGGTCACTCGGAACAGCTCGCTAACATGATAGGGGCTGTTACAGCAAGCAGCAAGCGGGTATACGTGCATGATGCTAGACGCGCCGGCGAACTCGCCGGAAAGAGGCTGTTATTTGCCGCTGAAACAAACGAAATAGGAGTAGACATGAATCTGCTGCAGCTGCTGCTGGAAATACGAGCCGCCAACCCACGTGCATTTGAGGGGGCTGTTGGGGCTCTGATTGTTCACAGCAAAAGCGAATTATATACAAAAAGCTGCGCCACGCATCTGATGTTTGTGGCTAACCAGCTGGGCTGCGCATTCATTGGGCACCCACTTGCAGAGGCCGTGGGAGGGCTCAAGAACTTTTCGACCTGGAAGAAAGTATACAAGGATAGTACTCTTGGCGAAATATGTATAATGCAATGCGAAAAACTTGGGAACAGGCTAATGGAATACAAGCCGGCAAGGGTTGAATCGCCGAAAATCACAGTGCTCCATTCAAGCTCGAGAAAAACATCCAATACACTGATGCTCTGGAACATGGTCGAAGAGAATCTTGTGAGTTTGGGCTGTTCGGTAAGGCAAATACATGTAGAGAATGAGAATCTCACTGACTGCAGAGGCTGCTCTTTCAAACTGTGCATGCACTATGGAGAGCAAAAAAGCTGTTTTTACGGAGGGCTTGTTGTGCAGGAGGTGTTTCCGGCCGTAGAGGAATGCGACGCACTTGTGTTGCTATGTCCCAATTACAACGACTCAATAGCTGCAAACCTTATGGCGGTAATAAACAGGCTTACGGCCCTCTACAGGCAAATGAGCTTTTATGATAAAGCTCTGTTTGGAGTCGTGGTTTCTGGCAATTCTGGAAATGATACGGTGGCAAGACAGCTCCTTGGAGCACTGAATATAAACAAGGGCTTCAGGCTCCCGCCTGAATTTGCCTTGATGGAGATTGCCAATGATCCTGGAAGCATTAAAAGAGTGCAGGATATAAAGGAAAAGGCCAGAATATTTGCAGAGAGAATAGTCGCAGAGACTAAAAAATAGATGGAAATTCGAGGCATGTGTCGAAAGCATATCAATATATTTTTATGACAAATAAAATGCGCGATATAAAAAAATAATAATATTATTGACAGTAAAAATATGGTCTGTTATCATGTGTATAACAGTTAAATATAGTTTTGAAAATAAATTCTAAGAGCAGGAAGAGTAGTCAGAATTTTCTATAAACAGCGAGTCGGGGTTGGTGGAAGCCGATTTTAGAGTATCTGGTGAATGGGCCTGTGAGAAGCAGGGTGAAATCTTTTGAGAGTATCCTAAGCCGGGAGTCCCCCGTTACAGGGACAGGATATCGGGAGAAATCTCCGTATCTAGAAGAGATGGAAGGCATTTAGCCTTCTAACTTGGGTGGCACCGCGAAGAGCATGGTTCTTCGTCCCATATATCATATGGGATGATGGACCATTTTTTTATTTTCAAAACAGACAACAAATTCTATAAATACAAAAATATGGAGGGGTTATCATGAATTTAAGAAAAAATGTTCTTACAGCGCTTTTGTTAGCAATAGGTTTTATACTGCACCAGATAGTGCCGGGAGCTTTAGGGGCCATGAAATTTGACATAATGCTTGCGATGATATTTGTAGCAATATTTATAAACAGTGATGTGAAAAACGTAGTGCTTGCAGCTTTGATGGGTGGAATTATAACAGCGCTTACTACCACATTCCCTGGCGGACAGCTTCCTAACATAATAGACAAGATAGTGACATGTGCGGCCGTATATGCAATGATTAAAGTAGCTCTAAGCTTTATGCCGGAATTGAATCAAGTTGCAGTAATAGTTATATCGTTTGTTGGAACCATAATAAGCGGAGCCGTATTCCTCTACTCTGCACTTTTGATAGTTGGACTTCCTGCACCTTTCACAGCTCTTTTTATGGGAATAGTCCTTCCTACAGCAGTAGCAAATGTATTCGTGACCATAGTAATATATAATGCAGTGAAGATGGCTCTGAAGGCATCTGGATTTTCGATGGCCAGGTAGCAACCGGTATTGCGACTAATAAAATTATCAATATAATCTATAAAGACCTCTGGATTTTAAATCTGGAGGTCTTTTTGTGTTAGTTGCGCTGGACAAAGGGTAATAATAGATCAATGCATATGGAATGTATTTACAAGAATAAATATGCACAAAGGAGTTGGTGTTGTGAACAGTAGTGATGCGAACTTCTATGCAATTGAAAATATGGATGTGTCATCTGTAACATATGCGGTAGAGTTTGTTGACGCACTTATAATGTGCGGCATATCAAGCCGGGCAAGCGACATACATATACACCCAGGGAAAAATCACACGCAAATAAAGCTCAGGATAGACGGAAAACTACTTGGGGGGCCGAAGATAAGTAAAGACAGACACGAGAGCATAATATCCAGACTAAAAGTCATATCGGGCATGAATATTTCCGAAAAGAGAATTCCTCAGGATGGGAGACTCGTAAAATCGGTGGGCGAGAGTGAATACGATCTTAGGACAGCCACAATTGCTACTGTTTTTGGCGAAAAGGCAGTGATTAGGATACTTGAAAAGGATGATTTCAGGTTCAGCATTAGAAATATCGGGATGACAGCTGACGACGTGGATAAAATCTCAAGCTGCATTTCCGGCACAGGGGGTATGGTGCTTATAAGCGGACCGACTGGATCAGGCAAGACTACAACGCTGTATTCTATATTGAATTTCATCAAAAGAGATTCAAAAAATATAATAACGGTTGAGGATCCAGTGGAGTATACAATCGGCGAAGTATCTCAGATACAAGTGAACAGACAAATAGGTCTGGACTTTGCCAAAGGGCTGCGCGCAGCATTGCGCCATGATCCTGACGTTATAATGATTGGTGAAATACGTGATAACGAGACAGCGAGCATAGCGATGAGAGCGGCAATAACTGGACACTTGGTGCTTAGCACCATTCACACCAATGATTCAGCAAGCACTATAACCAGGCTTTTGAATATGGGGATTCCACCTTATATAATTTCAGCAGCACTTAAGTGTGTAATATCGCAGAGGCTTCTAAGGGTGCTTTGCAAATCATGCAAAAACATCTGCAGCTCGACGGTTGCTGAAAAAACAGCGCTCTATATGGCGGGGTACAAAACGGAAGATTTTTACTCGGCTGTAGGCTGCAGGCGCTGCGCAGGAACAGGATATTACGGCAGAACGGGTGTGTATGAGGTGCTTTGTATTGACAGAGAGCTGAGCGATGCAATAATACAGGGCCAGTCTCAACAGAAGATAAGAGATATTGCAAATAGGAAGGGCATGTCAACGATGCTGGAAAATGCTGCAAGGCTTGTTGTTGATGGAACAACATCTGCGGAGGAAATATCGCAGCTTCTGGTGGGAGAATACTTGTAAGGATGTGATTAGAATAAAGCTTTTTGCATATATAGGTATGGACGACAAGCAAATTTACAGTTGCGGAATTATGCGGGCAGCCAGCAAAAATCAAGCCTTAAGGAGCCTTTCTGAAAGCGGCATATATGCAATTTGGACAGGCGGGCTCCAGCTGCCAAGCAGCATTATTTCGCCTGCCTCAAATAAAAATCACATTGTGATATCGGAGTTTTTTGAACATCTTCACTTTCTTACTTGCGCGGGCATTAGCATAACTGATTCACTTAGCATCATAGACGGAGCGGGAGGGCATGTGAGCAAATATTCAAGGGCTATTTCGTCAAATATAAACAAAGGCGTTTCTGTTTCGGAAGCAATGAAGCAGGCGGACACCTACTTTCCGAATTTGGTCGTAGAGGTTATGGATTGCGCAGAAAAAAGCGGGCGAATTGAAGGTGTATGCAAAAAACTGGCTGACTATTACTACAGCATTTACAGCATCAAGAGAGAGATAAAATCAGCGCTTGCATATCCCATGTTGGTGTTGTTTTTTTGTTTTTTTTCAGTAGGGTTTATAACGGTCTTTGTGATGCCAAGTCTGGCTGATTTGCTTAATGCAAGCGATGCAGACTTAGAGGGCGCAAGCGGAATTATAATTGGAGCATCAAGCGTCATAAGCGAAAACATGCATACAATATTGGCTGGCGCGGCAGGTGTTTTTTTTGTTGCCTTATGCATATTCAGGGCTTATGCAAAAAATGGCGGAGTCTGGCGCTTGCTTTCAAAAATGCCGCACATTGGGAAAGTCAGAAGAAATGCCGTATCATCAATGTTTGCGGGATTGCTTTCAATGTGCATGGAGAGCGGGATACCGATATACAGCGCTGTTGAAATGGCGAGCAGCGCTCTCAACTGCAGCGAATACAGGAAAAGCATGCTGAAAATGCAGGAGTCTATTACTGCAGGGGAGTGTGTGTCGACAGCCGTTTCAAGAGCGGGATTTTTTTCGGATGAGTTTGCGATGATGGTTAAAATTGGGGAGGCATCGGGTGATATGTCGGGAATACTTCACAAAATCGCATGCTATTTCGAAAAGCAAGTAGAATCCTCTGTGAAAAGGGCGGTATCCCTTATAGGTCCTCTGCTTATTATGGGGGTAACCGTAATAATAGGTTTGCTCTCGTATGTTGTTATGACGCCGATGCTAAGAATTGCAAACAGCATTATATAAAAAGTTGATTTGACAATATGAATGAAATAGGAGGTAAATGAAATGAAAAAAATATTGGCTGTATTCAGAGACAGAAAAGGATTTTCACTGCTTGAGGTGCTTATGGCTGTGTTTGTAATAGGCATCATAGTGGCGATAATTTCGCCGGATATTGCAGGCACCGGACACAAGGCTAGGCTAAGAGCGGATGCGGCCTCGGCTGCATGCATAGGAAGAGCTCTGGAGCTTTATGTGGCTGAAAACAATATAGTCAAAAAGGCTGATGGATTTGGCGAATCTGATTTGGAGACTCTCCTAGTGAAAGGGGGATATCTAACCGGCATAAGCGCGCCCAAGAGCGGAGGAGCCTGGAGTGCTGAGTACACCGACAAGAAGGTAACTGTAAAAGCAGGAGGGATAGAGCTTTATCCTACGATTGAAAAAACAGAGGTGACGGAAGATGGCACTTCGAACTAGGCTGTTCTGGATAAATGAAGATAGCAGAGCAGCATTTGCATTAAAAGGTCCATGGGGTATCCGAACGGCCACCATAGCCAAAAGGAGTGATGGGGGCAGCCGGATTCTTGGTTCAGATGGTTTCACTGAAGCTCTGGATGCATTGGAATGTGCGGCAAAAAGCATAGATGAAATTGTATATGTCGAACATTCAAGTCGATACAGCTTTGGAATAGTGAATGTCCCCTGCGGAAGGAGGAAAAGCATTGCCTGTACATTGGCGGAAAATCAGTTCAAGGCAGCAAGCAGGATTGATGAGAAGGAGCATATTATAAGCTCGAGAATCGTCAAATCAGATGGCTTGACTTCAAGTCACCTTGTATGCTCGATTGAAGTGATGGATATAGACTCGGCATTTATTATTTCAAAGCGCCACAAAATAAAAATAACCGGCATATACTGCGGAATAGACGCAGCTATATGCGCGTATATAAAGAGTTCTTCAGAAACGACAAAGGCACATGGGGCAATAGCGCTTGACAGTGGGTACTCATATTCGGTCGCAGTAATGCATGAGGGAAAACCTGTTGTTGCTTTCAGAACAAAAAAATCCGAATATGCGAGGGCTGCAGAAAAAATCAGGGAGGCTCTTTTAAGCTGTTCCGGGGAAGCATTGGAGGAACTGGTAATACTTTCGGGTGAGGGGGATTTTTTTGCAGAGCATATAACAAGCGGCGCGAGGATAAGGGTTGATAACCTGATTGTTTCTGGGAAAGTTCAAGAATATATAATGGAGGGGATTCAAATGGGATGAGCAAATGCGCAATGAACTTGGAGGGCTGCTACAGAAAAAGGCTGAAAAAGAGATTTGTTGTGAGTAATATTGCTATCATTATTTCGTTGATGACAGCAGTTTCTTTGGTAGCTTTAGATCAAGCAGCCGCGTCATATATAAGAAAGTCCGTGGGAAATCAAGTTGTCCTGGCAGCTGCAGAAAACCAATACAGAGCCAATATAGATTACGTAGATGAGGTAAGTGAGCAATTTTCAGATAGGATGCTCGATAAATCAGTTCTGAAAGCTGTCGGAGAAATAATGCTAAGCGGGATTGATGGAGCAGAAACTGAGACGATAGACTGCGGACCAAACAAGCTAAGCATCCAGGGGAACAGCAGTGAATATTCGGGAATAATGAGGTATTGCGGCTTTATTGACAAGTGCCTGGGAGTTAAAAGCAATGTGCTTATTGAAAGCATAAGCTTGGATAACAAAATAGAATATAAAGATTACATGTTCCTGATTAGTATGGACCTGGAAATGGATGATTCCAAATGAGCAGGAAGAATCTGATTGCGATATGCCTCATACTTGTATCCGCCGTTTATGCCAAATTTCAGCTGGAGGAGAACCTGAGGCAGGCATTTAATCTCTATAACGAAAAATCAAACCCTCAGGCAGCTGAGCAAACGAATAAAAGAATTTCAGGAGCGAAACAAGAAGCGGAAATTTTAGAATACAGAATGGATCTTATATCAAGCCAGCAGGATGTACTCATATTTCTAGAAGGGAGCTACAGGCTTATAGGTTTGGAGCTTGCATATGAAAATCACCGCATAGAAGAGGTATCGATATGTGAGGGTTCCCGCAAAATAAATGTTTATGAGGTGGAAATAAGTATGAATGGAAGTGCTGCGCAGATTGTTGAATTCATAAAGTCAGTGCAAATGGAGGAGGCATGTATGGGATTCAGCGAGATGAAGATGACGTTTGATAAATATGGCGGCGTCAATTGCAGTATGCTTCTGGTTTTGGCGGGAAATCTCTATTGATTGATGGAGCGGTTAATGAAAAAGACTGCAACTCGAAACAAAGGGGATTTCTGCTACTAGAAAGCGCTGCCGCCATATTTTTGATAAGTATTTTAATGGTTACTTTTTCTGAGATATTTTTCGAATGCACGCTGTCGATTCTAAGATCCAAGGAAAAGGCATATGCCTTCAACATGGCTCAGGCATATGCGGAAACTCTTGTTAATATTGATGAAGGTGAGCTTTTTGAAAAATATTATAATTGCGAATTTGAAGAGGACGAATTCAATGTGAGAATCTGCATAGACGTTTTAACTGAGCGCGAATATGGCAATCACAAAAGCAAGGGGACGCTGGGAATTACTGTTCTGGTTTCCAAGAATGGTGCTCCGCTTGCTGAAATTAAGACTTTCAGAAAAGCCGGGTGGAAAAATGAGGAGTGAGAAAGGCTCTGCCTTGATTATGGGTTTAATAACAATGCTTTTGCTCTGGACTCTGGGCATGACGCTTGTGCTTATTACAGCAAGGAATGCCAGCGCCAGAGAGCTTTCGAGCAGCCACAAGAGAAGCTTCTACATAGCGGACGGTGGACTGAGGCTGGCAAAGGAGGCGTTGCTTGTGAGTACCGAGGCCGCATTTGCAGCTTGCCTTGACAAGCTGGATTTATATATAGAACAGGAGCTGGAGGATTTTCTGATGATCGAGCTTGAAAAAGAACTCAGTGGAAATGACAGCCAGTATATGGAGCTCGAGTATTGTGAGGATGGAAATGTCACGGCGCGTCTCATTAGGGAAAATGTTGACAGTCATCTGAACGGGATTTTCAAAAAGGCGTACTGGGACTATTTCTTGACTGAGAAGCGATTGGAAGTCGTGGGGCAAATAGAAGCTGTTGACTCGGAAGACGTGCTTATAAACGTAAGGGACGACCACATAAAATTTGACCTGGTGGACGCCTTTGTTATGGAGATAGCCGCTTTGAAGTCGATTGGAGCGACAAGATGTGTCATAGATTGCATACTTGGCGTCAAGATTCCAGATTCGGACTTTGGGCATATAGAATATGAACTGCATACAAAATCTTTAGGCAAAAGCATTGAGTTGGGAGAAGGAGTATACGGGGAGCTTTATTTGGAGGCGCCTAAAAGCGTTGGTGTGAGAGGAGTGCTGGATTTAGAAAGCCTGGTCAGTATGAGCGGCTGGGTAAGAAGAAGGTGATTTTATGAAAATCGGCAAAAGAGGTGTGCTTCTTGTGGAGCTGGCTTGCGCTTTATCAATTGCAATGCTCCTGTCAGGAGCTGTATACATGTCGGCCAACATGAGAAAGGCAAAGGTTGATGCATTTGCAAGGAGAATCTGCTCGGACATTAGATATGTTAGGATGAGGAACATATACGGAGACGATAGCGCCAAAATAAAGTTTCGGACGGATTCTTGGAAGCGGAGCGGCTATGCGCTTTATAAGGAGGATGTTCTGGAAAAAGAGGAGAAGCTTCCGGAGGGCATACAATTTGTATCGTCACTGAGTACTCTCAACTTTACTCTTGCAGGGACCCTCAAGGGAAGCGGAGACACAATAAAGATAACTGACTCAGCTACAGGGTATACAAAGGTTGTTACAATAGTTCCTTTCAGCGGCAGAACATTGATAAGGGAAGGAATTTATGCATATGAATAGAAAGGGATTCCTGTTACTGGAGGTCTCGGCATATGCTTTTTTGACTATTCTGCTTGTCCTTTTGACTCTAGAGTTGCTGTCGGGTCTGAAAAACATTTATTCAAAGGGTGAAGCTGAAACTGAGCTGAATGAAAATGCCATGATGGCGCAGCACTTTGTTGAAGCGCGGCTTTACGGAGCTTCAAGCATAACTGCTGTTATTGGAAGCAATAGAAAAAAGACTGCGTGGAGCGAGTTTTCTAGAGGTGACGTGGATGAAATATGCTTCAAATTTGGAGGTCAGGATATTGGAATATATTTGAACAGGAGCACTAGAAAATTGTTCTGCACAATAGGCGGGAACAGGCCCGGTTATGAATTTGCAAACTATGTGTCGAATATGAAGGCGGAAAAAATCCAGGATGAATCGGGAGTAAGGCTTGCTTTCCTCCTGGAGAAGAATGGTTGCGCCATGAAAACGGAATTTGTGATTTTTATAAGAAACTCCCCCTGAAATGCAGAATCTGCTATACTATTAAAATAAAACAGACGAATAACGAAAGGGAGTAGTTTAATGGGTTCGGTAAAAAACATCTCACTTGTTGGATTCATGGCGAGCGGGAAGACTACTGTTGGCAAGCAGCTGGCTAAAAAGCTGGGATTTGAATTTGTGGATACTGATGATTTGGCTGAGAAGCTTGAAGGAAGGACAATCAGCTCCATGTTTGAGAATTCGGGAGAGGAGTATTTCAGGGATGTCGAGAGCGGAATTCTCGGAGAAGTACTTTCAGAGTCGGGCAAGGTAATATCAACAGGCGGGGGAATAATCCTGAGGGAAGAAAACATTAGGGCCTTGAGAGGCAATTCGATTGTCGTGTGGCTCAAGGCAAGCCGCGACACTGTACTCAAAAATTTGAAAAGATCCGAGGACAAAAGGCCACTGATGAAACAGTGTGAGGCTGAGGAGAGAATAGACGCAATACTTCCTCCAAGGCTGGATAAATACAAGAGAGCGGCCCATATTACAGTGGATGTTGATGGCAAGTCACCTGCTAATATCGTTAGTGAAATACTGTTCAATATCAAGAAAATATGATATTATAGCATTGTAATTTTTTTGATATGATGGGGATTTATATTCCTTTATATATTTCGCCCGTTTCAATTTAGGCAGAGGAATTTAATATTATGGAGGTAAGATATGATATCAGCAAGTGAGTTTAGAAAAGGAGTAACATTTGTAAAGGATGGTCAGCCTTGTCTGATTGTTGATTTCCAGCACGTTAAGCCGGGAAAGGGTGCGGCATTCGTTAGAACAAAATATAAGGATTTGAGAACTGGAGCGACAAGGGAAGAGGCTTTCAACCCAAGTGACAAGTTTCCAAAGGCCAACATAGAGACTAAGGAAATGCAATATCTTTACAATGACGGAGAGCTTTACTACTTCATGGACAATGAGACTTTCGAGCAGGTGCCTTTGTCTTTTGAGCAGGTTGAGGATGCAATAAAGTTTATAAAGGAAAACGACAGCGTAGTTATCAGATTCTTCGAAGGCGCTGCATTCCAGGTAGAGGCTCCGAATTTTGTAGATCTTGAAGTTATAGAGACAGAGCCGGGAATAAAAGGCAACACAGCATCAAACGTTACTAAGGCTGCAACAGTTGAAACAGGAGCTGTTGTTCAGGTTCCGCTATTTGTTAACGTTGGAGATAAAATCAAAATAGATACAAGAACTGGCGAGTATCTTTCAAGAGCATAGAGCTATCAGCGGGCAGATGAAAATATCTGCCTTTTTTATTTATCTAAATAACGAACCTGAAAAATCACATGTTAGAAACCTAATGCCGGAAGGTATATAAACAAATAAGTATTAGTGCATACAGTTTGGAAAGCTTTCAATATGATAAGCAGGGGGGAGCCTATGAAATACGATAAAATAAAAAAGCTAGACCAGCTAATTGAAGATGGAATAGGATTTGAGGAGAATGACACGCATACTCTCAAATACATAGAATGGCACAATAATTGTTTCCAGGCTGTAAGGGACTTTTATGACCAGTCGTCTGATGAATATAAGGCGCTGCGTGAGAGCCATTCGATTGAGAGCATCATCTTGAATCTGAAGATATTTTCAACAAGAGAAAAAGCAAGACTGCTTCAGGAAGGTGAAGAATGCCATGATTGTTCCGGGCTTTCGGACGAAGACTCCATAAGCGGCGATGTGGGAATCAGAATACTGTCCAAGATAGACATGCTAAAGGAAAACAGCGAAAAAAAAGAGCAGCTCAGGAATCTTTTCAATATGGTGAGAAGAGAACTTAAAAACGAGGCCGTCAACTGGGACAGAGTCAGCGAACTTTTAAAGATGAGCTTTGACTTTGGCATGGATGTGGCGCCTGACATAGTCGAATTTGCAGACAGGTATTATGAATCCAGAAACAAGGAAGAGTAGTGAGCGAATATAAAAAGCAGGCCGGCAAATTGTATCCGGTCTGCTTTTTTGGTGGAGGGGCCCAGATGTTTATATACCTGCCCGTTTCTTGAAGTCATCCTGTATCTGATGCAATCTTTGAGTGCCTTCGGTTCTTTTTCTCTTAGCATCTTCGTGAATTTGCCTGGTTTCTTCGATGCCCGCAACTATGGTGTTCCAGGTCTTTTCAAGCGTTCCAATGTCCAGCGCTCCTCCGGATGACATTTGGGCCAGCATTTTGGACTGTAGGGCTGTGTTTTCCGAATTTTTGACAAGAAGCTCGTTGGTCTTCTCGTCGAGAGCTGCCATGGCCTTAGCCTGTATGAGCTGTCTTTTTAAAGTTATGGCCTGTATGAGCGACTGCTTGAATATTGGTATGGTTATTATGAACGCGGAGTTTATCTTTCTGACAAGATTGTAATTGCCCCGCTGTATTAGCCTTATTTGGGGCATTGTCTGCATGGAAACGCTCTTGGCAAGCTCAAGATCGTAAATCCTCTGCTGCAACATCTCTTCAATATTCCTGGCATTAGCAAGATTGAGCCGGTCTATTTGATCGTCTGTCAGAGCCGCTCTGGATTCTAGAGCAGGAATGGTCTCGGATTGAATTTTTTGGAGCACAATTGCGCCTGCCGCTATGTATTTTTCGAGTGCTTCGTAATAACCCATATTCCTTTCGAACATAGAATCCAAAAGCGAGTTGGATTTTTTTATTTCGGACTCATATTCTTTGAGTTTCGCATATATTTTTTCCATTTCGCTGCCCATGGAGGTGTATTTGTTCAGAAGTGCGTCGACAGAGTCCTTGGTTTTCTTCATTATGCGCACGATTAGTCCGGATTTTTGCTCCTCGCTGAAGTCTGAGGCGTCGAATTTGTTCATGATTTTATTGAGCTGGAGAAGAAGCGTCTCAGGATTTTCAAGAGATGTGGTTTTAATTGTGTCAAGTATCATATCGGAAAATCTCGAGATCTCATGTGCAGTTTTGTTTCCAAAAGAGGTTATAGTGTCGGGATTGCTCATGTCAATTTCGGCGGCTATAATTGAAATTTCAGCTGAATTTCTCGCGGACTGGGTCACCATATCTGCCTGCCTTTGGGTGTCGAGTTCGTATGCATTTTCATTGATAGTGCTGTCCATTATTGTTTTCCCCCTCTCACTTTTTAAAAAAGGCGGCCATACGAGACAAGGCTTTTTTGCCCGATGTATCGCACTTGCCTTTTAGTTTGGCGTAATCAATTGACGCATTGCGCTCTTCAAGACAATGGTTGTCGAAATAGGAGCCGTTTATATGGTTTTCTATGTCGACATGTCCTGAAGGTGTGAGTATAAGTATATCAAAGCCGCAGTAGTAAAAAAACGAGATTGCGGCACAGTCTTCAAATGTAAAAGGAGCCCCTTTCCCGTTGTATATTGCTATTTTGGGGACGTCAAAGGGGTAATCGAAATTTTCAAGCAGTCCTATGAGACTCTTGTCGAGGATGAGCAGCATATGCAGAATTCTGAGGGTTGCATACTCGCTGGACGATTTCAAAAGTAAATCGGATTCAATAAGCTGCCCTAGCTTGTGGGCAATGGTCGTCTGGAGCTGCTTTTGAGGGGTCATGTTCTCGAAAAAGTGGCTTGCAGCAAGTTCTTCAATGTCTAAAGCTCCGTTTTTCGATATGAAATGCATAAGGGACGAGCCTGATGCAGGTTTCAATATCCCGTTTTTAGAATATGCGACATAATTTGCTTCCGATAAATTTTCGCCAAGCAGGGACTCGGATGAAAAAAATAGCTTCTTTGAAGAAGACAAGAAAAACTCGACCTCTTTTTCATATTCGCATAAATCCTTGTGGACACCGCTTATCTTTACAAAAAGATTGGGTATTGCTATGGTGTCATTTCCGGCTGAGAAGCCCTCCCTGAATCTTGCCTCCTCGTTCCACAATATTTTAAGCTCTTCATAAGTTGTCTTGAGAGTCACGGGATGAGAAAGGTGGCTATCGAACTGCCAGGGCTTAAAAATATTGCAGGCAGGATCGTAGAGCACCTTGGAAATCTCTTCCTGAGCCTTATAGGCTGATGTCTCAAGTCTTGAAGACCCTGCAGGTTTATCTCCTTTGCCAAGGTCCATAACCACACCTCCTCTACTTGCGATTATTTATTGACAAAGTATTTATACCCTCGCATGGCGCTTTCATAGCATTATTGCAAGCATATTTAATAATTGCAATGAAAATGACAAATATTTGTGGTATATTTATATTGAATATATGATTAAACATGAACGAAAAACAGCTTGCATGGCAAACTGTCTGCTTATTTATAAAAATTCGATTTTGGAAATATTCAACATATAGTGTAAGGAAGGTGTCCTACGATGAATTATGATGTAAAAGGCCTGTTGCTGCTTGAGCCTGGAAGCAGGGCTGACGGTTTTTTTCTTCTAAAATCTGTTGAGACCAAAACGGCCAGCAACGGTAAAAACTATATAGATTTTGTGCTTTCAGACAAGAGCGGAGATGTTGTCGGGAAGCTTTGGGAAAGTACGCCCGATGACGAGAGAGGCTTTGCCTCGAATTCCATAGTCAAGGTCAGGGGCGTAGTTAACAAGTGGAAGGATTCGGTACAGCTCAAAATAGAGAGGATACGCAACATAACAGATGAAGATGGAGTGAATGTAGAGGATTTTGTCAGGTCTGCTCCAATTGAAGGCGAGAAGATGTACAGTATGATGCTGGACTATATTTCAAAGATAGAATCCGAAGACATCAGAAAAATAGTCACGCATATTTCAGAAAGCAAGAAAGACAGGCTGATTTATTACCCGGCCGCAAAATCAAACCACCATGCCATAAGAGCTGGTCTGCTCTATCATGTAACCACCATGCTGTCATCCGCAGAGCTGCTGCTTGGCATATATGATTTTTTGGATTCTGACTTACTTTACGCTGGCATAATACTTCATGACATATCGAAGCTCGATGAGATGGATGCGAACGAACTCGGGATAGTCTCGGACTATACTGTCGAAGGCAAGCTTCTGGGGCATATAATACAGGGAATAAAAGAGCTTGAAGTTGCAGGAGCTGCTCTTGGAACAAGCAAAGAGGTCATTCTTGTGCTGCAGCACATGATACTCTCGCATCACTATGAGGCGGATTTTGGAAGCCCCAAAAAGCCGTTGATACCCGAGGCGGAAATGCTTCATCACCTGGACATGATAGATGCAAGGATGTATGACTTTAAAAACGCCCTTGCCGATGTGAATGAAGGAGATTTTTCGCAAAGAGTGTGGAGCCTTGAAAACAGGGCTGTATACAAGCCGGTGCTTTAGATTTGAAAGTGTTTTTGCTTTATTTTTAGACTGGTGGGGTGTATAATTAAAATAAATTTTATATATAAATATTATGTTGAGGGGGAAAGGATTTGAGCTTGCGAAACGAATATAAAAACGCATGGGAAATGATTAGTGGGAGCGAGAAAGAAGAGGTCATGAACTATTGCGAAGGCTACAAAAAATTCCTGGACAAGGGCAAAACAGAAAGAGCCTGCACAAGTTTTGTGCTGCAGGAAGCGAGAAAAAATGGCTTTGTGCCCTTTGACGAGGCTGCAGGAATAAAGCCGGGCGACAAGATATATTTTGAGAATAAGGGAAAGGGCGCAGCACTTTTTGTGATAGGAAGCGAACCGCTCGAAAAGGGTATGAATATTGTGGGGGCTCACATAGACGCGCCAAGGCTGGACCTTAAGCCTATGCCGCTTTATGAGGATTCGGATGTTGCGCTTTTTAAGACGCACTACTATGGCGGCGTAAAAAAATATCAGTGGACTTGTTTGCCGCTTAGCCTTCACGGAGTCGTTGTAATGGCTGATGGAAGCAAGGTTGACATAGCAATAGGAGAAGACGAAAGCGACCCTGTGTTTTATATATCGGATCTTCTTATACATCTTTCAAAAGACCAGTTGTCAAAAAAAGCTTCGGAAGTAATAACGGGAGAAGGGCTCAACGTTCTTGCGGGAAGCATCCCGATAAAGGATGAAAATGACAAGAGTTCGGTTAAGCTGAACGTTCTCAGGCTGCTAAACGAAAAGTACGGAATAACAGAAGAGGATTTTGTGAGCGCGGAGATACAGGTGGTGCCTGCAGGCAGGGCAAGGGATGTGGGTTTTGACAGGTCGATGATTGCAGCATACGGGCATGACGACAGGGTATGCTCATACGCTGCGTTGAGTGCCATAATGAAAATGGAGTCGCCAGAGAAAACGGCCGTCGCACTTTTTGTAGACAAGGAAGAGATCGGCTCAGTTGGAAACACGGGGATGGAATCCAGATTCTTTGAAAATGCAGTCGCCGAGCTGATATGCCTGGAGGGAGACTACAGTGAAATCAAGCTTAAAAGGGCTTTTGCACGTTCGAAGGCTATATCTGCGGACGTCACAGCAGGTTTTGACCCGAATTTTCCTGAGGTGATGGACAAAATGAACAGTGCATACATCGGTAAAGGCCTTGTCATATCGAAATATACAGGGTCAAGGGGCAAGTCAGGCTGCAACGATGCCAATGCCGAGTTTGTTGCACTCCTAAGAAGAATATTCAATGAAAATTCTGTGGTGTGGCAGACCGGGGAGCTGGGCAAGGTAGACCAGGGCGGCGGCGGAACCATAGCATACATACTGGCGAATTACGGAGCCGAGGTTGTAGACTGCGGAGTCGCTCTGTTTGGAATGCACGCACCTTACGAGCTTGCCAGCAAAGTTGATGCATATATGGCAAGCAAGGGATACGAAGCATTTTTGAAGGAAGCATAGAAATGGAATAAAAATGACAAAGAGCCTCTGCTGCGGTTGTTTGAAGCTTCATGAAAAACAAGCTCAGCAGAGGCTCTTTGCCGTATGCGTCAAAATTGAGCGCCCTCAGGAATTCATCTGAAATTCCTCCAAAATTCAGCAATCAAAGATTTATAGATTCGATAACATGTTCTTTGAATTTCTCTTCAAGAGGTGCAAGAGTTCTCTTCTTGGGATAAGCAAAATAGAAGTTCCTTTTTAGCTTGAGGCTCTTTATCTTGTATATTTTCAAAAGTCCGAAGGCTTCCTCGTCCTTAACAGCGGCTCTTGAGATGATTGAAACTCCCATTCCCTTTCTTACCATCTGCTTTATGGATTCAGTATTCTCGATATGGGCAATTACGTTGAAATTATCGAGCGCAAGTTTGTTTTTCTCAAGCTCCTTCATGAACAAATCCCTTGTGCCGGAACCGGTTTCTCTCATTATAAGAGGGATGCTTTTGATGTCCTTTATATCGATAACGCCGTCGTCATTTTTAATCTCGATATCGCAGGGTGCTATTAGTATGAGCTCGTCATCTGCTATGTTGACGTATTCGATTTGAGAGTTGCTTATCCTGGCACCTACAAAACCGAAGTTAGCCTTCTGGTTTAGTATCTCATCTATCACATCGCTTGAATCGAAGTGCTTTAACGTGTATTTCACATGGGGGAATTCCTTGCTGAACGATTTTATTATCTCTGGCACTATGAATTCTTCAGGTATTGTGCTCGATGCGATTTCTATCAGGCCCTCTATCTTACCCTTGTATTCGCCGAGTGTAAACATTGTCTTCTTCTTTGTGTTGATCATGTCCAGGGCATAGTCGTACAGTATGTCCCCTGCCTTTGTAAGAGATATGGTTCTGTTTGATCTGTTTATTAGTATTGTGCCAAGCTCTTTTTCAAGGTTCTGGATGTGGTTGGTTATTGTTGGCTGTGTGAGGAATAGTTCTTTGGCGGCCTTTGAAAAGCTTTTGTACTTGGCTATTGAGATGAAGCTCTCAAGTTGTTTGAAATCCATTTCGACACCTCTTTCATTTTTTTTGAGAAGCAAAATTATATTAATTCCCCGTTTTTTATATGCTCAAACAAAAAAACAGAGAACCAATACACTATTATTGATACTCTGTCTAATTTCTTTATCCAGAGGTTGTCCAGGTACAATCCTTTTGCCTGAGAATTTCACATGCCCTGTGCAGATGGCTATGCTTGTCCCTTCGGCGGCCATACGGCTCTCTCCTATACCCTTCGTCCAATTGCTGAATTGTAAATGTTATTAACGTATAGATTCATTATAAAGTTTATTATCGACTTTTTCAATATATTTTATAAAACATATGCATATCCGATTCTGTAATTCGGCCTAAAGCCAGTTATAATACTGATTCAGAATATCAATGAAAGCAGAGAATATATACAAAGGCGATGGCGAATGGTATTTAAAGGAAATTGCTGATGCGGGAAATATAAAATTCAATCTGACCATATATGCGAAAAGCGATTTATAAACGCATTTAAACAAATACAATATGGAAATTGTTTCGCAGGGACGGCAGAGTCGTATTAATAGAATGTGGGGGTTTGCTGACTTGACTCATTTGCATTTAACGTGATAACATAATGTGATGTGGAAAATTAAAGAATTATATTTGAGATATAATGAAGGAGAGATATAAATGTCCAATGCTTTTGTTGCAATAGTTGGAAGGCCTAATGTGGGTAAATCCACCCTGTTTAACAAACTTGCAGGCAGAAAAATAGCTATTGTAGAAGACAGCCCCGGGGTTACCAGGGACAGGAACTACACGCATGCAGAGTGGCTAAACAAGCACTTTACGCTCATAGACACGGGCGGCATTGAGGTGGGCAGCGAGGAGCTGATTCCCTCGCTTATAAAAAAGCAGGCCCAGCTGGCAATAGAGACTGCTCACGTTATAATGTTCGTGGTTGATGCCAAGGACGGCGTGACGCTCGGAGACAGGGAGATTGCCCAGATACTAAGAAAGAGCAGCAAGCCAGTGGTGTTGGTTGTAAACAAGGTGGACAACAGCAAGATGTCTGAGAGTTTCTACGACTTCTACGAGCTTGGTTTTGGAGACCCAATAGAGATATCGGCCTCAATAGGTCTTGGAATAGGCGATCTGCTTGACAAGGTGGTTGAAAACTTCCCTGAGGACCTGGATCTTGAAGAGGAGGAGGACCTCATTAAGGTGGCCATTGCGGGCAAACCTAATGCAGGCAAGTCATCCATACTCAACGCCATACTCGGAGAAGAGAGAGTTATAGTAAGTCCGATAGCGGGAACCACAAGGGATTCCATAGACACCTACTTCGAGCACGGCGGCGACAAGTTCCTGTTTATAGACACGGCAGGAATAAGAAAGAAAAAGAAAGTTGAAGATGATATTGAAAAATACAGCGTGCTAAGATCGGTAGCAGCCATAGACAGGTCGAACGTGGTACTCCTTGTAATAGACGCAACCGAAGGCGTTACGGAGCAGGACACGAAGGTTGCCGGCATAGCCCACGAAGAGGGCAGGGCATGTATAATAGTAGTAAATAAGTGGGATCTTATTGAAAAAGACACTCATACAATGAATGCATTCACCAAGGAAATAAAAAATAAGCTCGCGTTCATGACGTATGCACCGCTTGTATTCATATCTGCAAAGACAGGACAAAGGCTTTCGAACGTGATTGAAAAGATAAAGTTCGTGGCAAACCAGCATTCGATGAGAATACCTACCGGGGTGCTGAACGAAGTCATAGGAGAGGCCATGATGCTAAAGCAGCCTCCTTCGGACAAGGGAAAGAGACTCAAGATATACTATGTGTCACAGACAGGCATAAGGCCTCCTAACTTTACTGCCTTCATAAACGACAAGGAGCTTATGCATTTTTCTTACCAGAGATATCTTGAAAACAGGATAAGAGAGAATTTTGGATTTGAAGGCACCCCTATAAGGTTCAACTACAAGGAGAAAAAAAATAGAGACTAGAATCATACGGGAGGCTGATATCATGGAAAAGATATGCATATTGGGTGCAGGCAGCTGGGGAAGCGCGCTGGGAATACTCTTGGCTAAAAAGGGTTACGATGTTGACATGTGGACATTAGACAAGGAACAGTGCGAAAGCGTCAACAGGACGAGGGAAAACGTGGATTTTCTTCCTGGCGTGGTATTTCCAAACAACATAAATCTCAGTAATGATCTTAGCCTGTCCGTGCAGGGAGCAAAAGCGGTAGTGCTGGCTGTGCCTTCGCAGGCTGTAAGAAGCGTGCTTAAATCGGCAAAGCCGTTCATAGCCAAGGAGCAGGTTATAGTTAATGTGGCAAAGGGATTTGAAAAGCAGACAAACCTGAGAATATCCCAAGTGTGCAAGCAGGAGCTCCCGGAAAATGATTTTGCAGTTCTTTCCGGGCCTTCGCATGCGGAAGAAGTCGGAAGGGATATGCCAACTACAGTAGTGGTTGCAGCTGAGGACATAAATGTGGCTGAGCTTGTACAGGATATATTCATATCTCCAAAGTTCAGGGTTTACACAAATGAGGATCTTATAGGAGTAGAGCTGGGCGGAACGCTCAAGAACATAATAGCATTTGGAGCGGGGATTTCCGACGGTCTCGGATATGGCGACAATACAAAGGCTGCGCTTATGACTAGGGGAATACGTGAAATAGTCAGACTGGGAGTCGCAATGGGAGCCAAAGCTACAACCTTCTCGGGGCTTTCAGGGATAGGAGACCTGATAGTCACCTGCACGAGCATGCACAGCAGGAACAGAAGGGCTGGAATACTGGTGGGACAGGGCAAGACTCTTGCCGAAGCTCTTGCCGAGGTTAAAATGGTAGTCGAGGGTGTAGTCGCAACTGAGGTGGCATATGGACTTTCAAACCAGTACGGGATTGACATGCCTATAACTAGAGAAATTTTCGGGGTCCTTTATGAAGGCAAGGATGTCAAAAAATCTGTAATTGATCTTATGCTAAGGAGCAGGACGCACGAAATGGAAGATTTGAGCATATAAAAACAATAAATGCCGCAAATATGCCTTAAATGCATATTTGCGGTTTTTTTTCGCTTATAATAATTGAAATAAAAACTGCATTACTATATATTAAATATATGGACTATGGACATTAATGAATTGCGAATGCAAAATAAGCATCTTGGAGTGTTGGGCTTGGGCAGAAAAAAACGCAGAGCGCAGAGGAAAATATTAAACTATGCACTTTTTATGGGAATATTCAGTTATATAGTATTCAATCTCGTGATGGGCATAATAAATTCAAGTATACAAACGCACACTGTAAAAAAGGGCCAGATTGTAGAAGAGATAAAAAAGGACGCATATGCTGTAAGGCAGGAAGCGGTGTTTTATACGAGCATTGCAGGGACTCCCAAGTATCTTCACAATGAAGGTGACAGAATAAGCATAAATGATTACGTTTGTGAGATACAAACGAGTGAGGCTGACCAGAAGCTTAGGCAGGAGGCGGACACTGTAGCCAGAAGGCTGGAGGTCATGTCTTCGGGCGGCACAGGAGCTCTTGCAGGTATTACACCGGAAAAACTCGACAGAGGCATAGAGGTTAAGCGCCAGGAAATAAAAAACAGTATAGTAATGGGTGATTTTGATTCGGTAGGGAGGCTGAAAAAGGAGCTTCTGTACCTTATAGATGAAAAGAGCATAATTTACGGCAGTCTTGCTGGCCAGGATATAGGAGCGCTTCAAAACAAGGCCGCAGCCATACAGTCGAAAATCCAAAGCTCCTCTAGAGTAATCCCCACTAATATATCAGGGGTGCTGAGCTTTCAGGCTGACGGCTTCGAAGGCAGGATGGCGCCCGAGGAAATCGGAAAGCTTGATTCGGAATTCTTGAAGTCGCTGAGCAACAGCAATGTCATCAAAAAGGACGCTGCTTTCGAAAAGGGTGATCCTGCATTCAAGATTGTCAACAACCACTTCATATACCTGCTTTTTATCGTGGATGAAAAAGAAAAAAAAGAGCTTAAGGTAGGACAGGGGCTGTACGTAAAAAGCGGTAAGGATATGGTGTACTGCGTAATAAAGGACATGTACAAGGATTCCCACGGCAAAAGCATAATGGTGTTCAAAACAGCATCGGCACCTGCGGACTTTCTTGAAAAGAGGGTTCTTAGCTGCAGCATTGTTACAAAAAACATATCAGGCATAAAAATTCCAAAGACTGCGCTTGTAACCCAGGATGGAAAACAGGGAGTATACGTGATTTCAGAAACGGGGCAGGCCGATTTCAAGGAAATTCAATGCCAGATTGGGGAGAATGAAGAATATCTGATTCTCAACTACAGGCAAATAGAGGCGGAAAAAATAGACACAGCTAAGCTGTACGATGAAATAATAATGAATCCTAAGAGGGTAAGGGAAGGCCAAAAGATAAGATAGGGGTGGAATAGATGAGCTCATATATAGCAGAGAACTTGAAAGACATTAATCAAAACATAAAGGTCAATGCAAACAGGTCTGGAAGAGAATTGAGCGATATAGTGCTAATAGCCGTGACAAAGACAGTGGACGAGGACAAAATCAACGAAGCAATAGAATGCGGGGTTACGGACATAGGCGAAAACAAGCCTCAGGAAATCGTAAGAAAATTTGAACACATACGTGGAAATGTGAGATGGCACCTTATAGGGTCTTTACAGACAAACAAGGTAAAATATATAATTGATAAAGTGGATTTAATACACTCGCTTGATAGAGAAGGCTTGGCCAAGGAAATAGACAAGAGAGCGAAAGCTGCAGGAAAGGTCATGGACTGCCTTGTCCAGATAAATATATCTCATGAGGACACCAAACATGGCCTTGACGAATCTGAAGTCGAAAATTTCATGAGAATGGTATCGAGTACCTGCCCAAACATAAGGATAAGAGGTCTTATGGGCATGGCCCCGTTCGTGGAAAATCCGGAGGAATCAAGGATTTATTTCAAAAAAATAAAGGAAATTTCATTGAAAATTGAGAATCTTAATATGCAAGGGGTATATATGGACTATCTGTCTATGGGTATGAGCAACGATTACGAGATCGCTTTGCAGGAGGGCTCCAACATGGTCAGAATTGGGACTGCAATATTTGGAAAGAGAAATTATGCTGTTTAGGAGGCTTAGATAATAATGTCTGGAAAAATGGTTGAAAAAATGAAGAGACTAATGGGTTTTGAAGAGGATTTTGAAAACGATGTCTTCGAGGAAGAGGAAGAGCTTGATGAGGTTGCGGCTAAGGAGATTCCAAGAACCAGCAAGGTTGTGAACATCCATGCAACTACGCAGATGAAAGTAATGCTCTATGAGCCGCTTAGCTATGAAGAGGTGCCTGGCATAGTGGACAACCTCAAGGCGAGGAAGGCTGTAATTGTTAATCTGCAAAGCATTCAGGACAACGATATAGCAAAGACAATATTCGACTTCTTAAATGGAGCTGTTTATGCGCTTGAAGGCACTATACAAAAGGTTTCAAGCGGCATTTTCATACTCGCTCCAACAAATATAGACATAGATGCAAATATAAAAAAGGAACTTGAAAACAAGGTGCTTTTTCCTTGGCAAAAATAAATAATAGTAGCGGGGAGCATAAAAAATGTATGTTATTGTTAAGGCATTAGGTTATTTTGTACAATTTTTGGAGTTTATGATTTTCATAAGAATTATAATGTCTTGGGTCAGAGTCAACCCGTATTCGTCTTTTTATTCTTTTGTTTTCAGAGTCACAGAGCCTATATTAGGACCTTTCAGAGAGGGTATGAACAGGCTTATAAATACAGGCCCGATTGATTTTTCACCTATTGTAGCATTGCTTGCTATAAGGCTTATATACAATATGCTTGTGGGCATACTTTTTAGAATAGGATTTTAGAATTGATTGACAGGACAAGGCTCACAGCGCACATAAAGGACGATGAGCTGCGCCGTGTTGTTTTCAATGTGATAGACAAGGCGCAAGCTGTCATTAAGACCCACGACACTAAGACTACGGACTTTCTTAATCCATACGAGTTAAAAAGCTCTGTGGGTGTACTTAACTCCCTCAGAGGGGAGATTTCATACATTACATACGGCGGTTACGAGGGCGCTGAGCGCAATTGCATAAGTATAATTCCCTGGTATGCACACCAAGAATCTATCGGTGAAATGCCCATCAGATGCATAGAAGTTAATGGAAGCTTCAAATTCAGCGAAATTTCACACAGGGATTACCTGGGGGCTCTTATGGGTCTTGGTATAAAGCGTGAAAAAATCGGTGATATTCTGGTGCACGAAAATAAATGCCACATAGTTGTAAAAAAAGAAATATGCGACTACGTAGTATCAAGCTTCACTGAGGTTGCAAAATACAAGGTGAGTTGCAGGGTAATTGAGATCGATTCCATAATAATCCCACAGCTCGAATCAAGACAGAAGAAGTTCACAGTGGCATCAAATAGACTGGACTGCATACTTGCCGGAGTATACAACATATCAAGAGGCGATGCGGCAAGGCTCATAGAGGGAGAGCATGTCAAGGTAGACTTTGAACCTGTGAGTTCGCCGTCTAAAGCTGTGTGCGAAGGCTGCGTTGTTTCTGTAAGAGGCAAGGGAAGATTCAGAATTGAGGAATTTGGAGACGTGACAAAGAAAGGCAGGATGTTCATGATTGCCAATATCTTGATATAAATATACACTTATAATAGTAGGAGGGCACATAATATGATAACTCCATTGGATATTGAAAATAAGGAATTTAAGAGGGGCATTAGAGGATACAAAGAAGATGAGGTTGACGACTTCCTTGATGAAATAAAGGAGGACTTCGAAAAGATATATAAAGAGAATATAGAGCTCAGAGACAAGATAAACATGCTCTCCGACCAGATTTCCAAATACAAAGGCATAGAGGAAACTCTTAAGAATACCCTTGTGGTAGCCCAGAGCACTGCAGAGGAAGTGAGCATGAACGCATCGAAAAAGTCTCAGCTTATAATAGAGGATTCGGAGCTCAAGGCCAGGAAGATAATAGAGCAAGCCAACAATCAGGTGATAAACATAATGAAGGAATACGAAGAGGTAAGAAAAGAGTTCAAGCTGTTCAAGAGCAGATTCAAATCGATGCTTGGAGAGCAGATAAAGACTATTGATGAAATATTCGAAGAAATGCCAGATTCAAGTGCTGAATAAAGCACTCTTTTTTTTGCAAGACTATATATAAACAATATGTATGCATGGTGGAGGGAAATGATGGTTAAGAAAATTGGAATAATTGGAGCTATGGACGAAGAGGTTGATATATTAAAGCATCACATGGATATAGACGAAATCAGGCTGATGGCCGGGCTTGAATTTAGCCTTGGCAAAATTGGAAAAAAAGAAATAGTTCTTGTAAGGTGCGGGATAGGCAAGGTCAATGCCGCAATGTGTACTCAGATGCTAATTAGCGTTTTTGGAGCCGAGGCTGTAATAAATACGGGCGTTGCGGGAGCGCTCCACGATGAGCTGGATGTGCTTGATGTAGTAGTATCTACAGATGCGCTTGAACATGATTTTGACGCAACCGGCTTTGGTTACAAGCCGGGCGAGATACCGAGAATGGAGACCTCGATATTTGAAGCAGACGCAACTCTTGCTGATGCAGCGTACAGGGCCGGCCTTGAAAATGCCTCCGGCCACAAGGTTATGATGGGAAGGGTTGTAACGGGGGATGTCTTTGTGAGCAGCAAGGAACTAAAAGACAGGCTGGTCGATTTATTCTCGGGAGTTTGTACGGAGATGGAGGGAGCATCTGTAGCCCACGTATGCAATCTGAACAAAATTCCGTTTGTAATAATTAGAGCCATGTCAGACAAGGCTGACGGATCTGCTCATATCAATTACAGTGAGTTTGTCGAAGCGGCAGCAGAAAATTCAAAAGACATGGTGCTGAGCATGCTCAAATCCATATAAATCATAGAGGTGAAAAGGTGAATATTTTAATAATAGCGCTTCTTGTAGCGCTGGATCAGGCGGTAAAGCTCTGGGCGCTGAGGTTCCTGGCCTCAGTTGGAAGCATACCGGTAATAAGGGACATATTCCACCTTACATACGTGGAAAACAGGGGAGCGGCCTTTGGTGTCCTTCAGAACAAAAGATGGTTTTTCATAGTGCTTACGGTAGTCATAGTCTCGGGTGTTATGTATTTCATGTACAAAAACAAGGGCATGAACACATATCTTAAGCTTTCGCTTGATCTTGTGGTTGCAGGGGCAATAGGGAATCTGATTGACAGGGTGAGGCTGGGCTTTGTGGTGGATTTTTTAGACTTCAGGATATGGCCTGTATTCAACATTGCCGATATCTGCGTTGTGGTGGGCGGAATGGCGCTTGCGTATATTCTGCTTTTCAAAAGCGAGATGCTTGAAATTCAGGAGGGAAAGCGTTAACTCATGGAGCAGAAAAATTTTTATGTGATGGAGGACGAGGAGGGCGTAAGGCTCGATTTGTTCCTCTCCGAACAGTTTGAGGATATATCCAGATCGTACCTCCAAAAGCTTATAAAGGAAGGGCTTGTAAGCGTGAACGGCAGCCAGGAAAAGGCGAAATACATTGTCCGTGAAAACGACATGATAAATATGAGCCTTCCGGACAGAAGCGAGCCTGCGCCTGAGCCTGAGAACATTAAGCTCGACATAGTGTACGAGGATGAACATGTAATTGTAGTCAACAAGCCTCAGGGCATGGTTGTGCACCCTGCGCCGGGCAACAGCACTGGAACGCTTGTAAATGCCTTGCTCTACCACTGCGAAGGCAGACTTTCAACCATAAACGGCGTGACCAGGCCGGGCATAGTACACAGGATAGACAAGGATACATCGGGACTGCTTGTAGCAGCAAAGACTGACAGAGCGCACGAAGAGCTTGCGGCCCAGTTCAAGATCCACTCAATAGAAAGAACATACGAAATGGTGTGCATTGGTAATGTCAAGGAAGACAGCTTTACTGTCGACATGCCAATAGGCAGGAATCCTTCAAACCGCCTTAAAATGGCCGTGGTCAAGGACGGGAAAAGCGCTGTAACGCACTTTGAGGTTATACAAAGATTCGAGGGCTACACCCACATGAGAGCGAAGCTTGAAACGGGCAGAACGCATCAGATAAGGGTGCACATATCGCACATGAACCATCCGATACTGGGCGACCCGGTTTACGGACCTAAAAAGTGTCCCTTCAAGTTAATCGGACAAACGCTGCATGCGCGAAGCCTGGGTTTTATGCATCCTGCAAATGGAGAATATATGGAGTTCACATCAGAGCTTCCTGACTATTTTTCGAAGCTTCTGAAGGTGCTTTAAGGATAATCATACGCGTTCCTGGCTATCTCAGGAATCTTTTGTTTCGGGAGGTATTTTCATGAGAGAAAAGGCAAGCATAATGGATGAAAAGGGCATAGCCAGGGCGATTACCAGGATAAGCCATGAGATAATAGAAAAAAACAAAGGCGTCGAGGACGTAGTTATAATAGGAATAAAGACCAGGGGAGTGCCTCTGGCCAACAGAATAAGAAACAAAATATACGAGATTGAAGGCATACAGGTACAGACTGGGGAGGTAGATATAACTCTCTACAGGGACGACCTGAGCAAAGAGGAGATGGATCCTGTAATACACGGTTCCAGAATAGAGTTCGACATAAATGACAAGGTTGTAATTCTTGTTGACGATGTCCTGTTTACAGGCAGGACGGTAAGGGCGGCAATGGACGCCGTCATGGATGCAGGCAGACCCAAGGCCATACAGCTTGCGGTGCTTGTAGACAGAGGACACAGGGAATTGCCTATAAGGCCTGACTATGTCGGCAAAAATGTGCCGACATCGAGAAACGAGATAATAAGCGTAAAATTTCTGGAAATCGATTCGGAAGAGAATGTGTCAATAATAGAAATATAGAATAAAAAAAGCTGGCGGCCGGAACGAATCAAGTTCGTTCTGGCCGCCAGCTTTAGTTTGTGCTGTTCTCGTCAGAGGAAGGAGAATTTTTCTTTATGGCAACCAGGTCTTCTTCCGACGGCGTAACATATATCGTGCGGTTCGATTCGTATATGACCATGCCGGGCTTGGCGCCGCTTGGTTTTTTGACGTTTTTGCGCTCCGTGTAGTCCACAGGGACGTTGGCTGACATCCTGGCCTTGCTGTGGTATGCGGCCAGCTTTGCAGCTTCGGCTATTGCAGTATCGCTCGCTTTTTTCCCGCCGGTTCTGATTATGACGTGTGAGCCGGGTATGTCCTTTGTGTGGAGCCATATATCAGAAGGAGCTGCAGTCTTGAGAGTGAGTATGTCGTTTTGCTTGTTGTTTTTGCCAACAAGTATCTCAAGACCGTCAGATGAATAGAAGGAAAGCGGTTTTGACACTTTGGATTTTTCGGATTCCTTCTTTTTAGGTTTGCCCTTGAGTCTGCTTTTCACAAGTCCTTCCTTTACAAGCTCTTCAATTATCTCGTCTAGCTCGAATGCGCTTTCGCAGTTTTCTATGCTGTATATTATGTTTTCAAGGTAGTCAATTTCTTTGAGGGTTATAGCTATTTGCTTTTCCAGCTCAAGGGCTGCGGTTTTGAGCTTGGTGTACTTCTTGAAATATTTCTGGGCGTTTTGAGACGGCGTTCGGTTTTTTTCGAGCGGTATTTCCACAAGGGGAGCCTCCTCATCGAAAAAGTTGGACACGCTTATGCTTTCCATACCGGGCTGTATCATGTAAATGTATGAGGTTATGAGATCTCCATAGAGCTTGTATACGGCTGCGTTTTCTGATTCGAGCAGCTCCTCGCGCTGTTTTTGGACCTTGTTTTGAAGCCTCTCAAGCTTGTTTGACATGCTTTTTCTCAGGTTGATGGTTTTTTGCTTCATCCGCTCCTTGAGATCCCTTTGCATGTAGAAGGTTTCAAGTATTTCGCTGGGGCTTTCGCTTTCGATGTATGAAAACGAGCTGTAAAGTGTGAGTCTTGTAAAGCAAAAGTCAACAAGAGTATCAGTCGTCTTGTCTATTACTATCGAAGGCGAGAAAATATCGTTTTTTATCTGCCTGAAGAATCGGTCGAATGACTCAAAGAGCATATCAAGCTGTCTGCTTTCTAGCTGAGAGGAGTGTATGTCGAAAGGGAGCGAGCTCCTGTGGACTATCTCCTTGGCCACTATGGGGCTTATGCCCTTGAATGACTCGTATATGGCCCTGAATACCGGCGAATTTGAGCTTGAAATTCTGCTTGTGAACTCCTCCTTGTCCACAAGCTCTAGTGGATTCAGCTTGTCCTGGGGCGGAGGAGCCATGTAGCTGTTGCCAGGCAGAATCTGCCTGTAGCTGCTGACGCTCAGAGGGATTCTCTTAATGGAATCCAAAATTCTGTTTGTGCCCGAATCAACTAGTATAATATTGCTGTGCTTGCCCATTATCTCTATGAGTATGTCGATATTTCTTTTTTGCTTTAGCTCGTCGAGAGTCTCTACGGATATCTTTATTATTCTCTCAAAATCTGGCTGCGTAACTGAAAGTATGCGGCCGCCCAGAAGATTTTTCCTCGAGAGCATGCAGAACATCGGAGGGGTTTCGGGATTTTCCTTGGCCGCGCTTTTTACAATGTGTGCTCTGGGATTCGAGGAGCTGGCGCTTAAAAGGAGCCTTACGGATTCCCCTTTGCTCCTTATTGTTATTATCATCTCATCGCCCTCAGGCTGATATATCTTTTCTATCCTTCCGCCTGCAAGAACCAAGGAGAGTTCCTTGACAAGCGAATGGACAAATATTCCGTCTAATGCCATTGGTTACCTCCAAACAAAATAGTTATAACTAACAGTATAATCCAAGCGGGCTCTTTTAACAATCACAACAATCGGCATACTTTGTGAAATCAACATTTATGCAGTTCATAAAAAATATTCAAATGGTGGTTTCTGCTACCAATTTGTTTTGATTTAATATATTATTTTATGTATAATATATCAGTATGGGAGGCGATTTTGTGATTGAATTTGTAAAGCTTCACGGAGCGGGAAATGACTTCATTGCCATAGATGGAGAAAAATACATATACGAAGACTATTCTGAAATTGCCAGAAAGATGTGCCACAGAAGATTTGGAATAGGCGCGGATGGCCTTCTTGTAGCTAAGCATTCAAGCGTTGCGGATTGCTGTATGGTATATTACAATTCTGACGGCAGTAGGGCCAAAATGTGCGGCAACGGACTTAGGTGTTTTGTGAAATATGTGCATGACACAGGACTAGTGGACAAAGCGGAATTCGATGTGGAGACGCTGGCCGGAACAATAAGGGTTCAGGCCAAGGTTCAAGACGGAAATGTGATAAGTGTAAAGGCAGACATGGGCAGGGCTGAGCTTTCTCCTGAAAAGATTCCTGTGAATTCATCAGATGGAGACTTCCTGAACAAGTCGATTGAAGTAGACGGAGATAATATAAACATATCGGCTGTGCTTGTAGGCGTGCCTCATGCGGTTGTATATGTGGATACTATAGATATGGAAACCGTAAAGCGACTTGGACCACGAATTGAAAATCATAGAATTTTCCCGGAGAGGACGAATGTCAACTTTGTAGAGGTGGTCGACAAAAACAACCTAAAGGTAGCGACGTGGGAGAGAGGCTGCGGCTACACACTTGCGTGCGGCACAGGAATATGCGCTTCTGCCTATATATCGAATGTTCTCGGACTCTCGTCGGAGAGCGTTAACGTTGAGTCGGAAGGCGGCAAGCTTAAGATAGACATAATAGACGGACTTATATATATGGATGGACCTGCTGTGAAAATTTGCGAAGGTGTTATGGAGGTATAGCTATGTCGGTAAGCATGACTGGATTTGGCAGAGGAGAGTACAGAGACGAGAACTATCATTTTACTGTAGAGTGCAAAAGCATCAACCACAGGTATTTGGATATAAACATAAGGGTTCCAAGAAAGATTGCTTTTTTTGAAGAGAGAATAAGAAGCCAGGCTAAACAATACCTCAAAAGGGGAAGAGTTGATATTTTTGTCGGAATGGAGCTGACTGGAGAGAGCGAATCGGAGCTTAAGCTTGATCTGAAGCTTGCAAAGGGCTACCACGAGGTTCTCAAAAAGATAGCAGGCGAGATTGACGTCAAAAACGATATAACGATTTCATCAATAGCCAGATTCCCTGAGGTCGTAAAGCTGCTCGAGAAGGAAGAAGACGAGGAGCTCATATGGAAAAGCCTTGCACCGGCGCTTGAGGAGGCATTTAGAACAGTCAGAGACATGAGAAAGGTTGAGGGCGATAAGATATCGGCTGACATAATAATGAGATGCGCTCTCATGGAGGAATACCTCAGCGAGGTTGAGAAGCTCTCTGACACTGTGGTTGTGGAATACAAGGACAAGCTGACTGGGAGAATAAAGGACCTGCTCGGAGCGGGCGCGGCTATAGACGAAGCCAGGATAGCGCAGGAGGCCGCAATGTTTGCAGACCGGTGCAGCATAACAGAAGAAATAGTAAGATTCAGAAGCCACATTATCCAGCTTGGAGCTACACTCAAAGAGGATGATTCTGTAGGAAGGAAAATTGACTTCCTTATACAGGAGATGAACAGGGAGGCCAATACCATAGGCTCTAAATCTTCAAACCTTAGGATAACGCAGCTTATTGTAGACATAAAAAGCGAGCTTGAAAAAATAAGAGAACAAGTTCAAAATATAGAATAGGAGGCCTGCAATGGCTCTAAAGTTAGTTAACATAGGATTCGGAAACATAGTGTCGGCGAACAGGATAGTGTCTATTGTAAGTCCAGAATCAGCTCCTATAAAGAGGATAATACAGGAATCCAGAAAAAAGGGAACTCTCATTGACGCTACATACGGCAGGAGGACAAGGGCTGTAATATTCACCGACAGCGACTATGTGATATTGTCGGCAGTACAGCCGGAGACGGTTGCCCACAGGCTTGAAAACAAGGAAGAACACCATGTTGAGAGCCACAGCGATTATAGAAAGGAAGAAGTAAATGAATAAAGAAGGCATCCTGATAGTCATATGCGGGCCGTCCGGAGTGGGCAAGGGAACAGTATGCAAGGAATTCCTCGGCAAAAACAGGAATATAAAACTCTCGGTATCTGCAACTACAAGGAGTCCGAGAATCGGGGAAGTCGATGGGGTGAGCTACCATTTCCTCGAGACCGGGCAATTTGAAAAAATGGTTGAAAATGGAGAGTTTATAGAGTATGCACGAGTATACGAGAATTACTATGGAACTCCCAAAGCAGAGGTGCTAAAAAACTTGCATAATGGCGAGGATGTGCTTCTGGAGATAGACATACAGGGTGCAATGCAGGTTAAATCAAGCTATCCTGACGCTGTTTTCGTATTCATACTGCCGCCTTCGCTGGGAGAGCTGAGGGACAGGATTGTAAAAAGGGGCTCTGAGACAGAAGAGTCTTTGAAGCTGCGCTTTGGCAGTGCATACGATGAAATCTGCAAAATAGAAAACTTTGACTACTTTGTTGTAAATGACGATATCGAAAAAGCAGTCAGACAGCTCGACTGTATAATGATGGCTGAAAAAAGCCGAGTTCTGAGAAACAAAGAAAATATACTTGAGAATTTTAAGGAGGAAATATAAATGTTATATCCATCAATAATTGATTTGCTTGATATAATGGAAAACAGATACACTCTTGTAATTGCGGTATCAAAGCGCGCAAGGCAGATAATAGATGAGCAGAGGGAAGGGCTAATGCCAACGGACGACAAGCCGGTCAATATTGCCACTAACGAAGTTTTCGCTGGAGAAATAGTGCTATCAAAGCATCAGTTGTCTGAAGAGGCTGTGGAATCTTAAACGTAAGGAGAATGCAATATGCTCAGCGGTAAAAATGTGGTTTTAGGGGTATGCGGAGGAATTGCAGCTTACAAGGCATGTGATATTGTAAGCAGGCTCAAAAAGCTGGGCGCCAATGTCGATGTTATAATGACCGATTCGGCTTCAAAATTTGTAACACCTCTTACATTCCAGACACTCAGCCAGAATCCTGTAGTGCAGGATATGTTCGAAGAGGTGAGCGCCTGGGATGTAAGGCATATATCGCTTGCCAAGAAAGCGGATGTTTTCCTGATAGCCCCTGCAACAGCAAATATAATCGGCAAGATGGCAAATGGCATAGCTGACGACATGCTGTCGACGACAGTTATGGCTACAAAGGCCAAGATTTTAATAGCACCTGCCATGAACAGCGCCATGTATGAGAATCCCGTGCTCCAAAGGAATATCGAGACGTTAAAGGGGCTAGGCTGCGCATTTGTGGAGCCGGAAAGCGGAATGCTGGCGTGCGGAGACATAGGCAAAGGCAAGCTTGCACAGCCTGAGGATATTGTAGAAATAGTACAGCAGCAGCTTCTGCATACAGGCGAGCTATCAGGCAAGACTGTGCTTGTTACAGCTGGACCAACCAGAGAGGCCATAGACCCTGTAAGATATATAACAAACCACTCTACAGGTAAAATGGGATACGCCATTGCAAAGGCTGCAATGAGAAAGGGAGCAAATGTTATATTGGTGTCGGGCAAGACAAATGTGAAGCCGCCACTGGGACTTGAAAAATTCGTATCTGTCGAATCCACAATTGACATGTATAACGCTGTAGTTGAGAATCTCGACGGGTGTGATATAATAATAAAATCGGCGGCAGTTGCTGACTACAGGCCCAAAACCAGATCTGACAAGAAAATCAAAAAGACAGAAGGAGATCTTGTTCTTGAATTGGAAAGAAACCCAGATATACTCCTTGAAATAGGCAAGATGAAAGGCGACAGGATTCTTGTGGGGTTTGCGGCGGAGACTGACGATATTATGGAGAATGCCGCCAAGAAGATTGAGAAAAAGAATCTAGACTTCATAGTGGCAAATGATATAACAGCAGAGGGAGCGGGTTTTGGCGTAGACACAAACATAGCCAAGCTTCTATATAGAGACGGCAAGGTCATCGAGCTTGAAAAGATGAGCAAGGACGAGCTGTCGGAAATAATACTTCAAAAAGTAGCTGAACTATCTGGCAAATAGGCATCTTGAATTAGATGCTTATTTTTATTCTCAAGAGGTGCTTACTGGATGGGCAAATACGCGCAAATAGTCGTGGATAACAATTCATATTACACAGACAGACTTTTCACATATGAGTTTGACGAGAAGGCAAATCTTGAAGTGGGGCAAAGGGTGCTTGTGCCTTTTGGCAAGTCCAACAAGCCGGTGGAGGGTTTTGTATTCAGCATTGAGGACACATTCAATTCGGAATTTGAAATAAAAAAGCTCGCGGGTATAATGGATGATGAAAACCCCATGTTTAGCCATTCACGTGTGGAGCTTGTAAAGTGGATGAAGGAGAATTACCTTTGCACATACATGGACTGCATAAGTCTTATGTATCCCAAGGGGATAAAATTTGAAAACTACAAAGTGGCAAAATATTCAGGTGGGCAACATGGAGACAGAAATATTTCGGGAAGAATTGGGCAGGTTCTCAGCGAGCTTGAGAGGTCAAGAGGCGCTGTAAAGATAAGTGCGCTTGAAAAAAAACTCGGATACAGCGTCCAGGAACACCTGAAAGCGCTCGAGAGGGAAGGCCTTGTCGAGATATCATGGGAATATAAAAGCTCGGAAAATAAAAAGAGCATTGACTACATTGCCCTTGCAGACTACGAAGACATAGATGCCGCAATAGACGAGCTCAAAAGGAAAAGGGCCTATAAGCAGGCACAGGTGCTTGAGTTCCTAAGCATGAACGAAGAGGTGCAAAAGGGAGATCTCAAGGAACTTTTGGGAGCCTCGGAAGCCACCATAAAAGCTCTCATAAACAGCAAGCGTGCGGTGCTTGTCAAAAGGGAGTTTTACAGGGAGCCGTTTGAAGCCTCTCCGGCAGAGGAAGCCAAAACTGTTGAGCTAAACTATGAGCAGTCAGAGGCGTTGGAGTTTATCAGCGGCAGGCTGCAGGAAGGTTTCGTAAGGCCTATAGTACTGCACGGGGTGACGGGCAGCGGAAAGACCGAGGTATATATTTGCGCCATTGAAAAGGCGCTGGAAATGGGAAAGGGCTGTATTGTAATAGTTCCAGAAATAGCACTCACGCCCCAGACGGTATCCAGGTTCAACAGCAGGTTTCCCGGCAGAATAGCCGTATTGCACAGCAGGCTCTCAATGGGCGAAAAATACGACCAGTGGAGAAAGATAAAAAACAAAGAGGCCGACATAGTAATAGGTGCGCGGTCGGCCATATTTGCACCCGTGGAAGACCTGGGGCTTGTAGTCATAGACGAGTTCCATGAGGGTTCCTACAAATCCTCTATGACTCCAAAGTATAACGCCATAGATGTTGCAAAAAAGATATGCGAGCTTGACAATGCAACGCTTGTCCTTGGTTCGGCAACTCCCCCGGTAAAAGACTACTATAGATGTAAAAAAGGGGAATATGATATAATAAGGTTGAGGGCAAGAGCCAACGATTCGGCACTTCCACGCGTCGAGGTCGTGGACATGAAAGCTGAGCTTCAGACGGGCAACAAGGGCATATTCAGCAGAAGGTTCATGCAGCTGCTTGAAAAGACGATTGAAGACGGCAAGCAGGCAATAATACTTCTCAACAGAAGAGGCTATGCAAGCTGCATATCCTGCAGGGAATGCGGCTACGTCTACAAGTGTAAAAGGTGCGATGTTTCCCTGACTTATCACAAAAAGGGAAATGTAGGCAGATGCCATTACTGTGGCTATGAAGAACGCATTCAAAGAAACTGTCCGGAGTGCTCCGGCATTGAAATAGGACCTGTGGGGGCTGGCACACAAAGAATAGAGGATGAAATAAGGTTGGCTTTTCCGGGTGCCAACGTTGTCCGGGTTGATCGCGATACAACGGGCGCAAAAGGCTCATACGAGGAAATTTTTGAAAACTTCAAAACTGGCAAGTCAGATATAATGATAGGCACACAGATGATAAGCAAGGGGCTTGACTTTCCGAATGTCACATTTGTCGGAGTTGTCAGCGCCGACATGATTCTTAATTTTCCTGACTACAAGAGTGCCGAGAAGACATTCCAGCTCATAACGCAGGTGGCCGGGCGGGCAGGTAGAGATTCCTCCCCGGGAGTTGCAGTGCTTCAGGCATACGATCCGGAGCATTACGCCATAACGTTTGCAAGAGAGCATGATTACGAAGGTTTTTATGAGACGGAAATAAAGCTTAGAAGAGCGTTTAATTACGAGCCTTTCAGCAATATAGTTGAAATAGTCGTATCCGGAAAAAATGAGCAGACAGTTGCAAATAATGCAAAAAAAATATATGATTCGATTATATATATAATGGCGAAAAGGGGCTACACTGACTGCAGTTTCATGATGGGACCCAATCCCGGAATGGTCCAGTTTGTGAACCTCAACTACAGGTGGAACATCCTGCTCAAGGACACCTGCATTGAAATCTCAATACTAAAAAAGATAGTGGAGTTTGTCTGCATACGGAAAAGAAGTGACATACTAGACAGCGATGTTAACATAAGCATCGACATTAACCCTGAAAGCTTGATTTAATAAATAGGAGGAGTTTTTCAAATGGCAGTTAGGATCATAAAGACGCAGGAAGATCCTGTTTTAAGAAAGAAATCAAGGGAAGTTGAAATAATCGACGAAAGAATATTTCAGCTGCTTGATGATATGGCTGAGACAATGATAAAGGCTGACGGCGTGGGGCTTGCAGCTCCACAGGTTGGAGTCCTGAAAAGAGTAGTGACAATAGATGTGGGTGAAGGCGTAATTGAAATGATTAACCCTCAGATACTCGAATACGACGGAGAGCAATTTGGAGACGAGGGCTGCCTTAGCGTTCCGGGGAAATTTGGAAAGGTAAGAAGGCCTAACAGCGTGAAGGTTAGCTTTTTAAACAGACAGGGAGACAAGGTTGAAATGGAGGGCACAGAACTGTTTGCAAGGGCAGTATTCCATGAAGTAGACCATCTTGATGGCGTGCTTTTTATAGACAAGGTTGAAGGCGAACTTGAGGAGTAAGCATATTTTGCAGCTTGGAGAGTGATGATAATGAATGCAGTTTTCATGGGAACACCTGAATTTGCAGTTCCATGCCTTGAGGCAATGCTTGAGCAGGGACATGATATAAAAGCGGTTGTGACTCAGCCCGACAGGCCAAAGGGCAGAGGCAAGCAATTGGCAATGCCTCCAGTAAAGCAAGCGGCCTTGAAAAACGGCATAGAGGTATTACAGCCGGAGAATGTAAAGAGTCCGGAGTTTGTAAAAAAGCTAAGGGATATTGCTCCTGATGTAATAGTTGTTGTGGCATTCGGACAGATATTGTCAAAGGAAATACTTGATATACCAAGACACGGCTGCATAAATGTGCATGCATCGTTGCTTCCTAAATACAGAGGGGCAGCGCCAATAAACTGGGTTATAATCAACGGTGAAAAGCAGACTGGCATCACGACCATGCTGATGGACGAGGGTCTGGACACCGGGGACATGCTCATCAAAGAGAGCATACAGATAGAAGAAAGTGAAACGGCCAACGAGCTCCATGACAGGCTTAGCAGTCTGGGAGCTGCGGTTCTTAGAACCACGCTGAGCAGGCTCGAGGATGGAACACTGACAAGAGAAAAACAAAATGACAGCGAATCCTCGTATGCACCTATTATGAAGAAGACGCTCGGAGAAATCGACTGGGGCAAAAGCGCCAAGGACATATTCAATCTTGTGAGGGGAACTTCACCATGGCCTGGCGCATTCACAACGCTAGACGGGATGACCATGAAGGTTATGAAAGCCAGATGCGAAGCTGAGGCAGATGATGAAGGCAGAGCCGGAGAAATACTGGAAGTTTCAAAGTCGGGCATAAGGGTAAAGGCCTCAGAAGGAGTTCTTGCAATAGAGGAAATTCAGATGCCGGGCAAAAAGAAGATGAGCATCGAAGAATATCTAAGAGGCAACAGCATACAAAAGGGTGCAGTGCTAGGAGCTTGATATGAGGCAGGAAAACAGATTCATTCTTTTAATTTTTATATTTGCAGCAATTGTAATGCTAACAGGGCTTGGAATAAATTTTGTAATGCTTGGGGGCAGTAAAAGCGCGGAACTTGCGCTTGCAATTGCTTTCAACAGTGTTGCAGCAGCCGTTTTGGCGCTTGCGCTTTACTGCGCATGGATAATCCACAGACTTTACAGCGGGGGAAAGTGCGGCAGGCTTTCGCTTAGTCTTACGCTAAAGTTGGCGGGAGCTCTTTTTCCGGTACTAATATACATGGCGCAAATTCTCAAGGTCGGAAGAGACGATGTGCGCCGGGTGCTTATCAGGCTCAACAACGAGTATGTATACTCGGGAAGCTACAAGCTGGAGGGCAGAGACATAATGCTGCTCACGCCGCACTGCATACAAAACAGCTCCTGTACAATAAAAATCACAGGGAATGTAGACAACTGCAAAAGGTGTGGACTCTGCAGGGTGGCAGAATTCCTGACACTCAAGGATAAATACGGTATTAATGTCTTTGTGGCTACGGGCGGCACCCTAGCCAGAAAGATAATCAAAGAAAACAGACCAAAGGCCATAATAGCTGTTGCGTGCGAGAGGGATCTCACAAGCGGCATACAGGAAGTTTCGGGCATACCTGTGCTTGGGGTGTATAATGAAAGGCCATGCGGCCCGTGCTTCAATACTAGTGTAAATATAAGTAAAATAGAGGAAGCTGTTCTGTTTTTTATGGGAGGGAACTAAGAATGTACTATGGATTTGATCCGACATTCATATTGATGATACCTGCGATTATACTGACTTTATATGCGCAGATGAAGGTTAAGACAACTTTTGAAAAATATTTGAGGGTACAGTCAAAGAGAGGCTACACTGGTGCCCAGGTTGCTGAATATATGCTGCACAGCAATGGAATAGACAATGTAAGGATAGAAATGGTGCAGGGGCATCTGTCTGACCACTACGATCCAAGGAGCAAGGTGCTTAGGCTTTCAAGGGACGTATATGCCGGAACATCTATTGCGTCTGTATCTGTAGCGGCGCACGAGGTGGGACACGCCATACAGCATGCTCACGGCTACGCTCCACTGCAGATAAGAAGTATGCTTGTGCCTGTGGCTAATCTGGGCTCGTCGCTCGCATGGATATTCATAATGGCAGGCTTTATTATAAGCCCTGCTTTTCTTGACATAGGCATATTGCTGTTCCTGGGGGCCGTACTGTTTCAGATTGTGACGCTTCCGGTTGAATTCAATGCAAGCTCAAGAGCCCTGGCAGGTCTTGAAAGCGGAAGCATAGTCTATCCGGATGAGATAAGATACAGCAAGAGGGTTCTTAATGCGGCGGCACTGACGTATGTGGCGGCGGCAGCGGCGGCAGTTATGCAGCTTATAAGGCTTTTAGTTTTGAGGAATCAAAGAGATTAATGTCCTAGCCCAGCTAGGGCTTATTTTTTGTTGGGAGGCCATGATTTGGAAAACAGCAGGATGATAGCGTATAATGCGCTGTATGACATAGAAGTAAGGGGACAGTACTCAAACATAGCTCTTGGAAACAGCCTCAGAGACAGCGGACTTTCGGATTCAGACAGGGGGCTTGCCACTGAAATAGTATACGGAGTTATTGAAAACAGATATTTTCTGGAGTATGTTATAAAACAGTTTTCAAGCATAAAGCTTGCAAAAATATCGCCAAGCGTCAAGCTCCTACTCAAGATGGGCATATACCAGATTTTAATGCTTGAAGGTGTTAAGGATTTTGCGGCAGTCAACGAGAGCGTAGAGCTGTGCAAACGGATATCGAAAAAATCAAGCGGATTTGTAAACGCCATACTCAGAAATGTGGTAAGAAGCAAGGGCTCCATAGAGCCGCCTTCAAAAGAAAATGGGGCTGTGGAATACTACAGCGTCAAATATTCGTATGAGCCCTGGCTGGTTGATAAATGGCTTAAAAAATACGGAGAGGATTTTCTTGAGGACTTGCTTGAAGCAAACGCCCAAAAACCGAAGCTGTATATAAGGACTAACACGCTAAAGACAAGCAGGGAAAATCTCATGGCAGAGCTCGCAAAAATGGGGATAGGGTGCGAAGCTTGCGATATAGTACCCGAGGCCATAAGAGTAAGCGGCATAAAGAACATAGAGCGAAATGAGCTTTTCAGGAAGGGCCAATTTTTCATACAGGACATAAGCTCAATGCTTATTGGGCATGTGGCATCGCCTGGCATTGGCATGAAGGTGCTCGATGTTTGCAGCGCTCCCGGAGGAAAAGCTACTCATATGGCCGCGCTCATGGAAAACACAGGAGAGGTCATTGCCAGGGACGTACACAGGCACAAGCTAAAGCTCATAAAAGACAATGCCAAGAGGCTGGGCATCTCAAACTTAAAGGTGCAGCTAAAGGATGCCCTGCTTCTAGACGAGGAGAGCATAGAAGATTTCGATATAGTACTGACGGATGTGCCGTGTTCTGGCTTTGGGATTATAAGGAGAAAGCCGGAGATAAAATACAAGCAGAGAAAAGATGTGGAGTGTCTTCCGGAGCTTCAAAGCTCCATACTCGAGAACGCAGCGAGGTACGTAAAAAAGGGTGGACTACTCATATATAGTACCTGTACAATAGAAGATGAAGAAAACATTGAAATTGTAAGGGCCTTCATGAAAAAAAGCGATGAGTTCAGGCTCGAGCCAATAGAAGGCATACATGTGGATGAAAAAAGCCAGAAGTCGGGATATATTCAGACTTATCCCAACGTGCACGGAATGGACGGTTTTTTTATTGCAAAACTTAGAAAGGTCAGATAGAATGAATAAAATCGATATCAAATCCCTTACGGAAGAACAGCTCAGGAATGAAATGGCCCCAATCGGGGAAAAGGCGTTCAGAGGCACTCAGATATTCCAATGGATATATAAAGGGGCAAGAAGCTTCAAGGAAATGAAAAACATACCTGCGGAACTGAGGGAAAAGCTTGAAGAAAAGTTTGTATTACGTGATTTGAAGATGGACAAGAAGCTTGTGTCAGCCATTGACGGCACAAGAAAATATCTCTTCATGCTTCATGACGGAAATGCGATTGAAAGCGTCATGATGCGTTACAAGCACGGTGTCTCAGTGTGTATTTCGACGCAGGCGGGCTGCAGAATGGGATGCAGCTTCTGCGCATCGACCATAGGCGGCCTGGAGAGGAACTTGACTGCAGGCGAGATGCTGGATCAGATAATGAAAATACAAGAGGATGCAGGCACAAGAGTCTCCAATGTAGTGCTCATGGGGAGCGGCGAGCCATTTGATAATTTTGACGAGGTTATAAGCTTCCTCCATGTGGCTAATGAAAAAAACGGTCTGTGCATAGGGTACAGGCACATAACGCTATCAACCTGCGGCATAGTCCCGAAGATATACGAAATTGCAGATATGGGAATGCCTATAAATCTTGCAATATCGCTTCATGCTGCTAATGACGAAAAACGAAGGACCATAATGCCAATAGCAAATGCCTATTCAATAGATGAAATAATAAAGGCCTGCAGGTATTTTGTTGATCAGACCAACAGAAGGATTACATTTGAATATTCGCTGATAAAGGGATTCAATGATTCAACGGCCGACGCCAGAGAGCTGGCTGGCCTTTTGAAGGGCATGCTGGCACATGTGAATCTGATTCCTGTAAACAGCATAGAGGAACGGGACTACAAGAAGCCTTCAAAGGATGAGATTGAGGCTTTCATGAAAATTCTTACAAGAGCTGGGATAAGCTCTACAGTCAGAAGGGAAATGGGAAGCGATATTAACGGCGCCTGCGGGCAGCTAAGAAAGAGCAGCATATCGGGGTGATTAGATGAGATATGAAGCATTATCGGATATTGGCAATGTGCGGAAAGTGAACGAGGATTTTCTGGGGGCGGAGCTGCTAGATGTAAGCGGCAGACCCACAGGGATATTTGTAATCGCTGATGGCATGGGAGGCCACAACAAGGGTGAATTGGCCAGCAAAATAGCAGTTGAAAACACAATAAACTTGCTCAAGGAAAAAATCAAGCAAGGCTATAGTGATGACAATCCGGCCTTTATAATTGAATCCATAATAAAATCGTATGAAGATTCCAACAGCAAAATAATAAAAATGGCAAGCAGCAATGAAGAATATAAAGGAATGGGCACAACTCTGACTACAGCGGTAATACTCCATAACAGGCTCTACATCGGTAATGTCGGGGACAGCAGATGCTACATTTTCAGAGGGAACAGGCTGGAACGGCTGACAAACGATAATTCTCTTGTGCAGGAGCTTGTATTCAAGGGGCTGATAACTGAGGATGAGGCGAGAGTGCATCCTCAAAGGAATCTGATAACAAGGGCTGTAGGACTTGATGAGGTCTTAAAGGTTGACATATATGAAAAGGAAGTCGCTAAGGGCGATCAGATTCTGCTCACAACAGACGGGCTTACAAGCATGATTTCAAGCGAGGACATACAAAGCGTGCTTACAAGCTCGGAAAGCATAACGAAAAATTGCACGGTACTTGTTGAAAAGGCCAAGACTAACGGGGGCAGCGATAATATTTCAGTTATCAACATTTTAATTTAGGAGTTGGTGGTATTGTGTTAGGCAAAATTCTGGGAAACAGATATGAAATACTTGAAAAGGTCGGAGAGGGCGGCATGGCTTATGTATATAAGGCCAGATGCAGGCTGCTCAATAGAATAGTTGCAGTAAAAGTGCTAAGGCAGGAGTTTGTGGATGACGAGGAATTCCTTGAGAAGTTCAAGAATGAAGCACAGTCTGCAGCAAGTCTGGCGCACCCGAACATAGTAAACATATACGACGTAGGGGAAGACAGCGGCGTACACTATATAGTCATGGAGTATGTAGAAGGGCGAGTACTGAAGGATATAATAAAAGAAAACGGCTCGCTTGATCAGGCGTCAGCGCTTGAGATTACAAAACAGATAGCAAAGGCTCTCTCGATGGCACACAGAAAAAACATAATACACAGAGACATAAAACCGCACAATATACTTGTGACCAACGAAGGAATAGTAAAGGTTGTCGATTTTGGCATAGCCAAGGCTGTGACCAGCTCAACTACTACTGCCATAGGAAACGTAATAGGCTCTGTGCATTATTTTTCGCCGGAGCAGGCCAAGGGCAGATTCGTGGACCCAAGATCTGATCTTTATTCGCTGGGAATAGTGCTTTATGAAATGCTCTCTGGAAGAGTGCCTTTCAAAGGCGATACTCCTGTGAACATAGCACTCCAGCATATAAGCGAAGACATTTGCTTCCCTGAAGACAGCCCGGTGTCGGAAGACGTCAAGAAGCTTGTATTAAAGCTTACGCAGAAGAACCAGGCAGAAAGATATGCCCGCGCGGATGATCTTATAAAGGACATAGAGCTCATACAGAAGAATGTCAGTCCGGATTTTTCGGGCATAGACTACAATTCCTGCAAGACCCAGAAGCTTGAAAATCTTGGCGCAGAGCTCGACAAGATACAATCAGCAAAGAAAGCTGAAAAACCGGCTGAAATCAAAGAAGTAAAAGAGGAAGAAAACTCCATGACCAAAAAACCAAAAATAAAGCATAAAAAATTCCTGACGACGCTGGCTGTTATTTTGGCTTTAATTGCATCGATTGGAGCCACTGCAGGAGGCTTCTATATAAAGGATCTGGTAAAGCCAAAGCAGACGAGCATGATTAATATCGAGAATATGAGCGTTGAGGATGCCCGTAAGGCGCTGGAGGATATGGGGCTCAAGCTTGTAGTGGAAAAGGAGATCTACAGCAGCGACGTCAGCAAGGATCATATTATCAGCCAGAATCCTGCAGAAGGTACGCAGGTCAAGAAAAACTATGAAGTTACTGTAGTAGTCAGCAAGGGCGGAAAGCTTGTATCAGTTCCGGATTTTACAGGGGAGAACATAGATTCCATAGCCGGTATGCTTGCGTCAAAGAATTTCAAGGAAGGAATGGTTGATCCTGTATTCAGCGAAGAGCCTGAAGGAACTATAATATCGCAAAGCCCAAGCCCGTATGCAAAGGCCGAGGAAGGCAGCGAGATAAATTTTGTCATAAGCAAGGGCAAGGAGTCTGTTATTGTGACCGTACCTAACCTTATAGGAAATACAATCAGCGAGGCAAGGGCAAAACTTAGCGGCATAACCATAAGCGGCATAGATTATACTGAGGATCCAGACAAGGAAGACGGGATAATAATGAAACAGAGTCCTGCTGCAGGCGAAAAGGTGGAGAGCGGCAGCACGATTAGTATTGTAGTCAACAAGATCTCCGGCGATTCGCAGTCTCAGGGTTCAAATGGCAGCCAGGCAGATTCCACTGTAAAAAAGCAGCTTTCAATCAAGCTGCCGGAGGACAGGGACAGCATAAAAGTGACTGTAAAGGATTCGTCTGGAGTTGTATATGACAAGACTGTTAATCCAAAGGATCTGGGCGGAGTATTGAACGTGCCTATAGAGGGAAAAAGCGGAACAAGCAAGGACTATCAGATTTATGTCGACGGAGAATCATATTACAACGGGAAAGTGAAATTCTAAGAGGAGGGAAATATGCTTAAAGGGAGGATAATGAAGGGGATCGGGGGTTTTTACTACATCGATACGGAAAACGGACTTTACGAATGCAAGGCGAGGGGGATATTCAGAAAAGATAAGGTAACCCCGCTTGTGGGGGATGACGTCGAAATCCAGGTCCTTGACGAGGAATCGAAAAAAGGAGTCATAGAGAAGATATTCGACCGCAAAAGCGAACTCATAAGGCCAAGCATAGCGAATGTAGACACGGCCGTCATAGTATTTGCGGCAAAGGATCCCGACCCCAGCTTCTCCCTGCTGGACAGATTTATAGTGCTTGCCGAGAAGGAAAATCTAGACATAATAATATGCATAAACAAAGTAGATGCGGATGAGGGCAAAGCATTTGAACAAGTGAAGGAGATATACGAAAAATGCGGCTATCCGATAATTGCCATAAGCACATTAACTGGGGAGGGCCTTGGAGAGCTGAGGGAGGCAATAGAGGGCAGGACTGTAGTGTTTTCAGGCCCTTCTGGTGTTGGTAAGTCAAGCATACTAAACTCTATAGATAAAAATCTGCAGCTCAAGACTGGAGACATAAGCAAAAAACTTGGCAGGGGCAAGCACACTACCAGGCACGCTGAGCTGCTAAGACTTGATGAGCATACGACTGTGGCTGACACGCCGGGCTTTAGCTCGCTTACCGTCAACCACATAGCGGAGAGGGAACTTAAGGAGTATTTCATAGAGTTTACAAAATACGAAGAAGAATGCAGGTTTTTCACAGACTGCATTCATGAAAGTGAACCTGGCTGTGCGGTCAAGGATGCTGTTGAAAACGGCGAAATATCACAAATAAGATACGAGAGTTATATTCAGCTTATAAATGAAATAAGGGACTCAAACAGGAGGTACAAGTAATGATAAAATTAGCACCGTCTATACTGTCGGCTGACTTTGCAAATCTCGAGCAGGACGTTAGAAAAGTTGAAAGGGCAGGCTGTGAATATCTGCACATAGATGTAATGGATGGGCATTTTGTGCCGAATATAACGATAGGCCCGCTAATAGTGGAGAGCCTTAAGAAAAAGGATATAGGCATGATTTTTGATGTCCATCTGATGATTGAAAATCCTGACAACTACGTAGCTGACTTTGCAAAGGCGGGGGCAGATATTATAGTCGTACACCAGGAAGCCTGCAGGCATCTTCACAGGACCATACAGAATATCAAATCGCATGGGGTAAAGGCTGGCATAGCGCTCAACCCTGCGACGCCTGTGGACACCATAAAGCATGTCATAGGGGATATCGATATGGTGCTGCTTATGAGCGTCAATCCCGGCTTTGGCGGACAGTCATTCATAGAAAGCGTACTGCCAAAAATAAGCCAGGTCAGGGATATGGCAAGAGAGATGTCACTCGAGCTTGACATACAAGTGGACGGAGGCATAAAGCCTTCTAACGTAAGGATGGTTGTAGAAGCAGGGGCAAACATAATAGTTGCAGGCTCGGCCATATTCAACAGCGAAGATATTGCGGCTACTGTTGCCGAGTTCAGAAAAAACAGCCAGCTTTAAGAAGGGAACATAGGATATCATGAAGGCAGGAATACTAGTAAACGGGACACTTGTAGACAGGGAATTTTACAAAATGCAGCTGTATGGCTGCGATTACATAATAAGTGCAGACGGAGCCTCGAACTTTGCCTACGCTGCCGGAATAGTTCCGGATGTCATAATGGGCGATATGGATTCAATAAGCAGCGACGCCAGAGTTTTTTTTGAAGACAGGGGAGTTGCATTCGAAGGTTTTCCTTCTCGAAAGGATTTCACCGATACGGAGCTTTGCGTGGAGCATGCCAAGTCAAAAGGTGCAACCGAGATAGTGCTGTACGGAGCTACAGGCAGCCGTATAGACCATTCGCTTGCCAATATAGGACTTATGTATCTCATATTTAAAAGTGGTATAAAGCCCAGACTTGTAAATGAGAGCAACGAGGTATTTCTCATAGACAGAGAAATCGAGCTTTCAGGAGAAAAGGGCGATCTGGTATCTGTAATCCCGCTTGCGGGAGATGCCAAGGGAGTGACGCTTGAGGGGCTTGAATATCCTCTTGATAACTATGACATAGACTTTGGAAGATCAATAGGCGTTTCGAATGTGATGACGGGAAGAAGCTGCAGAGTGAGCCTGAGGGAGGGTTACCTTCTTGTCATAAAATCAAAAGACTGATTTGGAATTAAAAAAAAGAGTCGTTAGACTCTTTTCTTTTATCCAAATATAATAATTACATAGGTCTTTCAACTTTTCCAGAACGAAGACATCTAGAACATACTCTTATTTTACTTGGAGAACCGTTCACAACAGCCTTTACGCTTCTAAGGTTTGGCATCCAGCTTCTTTTATTATGACGGTTAGAGTGACTTACCTGATTACCTGAAACTCTTCCTTTTCCGCAAACTTCGCATACCCTTGCCACGTAAAAACACCCCCTTTTACTTCATTAATTGCCGCTTGAAACATAAATATATTATCACATTAGGCCACTTTTTGCAATATAAATATAAATGTATTGAACAAAGGCCATCCATAATATAGAATATGAGATATATAGGAATCCAAGGGAGGGATTGTACATGGCTGGGAAAATCGAAAACAAATACGGAAGTATATACATAGAGCCGGAGGTAGTGGCAAAAATAGCGGGCAGGGCGGCAGTGGAGTGCTACGGACTTGTAGGGCTTGCGTCAAAGTCTGTAAAAAACGGCATCGTAGAGCTTTTGAAGTTTGAAAACATGAGCAAGGGAGTCACGGTAGAATTGACAGAGGACAGTCTTGCCATAGAGCTTTATGTGATAATACAGTACGGGACAAAGATATCTGAGGTGGCCCACAACATAATGGACAGAGTCAAATATTCAGTTGAAAATCAGACGGGCCTGTATGTCACAAGAATAGATGTGAAGGTCCAGGGAATAAGGGTTGGAAAATAAGCTGGAGGTAGTCAAGTTGAGCCAAGAATTAGTGGATGCAAAACAGCTTTCTGAAATGATAATATCCGGAGCCAACAACCTCGAAAATCACAAGGAGCTCGTTGACAGGCTAAACGTATTTCCGGTGCCGGATGGAGATACCGGAACCAACATGTCGCTTACTATGAATGCTGCTGTAGAAGAACTGCTTTCAGCGGATTCGTTGACAATAAGCGAAATTGCAAGAGCTGTATCGAAAGGCTCTTTAATGGGGGCAAGAGGCAACTCGGGTGTTATACTTTCGCAGCTTCTGCGGGGGTTTGCCAATTCAATTGAGGGCAAGGAGAATCTTGGCATATTCGACTTTGCACAGGCGCTAAACCAGGCTACCCAGATGGCATATAAGGCAGTTATAAAGCCTGTTGAAGGCACAATGCTGACGGTTTCCAGAGAGACGGGAGAATGGTCTCTGGAGCTGCTCAAGACAAAGACTACCATGCTGGAGTTCTTTGGTAATATTGTACAGAAGGCCCAGAGTTCACTTGATAATACGCCGAATCTGCTGGCAACACTAAAGGAAGCAAACGTTGTAGATGCAGGCGGAAAGGGCCTGGTGCTCATATTCGAGGGGATGTATAAGGCCTTGTCGGGCACTCCCATTGAGAAGCACAAGGAAGAAGAGGGCGAAGAGGCAATGGTGGAGCTCCACGGCGTGCAGGAGGAAATCAAATTCACATACTGCACTGAGTTCATACTCAAAACTGACAAGATAGACAGCGAGGGAATGCTAAGGCTCATAGAGGACAAGGGAGACAGCATAATGTCCGTAGGGGATGAAGACCTCATAAAGATACATATACACACGAATGAGCCGGGATACGTGATTCAAAGGGCTCTTGACTACGGCGACCTCATCAGCATAAAGATAGAGAACATGAAGCTGCAGCACGAAAACAGGCTGCTGGGCGAGCAGGCAGAAGAAAAACAGGAGTCTAAAAGGTATGGAATAATTGCGGTGGCAGCAGGTGAAGGTATAGCCTCTATTTTCAAGGATATCGGAGCAGACTTAATTATCGAGGGCGGCCAGACAATGAATCCCAGCACTAACGATTTTATTGAAGCAATAGACAAGGTAGAAGCGGAATCGATAATAGTATTTCCAAACAACAAAAACATAATAATGGCCGCGAATCAAGCCAAGGAGCTGAGCCGGAAGAATGTAACAGTGGTGCCTACTAAAAACATTCCGCAGGCAATTGCTGCCATAATTGCCATTAATCCGGACGAGGAAGCTCGGAAAAACGAGGAACATATGAACAGCGCCATAGAAAGAGTCAGGGTGGGCGATGTCACTTTTTCGGTCAGAGACACATCTATCGGTGGGCGCGCGATAAAGGAAGGCGACATCATAGGGATATCCCAAGGAGAGCTCAGGAGCGCAGGAGATGACATAAACAGCGTGGCAATGGAGGTGCTCGAATCCATAGTGACAGAGAACGATGAGATTGTGAGCATATTCTACGGAGAAGACCTGAGTGAAGAAACTGCAAATGAACTTAAACAGACTGCTCAAAAAAGATTTCCGAATGCCGAAGTGGAAATTTATTATGGAGGCCAGCCGGTCTACTACTATATAATGTCCGCTGAATAGATTTCAGCTAAATTTAAAAAGAGCCTTCTGGGCTCTTTTTCATTATTCAGGCTATACATATTAGGAGGACCAGATGAAGAAAAAAGGTTATAATCGACTGCGATCCCGGCTATGATGATGCCATAGCCCTGATGCTCGCTTTTGGAAGCGGCGAGCTTGAGGTTGAGGCTGTGACTACATGTGCGGGCAATCAGACACAGGAAAAGGTGCACAGAAATGCGTTGAGGCTTCTAAGCGGCATTGGGGTGTCGGCCATAGTTGCGCGAGGCGCAAATAGGCCCCTTATGAGAGAGCTTAGCACCGCCGGCAGTGTTCACGGAGAAAGCGGGCTTGACGGAGTAGAGCTCGAAGAAACTACAATAAAGCCAAGTGAGAGTCATGCCGTTGAAGTAATTGCTGATATAGTAAGGTCCAGTAGGGAAAAAGTAACGCTAGTGCCTATAGGGCCTCTAACTAACATAGCTCTATTTGTGAGCATGTATCCGGAATTGAAGGCTTCTGTAGACAGCATAATAATGATGGGCGGAGCCTGCCGGGGAGGCAATGTAACACCCGTTGCGGAGTTCAATATAAAAACGGATCCTGAGGCGGCGGAAATAGTATTCTCTTCAGGCATTCCTATCGTTATGTGCGGGTTGGATGTGACCAGAAAAGCGCTAGTATACGCCGACGATATTAGGCGCATAGGGGATATGGGGAATAGGAGCGCAAAAATAGCTTGCCAAATACTGAAAAAGTATTCGGAATTCTACTACGGGAAGACCTCGATTGCCGGGGCACCCATACATGACGCATGCGCAGTGGCTTATGCCATAGCTCCAGAAATGTTCACATCACTGGAATGTCATGTCGACGTAGAGACTAAAGGTATTCATACTGATGGTCAGACCGTGGCCGACATGGAGGGAAGGCTCGGCAAGCAGCCGAATGCGAGAGTTGTGCTTGATTTGGACCGGGAAAGGCTCATTGATATGATAATATCTGCAGTGGGCAGACTTGAATAGCGAAAAAATGAATAGCCTCTGGCTTTTAGGGAATAATTATTAAAAAACTACAGGAGGTGCACTGTGAGCAGATATGAAACGATTAGGGCAACTCCTCCAAACATTGATGAGTTGGAAAACATGGCAAGAGACAGGAGCAGCTGGCGTGTGAGAATACTCGCAGTTGACGAGCTTAGAAAATGGAATTGCAAGAGATCACGGGATGTGCTGTCGAGGCTTGCAGAATCAGACGCCATAGCCGAAGTAAGAATCCAGGCGATGCGGGCTCTAGAGGTCTTTGGAGAAGCTGTAGGCCACAAAGGTTCAAGCGTGCCGGATGTGCAAGCATACAATCACAGGGCTAACAAGGTTTTCAAAAGGATATGCGCCGCAGATGCAGGCATTGAACCTTCCAAGGCCGTAGAACTCCTTAGGGACTACGACCCGGAACTTTACGACATAATGGATTATTATAAAGGTGATCAGCTAGAAGAGTGGGCAAGCCAGATATGCAGCGATATCAGGAAGAGGTAAAAAAAGTGACAGGCAAATTGATGGAGCGCTGATGTAGGCTCTTGTGATTTTTCGTGTTATAATTATTGCCTAAGAAGAATTAGCCGAGGTGTATTCGATTGAAGCTATCTGACAGCGTGCAAGCGGTAAACGGTGTGGGACCTCAAAAATTAAAGAAGTTGAATAGTATGGGAATATCAACAATATACGACTTGCTGTATTATTTTCCAAGGGCGTATGAAGACAGGAGCTGCTTTACACATGTTCCGCAGCTCAAAGCCGGAGAGAAGGCCTGCATAAAGGGCAGAATTGCTGGGGTTGAAAACAGGAGGCTCAGGAAAAATTTGAGCATAACAAGGATTGATGTAGATGACAATGGAGCCCTAGCCGCTTTGATTTTCTTCAACAGAGATCACCTGACAAAAATCTACAAGACAGGGCAAGAAATCCGGGCCTATGGAACTGTGAAAAAAACGGGAAAATTCACCGAAATCGAGGGCTCTGTGCTTGAATTTTCAAATGAAAAAAAGTCCGCGCTCGGCAGGATAGTTCCGGTATATCCATCATCCGAAGGGCTCAGCAGCAATGAAATCGGAAAAATTGCCAACACGGCTCTGGGCGACATTAAAGAGCAGGGTGAACTTGACAACATTGAGGATTCAATCCCTAAAGACATAATGATGAGGCAAAAGCTTTGCAGCATAGGATATGCAATCGAGAATATACATGCTCCAAGCAGCAGAGAAGCTCTAAAGATAGCTCTCTACAGACTGATATTTGAAGAGCTATTTTTGACGGTCTGCAGGGCTATGTACAATGGCAGCAGGCTAATGAGCAAAAATGCCGTAAAGTTGGCAGTGTCGCCTGCGATATACGGAATAATCGAAAGGCTGCCGTTTGGACTTACGCATGCGCAGGAGAGGACGTTGGATGAAATATTTAAAGACATGCAGGGGTGCAATGTCATGAACAGACTTATACAGGGGGACGTGGGTTCGGGAAAAACAGTCGTGGCGGGCATGGCCATGGCAAACTGCGTGCTTAACGGATTCCAAAGTATTATGATGGCGCCAACGGAGGTACTTGCAAGGCAGCATTACAGCTCCTTGAAAAAGATGCTAGTCCATGAAGATATGAAAATAAGGCTGCTAACTGGCAGTACAAGCCCTGCTGAAAAGGTGAACATATACGAGGAGCTTGAAAGCGGGAAGGTTGACATTCTAGTTGGCACACATGCGCTAATTCAGCCTGGAGTCAAGCTTAAGAAGCTTGGGCTTGCTGTTGCAGACGAGCAGCACAGATTCGGCGTGCGTCAAAGGCTTACGCTCTCCGAAAAAGGCGAAAGCCCTCACTTCATATCCATGTCTGCAACGCCAATACCAAGAAGCCTGGCACTAGCTGCATATGCAGACATGGACATAAGCATAATCGATGAGTTGCCCAAGGGGCGAAAATCAATAGAAACCAGAGTTTTCAAAAATACTGACAGAAAAAAGGCATATACATTTGCACTGGAGCAACTAGAGGCAGGAAGGCAGGCTTATGTAGTATGCCCCCTCATAGAAGCTACAGATGAAAAGGGCAGTGCCATTTCGGCGCTACAGGTATTCGAAGAGCTCAAATCGGGGATTTTCAAGGGGAAGAAAGTCTCCCTTCTTCACGGAAGGCTGCCACAGGAGCAAAAACAGGCCATAATGACTGATTTCGAAAGCGGAGCCGTGGATGTGCTCGTTGCCACAACAGTGATAGAAGTGGGCATAGATGTCAAGAATGCAAGCGTCATAATAATAGAAGGCGCCGAGCAGTTTGGCCTATCGCAGCTGCATCAGCTTAGAGGCCGAGTGGGCAGAGGCGAACACAATTCATACTGCATGCTCATACAGCGTGGAGAAATAAGCCGGAGTGAGCGCCTGAATGTGCTCGTAAGCAGCGATTCGGGCTTTGAAATAGCCGAAAAAGACCTGCAGCTGAGGGGACCGGGCGAAATTGCGGGTCTAAGGCAGCATGGCCATTTCAGATTCAGACTTGCGGATATAAGCAAACATGTTAAAATTCTAGAATCAGCCAGAGCGTGTGCAAAGGAATTGTTTGAGTCTGACCCTGAACTCAGTGAAGAGAAAAATGCAAAACTGAAGGCTTCTCTTGAGGCGGATTATGAAGCCGAAGCAGTTGAATAACTGAATGGCGTAAAAAATAGTAATAAAGTTTCAATTCAATTAATCGAATTTTGGATATAATATACAAAGGACTATTATTGGGCAATAATCATGTTAATTTGTAAGCAATATATGTTAAAATATAAGGAGCAAAGGCATGAGAGTTATTTCAGGTACGGCAAGAGGTACAAAACTAAAATCGGTTGAAGGCTTAAGCACGAGACCGACTCTTGACAGGGTGAAGGAATCCGTTTTCAACATACTGAATTCAGACATTGAAATACGCGGAAGCAGTGTACTAGACCTGTTTGCAGGAAGCGGAGCACTGGGAATAGAGGCTCTTTCAAGGGGAGCATCAAAGTGTGTATTTGTAGACAAGAATGCTGCAAGTATCAAAGTTGTCAAAGAGAATCTCGAAAAGACGAGACTTACCGATAAAGCCGACATATATATGCTAGAAGCAGTCGCGGCAGTTTCCAGGTTAAGGGGAGAGAAATTCGATGTTGTATTTCTTGACCCGCCTTACAGCAAGGATATAGTTCCAAGGATAATTGATGAAATTATCAGCAGCGGAATACTTTCAAGCGAAGCTGTTGTAGTTGTAGAGCATGATAAGGATGATGCTATTCTAGATAGATATGGAAGCCTTGCAATGTTCAAGACAAGACAATACGGAGGCACAGCAGTTTCATTTTTTGAACTGGAGGAGTAGAATGGGCAAAATAGCAGTATATCCCGGAAGTTTCGACCCTATAACAAAGGGGCATCTAGATATAATAATGAGGGGTTCAAAGCTGTTTGACAGACTTATTGTGGCTGTACTGAAAAACCAGAGCAAAAAAAGCATGTTTTCTATAGATGAACGAGTAGACATGCTAAAGCAGATAGCAAGAGACATACCGAATGTTGAAGTGGACATGTTTTCTGGGCTGCTTGTTGATTACTGCAAGGACAGGAAAGTAAATGCAATCATAAGGGGATTGAGGGCAATATCTGATTTTGAGTATGAGCTTCAGATGGCTCAGATGAATAGGCAGCTTAACCAGGAGGTTGAAACCATATTCCTTACGACGAGCACTCAATATTCATTCCTGAGTTCGAGTCTTGTAAAAGAGGTTGCAAGCCTAAATGGAGACATAAGCGAGTTTGTTCCTGATATTGTTTTAACCGAATTAAACAAAAAGCTAAAAGGGGATGTTTAAGATATGGAGGTTCTAAAGCTGCTGGAGGAACTTGAAGATCTGATAGACGAAAGTTCATCTATACCATTTGGAGGCAAGGTACTTCTGGATAAGAAGGAAGCGCTTGAGATTATAAAGGAGGTCAGGATTCAGCTGCCTGACGAAATCAAGCAAGCCGAATGGATAAACAGGGAAAGGCAAAGGCTGCTCCTGGAGGCGCAGCATGAGGCGGATTCGATAATTGAAAATGCAAAATCTTATGTTCAGGAAAAAGTTGAGGCCAGTGAAATAATAAAAGAGGCCAAGAAGCATGCGGATGAAATGATACTCGAGGCCCAGAAGCTGTCAAAAGACATCAGACTTGGCGCCAATGAATATGCAGATGATTTGCTAAAAGGCGTACAGGACAATCTGGAAAAGCTGATCAGTACTGTGTCTCAAAATAGAGTAGAACTGGGAAGAATCGCAAAGGAATAATTACATACGCATACCTAAAAATCAATGTAATACAAAAAAACAGGGACACTAATCATAAGATTAGGATTCCCTGTTTTTTTTTGTAATATACGCAGGCGAGATCATGTAGTCCATGGAGCCTCTGAGCATGGTTTTGCACCCTGCATAATAGACTATGTTGAATATGTCCGTGGAATCAATGTCATACCGGAGCATTCTGCGCATAATGTCATCGCTGATTGAATCGAGCTGCGGCATTTTGTTGATTATGGCAACATCCGAGCTCTGCTTTATTTGCTTCAGGAGCTTAGCGCCATTGTCGTTAAAAGCGAGTATTCTAATATACGGAATCGAATCAAGGCTCCTAAATGCCTCGACATCCTCTTTCTCGATTCCAAGAACTATATTCATAAGCATCCTCTTGATAGCTGTCATCGTATAGCGTTTAGACTTGAGATTTGCGAGCAGTTCCTCATAGGATGAAGCGCGCCTTATTTCGGCTCTTATCTTGTTGTCCATGCCCTCCCTTACTTCCCAAAATCGGGATAGCCTGTCCGATTTTGATATGACAGCGTACGAGAGAATATCAAGAAGAGAATCTTCAGTTACCGGCGTAAGCCCGGCAGCCACCGCCGAGCACATGAGAGCATACGAGGCAGGCGGCACAACGGAGGATATTGATTCGAGAGAGGCTCCCTGTCTGAGGCATTCTCTTATTGCCGTGGCGCTACATATGCTGCCGGAAATCTGAGTGCTGTTATAGTCGGCGGCGATTCGACGCACTGTGGCGGGTGCTATATCGCTTCCAAGGCGCAAAAGGTTCTTCAAATATTCTATCGACAGTATGTTGTTTGGACTTTTGAGAACGGCTAGAGCATCACGGGAGGAAAGGCCGTATGAGCTGGAGGCGCCGTCAATGAAAAGGCCAAGAGCTGCTTGCCTGGCCCTTGGAAATGTCAGTCCGGAATCGAGCTGTTCTTTAAGGAGCGCCTGGAATTTGGCGGGCTCATTTTCGAGTATTTTGGCTATGGCACTTAGCCTGGTAATGTCGCCTGATTCGCTCCCAAAGCAAATGCTGTCGACAACCCTGATGGAATCAAGTGTGAGTACTGAGCCGAAAGCAAAAAGCTCCGCGCTCTGTGACGAGTAGGCGGCAGGAAGCTCAAGCACAAGGTCAACACCTGCCATGACAGCCATCTTGGCTCTTGTCCACTTGTCGAATATGGCGGGCTCTCCTCTTTGAAGAAAATGACCGCTCATGACTGCGACAGTATGCGTAGCACCGGTCTCTTTTTTTGAAGCCTCCAGATGGTATGCGTGTCCGTTGTGAAAAGGATTATATTCCGTTATAAGGCCTAGAACCTTCATGTTGTTGCCTCCTTAGCAGCAGATATTTCCTTGAACCATTAGATGTTGTAATAATGATATTTTACATCAGCATTCGAATAAAGGACAATAAAAGAATATCCGCCTGCGAGAGGCGGATATCCGGAGGGTATATTGTTGTATTATTGAAGAGTTAGTTTTTCATAAGATTATTTTTTCTGACATATGATGTCTTGGATATTGCTATTGAAACCGGAACGGCTATCAGCATGCTGGCAACACCCTGGACTATATTGGCAGGCACTGACCTTAGCGATACTAGTATGCTGCCTTCAAGAACTGCACCTGCAAGCAGGTATCCTGTGACCATAAGACATGCTCCTGCAAATGTGGAAACACCCATTCTAAGTTTTGAAAGGCCGCCCTTCATCAGAAGTCCAACGAGCAGTCCTTCGAGTCCTTTTATAAGAAGAGTGAAAGGAGCCCAGTGAGCATATCCGCTCAAGAGATCCGCAAGAGCAGAGCCGACTCCTCCGGCAACCATTCCGGCAAGAGGACCAAACAGTATTGAAGTAAGGAAGACTACGCTGTCACCTATGTTTATATATCCGTTTGTAGCAGGTATTGGAATTACTATGGCCATGGTTCCAATGCAGACTGCGGCAGTCATGAGTCCGAGTAGTGTAATTTGTCTTACATTCATATTCATTATGATTCCACCTCGATTTATAAATTAGAATGATAAATTATGTTCTATTACATGATAATTATACATATGCGGCTGCTCTCATTCAATAGAATCCGTACCCATACAATTTATATTGTTTTGATGATTTAAGGCGCAGCCGTGCGGATAAAGCCAGAAACAGTGTTAAAGCATGGGGGAAATTGGATATAATGGACTTAGCGGCAGAATGCCATCAAATAATTGCAAAAATAAGAAATGATAAAAGGGGATGCAAAATGAGATTTTTATTAATACATAGATTTAAATTTATTCTAATTGTCATAGCGGCTGCGGCAATGTTGTCCTCGTGTTCCCCGCAGGAAAATGAAGGTCTGATGCAGGTACATTTTATAGATGTCGGGCAGGGAGACGCGACGCTGATAGTATCTCCGGATGGGAAAACAATGCTCATAGATGCGGGCGACAATTCGGCGGGAGACACAGTTGTGAGCTATTTGAGAAGACATGGAATAAAGAGCATAGACATACTGGTAGGAACACATCCGGACTCCGACCACATAGGCGGCCTGGACACCGTTATAGACAGCTTTGAAACAGCCGAGTTTTACATGCCGAGAAAGTCGCACACTACAAATACATTTATGGATGTGCTTAGTGCCGCCAAACGAAAAGGCCTCAGTATTAAGGAGGCCAAGGCGGGAGTATTAATCAGCATAGGCAACGATGTCAAGGGCAGATTTTTAAATCCAAGAAGCTCGTATTCAGATGACAACAATCTCTGGTCAGCAGTTGTGAGACTCGAATATGCAGACAAAAGCTTCCTGTTTATGGGAGACGCCGTGGTTCAAAACGAGCTTGAAATAATGGGCGCCGCGGAAAAAATAGACAGTGACCTTATAAAGCTTGGCCATCATGGCAGCTCGACGTCCACTAGCGAAGACTTTATAAAGTCGGTTTCGCCCGACGTAGCAGTAATATCTTCAAAACAAAACAACAGCTATGGGCACCCACACAAGGAAACGTTGGAGCTGTTGAAGGAACAGTCTATTCTGCTCTATCGGACAGATGAGCAAGGGAGCATAGTGTTCTACTGTGACGGCAAAAAAATATGGACAGACAAAAAACCGGGCACCTACAACTATTATAAGGAGGGGAATTAGATGACAAGAGGAGTAATTGACAGGTTTGAAGGCGATGTTGCAGTTGTGGAGCTCGAAGACAGGAGTGTTGTCGAAATACAAAGGAAGCTGCTGCCCGAGCATGCACTGGAAGGCGACGTGCTTATAATCGACGGCGAAATTGTGTCTATAGACGAGGATGATACGAAAAACAGAAAAGAGAAGGCTGAGAAGTTAATGAACGAACTTTTCGAATAAACGAACATTTCGAGCAAAAAAATAGAATGGCCGAAGCAGCCATTCTATTTATTCATAATGTTGTTTACAACTACAGAAGCCATTACAAGGCCTGCTGCGGAAGGGACAAACGATATGCTTCCGGGAGCGGGCTTCTTGGAGCCTTCAGGTATGAAGGCAGGCACCTCCTGAGGCTTTTCGGTGGAGTAGACAACCTCAAGATTTTTGACCCCCCTGGCCTTGAGCTCCTTTCTCATGACCCTCGCAAGTGGGCACATAGAAGTCTTGTAGATGTCGCATACGCTTATCTTTGTAGGGTCCAGCTTGTTGCCCATGCCCATGGAGCTTATTATGTTGATGCCGCTGAAATAGCATTTTTCAATCAGGTCCAGCTTTGAGGAAACCATGTCAATAGCATCCACAACATAGTCATAGCTGCCACTTAGTATGGTCTCTGAAGTTTCGCTGTCGTATTTTGCTGCTAATGCATCAACGCGGGTTGACGGATTTATGTCATATATCCTTTGCTTCATAACATCCACCTTGTTTTTTCCTACCGTGCTTTGAAGCGCAATTATCTGCCTGTTTATGTTTGTAATGTCAACGGAATCCTTGTCGACGAGTGTAAGATGGCCTACGCCAGCTCTTGCAAGAGCTTCTGCAGCAAATCCGCCTACGCCCCCTATGCCAAGCACAAGCACGCTGGAATTTCTGAGTTTGTTCAAATTGTCACTGCCTATTAGCATTTCTGTTCTCTGGAAAACAGAATCTGTCATGATATTCCTCCAGTCAAATTCATATGTGTCTATTTATATTTTATCATTTGGATTACAAAAATTGCAATCGGGATTATTGTGCACTAAAAATGGTACTTATATATAAAGCATGCTACTATTTCAGAGTGGGGGTGCGGCATGGGCAGGATTTCAGGAGTGAGCGGCGACAGGATAAAGATATTCGATGTGGAGAGGAAGACGGTAAACAGCGGGGTAAGGGATGTAGATGCAATCAGACGCGTTGAGAAAATCAGGAATGAAACGGCTTATTCGAGCCATAACTACATATTTGAAAGCGATTCATTCTATGAACATCTGAAAAAGGCAAAAGAGAGCATGGCGGAGTTTTCTGTAAACGAATACAACCTCAAAAACCAGATTAAGAGAAGTTCAAACGAATGCGACGATGTGTACGAGAAGATAGTTGAGGCCGTTGCCAGTATTAACAATGCTATAAAATCCATAAAGGTCATGGACTCGTTTGCAGGCGGATACGGCTTTAAGAAAGTGGTCACGCTTGCCGCAGCCTACAGGCACATTGGAAACCTGGGAATAAAATTTGAGGATTCAAGATTTGTAATAGAAGAAAGGCTGCTAAAGGAGTCCTTGATTAGCGGCAGCATGTCTGCCGATATAGTGTTTGACCCGGATTCCGGACTTTTGAAGAAAATATTCAACATACTCGAAAATGCGAAAGCAGACATTATCAACTTCATGCACGGCAGCGGAGGGCTGTTTGACAAAAAACTATAGCATACTTTACGGGTGATATAATGAGCTATTTTACAAGAAGGCCAATAGCCGCAATGTTTGTGGCGTGCATACTGTTTTGCCTCATATATACCGGCATAGACAGCAGAAAAGCTGTCGACTCAGAGCCCAAAAGGGTGCTTATACGCGGCACGGTTGAAAATGTCGCCCGCAAGGCGAGGTGCAACGAATATAAAATAGGCCCATATCTTGTCGTGGACTACGCCAAACAGGGTGAATATAATATGGGGCAAGTGCTTGAGGTGGGCGGAAGGCTCAAGAATTTCCGCGAAATAAGCCTGGACGGCTTCGATTATGGAAGGGTGCTCAGGGCCAAGGGCTACACAGACGTATTATATGCAAGCGACATAGAATCCATAGGCACAGAAAGAAGCCTTTACTACTACTCGGGCCTAATAAAGGCCACAGCCTACAAAAAGATAGAAATCATATTCGGCTCCCACTCACCTTTTGTAAAGGGGATTCTGTTCGGCGACAAAGCAGCAATGGATAGCGAGCTTCTGGAGGCTTTTTCAGACACCGGAATAACCCACATATTTGCCGTCTCGGGGCTCCATGTGGGTATTATATGTGCAATAATATCCCTCCTGCTCAAAAATACGGGGAATACATCCAGAGTGATTGTGGTAACAGGCTTTCTGGCAATATACGCCTTTATGACGGGATTCACGCCTTCGGTCACAAGGGCCGCTCTTTTTTTCATAATAGGCGAGATTGCCTTTTTTATAGGGCGTGAGTATGATTTAAAGTGCGCGCTTTATGCCGCTGCAATAGTGCTGATGCTCAAAAATCCGTATGTCGTATACGATGTTGGATTTTTGCTCTCGTTTTCAGCAGTATTTTCAATATGTGCCTTTTACGGATTGCTGCAGAAAAATGTCGGATTTGCCCCGCTTTCCATGACTCTGAGTGCAAACCTGATGACATGGCCCATAACTTATGCGGTGTTCAAGAACGTCTCGTTGGTATCGCCGATAACAAATGTACTTGTGGTTCCGCTTGTGCCTTTGCTCATGGCGGGCTCGCTTGCGAGCATTTTTTTATCTTTTGTTAGTATTAAGGCTTCTTTTTTTGTAGCGAAAATTGTAATATTAATTGTAGACTACAGCTCTATAGTGGCAATGAAGCTTTCGGACATGAGTTTTGCCAGCATGCAGGCAAGCGAGCCGTCAAAGGGCCTTGTAATCATGTATTATGCGGCGGTAGTGGCATTTGTCATATATTATGAATCGTACAGGGTAAAGGAGCAAAGGAATGCAGCTAAAGGATATCAATAGACAAATAGAAGAAAACAAGCTTAAAACGGCATACCTGCTGCATGGCAGGGAGGTCTATATAATAGAAGAGATAATGCACAAGCTGACAGGCATGCTAATAAAGGATTTTGCAGAGTTCAACCTCTCCATACTTGACGGGGCGGAAACAGGCCTGGCCAAAATAAAGGAGGCATGCGAAACGCTGCCTTTCATGGACCAGAGGAGGCTTGTGATTGTCAAGGAAACAGAGCTGCTTAAGGGAAAACGCAGAAATTTTTCGGAGGAGCAGGAAGCAGAGCTCATAGAATATCTAGCCAGCGTTCCTGAAACGACGGTGCTTGTGTTCTCCGTGCATGGCGAAATCGACGGCAGAAGAAAGCTGGCAAAGGCATTTGTGAAGCTAGGCACATCGCTAAACTGCGACAAGCTTCGCGGAAACGAGCTTATAAACTGGGTGAAGTCTCAGTTCGAAAGCAGGGGCTTGAAAATCAGCCTTTCAGACATAGTCTACTTCCTGAAGCTTTCAGATTACGAGAGCAAGAATTCAGAGAAGACTCTGCAGGATATTGAAAACGAGATAATAAAGCTCTGTTCGTACGTTTCACCAGCTGATGAAATTACAAAATCAGCAATTGAAAGGCTTGCGGCAGTTTCGCTTGAAAATGACATATTCAAGCTTATAGACTGCATAGGAAGAAAACAGGCGGCTGAAGCCATAAGGATATTTGACGAGATGACGGTTCAGGGAAGCTCTGCCATGATGGTGCTGTCGATGATAGCCAGGCAGCTGAGGCTTATGCTTCAGACAAGGGAGCTCAAGGAGTCGGGCTACTCGCCCAAGCAGATAGCTCAAAAGCTCGAGATACATCCGTTTGTGGCAGGCAAGGCCCTTTCAGAGGGGGCTGCCTTTTCGGGAAACCAGGTATCAAGAGCCATAGACGAGTGCGCACAGACCGACTTTAGAATAAAAAGCGGGCTTATAGGCGAGCGTCTTGGAATAGAGCTTCTCATAGCCGAGCTTTGCCTCAAAAAATAGAAAAACCCCAGGATTACTGGGGATTTTTTTCGGGGAATATCGAAATGGGGTGTTGAGACTTTATCCAGATAAAATAGACTTACTACTTTCCAGATACAGCCGCGTTAAGCTTGTCTGCAAGCTGAGAAACCTTTCTTGCTGCTGCATTTTTGTGTATTGTTCCTTTTGCAGCTGTTTGATAGAGTTTCTTTTCAGCGAATCTGAATCTTGAAGTAGCCTCATCTATGTTGCCAGCAGTTAGAGCTTCTTCAAATCTTCTTATAGCAGTTTTAACCTCAGACTTTCTTATCTTGTTAGCCAGAGTTTTCTTTGCTATAACCTTTATTCTCTTCTTAGCTGATTTAATATTAGCCAAATTGTTCACCCCCTACTTGATTTACTTAATAAATTTCAACAAAGACAATTTTATCAAATAAGCGGTAAAAAATCAAGGGAAATTATATATCTAAAATTGTGCTTAAATAACAGTTTACTTGATAATACGCGGCCCTATATGTATAATAAAAATTAGTCGAAAAACACTCATGAAGGGAGATTATCATTTAATGTACAACCAAAGCAGGATACGCAACTTCAGTATTATTGCTCACATAGATCACGGAAAATCAACTCTTGCCGACAGGCTCATAGAATATACCGGACTCTTGTCGCAAAGAGAGATGAAGGCCCAGCTTCTTGATAACATGGATCTTGAAAGGGAAAGAGGAATAACAATAAAGCTTCAGAACGTGAGGCTGAATTACAGGGCAAATGACGGCGAGGACTATGTGCTCAACCTCATAGACACTCCGGGGCACGTGGATTTCAACTACGAGGTTTCAAGGAGCCTTGCTGCCTGCGAAGGAGCCCTGCTAATTGTAGACGCGGCGCAGGGCGTTGAGGCACAGACTCTGGCTAACGTATATCTTGCACTTGACCAGGATCTTGAGATTGTACCGGTTATAAACAAGATAGACCTGCCAAGCGCAAGGCCGGAGGAAATAAAGACTGAAATAGAGGAAATAATAGGCCTGGAGGCTCAGGATGCGCCTCTGATTTCAGCAAAGGAAGGTCTCAACATCAAGGATGTGCTCGAAGCGATTGTAACAAAGATACCTTCGCCAAGCGGCGACTATGACAAGCCGCTCAAGGCTCTCATATTCGACTCGTACTACGACAGCTACAAGGGCGTAGTGGGCTATATAAGAGTGTTCGAGGGCAAGCTCAAAAAAGGCATGAAGATAAAAATGATGGCCACAGGCAAAATGTTTGAGGTCACCGAGGTGGGCGTAATGGCTCCCGGTCAGACACCCGTTGACGAGCTGAGAGCGGGAGAGGTTGGCTACGTGGCTGCAAGCATAAAGGAAATAAGAAGCTGCCGCGTTGGAGATACGATAACTGACGCCGATAATCCTACATCAGATCCTCTTGCAGGCTACAAGAAGGCCATTCCGATGGTTTACTGCGGAATCTATCCTGGAGAGGGCGAAAAGTATGAAAACCTCAGGGACGCGCTCGAAAAGCTCCAGGTAAACGATGCGGCGCTCGAATACGAGCCTGAGACTTCTGCTGCACTGGGCTTTGGCTTCAGATGCGGATTTTTGGGACTTCTGCACATGGAGATAATGCAGGAAAGGCTCGAGAGAGAATTCGACCTTAACATAATAACAACTGCGCCGTCGGTTCTGTACAAGGTATACATGAACAGCGGCGAGATAATAATGATACAAAATCCTTCGGATCTTCCGCCGGCAACAGAGCTGTCTCACATAGACGAGCCTATCGTTAAGGCCGACATAATAGTTCCTTCCGATTATGTGGGGGCGGTTATGGAACTCTCCCAGGAGAGAAGGGGCAACATGATAGACATGGAGTATATAGACACAAAGAGGGTAATGCTCCATTACGAGCTGCCTCTCAATGAGGTCATATACGATTTCTTTGACGCACTAAAGACCAGAACAAGAGGATACGGCTCGTTCGACTACGAGTTCAAGGAATACAGGGAATCTGACCTTGTGAAGCTGGATATAATGATAAACAAGGAAAAGGTGGATGCGCTTTCTTTCATAGTGCACGAGAGCAGAGCCTACAAGAGGGGCAAGGCCATGTGTGAAAAGCTAAAGGAAGAGATACCAAAGCACCAGTTCATAATTCCAATACAGGCTTCAATAGGCAACAAGATTATCGCGAGGGAGACTATAAGCGCCTACAGAAAAGACGTGCTTGCAAAATGCTACGGCGGAGACATATCGCGTAAGAGAAAGCTTCTAGAAAAGCAAAAAGAGGGCAAGAAGAGGATGAGGCAGGTTGGTTCTGTCGAGGTTCCTCAGAAGGCATTCATGTCTGTGCTTAAGGTTGAAAAATAAATTCTTACAAAAAGCCAAGGGGACGGTTCTCTTGGCTTTTTGCTTCAAGAGAAAAATAATAAAGAGGTATTTAATATGGGAGCAGGACTATATGTGCACATTCCGTTTTGCGTAAAAAAATGCAGCTATTGCGACTTCAACTCGTTTTGCGTTGAAAGCATGCTAGGTGAAAGAGAAGTTTTTCTGGATTATCTGATTAGAGAGCTGCGAATGCAGACACTAAGGCTAAGAGACAAATCCTTGAGCAGCATATTCATAGGCGGGGGAACACCCAGCCTGCTCCAGTCACAGGAAATGCACCAGCTGATGGATGCCATACACGCGAATTTCAAAGTTGAAGCAGGGGCAGAAATAACAATGGAGGCAAATCCAAAGACCCTAAGCGAAGCCAAGCTAAGGGACATGAGGAGCCTTGGGATAAACAGACTCAGCATGGGGCTCCAGGCGGCCCAAAACCACATACTTCAGCTTCTTGGAAGAGTACACACGTATGAGGATTTTGTTGAAAATTATAAGCAGGCCCGCAAAGCTGGCTTTGAAAACATAAACATAGACGTCATGTTTTCGATTCCCACACAGACTATAGGCGAGTGGGTGGATACACTTTGCAAGGTGACGGGACTTGAGCCGGAACATATCTCAGCCTATTCCCTGATAGTGGAGGAAGGTACAAAAATGCAAAGCCTTATAGACCAGGGTATCCTCAATGAGCTCGACGAGAGGAGCGACAGGAGGATGTACCATGCATGCAGGAGTTTTTTGCGCAAAAAAGGGTATGCCCAGTACGAAATATCCAACTTTGCAAGGGTAGGATATGAATCGAGGCACAACATAATGTACTGGAAATGCTCGGACTATCTAGGACTAGGCCCTGGGGCACACTCATATATAGGCGGCGAGAGGTTCTGCAATTTGGAAGGCCTGCGCGAATATTTCGAAAGCATTGACAAGGATGTAGTGCCGATAGAAAGCTCAAACAAGCTGATTCTCAAAGATAAGATTGAGGAAGCGATGTTCATGGGCCTCAGGATGAACGAGGGCGTAGATCTGCAAGTGCTTTCAAAAAAGCTTGGAGCGGATTTGAAGGGCATGTATTCGAAAAAAATAGAAAAGCTTGTGGGGCAAAGGCTCCTAAAAAGAGTCGTGAAAAACGGGAGTGAAATGATTGCATTGACTAACAAGGGAATTGATCTAAGCAATTCCGTGTTTGTTGAATTTTTACTTGAAGATGATGCTATGTAATATCCTTGACAAAGAAAACTAATAGTGATATTTTAAAAAAGAAGATGTTAGCACTCTTGCTTGCCGAGTGCTAAATAGATCAGCCGGCCTTTTTGACGAATACAGGGGTGTATTGATTATGAATTTGAGTGGAAGAAAGCTAAAAATACTCGAGGCCATAATAAATGATTATATATTTTCAGCAGAGCCCATAGGTTCTAAGAGTGTTTCTCAAAATCATGACCTCAATATAAGCGCAGCGACTATAAGGAATGAAATGTCGGATCTTGAGGAGCTGGGTTATCTTGCGCAGCCGCACACATCATCTGGAAGGATTCCCACTGAAAAGGGATACAGGCTGTATGTGGAGAGCATGATGCAGGAAGGGATACTTGACGGTCAGCAGAAGAGGGTGATAGACGACTCACTCTTTAGGAGGCACGGCGAGGTTCAAAAGCTTCTCGACGACGCGCTCAGGCTGATGTCGGAGTTCACAAGCTATACGGCAGTAGCACTTACGCCCAAGTTCAATGAGAGCAGAATCAGAAATCTGCAGCTTGTTTTCGTGAGCTCAAGCAACATAATGCTGATAGTCGTCATGGAAAGCGGCCTCATCAGGAACCTGATTCTGAATACTAGTCATGAAATAAGCCAGGACAAGCTTAACATAATATCATCGATGCTGAATGAGAGGCTTTCCGGGAAGACAATAGAGCAGATAGACCATAGGTTCATAAATTATCTGAAGACGAAAATTTATGAATACAGCGAATTCCTCGACCAGCTGCTTGAGGGCATAAGCATGAATTCCCTGGCGCTTGAGGACATAGAGATACTCGCAGAAGGAAAGACGAACATACTGGATTTTCCTGAATTCAACAATATATCAAAAGCGAGAGCTTTTCTTGATATGCTAGGCCAGAAGGATACTATGCTGCAAATACTAAATTCAGCAGGAATCCAAAGGGAGAATATAAACATACTAATAGGGGCAGAAAATCTGTGTGACATATCAAAGGACTGCAGCATACTGACTGCAACATACAAGCTGGGCGACAAGACCATAGGCAAAATAGGAATCATAGGCCCTACAAGAATGGATTATTCAAGGGTTTTCTCAATAATGAATTATGTTTCTCAAAGACTGGATAGATTTATAAAAAGTGAATTTTAAGGGGTGTGGAAATTGGAGAACAAAAAAGAGTTTGAACAAGCGATGGACGAGCAGCAGGAGCAATCTGCTGAATGCGAAATGCTCGAGGAGGAGTTTGCGCAGACTGAGGGAGAACTTGAACCAGAAACAGAAACTAAGGAGAGCGATCCCAGAGACATCGAAATTCAGGAACTGAAAAATTCCCTCCAGAGGCTTCAGGCGGATTTCGTCAACTTCAGAAGAAGAGTTGAAAAAGAAAAGGATCAGATTTCAGTTTTTGCAAATGAAAAGATATTGACCGAGCTCCTGCCGGTTATTGACAATCTTGAAAGAGCGCTTATTTCGTGTGCCGAACATGAAAAAGAAAGCTCTGTATATAGCGGTGTTGAGCTTGTGCTCAGGCAGATGATAGATACCCTTGGTAAATTTGGACTTGAAAAGATAGATGCGACAGACTGCGAGTTCGACCCGAATATTCACCACGCAGTGATGAATGAAGAAAGGGAAGATGTGGAAGCAGGCATAGTAGTAGAGGTGTTCCAGCATGGATACAAGCTCTCAGATAAGGTAATAAGGCCTTCGATGGTAAAGGTTTCAAAGTGAAAAACTGTATATAGCAGTTAAAAAAATATAGATTACATCATAAATCTCAGAAATCAATTATTTTAGGAGGAATGGTGACATGGGAAAAATCATAGGAATTGACCTTGGAACGACTAACTCGTGCGTAGCAGTTGTGGAAGGCGGCGAGCCTGTAGTAATTACTAATGCGGAGGGCATGAGAACTACCCCGTCAGTAGTGGCGTTCGGCAAGGATGGAGAAAAGATAGTTGGAGAACCTGCTAAAAGGCAGGCTGTTACAAACCCAGAAAGAACTATAATGTCAATAAAAAGAGAGATGGGAAGAGACCACAAGGTTCACATAGACGGCAAGGATCTCTCGCCGCAGGAAATATCTGCAATGATACTTCAAAAGCTTAAGGCTGATGCTGAAAGCTACCTTGGCGAGCCTGTAAACGACGCAGTAATTACTGTGCCGGCATACTTTACTGACGCACAAAGACAGGCGACTAAGGATGCTGGAAGAATCGCCGGGCTTAACGTAGTGAGGATAATAAACGAGCCTACTGCTGCAGCTCTTGCTTATGGACTTGACAAGGCACATGAGGAGCAAAAGATACTCGTTTTCGACCTTGGCGGAGGAACGTTCGACGTTTCAATACTTGAGATAGGTGACGGCGCAATAGAGGTTCTGGCTACAAGCGGAAACAACCATCTTGGTGGAGACGACTTTGACCAGAGGCTGCTAGACTACATGGCTGACGAATTCCAAAAGGCTGAAGGTGTTGACCTCAGAGCTGACAGAATGAGCCTTCAAAGACTAAGAGAGGCTGCAGAAAAGGCAAAGAAGGAACTCTCGAGCGTTATGACAACTAACGTAAACCTGCCTTTCATCACTGCTACTCACACAGGCCCTAAGCACCTCAACATGGATATAACAAGAGCCAAATTTAACGAGCTAACTGCGGACCTTGTTGAAAAAAGCATGGAGCCTACAAGAAACGCACTCAGGGATGCAGGGCTTCAGCCTTCAGACCTTGACAAGGTGCTGCTTGTGGGAGGTTCGACACGTACTCCTGCGGTTCAAGAGGCGATAAAGAAGATAATAGGGATAGAGCCTGACAAGGGCATAAATCCGGACGAGTGCGTTGCAGTAGGAGCGGCAATACAGGGAGGAATACTTGGCGGCGAAGTGAAGCACGATCTGCTTCTGCTCGATGTAACTCCACTTTCGCTTGGAATAGAGACTCTCGGCTCTGTAATGACAAAGATTATTGAAAGAAACACTACAATACCTACTAAGAAGTCACAGGTGTTCTCAACAGCAGCAGACAACCAGACAGCCGTGGATATACACGTGCTTCAGGGTGAAAGATCGATGGCTTCTGACAACGTGACACTTGGAAGATTCCAGCTAACAGATATACCTGCGGCTCCAAGAGGAATACCTCAGATAGAGGTTACATTTGATATAGATGCCAACGGCATAGTTCACGTTACGGCAAAAGACCTTGGCACAGGAAAGCAGCAGGCTATAACAATAACATCTTCTACAAACCTTACAGAGGACCAGATACAGCAGAAGGTTAAAGAGGCTGAATTGAATGCCGCAAAGGACAAGGAAAGAAAAGAGAAGATTGAAGCTGTAAATCATGCAGAGTCAACCATATATCAGACTGAAAAGACGCTCAAGGAAGTTGAAGGCAAAGTTTCTGATGCAGATAAGAAATCGGTTGAAGAGGCAATAGAGGCGTTAAGAAAAGTCAAGGACAACCAGGATTCAAGCGCTGAAGACATACAAAAGGCGATGGAAGAGCTTATGAACAAGATGCATCCTATCTCCCAGAAGCTTTATGAAGAAGCATCAAAGCACGCCGGAGAATCTCAGGCAGGAGCTGCAGGCGGAGAGCATGCAGGAGGAAAGGCCGAGGATGTAGTAGACGCGGATTACGAAGTAGTTGACGATGAAAAATAATTTGAATGGCTTGTGGTTTACCACAAGCCATTATTTTGGCAAGGCGGTGATTGTTATTGAGTAAAAGGGATTACTATGAAACTCTCGGGGTTTCAAAGGAAGCTGACGATAAGGATATAAAGAAGGCGTACAGAAAGCTTGCCATGAAGTACCACCCTGACAAGAATGCTGGCGACAAGGAGTCCGAAGAAAAGTTCAAGGAGATAAACGAGGCCTACCAAGTGCTCTCGGATCCTCAAAAGCGAAGGGCTTACGACCAGTTCGGTCATGCCGGAGTGGACGGAGGCGGCTTTGGACAGGGCGGATATGGACAGGGCTTTGGCGGCGGCTTTGGCGGGTTTGAGGACATATTCGGCGATGTGTTCGGAGACATGTTTGGTGGGGGGTTCGGAGGAAGCGCAAGAAGGAGAAATGCACCCCAAAAGGGAAACGACATAAGGTATGACGCCCGGATAAAATTTGAAGAGGCAGCTTTTGGCGTAGACCGGGAGATAAAAATAGACAGGCAGGAAGAGTGCGAGGTGTGCGGCGGAAGCGGCGCAAAGCCTGGAACTTCGAGGAAGACATGCCCAACCTGCGGCGGAAGCGGTGAAATAAAAACTTACAAGGATACAATGTTCGGCAGGATGGTAAGTGCGACTACATGCCACAATTGCAGGGGCGAAGGAACTATCGTGGAACAGCCGTGTGAGAATTGCCAAGGTCGGGGAAGGGTAAGAAAGACAAAGAAGATTGAAATAAAAATCCCTGCTGGTGTGGATGACGGTTCCGTAATAAAGCTTTCGGGAGAGGGTGAACCGGGACTGCGGGGAGGCCCTAGAGGAGACCTTTACGTAGCCATATCAGTAGAGCCTCATGAGCTATTTAAAAGGGACGGCTACGACATATACTATGACATACCAATAACATTTGTACAGGCGGCACTCGGCGACGAGATAGAGGTGCCTACACTCGACGGCAAGGTCAAGTACAAGGTGGCTGAGGGCACTCAGTCGGGAACTGTCTTCAGGCTGAAGGGCAAAGGCGTGCCTCACCTTAGAACTGGAGCCAGAGGCGACCAGTATGTCAAGGTTGTAGTCGAGGTTCCTAGAAGCCTTTCAGAAAAGCAAAAGGAAATACTCAGGGATTTTGCAAAGGAAACCGGCGAGGAAGTTCACGAGCAGAAGAAGGGCTTTTTTGAAAAGGTGAAAGATAAACTGAAATAGAGCTTTCTTTTTAAGAAAGTTCTATTTTTTGTCTGTTTTAAGCAGGCATAAGATATGGCAAAAAAAAACTGTATGATATATAATATTTAAAGTAATTCATACCTGAAAATACTTTTTTAAGGAAGGGATCTCTATGAAATGGACCGAAATTACAATCAAAACTACAACAGAAGCGGTAGAGGCTGTCACGAGCATATTATACGAGGCGGAAGTAGGTGGAATAGTTATAGAAGATCCAAATGATTTCTTGTTTCAGGAAAAGGACGAAAAGGCTTGGGACTATGTAGATGAAACCATATTCGACACAGGCTATGAAGGCGTTGTAATCAAGGCGTATCTTGCTGAAGAGAAAAACATAGTAGCCGAGCTGGAGATGATTAGGGAAAAAATAAAGAGGCTTCCTGAATACGGCCTTGAAATAGGCGAAGGCAGCGTTGAAATAAGCGAAGTAGACGATAGCGACTGGGCGGATTCCTGGAAAAAATACTACAAGCCTACAAAGATAGGAGACAGAATTGTAATAAAGCCCACATGGGAAGAATATTCAAAGACAGAAGGAGAGCTTGTAATAGAGCTTGACCCCGGCATGGCATTTGGAACAGGGACCCATGAGACTACAAGCATGTGCATAAGGGCACTCGAAGAATATGTGACTCCGGATAAGACTGTGTTCGACATAGGCTGCGGCAGCGGTATACTTTCGATAGTGGCTGCAAAGCTTGGAGCCCACAGGGTAATAGGCGGGGACTTCGACGAGGTGGCAGTAAAGGTGGCAAACGAAAATGTAGCACTCAATGGAGTAGGAGCCACTGTTGACATAAGGCTTGGAAACCTACTTGAGGTTGTCGAGGGGAGTGCAGATATAGTAGTTGCAAACATAATAGCAGACGTCATAATTATGCTTTCAAAGGATGTGCCTAAGATTATAAAGCCTGGTGGAATATTTATATCCTCGGGCATAATACACGAAAAGCTGGATTCAGTGCAGGACGCTCTAGTGTCAAACGGTTTTGAGATAATTAAGGTTGAAAAGATGGGTGAATGGGCAGCCGTAGTTTCCAAGAAGGGTGAATAGATTTGGACAGATTCTTTGCTGATAACATAGATTACGAAAAGGGAATTTGCAGCATAAGCGATGAAGAAGAGGTAAAACACATTTCCAGGGTGCTAAGGCTCACAGAAGGGGAAAAACTCGAGATTTGCGACGGCAGGCAAAGGGAGTTCATATGCAAAATAAGCAGCATATCCAAAAAAGAGGTGCTGCTTGAATTGCTTGAAGAAGTGAACGTGCAGCGGGAGCCGAAGCTGCAGGTTACCGTATATCAGGGGCTGCCCAAGGCGCAAAAATTCGAGCTTATAGTCCAAAAACTAACTGAGGTTGGAGTGTCGAGGATTGTACCGCTTGAGACTGCCAGAAGCATTGTAAAGCTTGACTCAAAGAGCGAGCTCAAAAAGGCGGACAGATGGGAGAAGATAATCCTGGGCGCCGCCAAGCAGAGCAAAAGAGGCATGCTGCCAAGGCTTGAGCAGCCGATGAGTCTATCGCAGGCAATATGCGATACTGAAAGGAACGATGTGAATATAGTCCCATACGAGAACGAGCAGTCAAATCCAATCGGGAAGGTTCTAAGAAGTCTTGTCGAAAAGCCGGGGAGCATAGGGATATTCATAGGCCCCGAAGGCGGCTTTGAAGAGTTTGAAATAGAAATGCTATCAGAAAAAGGCGTCATTCCTGTTACGCTAGGGAAGAGGATACTGCGCACGGAAACAGCAGCAATTGTGAGCTCGGCTATAGTGCTTTATGAGCTCTCGGATTTAGGAGGAGTTGTATAAATTTGAAGGATATTAACAAAAAGCACTCGAAAACAGTGGGGATATTGACACTCGGGTGCAAGGTCAACCAGTATGAGACAACTGCCATGGAGGAGCTCTTCAGGAAAAGCGGCTATACGGTTGTAGATGCAGATGACAAGGCGGACGTATACATTATAAATTCATGCACCGTAACCCACATGAGCGACAAGAAGTCGAGGCAGTTTCTGAGAAGGGCAAGGCGTATTAGTCCTGATGCAGTCATTGCAGTTACAGGCTGCTATTCACAGGTGGCTCCTGACGAAGTCATAAATATACCAGAGGTAGATGTCATAGTAGGAACGAAGGACAAGTCGAGGATAGTAGAAATACTTGAAAATGCTATGCCGGGCGAGAAGCTGTGCAGAGTGGAAGATATAATGCAGCCTATGGAATTTGAGGAGATGCACATAGAGGGAGCCAGCGGGAAGACAAGAGCTTATGTGAAGGTGCAGGACGGGTGCAATCGCTTCTGTTCTTACTGCATAATTCCATACGCAAGGGGAAGTATAAGAAGCCGGAGCATAGACAACATAGTTGATGAGGTAAGCCGTCTTGCGGAACTTGGATTCAAGGAGATAGTACTGACGGGCATCAACGTTGCATGCTACGGTCAGGACGTTGGCGCAGGGGGATTTCTTGATGCAATAAAAGCTGTGCATTCGGTAGATGGCATAGAAAGAATAAGAATGAGCTCTGTCGAGCCGGACATGCTTACAGATGGGTTCATACAAGAGCTGTCAGGGCTTGAAAAGGTATGCCCGCATTTTCATCTTTCAATACAAAGCGGCTGCAATAATACGCTTTCAAGGATGAACAGAACGTACACTACAGAAAAACTAAAACACATAATTGGAAAGCTCAGAGAAAGCTTTGGCAATGTGGCTCTTACAACCGACATAATAGTAGGCTTTCCGGGAGAGACTGACGAGGAGTTCGAAACCACGTATGAATTCCTGAAGGAAGTCAAGCTATTTCAGATGCACATATTTAAATATTCTCCGCGGAAGGGAACGCCTGCGGCAACTATGGCCGGTCAGGTCGATCCTCATAAAAAGCAGGAAAGAAGCGAAAGACTTATTTCGCTTTCAAGTGCAAACCAAAACGAGTTTATGGAAAAAATGATTGGACGTGCAGAAAATGTGCTTTTTGAGCAGAAGACAGGAGAAAACACGTATGAAGGTCATACTTCAAACTATGTCAAGGTGCGTACAATAAGTGATTCTGATATCGAAGGAAGCATGCAAAAGGTTGCGCTAAACGAAGTAAAGGGCGAGTATATACATGGAATAATAATTCAAGAGAATGACATACAATAACTTAGGGGGTGGCTGTAGTGGACAACTGCATTTTCTGCAAGATAGCTAATGGTGAAATACCTTCAAACAAGGTGTATGAGGATGAAAAAGTGCTGGCTTTCAGGGACATAAAACCAGTTGCGCCTGTTCATATACTGGTGGTGCCCAAGAAGCACTATGCCAGCATAATGGATATAGCAGGCGAAGAAATGGACATAACAGCACATGTAAGCACAGTAATACAGAGGATAGCCAAAGAGGAAGGAATAGCCGCAGATGGCTTCAGAGTAGTGATAAATTGCGGCAAAAATGGCGGCCAGGAGGTTGACCACCTTCATTACCACATACTTGCAGGAAGAAACCTTACATGGCCTCCGGGTTAAAAAAAGGTTGAAGAATTACCCAGTTTATATTATAATGACTAGGTACGGAATTCATCAATTTTCACAGCTTATTCGACGCTATAATTGAAGCAGTATTGTTAGTAATGGAGGGAGGGAAGAGAATGCCAGCAGAAATAAAAATCAAAGAGAATGAGACTTTAGATAGCGCTCTTAGAAGATTTAAACGTGAATGTGCTACATCTGGTATACTGTCTGAGATAAGAAAAAGAGAACATTACGAAAAGCCTAGTGAGAAGCGTAAAAAACTAAAGGCCGGAAGAAAAAAGAAGAGCAAATAGTCTTGTAAGAGGTGAATAAAAATGGCCCTTAAAGACCAGCTTATGGACGACTTGAAGCAGTCCATGAAAGACAAGGACAATCTTAAGAAATCTGTGATTACGCTTGTAAGGTCAGCTATTAAGCAGTATGAGGTGGATAACAGAGTTGAGGCTGATGACGATAAGGTCATAGACACAATATCCAAGCAGCTGAAACAAAGAAGAGATTCCCTTGTTGAATTTGAAAAAGCTCAGAGGGAAGATCTTGTAGAGCAGACTAAAAAAGAAATAGATGTTTTGGTATCTTATCTCCCTGAACAAATGAGCGCAGAAGAAGTAAAAAGCATTGTTTTGCAGACTATAAGCGAAACAGGAGCGTCATCAGTGAAAGACATGGGAAGGCTTATGGCTGCCCTTATGCCCAAGCTGAAGGGCAAGGCTGATGGGAAGCTTATAAACGAAATAGCAAAAGAATTATTACAATAGATACGAGAGGCAAACTTAGTTTTGCCTCTTTGTTTTATTTCCGGAATAAGTTTAATGTTATATTATGAGGGTAACTCTATAAATGTAGCCGTAGATGTGGCTGTGAATAAATATATCCGTATTTGCATTTATTCGATGGAGAAAAGAGGGTGGGGATGAAAAAACTATATCTATGCAGCGTAGCTTTTGTTGTAGCAGTTTTGGTGGCTGTGTCAGGCCTGTTCACCGGCTTCGCACAGGAGAAGGAGAAAGTTTATGTAATCAATGTAAAAAGCGAAATAACTCCCGGACTTTTCAGCTACATTAAGAGTTCCTTGAACAAGGCAGAGGAGGAGGGAGCTTCACTTGTGCTGCTTGATATCGACACCTACGGAGGCAGGATCGATTCGGCAGTAAATATAAGTGACATCATACTTGAAAGCGACATGAAGACTGTTGCGTACATAAACAAAAAGGCAATTTCGGCAGGAGTGCTTGTGAGCATATCCTGCGACAAGATTTACATGGCACCAAGCGCCACGATAGGCTCAGCCGAAACAATACCGGCTACGGAAAAGAACATGTCATACTGGAAAAAACAGCTCAAGACTGTAGCCGAGCAGAAGGGGAGAAACCCTGAGCTTGTAATGGCGATGGCAGATAAGGACATTGAAATCGAAGGCGTTGTCGAAAAGGGCAAGCTTCTGAACCTAACGACTGAGGAGGCGCTAAAACTTAATTTTGTTGACGGCAAGGCTTCGTCAAGGGGAGATGTATACAGGAGCCTGGGAATAGAGAGCTTCAGCGAAAACGTGCTTGAATCAACGCCAATTGAAGACTTTATTAATGTAATAAGCTCTTCATATGTTGCGCCGCTCCTGCTTGCGCTGGGCTTTATTGGTCTTGTAGTTGAAATAATTACGCCCGGATTTGGAATCGGAGGATTGCTTAGTATAATAGGCTTTTCACTCTTTTTCATGGGCTCGATAATGGGAGGAAATGCACACTTGCTTTCTGTTGTGTTGTTTATCGCAGGAATAGCAATGCTCATAGCGGAGGCTGCCGCCCCTGGATTTGGAGTGTTTGGAACGCTTGGAATTGCAGGCGTAGTCTTGAGCATAGTAATGGCATCCAGTTCTCTGACACTGGCGCTCGTATACATGCTAGTAGCGCTTGTGCTGACTGTCGCAGTTGTAGCGCTTATATTCAAGAAGCTTCCAAAGCGAAAGCTGGCAAAGACGCTCCTGCTCGATACCAATTTGAGCAAGGAGTCGGGATTCATTCCTGCCAAGGAGATGCTCGAGTATATAGACAGGGAAGGAAGAGCAGTATCATTCCTGAGGCCCTCAGGCAAAATCGAGATAGACAACGAGATACTCGATGCCGTATCTGACGGTGAATTCATCCAGAAGGATGAACTGGTAAAAGTCGTAAGGGTTGAAGGAAGCAAAATTATAGTCAGAAAAAAGGGGGAATAGTAAATGGCATACCTGGGAACAATTTTGATGGTTGGAATTATAGTAATATTCATTTCGCTGTTTTTCAGTTTCATACCGGTAGGGCTTTGGATTACAGCACTCTTTTCCGGAGTTAAGGTTTCCATACTAACACTTGTGGGTATGAGGTTCAGACGTGTATCTCCATCCAGGATTGTAAATCCTATGATAAAGGCAACGAAGGCAGGACTCGATCTTAGCATAGACAAGCTCGAGGCTCACTACCTTGCGGGTGGCAACGTGGATTCTGTCGTAAATGCGCTGATTGCAGCTCAAAGGGCCAACATAGAGCTTGGCTTTGAACAGGCAGCTGCTATTGACCTTGCCGGAAGAGATGTGCTCCAGGCTGTACAGGTGAGCGTTAATCCAAAGGTTATAGAGACTCCTAAGATTGCAGCAGTTGCAAAAAATGGAATAGAAGTAATAGCAAGAGCAAGGGTAACTGTAAGAGCCAACATAGGCAGACTTGTTGGAGGAGCCGGGGAAGAGACTATAATTGCACGTGTGGGTGAAGGTATAGTTACAACAGTAGGCTCTGCAGAGACTCACAAGCAGGTGCTTGAAAATCCGGACAGAATATCAAGGACTGTACTTGAAAAGGGCCTTGACGCTGGAACGGCATTTGAAATACTGTCCATAGACATAGCAGATGTTGACGTCGGCAGGAACATAGGAGCCCAGCTTCAGACTGACCAGGCAGAAGCCGACAAGAAGATTGCACAAGCGAAGGCCGAGGAAAGAAGAGCCATGGCTATAGCGAAAGAGCAGGAGATGAAGGCTATGGTTGAGGAAATGAGGGCAAAAGTTGTAGAGGCAGAAGCTCAGGTGCCACTTGCAATAGCGGAAGCCTTCAGAAACGGCAATCTCGGAGTTATGGATTACTACAACATGAAGAATGTAATGGCAGACACCCATATGAGGGAGTCAATTTCAGGAACAGCCGGAATCAAATCAGACAAGCCTGAAGACAATAAGTAAAAGGGCGTGATGACTTGGAAGGTATTTTATGGATAATATTCCTTATAATCATCAACAACATTTTCGGTAAGAAGAAAACGGGCACAGCTGCCAGAAAGCCACAGCTACCGCAGCCACAGCGCAAATCAAAGCCTGCAGCCAGGGGCATTGAAGACTACTTCAAAGAAATAGCCCAGAAGGTGCAGGAGCAGTACCAGCTTGAAACACAGCCTCCTGTTGGAGAGATGCAGGAGGAGGTGTTTCAGCCAGCGCGCGAGGGAGAGTCTGTAAAAGCAAAATCCTTCGTTAAGAAACAGCAGTCCGTAAAGTCTGACGCAGTGAGCATGGCCGCCGCAGCACCGTTTGAGCATGACGAAAGTCACCCTATCTATGGCAAATCCCGGATTTCATCGGGTTCAGGTCTTTTTGATAAAAGGGAAGACATAGCTAGGGGAATAATATACTCGGAAATACTCTCAAAGCCTCTCAGTATGAGGAAAAGAAATTAAGCTGCCGAAAGGCAGCTTTTTTTATCCAAACCATATGCTATACTCTCGTTCGAATCCAGACTGGGAGTCTGAGGCGTGCACTAGGTTTTGGGTGATTGAGCAGGCGAAGTCCCCGCGTATGCTCCCGAGCTCGGCGCTCATGAAGTTTGTTGCGCCGTTTATCTTCCTGACAAGGCTTACGGCATTCTCGCCGCAGAGCACAAGGACGACTACGGGGCCGCTGCTCATGTAGTCCGAAAGCTCGTTGAAAAAGTCTTTATCGACATGTTCTATGTAGTGTTTGCGCAACATATCTGACGAGGGCCTTAAAAACCGCATTTCACTGATTTGGAGCATACGGGCTTCATAACGGCTTATTATTTTTCCTACAAGGCCGCGTCTTACACCGTCGGGTTTGATTAGAACTAGTGTTTTTTCCATAACTACATCTCCTCGTATACTATGATTAACGGCGAATTTCCAAATAAATAATGGATATCGCCAAATGTACCTTGATAACTGAATATTTATTTAACCCTTTTCCGTTATGAATATAGACCTACAACCAAGCTTGTTCT
>NZ_WXFG01000020.1 GCF_009881055.1 Peptoclostridium sp.
CGAAAAGGTCTGTCTCTGTCTCTTCCTTGAATGTTGTCTCAAGCACGCCCGCTCTGGCAGAGCCTATGGCCATTGCATACGCCATTGCCATGTCTCTTGCCTTGCCTGTAGCGTCATTATGCACCGCGAAAAGCGCAGGCACTCCCTTGCCCTCTGTGTATACCCTTCTTACAAGGTGTCCTGGTCCCTTTGGCGCAACCATGAATACGTCAACATCCTCAGGCGGGTTTATCTGTCCAAAGTGTATGTTGAAGCCGTGCGCAAATACAAGCGCCTTTCCAGCTTTCAGATTCGGCGCTATGTCGCTTTCATACACGCTCTTTTGCTTCTCGTCAGGTATAAGTATCATTATTACGTCGCTTGCCTTGGCGGCGTCTGCTGCGCTCATAACCTCAAAACCTGCAGCCTTGGCTTTCTCCGCCGACTTGCTGCCTGCGTGAAGTCCTATAACAACGTCAAGCCCGCTCTCCTTCATGTTGAGTGAATGGGCGTGGCCCTGGCTGCCGTAGCCTATTACTGCTATCTTCTTGCCCTTTAATACGTTCATATCTGCATCTTTTTCATAGTACATTTTTGCCATTTTAGTTTTCCCCCTTGAATTCTGTTATTTCATATACATCAACAAGCTTTTCCATATGTTTTATTGCTTGCTTTAGTCCTTGTTTTTCACCCTCATTCAGCGTTATGAGCAGGCTTGAAGCTCCACACTGCGAAAAATCCATCTGAAGATTTTTTATGTCGAATTCTTTTCTTCTGAGTACCCCTACAACCCTTAGCAGTGTTTCCATTCCACTTTCAACCTTTAAGCTTAACATTTTTTCCATTATAATAACCCCCCTGTACGAATTTTTTCAATTTTCTGAAATTTTCTATTATAAATTCGTTAGGCTGCTGAAATCATCCAAATAATATGCCGGACAAACAAAAACCTCCGCTCCTATATCTATGGAATCATAGACATAGGGACGAAGGTATAATATCCTCGTGGTACCACCCTAGTTCATGGCAATAAGCACATCTTGGTTTACGGTCGGGCAACAGCCTTAACCTTAGCCCTGTAACGGTGGCATCCGGCCTTGTCTACTTGCTGGGCTTTCGACTTGGCAGTTCGGGAGTGATCATTATATACCTGACATCACGCTAATTTTCACCGGCCATTAGCTCTCTGGGGTAATGCTGATAGGTATTTTTGTCTCCGTCACAACTTTTATAATATTCTGACTTCTCTTGTATGCTATTATAATTTTATTTTTGTTGTCTGTCAATACTATAATCAGAAAATTTATTGACTTTTGTTTTTCCTCGGCAACTCGGCCTCCAGCTTGTTCCTCGATTCAATTTCGTGCTTTAGCCGCTCTATCTCCTTTGCCATCTGCTTTATTACGTTTTTCATCATCCTGATTACTTGTTCCTTCTCTTTAATTTCAAGTTCCTTTTCGTCCATATATACTCCCCCATGTCATGCTGCAGTCGCTGTTCCAAACAAGCATTCAGTCTGCACTCGTCATTAGCGTGATATTAGTCGATTTCAAAGTCGCAGGTTACCACAGCTGTTATCTCCTTATCTATTGAACTTGTATCGTTTATGCCGTAATCAGAAACCTCGTTTGAAAAAGGAGGTGTGATCTGGAATACTCCGAGCCTGGCTGCGCGGAGCTTTCCTGGCTTACTTCCTGTAACGGCCAGAAGTTTTTCTGCCCTTAGTTGCGCATCCTTTGCCGCAAGCTCTATCATCTCTATTTTCAGGTCTGCAAGCTTAGTATAGAAATACTGCGGAGGTATTGACTGGAATTCCACGCCCTGGTTGATGAGCTCCGTGGATTCCCTAGAAAGCTCTGTTATTTTGTCGATGTCTGCCGATTTAATCTCTATACTCTGGAACAGCCTGTACCCTTCGATTTTGTTGGAGTATACGCCGTTTGGAAGTATTTCATTGTAAGTACTCGTGCTTATGGCTGAAAAGACTATGCTCTTTTCCGGTATTCCGCTGTCAACAAGATACTTTTTGACCTTGGCGGCATCGCCAGTGAGCATGCTGTATGCCTCTGAAAGCTGGCTTGACTGCACCGAGAAGCTTCCCGTCCACACTGCAAAATCTGACTTGATTTCCTTCTTGGCTGAGCCCTTTACTGACAATGTGTTCTGCGAAGCCTTGACCTTCACAAAGCCCTGCGTTACTATGAGCGACGCTGCTATTAGAGCTGCCGCAAGTATAACCGCCACAATTACATAAGATTTCCCTTCATTGACCTTCTCCATTTAAACTCCTCCCATGCAATAATATCCTGTATTGATTATGATATCCATTATCCGGGAAGATAATCATGTTTGTCCGCATTTTATCAAGGAGTTATTTCTTTTGTCCGTTGTCCTGTCCTTCCCTATTCCATGCTGTTATTATTCTGTTTTTAAGGCACAACATATAATCGAGCATTTTAATGCCTTCCTTGAATTTTACTCGCATTATCCCGTTGTCGCTGCCGAGCACTTTCCCAAGCTTGAATTTCTTGTGGTATATATATTCTCCTGTCATCGCACCTGCTTCCGAATATTCCAGCAGCTCCTCGAGAAATCTGCTCTCCTGCGATGGTTTTCCGTACTTCACCTTGGGAGCGCTTATAAGCACGCTATCCTTTGCCCTAGTAAGAGCAACATAGAACAGACGTCTTTCTTCCTCCAGAATTCCGCTGTCAAGTCCTTTTTCATGAGGCAATATTCCTTCTACGGCTCCAATTACATATACCCTTTTGAATTCAAGCCCCTTCGCACCGTGCATAGTCGTAAAGGTCACGCAGTCAGAGCTGTTTTTTTTCCTTGTCTTTTGGAGCGCCAGCTCCTCCTTGACCCTGTCTATGTGTCTGACAAATTCGCCCACAGTGCAAAACGAACCTCCGGATTCCTCCACTTCATCGAGCACCTCGAATATTCCCTCGCTTTTTATACCCTTGTCATTGCAGTAGCCGATTATATGCCTGTCGTATTCTACAGATGTCCTGATATAGGACACTGCATCTGAGGGTTTTAGGCGTGAAATCATAACAATGTCACGTTCAAGGGTTTCAATCGCTTTTTTCTGAAGTAGGTTCAGGTTCAAATTGCCTTTAAGTGCTGCCGTGAAATCATCGCTCCCTTTCGCGATACTTACTGCTTCACGTGATATATATCTGAAAGGCCTGTTTACAATCCGTGCATAATCTTCGATTTTCCCGACACCGCATGCGATTTTAAGATACGATATGACATCTCGCGCTGCCCAGTGATCATATACCGAGACTACTCTATCCGCTATGGAAAATGGTATATTGTAGTCCATGAAAACATCCACAAGCGCTCTTGACTGCGTATTTGTCCTGTATATTACTGCAAAATCACCGTATTTCATGGAGTTCGCTTTTATGGTTGTAAGTATATCCTGCGAAATCAGCTGCGCCTCCTCAAGAGAATCCTTGGGCGTTTCAACATGTATACGCCCGCTTTCGGTTCTTGAATTTTTCATGCATTTGTCGTTTCTTGCCGCGTTGTGCATAATCAACCTGTTTGAAGTTTCTATAATCTCCTTGCATGACCTGTAATTGATGTCTAGTATTATTTTTTCCGGCTTGGCAAAAAAACTTTCAAATTCATACATGAATTCAGGCCTCGCCCCTCTGAAGCTATATATCGACTGGTCGTCGTCGCCGACTGCGAATATATTCCCTTCTCTGCCTGCAATCAGCTTTAAAACTTCGAGCTGGACCCTGTTTATATCCTGAAATTCATCGATGAGTATGTATCTGAATCTGGATTTTATAGTTTCGAGCGCATCTGGATTTTCCAGGAGAAGCTTGTATGTTAAAACCAGCATGTCGTCAAAATCGATTTTGCCCATACTAGTTTTGTAGTTTTCATATGACGTGCTGACACGCTTGAAATCGGCCGCCGCCATATTCAGCGGTTTGTACTCCTTAATTTCAAGCAGGTCATTTTTCATATACGACATTTCCGTTATCAGGGATTCCAAAAGCTCGTCATCCTGAGCATTTTCAATGCTGTGGGTTGCCATGATGCGTCTTAAGGCTCTACGCTTTTCGTCTTCATCTATTATGCTCTCATGTGTAAAGCCCCTGAAACTCCTGAGTATTTTGAAAAAAACAGAATGGAAGGTTCCAAAATTGACCCTGCTGCTCTGCTGGCACATTGTAATGCACCTGTTTTTCATCTCAAGCGCAGAAGCCCTGGTAAAGCTTATAGCCACAATTTTTTCGGGTTCGACATTTTTTTCTATAAGCCTTACAATCCTTGATGCTATGACCCTGGTTTTGCCCGAACCGGGCCCTGCAACTACTATGCAAGCTCCTTCAAAATGTTCTGCCGCTCTTTTTTGATTTTCATCAAGCATTGTTGTTTTCATACGTTGATCCCGTCCCGATAATTAGAAATTACTCCGCCAATATGTGGCAAAGTGCTTTTATTTTATGATAAAATCATATAACCAAAATTCATTTTAATCAATCCGCAAACAGGAGATAATGCCATGGAAATAATATCAAGCAAGGCCGCAATTCAGGTAGCTCTTCCCGAGGGTTACTGTGTATTCGACATTGAAACTACGGGGCTTAGCCACCATTCAGACAATGTCGTACTAATTGGCATTCTGTTCAACAGAAAAAATGATACCATAGCTACTCAGTTTCTGGCAAAAAAAAGATCGCATGAAAAAGAGATCCTCTTCTATTTCAAGGAACTCCTGAGCGAATTTGAGGGCCATATAACGTTCAACGGATTTTCATTCGACATACCATTTTTAAACAGAAGGTATGAAAAGTACAACCTGGGCTATGAAATATCAAAAGACTGCGGAATAGATGTTCTGAGGCTTGTCAGGCCGCATTCCCGCTCACTTGGCCTTGAAAGCTGCCGTCTTAAGGAAATTGAGAAGGCTATGGGCATCGCACGTGATGACTCCATTTCCTCTAGAGACAGCGTTTTGATGTATGATGAGTATGAAAAAACTGCCTGCGAAAGTTTAAAAAAGAAAATTCTTCTGCACAATTATGATGACATAATGAATCTCGCTGTTCTGCATGGCAAAGTTCAAAAAAAACTTGAAGAAATACGGCTGAGCAGCTCATTTTGCATAACTGCGGCCGGCGAAACAATCAGGCTCTTCATGGACAATTCGTATATCAGGGGCAAGACACTATATTTCGAATACTCCACAGATGAACATATAAATCTGCCCGTGGAAATCCATGCCGGCAGCTTCTCGGTTGCCGCCCATTCGAGAAAGCTTGTGCTAAGGCTTTCTCTCTTTGAGACGAAGGATTCAAGCGGCGCCAAGGTGCTTGCCTTCGACGCGGCCAATCCTGTGGCTGTAAAGATAAACTCGAAAATTGTTCCAGGAACTGAAATGCTCGCAAGAGCCCTACTAGAAGCCGTCTTTAAGGCCTAACAGCCCTTTGACGGCTTCTGGCATTTCCTCAACTATATCTCCTGCAACTAGTCCGTATTCGCCCTTTTTATGAAGTGCAATACCGCCTGCTATGCTGTGTATATGCACTCCAAGCAGCGCAGCCTCCCGCGGCTCGTAGCCCTGCCCCAAGAGGCTGACTATAGCTCCTGAGAGTACGTCTCCGCTTCCGGCTGTCGCCATTCCAGGATTCGGGTTTGAGCAGACATAAATTTCACCGCCAGGGAGCGCAACAACAGTAGAGGCGCTCTTTAGCACAACTGTGCATCCGTATTCTGCTGCAAATTCACTAGCAACCTCCATGCAATTATGGCTCACTTGCTCGCTCGATTTGCCTGCAAGCCTGGCCATTTCTCCTATGTGTGGCGTTACTATAGCATTCTTGCCTCGCAGCGCCTCGAGTTCTCCCTGCAGGAGATTCAGACCGTCCGCGTCTATTACAATCGGACCAGCATAGCCCCTTAGCGTCTCAAACAGAAGCTCTTTCCTTCCCTTTTCCCTTGAGAATCCAGGGCCTATGAGCACGGCATCAAGCCGCGAAAGCTCCAAGAGCAGATCCTTAGGCTTTGAGTAGTCAGATTTTATGACTATCACCTCGGGAGTGCTGCCTGATAAGGCGCCGAATGTTTCAGTATCTGCATACACATTGACGATTCCGCTGCCCATTCGCATTGCAGACCTGGAAGAGAGTATTGCAGCTCCCGGCATATTCTGGGAGCCGCCCACTATTCCAATCTTGCCGTATGTGCCCTTGTGAGAATTTCCCTTTCTTCGCCTAAGAATTCGGGCCGAAAAAAAAGCGTTAAGCAGGCTCTTGCTTTGGGCCTCGAGCAGCTCTCTTGGTATTGATATGTCTGCAAGAACTGTTTTTCCGCAAAGGTTGATACCTTCATTGAATATATTTGCCGGCTTTAACGCCCCGAAGGTCACAGTGATATCAGCCTGGACTGCACTTCCCATTATTTCGCCCGTATCGGTATTCAGTCCCGAGGGCAGGTCGAGCGCAACCACAAGCTTCTTTTTCGTGCAGGAATTTATCAGCTCGATTATATCGGCAAAGGGCTGCCCAACTCTTCTGTCTATGCCTATGCCAAATATTGCATCCACTATTATATGGAACCCTTGCTCAAGCAGAGCTGCAAAATCTTCTGCTGTGGCTATGCAATGCGGCCTAATGCCCATACTTTCTATTATCTCAAGATTTAGGAGCGCATCACCTTTTATTCCATCCCTGCTTCCTATCAAGGCAACGCTCACACCGTATCCGTTGTTATGAAGATGCCTTGCTGTTACATAGCCGTCGCCTCCATTGTTGCCTCTGCCGCAGACTATGAGCACTCTTTCTCCCTTGGCGGAAACTTCCTCTATCTCCTCGTATACAGCTCGTCCCGCATTCTCCATTAGAATAGCCCCTGGAATTCCGTATGACTCAATCGACGTCCTGTCGAGGTTGCGCATCTCGAATGAATATGCTATTTTCTTCAATTCCACCCCTCCGCAAAGCTATATGATTGTAGGTTTGACTTTCCATATCTCACCCGAATACTCTCTTATGGTCTCGTCACTAGAGAACCTTCCCGAACACGCGATATTCGTAGCCGACATCTTCTGCCAGCTGTATCTGTCCCTGTATATCATCTCAGCAGTTTCATGTGCATTAAGATATGCGGCGAAATCCTTCAATATGAAATACGGTTCATTATCAGCCAAAAGCAGATCTCTAACCTCTGCGAACTCATCCTTGCTTGCAGGTAAGAATTCATTTGTCAGCTGGTCCACAACCCTTTTTATCCGCACATCCCTACTGTAGAGTTCCCTGGGTCTGTATGTCTGGTTGCTGTAAAGCTCAAGCACTTCGTTTTTTTCCAGCCCAAATGTTATGATATTCTCGCGGCCCATCTCTTCAAGCATTTCTATGTTAGCTCCATCAAGTGTGGCAATTGTTATAGCCCCATTCATCATGAACTTCATATTGCCCGTTCCGGAAGCCTCTTTGGTCGCTGTGGATATCTGTTCGCTGATATTGGCCGCTGGTATAAGCAGCTGCGCAAGTGAAACGCTGTAGTTTTCGATGAACACGACCTTGAGCTTGTCTTTCACCCTTATATCGCTGTTGACCTTGTCCGCCACAGTGTTTATCAGCTTTATTATCTTTTTTGCAGCACTGTAGCCTGGAGCCGCCTTTGCACCGAATATGAATGTCCTTGGAAGCATGGCGCTTTGAGGATTTTCAATGAGCATGTTGTAAAGGTGCATTATGTGGAGCACGTTGAGCAGTTGCCTTTTGTACTCGTGCAGCCTTTTTGCATGTATGTCGAATATAGAGTCTACATTCAGCTCTATTGAATAGTTTTTTCCTACATACTCTGCAAGCCTTTTTTTATTGTTTTGCTTTATTTCAAAAAGCCTGTCGAGAAATGACCGGTCTTCTCTGTGTTCTATAAGCTTTCTGAGCATTCTCGGGTGTTTGATCCATGAATCACCAATGCTGTCGCTTATCAGTTCTGAAAGCTCCGGATTCGATTGTATTAGCCATCTCCTGTGGGTTATTCCGTTTGTCTTGTTGTTGAACCTGTCCGGATAAAACTGCGCAAAATCACGCAGCACTTCATCCTTTAGAAGCTCTGAATGTATTTTTGCTACGCCGTTTACGCTGTGGCTGCCTACTATTGACAGGTATGTCATCTTTACATAGCCCTCGGCTATTATTGCCATGCGCGCCACTCTATCCCATTCTCCCGGGTACTTTTTCCATATTGCCGAGCACAGTCTCTCGTTTATTTCGTATATTATCATGTATATTCTCGGAAGAAGACTTTTGAGCATGTCTATCGGCCATTTCTCCATAGCTTCGGACATTATCGTGTGATTCGTATACGATATGACGTTTGTCGTAATCTCCCAAGCCTCGTCCCAGCCCAGTTTCTCATCGTCCATTAATATTCTCATTAGCTCTGGTATGGCAAGCGAGGGGTGGGTGTCGTTTATGTGTATGGCCACATGTTGCGCAAAATCCTTGATTGCTCTCTTGTATTTCTTGTGGCTTCTGACTATGCTCTGCAGTCCTGCCGAGACCAGGAAATACTCCTGCTTTAGCCTTAACAGCTTGCCCTCTGGATGCGAATCGTTGGGGTAGAGCATCTCTGAAATGGATTCCACTAGATAGTTGTACTCCATTGCTTTTAGGTAGTCTCCCTTGTTGAAAAGGTTGAAGTCGAATTTCTTCCTTGCCGGTTCTGCGCTCCACAGCCTGAGAGTATTCACCGTGTTATTTTTGAAACCAACTATGGGTGTGTCATAAGGAACTGCATTTATGGGTTCGTAATTCTCGTGAAGGAATTCGAGCCTATCGTCGACAGTCACCGGCTTTACGTTGCCCCAGAATCGCACTTCAACTGATTTTTCCGGATGTTTTATTTCCCATATATTTTCTTCCTCGAGCCACTTCTCTGGCATTTCCACCTGATAGCCGTCTACTATTTTTTGCTCAAAAAAACCTCTCTTGTATCTTATCCCGCAGCCATGTCCGGGGATTCCAATGGATGCCATCGAGTCGAGAAAGCATGCAGCCAGCCTGCCAAGGCCCCCATTGCCAAGGCCCTGATCCTTTTCAACATTCAATATGTCATCCAGGCGTATTCCAAGTTCCTCAAGACCCTCCTTGCATATATCAAGCATATTAAGGTTGATGAGGTGGTTCTCAAGCAGTCTTCCCATAAGGAATTCCATTGAGAAGTAGTATATCTGCTTGGAATCTGAATTGCAGTATCTGACGTTCGTATTTATCCAGTTTCTAGCAAGATAACCCCTGACAAGCCCCCCAAGCGTAGAATACTTGTCCCAGTCGGAAGCTTCCTTGACGCTCTTGGCCCTTCTCGCCATAAGCTGTTCTATGAAATCATGTTTGAATTTTTCCTTGCTGATGTTCATTTCAATCCCCCCTATAAACCTCAAACAAAGCAAGTCTTGAAACGACTTGCTTTGTTCTTGCTAAGTTGCTATAACAGCCTTTTATAGAGGCTTTTGTACATTAAGGCTGATTTATTCCAGCTGAAATCATCTCTCATTGCATTCCTTACAAGCATATCCCAAACCGGCTTGTCCATATATGTATCGACTGCCCTTATTATAGTATACAACATCTCGTGCGCATTGTAATTCGCAAAGCTAAAACCGTTGCCCTCTCCGGTGTACTTGTTGTATGGAACCACCGTGTCCTTAAGCCCCCCCGTCTCCCTCACTATAGGGAGAGTGCCGTATCTGAGGGCTATGAGCTGGCTCAGTCCGCACGGTTCGAATCTGGAAGGCATGAGAAGCATGTCTGAACCAGCATATATCTTCTGTGCCAGGGCATTGTCAAATTTAATGCTGGCTGAAACTCTCCCCTCATACTTCGCTGCATAATGCCTGATTAGGTTCTCGTATTTTCTGTCTCCCGTGCCGAGCACCGCAATGCTTATCCTGTGCCTTGAAAGAAGTTCGTCGAATACGCACTCTACAAGGTCAAGCCCCTTTTGCTCTGTAAGCCTTGTAATCATTGACATCACAGGTATATCTGCATTTTTTTCCAGCCCGAGCTCATCGAGCAAGTGAAGCTTGTTCTTGAGCTTGCCTTCAGTTGCAGTAAAGGCATCATAATTTTCGATTATGTCAGAATCCGTCTTGGGATTATATATGTCGTAGTCTATTCCATTTAGTATCCCAAAAAGGTGCTCATTTCTCTTCTGAAGTGCTCCCTCAAGCCCCTCTCCAAAATGTGGATTTTGGATTTCGCCGGCGTACGTTTCGCTTACGGTCGTAATGGCGTTGCTGTATGCAAGCCCTCCCTTCATGTAGCTCAGCGCGCCTTTGTATTCGAGGCCATCCGGATTGAAATGCTCGTATCCAAGGCCGAAAAGTTCACTCATCATCTCGCGGGCGAAAATGCCTTGGTATTTTAGGTTGTGTATTGTGAAAACCGTCTTTATGTTTGCAAAATCCTGCCTCCAGCGGTACTGCAGCTTGTTTAGGGCGCAAACCATGCCTGTCTGCCAGTCATTGCAGTGTATGACCTCCGGCTTGAAATCTGTGTTGGCGATAAATTCGAGCACAGCCCTTGAGAAGAATGCGAACCTTTCCGCTTCATCATGATGGCCGTATATTCCATGTCTTTTAAAGTAGTATTCATTGTCTACGAAATAGAAGGGCACACCCTCGTATTCGCATTCAAGTATCCCGCAATACTGGTTTCTCCAGCCCACATGCACATTGAAGCTCTTGATGAACTTCATTTTGCTCTTGAATTCTTCCTTTATGTCCATATATTTTGGGATTATGACCCTTGCATCTACGCCATAGCGCCTTAACTCCCTTGGAAGAGCAAAAGCCACATCGGCAAGTCCGCCAGTTTTTATGAAAGGGTATGCTTCAGATGCTGCAAAGAGAACTCGTGTCATTTTATTACCCCCTGTATCGTGCTTTTGCTATATAACTGAATCCTTCCTTACAACCATAGGGCTTTTCTCATCACCCATGAGATGTTTGTTGGCAGTTATTGTGACGCTTTTGTCCAATATTACATTTTCAATTAGAGCCCCTTCTTCAATCACAGAGCGCTGCATTATTATGCTGTTTTTTACTACTGCACCCTTTTTGATCTTCACACCTCTGAATATCACGCTGTTTTCAACATGCCCCTCTATAATGCAGCCGTTCGCAAGAAGCGAGTTTTTGACGGAACAGGAATCAGAATATTTTGTCGGAGCCTCGTCCTTTACCTTTGTGAATATAAGCCCATGGCCTGTGAAAAGCTCTTGGTAGTTTTCCTGATTCAATATCTCCATGCTCTCAACGTAATAGTTCATGAGTGAATTAATGCAAGCAAGATACCCTTTGTACTTGTATGCATTTACATATGTATTGCCGTCGTATATTTTTTTGAGAATCATTTCTTTGAGATAGTTTGCATCCCCGAAGGATATCGCGTCCTCTATCATGTTCACGAGCATTTCCTTCTTCATGATGTAGACTTCCATTGATATGTTGGGGCATGGGCCGGAACCGGTGTTTGTTCCGATACTGAGCACCCTTTTATTTTCATCAAGATTGAGTGTATCGCAGTTTATGAAAAAGTCTTTTTTTTCAGTAACTCTCTTATAGAGTATAGTTATGTCAGCTCCTGAATCCTTGTGGAACTCCACAGCATCCTTGAAATCCATGTTGAAGACCATGTAGCTCTTGGAGAGCATTACATATTCCTGCCTGCTTTTTTTTATGTAGCTCAGATGATCCTTGAAATTCCTTATGTCTCCTTCCTGGTAGAAGGGCTTAAGACTCTGGAATTCAGGGCTCAGCACATACAGCCTGTCTATTTTTCTGTCAAGGTCCCAGGCCTTGCCCGAGCCCAGGTGATCGACTAGCGACCCAAACTTGCTTCCTGTAAAAATGCCTATGTTTTCTATTCCGGCGTTCACCATATTTGAGATTATGAAATCTATTATCCTGTACCTTCCAATGTAGGGTATAGACGCTATCGGCCTGTGGTATGTGAGTGCCTTTATGTTCTCTTCTGATTCCCCGAGATTGATTATTCCCATGACATCCTTCATGATATACCTCCTGCGTATTTATTCTGTGAATAGTGTAATGTCTTCAGATTCAATGCTTCCTATCTTTTGGCCGGCCTTAATAATCAAGTCCTCACCTACAATAGCACGCTCTATTACGGCGCCCTCCTCAATTCTCACGTTTGACATGATAACGGAATCCACTATCCTGGCTCCCTTGGCCACATAGACATCCGGGAACAGCACTGAGTTTTCCACATTCCCATAAATTATGCAGCCTTCGTCGAGAAGCGATGATTTGACGCATGAATCGGGACTTACATAATGCGGCGGACTCACTGGGTTAACCGAGTATATTCTCCAGTTTCTGTCATAGAGATTGAGTTCATTGTCATCCTTTAGAAGGTCCATGTTTGCTTCCCACAGGCTTTTTATTGTGCCCACGTCCTTCCAGTAGCCTTTGAATCTGTATGCATACATCTTGTTGCCATCAGCCAGCATGGTAGGAATTATGTTCTTTCCAAAGTCATTGTCGGACTCTATGTTCTGCTCGTCTTCTGCCATATATTTCTTCAGCTTCTGCCAGTTGAAAATGTATATCCCCATGGACGCCAGATTACTCTTTGCTTTTTCCGGCTTTTCTTCAAACTCGTATATACTGTTGTCGTCGTTGCAGTTCATTATGCCAAATCTGCTCGTCTCGTCCCATGGCACCTCCATGACGGAAATCGTAGCATCAGCGCCTTTTTCCTTGTGGTACTTGAGCATCTTCGAATAGTCCATCTTATATATGTGGTCTCCTGAAAGTATTATTACATACTCCGGATCGTATACATCTATGAAATCTGTATTTTCGTAAATCGCATTTGCCGTGCCCTTGTACCATCGTCCTCCATCTCTGCCTACATAAGGAGGAAGTACGGTAACGCCCGAATCCTTCCTGTCAAGGTCCCAATAGCTGCCTATGCCTATGTGCGCATTAAGCGTCAGCGGCTGATACTGCGTCAGTACGCCTACTGTGTATATTCCAGAATTCGAGCAGTTGCTCAGTGTAAAGTCTATTATCCTGTACTTTCCACCGAAAGGAACCGCAGGCTTTGCATTTGTCTTTGTGAGAGCCCCCAGCCTGCTTCCTTGCCCCCCAGCAAGTATCATGGCTATAACCTCTTTTTTCTTTTTGATCATTGCACTATCTCCTTCCATAAAATGATTGCTGTATACAAGGTCTTACAATCCCACAATAGATATATATCCACATAAAACCCCGCTTAAAACAACTATCTTGCATGATAGTTTGAAAATCCAACGTTTTTCCTGTCTGTTCCGTTTTGGGGAGCTCCGGTTTCACCTTCTGGTATGACTATGTTTTTAGGCTTTATAAACACTGCACTCAGCGGACCCAGGTCGAGCATTATCGAATGCTTCTGGCTTTGCCACGGAGTCTGCGTTGCGGAAAACTCGCTGCACATGCACCTTCCATTGCCTCCGAATTCTTCACTGTTGCTGCATAGCGCAGTCTCATACTCTCCCATGTATGGCACTCCTATCCTGTAACCGTGCCTTTCCATAGGCGTGAAATTGAATACTGCGATTAAGAAATCTTCCTTTTTCCTGCCCTTTCTCATGAAGGCCACCACGCTCTCCTGATAGTTATGCAGGTCTATCCATTCAAAGCCGCTGTAGTCGTGGTCGACCTCCCACAGCGCCCTCTCGTCCTTATAGAATTTGTTGAGCCTTTCAACATAGTGCTTTGTCTTGCTGTGCATGTCGTACTCGAGCAGGAACCACTCGAGCTCGCGCGAGTAGTTCCATTCCACAAACTGCCCGAATTCTCCACCCATGAACATCAGCTTCTTGCCGGGATGCGCAGCCATATAGGCGTGCAGCAGTCTCAGGTTCGCAAACTTCTGCCAGTAATCCCCTGGCATCTTGCCTATAAGCGAGTATTTCCCATGCACAACCTCGTCGTGAGAAAGCGGGAGTATGTAGTTTTCAGAAAACGCGTAAGTCAGCGAGAAGGTTATCAAGTTGTGGTTCCACTTCCTGTGGACCGGATCCAGGCTCATGTACTCGAGCATATCGTTCATCCAGCCCATGTTCCATTTGTAGTTGAAGCCGAGCCCTCCAATGTGCACGGGAGCTGTCACAAGCGGCCAGGCCGTCGATTCCTCGGCTATCATGAGAGCATTAGGATAGTAACTGAACACCGTCTTGTTGAGCATTCTGAGAAACTCTATCGCCTCAATGTTCTCTCGGCCGCCGTACCTGTTGGGCTCCCACTGACCGTCGCGCCTGCCGTAGTCTAGATATAGCATGTTTGCTACCGCATCCACTCTCAGACCGTCTATGTGGAACATTTCAAACCAGAAAACAGCATTTGATATAAGAAAGCTTATCACTTCAGGTCTTCCAAGATCGAAATTGGCTGTACCCCATTCTGGATGTTCCCCCTTGAGCGGACTTGAATATTCGTATGTCGGCGTCCCGTCAAACCTGAAAAGGCCGTGTTCGTCCTTGCAAAAGTGCCCCGGAACCCAGTCGAGTATCACTCCTATGCCTCTTTGGTGGCATATGTCCACGAAGTATTTGAAATCATCGGAGGTGCCGTACCTGCTCGTTACGCTGAAATACCCTGTAGCCTGGTAACCCCAGGACCCGTCAAACGGATGCTCCATTATAGGCATCAGCTCTACATGTGTATATCCCATCTCCAGTACATAGTCAGTCACCTTGTCGGCCAGCTCGCGGTAGCTGTAGAACTTTCCATCCGGCTTTTTCATCCACGAGCCCATGTGCAACTCATATATGTTGACCGGCTTGTCATACGAAGTCTCTTTCTTTTTAGCGGACTCCCACGACTCGTCATTCCATTCGTACTCGTTTAGCTTTTTTATTACAGATGCCGTATTCGGCCTCTTTTCGGAGCAAAGCGCATATGGATCCGCCTTGAGAATCTTCCGGCCGGCTGTTGCTGTCACCTCGTATTTGTATATATCCCCTTCAGAAAGCCCTTCTATGAATATGTTCCATATGCCGGAATTCTTAACCTTCTTCATTTCAAAGCCCTTTCCGTTCCAGCCGTTGAAGTCCCCCACAACGCTTACGCTTTTGGCGTTGGGTGCCCAGACGTTGAAAACAGTGCCGTTTTTGCCATTATGGCTTGCCAGCCGCGCCCCCATTATATTGTAGCTGTGATAATATCTGCCTTCATTGAACAGATATACAAAAAAATCATCCGGAAATATATAATCAACGCTTTTTGCCTTCATATGAGCAACCCCTTCTAATCCTTTTTCTTTAGTATTTTGGCCGAGAAACCTTCGAGCGAAATTTTAAGAATTCCCGCACTACACAAGAACTCTTCACCAGTATGAATTTCTTCAAAAACCATTGAATCGCACTCATCAAGCTTGATTTCAAAACTGGATATACCTGACGGATTTCTGTTTATGAGCACTATAAAAAGCTGGTCAGCAGCCTTTTCTCCGAAAATGCCACTTCCGCCGGCAGTGCTTCTTGTGAATCCAAACACGTCATCCGGAAGCTCAAGAGGTCTCCAGCTTCCCACCTTGAATGCGTCATTTTCATTCCTGAGCTGCATAAAATGTTTATACCATGCCTGCAATCCAATATCCTCTTTCCCCCAAGGGTACGCCGCCCTGTTAAAGGGATCTTCATAGCCCTCAACGCCTGCCTCGTCGGCATAGTATATACACGGCACTCCCGGAAAAGTCATTTGAACAAGGCTCAGCAGTTTGAGCCTTTTCAGTCCCAGCTGCCTCATGCTTGAATCCAGCTTGTACTTATATTTTTGAGTCGTGCTCATATTTTCGCTTTCGGGAGCACCTCCAAGCAACGTGAGTATTCTTGGAACATCATGGCTGCCTATCAGATTCAAATTCGAATAAAACGCCTTGGAGGGATAGTTTTCATACAAGCTCATAAGCATTTGCGCCGTTTCTCCTGAACTTTTTTCCCCGAACATGAAATCCAGCATTATGCGCCTGAAGGGATAGTTGGTTACACAATCCAGGCCTTTGCCTCGAATATATGTCCTCCTTTTATCGTAGCTTATCTTATTGGATGCATCCTCCCAGACCTCTCCAATGAGAACAGCCTCATTATCTATTTTTTTGAGCGTATCCCTGAAGCGTTCTATGAATTCATCCGGAAGCTCGTCTGCCACATCGAGCCTCCAACCCTTTACTCCCATTCCCGTCCAATGCTTCAGCACACTGTCATTTCCGCTTATTATGTAATCTATGTACGTTTCGTCAAGCTCATTGACCTCAGGAAGCGATTTTATTCCCCACCAGCTCTTGTATGCTTCAGGATGCGATTCGAACTTGTACCATCTGTAGTATTTGGAATCCTTCGACTGGTAGGCTCCCAAATCGTCGTTCCTGCCGTACATATTGAAGTATATGCTGTCGCTGCCTGTATGGCTGAACACTCCGTCAAGCACTATTGATATGCCTTTCTTTCTTGCTTCGTTTACAAGCTTCTTGAACAAGACGTCGTCTCCTAGCATGCCGTCAACCTTCCTGTAATCCGATACATCATACCTGTGGTTGCTTTGCGATTCGAATATGGGATTCAGGTATATACAGCCGACTCCCAGTTTTTTCAGGTAGTCCAGCTTTTTTATTATCCCTTTGAGGTTGCCTCCAAAGAAATCCCACTTGAGCACCTCGCCCTTGTCATCCTTGACATAAAACGGCGTATCGTCCCAATGCGAGTATATAAGACTGTTGTTTTTCTTGTTGTATATCTTCTTGCCTTCGTTTCCATTGAAAAATCTATCAGGAAATATCTGATAGACCACAGTTTGTCTGAACCATGCCGGCGTGTCGAACTCCTCGGAATACACCGTGATTTGATATGGTTTTGGCTGAAGGGCGTAAATCTGTCCGACTCCGCCTGCCTGATGGCTGTTGTTGCCGTAAAAGAATACACCGTTTGAAACTTCTATCTTGAAATAATACCACATGATGCCCGTCCTGAATGGCATATTTATCTGCGCATAAAAAATATTAATTCCCGATTTTTGATTTTCCCTGAGCATCGCAATCTCTTCATAGACTCCATGGGCGCCCTCTTCATGCATTACAATCCATACGTTTTTGACATCCTCTTCAGCGCTTGCGGCTATTCTAAGAACGGCAGACTGTCCGCATGTCATGGCTCCAAAAGGTTTTTTAAAGTATATGTCATGTGAATTGTGTATAATATTTGTCGTGCCCAATGCGCTGTCCCCCTTTATGCTCCGGTTTCACACATGCTTCATCGAATAAACATTTGAAGTGAAGCCGCATGTATAGCTAATATGATGTTTATACCCGATTAATTCAAATATAAAAGGACATCCTCGAATTAAGGTTGTCCTTTTTTTAAACATTTGAACAAAATCTTTGCGGGCGCATTCCCCGTCTATAATCTATTGATTTAGGCGGGGTTAGCCCGTTTTTTCATTGCTGTTTTGGAACATCCTGCTGTTGGATGTATTTTTTTATAGTTTCAATCGTAGCTCCGCCAGTGGAGAGGACCATGTAGCTGTTGCTCCAAAAATACGGCTTCCAGTAATACTGGGCAAGATGCTCTGAAAACTCCTTGCGGACCGCCCGAGAGGTGACCGTCTTGTAGCTGTTAACCAACTTTGAGAGCTGCACTTGTGGCGTAGCCTCAAAAAGCAAATGTATGTGGTCAGCCTCCCCATTAAACTCGATAAGCGTGCATCCCCAATTCTCAAGGAAGCCTTGCGTGATTTCCTGCATCATCCAAAGCATGTCTGGCGTTATGCACTTGTGCCTGTATTTTGTCACTACAACCAAATGGTATGTCAGCTTAAAGCATGCATGCCTGTTTTTGCTGTAAGAATCATCATTCATGGAAACTCCTCCTTTACAACCAAACGTTTGTTTGGTATAATTATAGCATAAAGCTGTTTCGATTTCCAGCGAAAGGAGTGAGTTCATGAAGGTGTCAAAAACACTGAAAAACAAAATAACAACCAGATGCGACGCCTTTGTGGACACGCTTGGCATTTACAGAAGTGCCCTTTCGTTTGCAATAAAGGTCATAGATGCTGAATGGAGTTCGCTTTCCGCATGCACTACCGTAAAAAGCGTGGTGCCGCTTGCAGAGCTTCTCATGCATAAGACCGCCGACAATCCCAATCAAAGGTACGGCGAGTTCGACAAGCTTTTCTACAAGTTCCCGAGCTATTTCAGGAGGTCGGCTATAGCCGATGCCTACGGCATCGTCAAGAGCCACAGGTCAAACCTGTCCAATTGGGAGCTTAAAAAAGCAGAGTTCGAAGCCAAGGGCAAAACACTAAAGGACAAGCCGCCGACGCTGAGCTACAGCCATTACGCCTTCCCCGTTTTCTACAAGAAGAACATGTTCATCCGAACTGGCGAGAACTCGGCAAGCATCAAGGTCTTTAAGGGTGGCGACTGGGTTTGGCAGGACATATCCTTCAAAGGCGACAGCCTTAAAAGGCTTGTCGGCTACAAGGAATGCAGCCCTTCCCTTGTAAAGAAAGGCAGGAGGTTTTACCTGCACACGCCATGCAAGGCCACAGTAACGCTTTGCGACAAAAAACCTAACGAGCAGACTATAATCGCAGTGGACTTGGGACTTACAAACACTGCTGTTTGCTGTGCCATGAAAGCAGATGGAACTGTCATAGGCAGGTTGTTCATAAACCAGCCTGTAGAAAAAGACCGAATGCTTTCAAGACTGGGCAGGCTCAAGAAAGCTCAGCAGCAGTCGTGCATAAACAGCAAAAACAAGCTCCCCAACCACTGGAGAAAAATAAACAACCTTCAAAAGCAAATAGTCCAAGACACCGTAAACAAGATAGTGGCGTTTGCCCAAAAATATGGAGCCACTGCGATAGTTTTTGAGTATCTTGGCAAATTCAAACACCCAAGGGGCAAAACCAGCAAAGTCCAAAAGCTCAGGCTCAAGCTTCAGCACTGGGCCAAAAATAGAATCCAAGACAAGGTCAAGCACAAGGCTCATTCCCTTGGCATAAGATTCTCAAGGGTTGTCGCTGCGAACACGTCAAAGCTCGCCTTCGATGGCAGCGGAGCTGTGATTCGAAACGCCAAGCAAGACCTGTGTGAGTTCAAGACTGGCAAGAAATATCACGCCGATCTCAACGCATCCTATAACATAGGTGCGAGATACTTTATAGGAGCAATACTAAAAACCTGTCCTGAAAAGGACAGGTCGCAAGCTATGGCTAAAGTTCCAGAGCTTGCGTCCAGAACCAGGTGCGTTCTGGCTTCGTTAATTAGTCTTGTCAAAGCCATATAACCCCTTTGCTGTTATCCTCCAGCACCATCGGAGGACTTGTGCGCGGCATTACTGTATTCAAGTCAGAAAGCTCGGCTGTTAAAGCAGTCGGGATGCTCCCTCCAAATCTTGATTTGGTGGGAGAGGTTCACTTCTATCTGTTTTCGTTTTTTTCAAGTTCTTTCATGCACTCTATTGTAATTTCATCCTCAGGATCAAGCTCATATGATCTCAATATATGCTCGCGAGCGCTTTGCAAATCTCCAATGCTCAGATACGTCATGCCTATGTTGCATAGTATTTCCGGATTGTCTGGTCGCAATTCGAGTGCTTTTTTAAAATAGGAAAGCGACTCGTCCAACTCACCTTTCACAGCGCTGCAGAGTCCCAGCTCGACCATTGCGTCTGCATTTTGGGGATCCAGCTTTAATATGTCGCCAAAATACAGCTGCGCCTCGTCAACCTCCCCAAGCTGTCTGTAGGCAAGTCCCGCGAAAAACAGCAGCTTCCAGTCTCCTCCATGCTTGTTTACATGGGGCAGCAGCATTTCAAGGCCGCCCTGCGGATCTCCTTCAAGCACCATGTTTATGCCGTCTTGTATGTCGAATTTTTCGCCGCATACGCCAAGCAACTCTTCTATCTCACCTATAAACTCGTCTTCTATGCCGTTGTCTATGGCTTTTTGCCAAGTATCCTTAGCCCTGGCGTAGTCACCGGCCCTGAAATAATAAAAGCCAAGGTTGTAATAACCTTTTGCAAAATCGGGATACTCCTCAACGACCAGTTCAAACGCCTGCCTGGCTTCCTTTGAGTAGTCGGCCGCAGCCTTTACTTCACCTCTTTGGGCGCAATCCTTCGATATATCCTGGCAAACCAACGCATAGTTGTATATTCCATTTATGTTTTTTTCATCGAGCTCAAGCAGGGCCTTGAAATAAACCGCCGCAGCCTTTAGGTTTCCGGCATTTGCAAGGTTTACACCCTGCGTTTGTATGTAGCCTTTTATGTCGGTACCAAGGGCTTCAAGCAGCTTCCTGTATTCTGCGTTGCTTGGAAACTGCGGGTCAATTCCGAGCATGTAGACAATTCCTTTTATTATTGAAGCGGCGCTTATGCCGTTTATTGCCTTGCCGTTTTTTATAAGCTCGGAAAGCTCGCTTGTAAGCACCGGCACGTCGAGCCCTTTAGCAGGCACATTATAGCCGCTCAGCAATAACTCCTCGCTCTTTTCTATTGTTATGAAAGAAATTTCTCTTGTCATTTCCATCAGGTATTTTTCTATTCTAGATTTCATTTCCACACTCCAATCAGTCCAAGTTGACAAAATATATTTCAGAGTCTTTGCCAGATTTCGCCTGAGGATATACAAACAAGGCAGCCTGGCGTTTTTTCAGCGCTATTGAATTTTTAGCTTCAGTAAGGGCTTTAATGTCGCATTCAAACCGCTCAATGTGAACTCTTCGTGCAAAGCTCTTATGTTCACCGCGCACATATCCCGGAATCAGAGCCTCAAGCCTGTCTTCATCCCGCAGCAGTGCAAGGCTCCACTCCCTGAAATCCTCAGAGGTTTCTCCTGCCATGAAGTCTGGTATATGGGAAGTCTTGCCCAAGCACAGGTAGTCGTATCTGAGCATCTCCCTTATGACATCTAGCTGCTCAAAGCCCTTGCAGCTGCAAAATTCAAGCAGCAGCCTGTAGAAACAGTCCTTCGAGTGACCGATTTCATAATAGCCGCTGTAGTGCCAGTATTCTGCATACTCCTCGAAAAATTTAAAAGCGTCGTCTGCGTACAGGTTTTTTATGATGTAACTGCAGGATTGGTTGAATTTATGGGAATTCCAATAGAGCTCAAGCAGCTCCTCAATCTCCTTTAGCCTAGCAAGCTGACCGAAGCTGATATAATTGTTCTGCAAAACCTCATATGGAGGGTTTGCCCTATATACATATCCGTGTTCGCTAAGCTTTGCTTCCCTGCTTATAGGGGCGCCCCTGAGCAGCTTCAAAAATCCAAGCTGCAGGTGGTCTGCTCCAAGGTCGAATACTCCGTTGAAGGACTCCCTGAAGCTTTCGAAACTTTCGTGCGGCAGCCCTGCTATTAGATCAACATGCTGGTGCACCCTTCCAGCCCTTGCAATTTCAGTTACAACGCTCTTTATCCTTTCGAAATTCTGACCCCTGCCTATCTCCCTCAGCGTGTCGCTGTTGAGAGATTGTATTCCTATTTCTATCTGGAATAGCCCTTTCCTTGCAGTCTTGAATATGCCAAGCAGCTCCTCGTCTATTGTGTGCGCTGCCACTTCGAAGTGGAAATTCGTATGGCCGTTGTCGTTTTCCATCAGGAATCTTAGTATCTGCGCAGCCCTTTTTCCGTTTGAGTTGAATGTTCTATCTATGAACTTGACCTGCTTTATGCCTGCGTCGAGGAACACCTTGAGTTCTCTCTTCACCCTCCCGATGTCGAAATATCGGACACCTCTTTCTATTGAAGACATGCAATACTGACAGCTAAAAGGGCAGCCGCGCGAGCTTTCATAATATACTATCTTATCTTTGAATTCATCCATTCTGCCGCCTATATATGGGCTCCCTACTATGTCTAGCGATTCCATGGGGCGCCTGGCGCTATTTTGCACAACCTCGCCCGACCTCCTGAAGGTCAGGCCTTCAATTCCAGACAAATCCAGGCCGCATTTTATGCGGAGCAGGAACTCGCGCAGGGTGAGTTCTCCCTCGCCCGAGACAATATAGTCAACGCAGCTGCATCCTTCCATGACCTGTCTGGGGTTGAAAGACACCTCCGGGCCCCCAAGCAGCACCTTGACTCCAGGAGCCACCTTTTTCAGATTTCCGACAATTTCCAGTGTAGCTTCTATGTTCCAAATGTAGCATGAAAAGCACACAATGTCCGCATTCCTGTCGAAAAGCCCCCGGAGTATCCTGTCCTTGTCCATGTTGATGGTATATTCGGCCATCTCAACTTCAATGCCTTCAAGTCCTCTGCAGAATTCCTCAAGGTACCTTATAGCAAGGTTTGTGTGTATATATTTAGAGTTAAGCGAAGCTATGACCACTCTCATTAGTTATCACCTCTGGTTTGGCTCTTTCGGGCCAAACTTTTTAATTCTTGGCACTTTCAGCCACAGTATATATTAACACAAAAAAAAAATCATATCCATATTATTCCGCACCGACTGCAAATCAACGCCTAGCTGTAAACGGAGCGTCCCCACGCCCTTATCGCCGTCACAAAAATCCAGAATTTAATTCTTTTTAACTTGCGGTTTTATTTATATTGTCATAAAATATTAGATGTAGGCAATTTTAATCCAGACAACTATCGAGAAAAGAGGGTGGTAAGTTGCTAGCACAGACACACAGCGTGATATCAGCTCACATGAGCGAAAACATAGAAAACAGGCTTGGAATATCGCTTAACAAAAAGCTTCTTTCGCTTGGGAACATGATGCCCGACCTATGGCCTTCACTGGCTGTCAAGAAGCATTACAAGGAGCAGAGCTTTGATTTTGTTATAGACCAGATAGAAAAACTCATAGCCGGCGGCCTCTACGAAAATCAGCTTTCAATAGATGCTTTTTCGCTCAGGCTAGGCATAGTGAGCCATTTTCTTTCAGACTTTTTCTGCCTTCCTCACCATAACAGGGAGTATTTCCATGACAAGCTTCGCGAGCATCTCTCATACGAGAACAAGCTCCATGAGCAATTCAAGAGTTTTTCAGGCATAAAGAGCGTTAACACGCCTTACATCCAAAATGCCGAAAGACAAAACATAGTGAAATTCATAGAAGAGCTACATCTTGAATATAAGAATAGCAAATCAGGATACATAACCGACATATACGGCTCAATAAATGTATCTTCCGCAGTAGGAATACTAGTTGTCGAGAACTCACTAGTAACATCAGATGCACTCCAGAAGGCCGCATCATTTTAATTTGAATACAGCAAAGGCTGCTGAGCTATCAGCAGCCTTTTTTTATTACACGCTTACCTATTCTTTTTTCGAATCTTCATCTATAACGCTGCTTTTACCGCTGAAAAAGGCTCCCTTTTCTATTGACATGCTCCTGTACTCTATGTCGCCTTCAACCCTTGCAGTATCGCCTATTATTAGATTTCCATCGACTCTTATGCTGCCTCGCACCTCGCCTTTAATGAACGCCCCCGTACTCTTTATGTCGCCTCTTATTATTGAATTTTCCTCTGTTATGACGCTTCGCTCGGTTGTAACGTCTCCATACACCTCTCCTGCCACAGTGATATCACAGTTTCCCGAGATATTGCCCACTATTCTGCAATCCTTTGATATTATTGTCGTGTTGCCCATGCTTATTATCTTTTGGTACCCCAGCTTAACCTTGTCATTTTTTATCATGTTCCAGACCCCCGATAATTTTCTATTTGATTAAAAAGCGTCTTCTGTGGCTAAATATTAACTAATCAGTATTTTTGAAGAGGTGAACCTAATGAAGCGAATAAAGGACAGAATCGTAAGCGAAAAAATCACAATACATTTCTACTCTATAAGCGGCCGGCCCAGAAGCCTCCAGGTAAATCAGCTTGCCGGATTTCTCGCGCTCTCACTGCTGATATCCCTGCTCTTGGCAAGCTCTCTGCTCTATGTACAGGCAAGCTCAAGATATTTCGCAATCAGAGATAGCAATAGGGCTCTGCTGCAAAAATGCGAGAAGCTCGAAGCAAGAAACAAAACACTCGAAGCCCAGCTGGATTCGCTCTCTACCGAGCTGAGCTCGGCCCAAAGCGAACTGGAGAAGGTTATTGAGTATAAGAATCAGCTTGAAAAGAGCCAGTTCATAAAAAATATTAACAGATAGGCTATCTGCCTCCCTCAATAAGCACGGCATTCTTTTGCATAAGCGAAGCTATAGCTGTAGACCAGTTCTTGTCAGATGCATACTTTGCTCCTATATCCTCAACGCTTAAAGCCCCTTTTGAGAAATAACCAGTTCTTATCAGGCTGGCGAATTTCATTATGCTTTCCTGCTTTGATGCAAATCTTTTTGCACTTCTGTAAGGAGTCGCATCGTACGCCCCTATCCCAAAAAGGTTGTTTTTCATCTTTGAAATCCTTGATTTTCCGAATTGCGACTCATGCTGCGCCACTGAAATTATGAAAAGCGCATTAACTCCATGAAGGTGCTCTGCCGCTATCACATATTCACCCAGGCCCTCAAGCGAAGTGCCAACTGTCAGCTTGTCAATGTCGCTCTTAGTATATCCGCTGATTTGAGAAAGATCCAGTCTAAGATACTGGCTGCTAGTCATGGCGGTCTTGGGCTTTTCCTGCGCCTTGGCGCTTTCTTGCAAGGCTGCACTCGCCGCCACGCTCGCTATATTCTCCAGATCCGCCTTAAGCCATACTGCCTTCTTGGAAAACTCCGAAATATCAGCGCTAAGCTGATATGCTTTTTCATATTCGAAGTCCGAACTGTTGTCATATGTTTCATTCAAGGTTTGCATGCTCGCCATTCCAAGCTTTTTTTCATAAAGTCCGCTTATTATATCTGCAATTGACGTGACAGCAAACAAACTAAACACTGCCGCTATTATATATATTGCGCCCTTGACCATGTTATCACCCCTTTACATGCTCATGGCAGAACACCAAAATATCTTCTTGTTTATATACCCAAAAGCAAATGCGTTTCCTCTGTTTTCTTTTGCTATTTACAAAATAAACCTAAATGCTTATAATATGTATATGAATTCAAACTAACTATCGGGGTGTAGCGCAGGTGGTAGCGCACTTGACTGGGGGTCAAGGGGTCGCAGGTTCAAGTCCTGTCACTCCGACCAGTAAAATCAACGGCATCAGAGATCATATTGTGATTTCTGATGCCGTTTTGTATTATCTGACTACAATTTTACTGCAACCCGAAAAAGCCAAGGGGACGGTTCTTGTAGCTCGTTTGCCACAAGAACCGTCCCCTTGGCTTTTTTACTATATCGATATTTTATATCCGCCGTTAAATTCATTTATTATTTCAATTAGACTGATTGCCTTGTTATGTCTACAATTTATTGTGACGAATAGCATTCATAGCATTTGCACAACTATATTTTAAAATATGATGGAGGTTTTAATTAAAGTGGATATAATGGAGAAAATTCAGGAATTCAGCGATGCAAGGCGGGACGGTTTTTTGAAAATCAAGGAGCTCAAGGATAATGGAAGGAAGGTTGTGGGTGTATACTGCGGCTTTGCTCCGTGGGAGCTTATTGCGGCTTCTGGTGCTGTTTCTGCATGGCTTTGCGGCATGCATGAAGAGACTATCCCCGACGGTGAAAAACACCTTCCTAGAAACATATGCCCTCTCATAAAATCAAGCTACGGCTTTGCAGTTACTGACAAGTGCCCTTACTTTTACTTTTCCGACATGCTGATAGGTGAAACTACCTGCGACGGCAAAAAGAAGATGTATGAGCTGCTCGGCGATATAAAGCCAATCCATGTAGTTTACATACCGCAGACACCTGAAGGAGAAGACGCCCGCAGCCTGTATAAAAGCGAGCTGTTGAGACTTAAAGACGCTCTTGAAAGGAATCTTGACGTTAAAATAACTGCAGAAGACATAAGAAGAACCATAAGAATTAGAAACGAGGAGAGAAAAGCAAAAAGAGAATTCTACGAGCTTGGAAAACTGTGCCCCCCTCCCATCTGGGGTTTTGACATGAGACGGGTTCTCCAGGGAACTCTCTACATAGCAGACAAGGACGTTGAAATCCAAAATATAAGAGAACTGACAAAGCGAATAAAGGAAAAATACTATGCAAGCGGCAGCAGCGTGCCGAATGATGCCAAGAGAATACTAGTTACAGGCTCTCCACTAGGAGATTCTACCGAAAAGGTCATAAAGCTGATTGAAGAAAACGGCGGGGTCGTCGTATGTTTTGAAAACTGCTCTTCCGCAAAGGATATTGACGATCTTGTGAGCGAAAACAAAGACCCTATTGATGCACTTGCAGAAAGATACCTGACTTCAGGCTGTGCCTGCATGAGCCCCAACAGGCACAGGCAGAGTATGATATCTCAATACATTGACGAGTACAAAATAGATGGTGTTGTTGATGTCATTCTTCAATCCTGCCATACCTACAATGTAGAAACAGCCGTAATAAGAAAGGTCGCCCAGAACAAGGATACTCCTTATATGGCAATTGAAACCGACTATTCGCAGTCTGACATTGGACAACTTTCAACAAGAATTGAAGCTTTCATCGAAATGCTTTAAAAAAAATTATATATCACAGATTTATTACTTTTTATTGGTATAATTAAAGGAGATGTTTATACTATGATAGTATAATAATTGCATGTTTACAAAACAACAGGAGGGATTAGTATGTTCAAAAAGAAAAAAATGGTAGTTGCATTTGTTGTAATGCTTAGTATCCTGATACTGCCGGCAGCTCAGTATTCCCACGCCTCTGTACTGAAAAAGACAGTGGATGCGTGGTATCGTGACATTAAGATAGTGGCAAATGGCACGCAGGTACAAATGCCGCTTGAACCTTTCATAATGAACGACAGTACATACGTTCCAGTCAGAGCTATTTCTGAAATTCTAGGCAAGAATGTAGCTTGGGACGGTGCCACTTCATCGATCACTATTACTGATAAGCCCGGTTCAAATGTTGCGGTTCTGAATAATACGATACTGCAGCAAAATGCTGAAATTAACAGACTTAAAGCTGAAATTGCGGATTTGAAGAAGCAGCTTGATGACGCTGAATCATCAAAAGACGATTTGAACGACCTTGAAGATGAGCTTAATGATGACTATTCCGATTTCGAGGATATAGAATTCGACATAAGCCTTGACGGCGACGAGGACGACATACTGGTTGAAATCACTTTTGCTGGAGACGACTACTTGGATGCATGGGATGCCCTTTCAAACTCAGATATAAACGGATATCTTCAGGACATAGTAGATGACATACTTGATAACTTCGAAGACGCTGACATTGAAGGTTCTATCGAAGACACAGACAACGACGATGTCCTGGTTGAATTCACTGTTGACTCAGGCGGCGATGTGTCGACTGATGGCGCAGATTTGTCAGATTTAGAAGACCAGCTTAATGATGACTATTCAGATTTCGAAAATATCGAATTCGACATAAACCTTGATGGCGATGAAGACGACATATTGGTTGATATAACATTTGCGGGAGACGATTACCTCGATGAATGGGATAAACTTACTAATTCCGACATAAACGGATATCTTCAGGACATAGTAGATGACATACTTGATGACTTCGAAGACGCTGATATAGAAGGTACTATCGAGGACACAGACAACGGCGATGTCCTGGTTGAATTCACTGTTGACTCAGGTGGCGATGTATCAATCGATTAAATCATATAACTTCATTATTACATTTCAGCGAAATATATCCTAATGATAATGTTTGATATGTTTAAGAGTAAACCACAAAAATAAATATGCATTATATACGAGAGCATCTATAGTATTATAGATGTTCTCTTTTTTGTGCACTTTTACTGTACATACGTTTTCCCGGATTGTATTGTGTATAAAAAAAGTCCACAAAATATTGTCTCCGCACTGCTGGCAGATGTTTTTCAGTGAAACCTTGCAATCCCGCCCGTTATGTATAAAATAAAAAACAATTGTGAAAAAATATCCAATGCAATGTAGTCTCCATTAATATCTATTCAATGTGACATACTATTTAATTGTTGTTTTTAGTCATTTGTGGCTTTACGCATATTATTTGTGTTGACAATATACTGAATCGATAGTATCATTAATACAATTACTTGGTTAAATAACTATCAAACTTTCAGGGGGTATTGTAATGGCTAACGAGAAAAAAGCTGTCGGTGTCGACAAGAATATAAAAAATGACGCCGATGCTGTAAAAATGAGCATTGATTTGCTTGTAAAAAATGCGACTAATGCCAGAGAGGAATTTTTAAAGCTTGACCAGGGTGCTGTAGACAAAATAGTCAAGCAGATGGCACTGGCTGGCGTTGATTCACACATGAGCCTGGCAAAGATGGCTGTTGAAGAAACAGGCAGGGGTATATACGAAGATAAAATGACAAAGAATCTTTTTGCCACAGAATATATATATAACAGCATAAAAGACGACAAGACTGTGGGCGTTGTTTATGAAAACGAGGAGGAAGGCTTTACACACATAGCCGAGCCTATTGGAGTAATAGCAGGAGTCACACCTGTCACCAACCCAACATCGACTACAATGTTCAAATCAATAATATCTATGAAAACAAGGAATCCAATAATATTCAGCTTCCACCCTTCAGCCCAGAAGTGTTCTGTTGAAGCCGCCAAGACAGTAAGGGACGCTGCCATAAGGGCCGGAGCACCCGCAAACTGCATACAGTGGATAGAAGAGCCTTCAATCGAAGCCTCTAATCAGCTTATGAAGCATAGTGGCGTATCTCTCATACTTGCCACCGGAGGTCCTGGAATGGTCAAGTCTGCCTACTCTTCAGGCAAACCGGCACTCGGTGTTGGCGCCGGAAACGTGCCATGCTACATCGAAAAGAGTGCTGACGTTAGACAGGCGGTTACAGACCTTATACTTTCAAAAACATTTGACAACGGAATGATATGTGCTTCTGAACAGGCTGTAATAATCGACGAGGAAGTATATGACGAGGCCGTAGGTCTAATGAAGCATTACAAGTGCTACTTTGTCAAAAAAGATGAGATAGCCAAGCTTGAATCTGCAGTTTTAAATGCCGACAAAACAGCTGTAAATGCGGCTATTGTCGGACAGAGCGCATATATGATAGCCAGCTTGGCCGGAATAAGTGTTCCTGAAGACACTAAGATTCTCGTTGCAGAGCTTGACGGCGTAGGTCCTGAAAATCCGCTTTCTCGCGAAAAGCTAAGCCCTGTACTCGCATGCTTTAAGGTTAAAAACAGCATGGAAGGCATTCAGCGCGCAGTTGAAATGACAGAGTTCGGCGGCCTTGGTCACTCTGCTGTCATCCACTCGAACAACGACGATATTATACTTGATTTCAGCATGAAGGTTAGGGTTGGAAGACTTGTAGTTAATGCTCCTTCTACTCATGGAGCTATAGGAGACCTATACAACAACAAAATACCTTCTCTAACTCTAGGCTGCGGCTCTATGGGAAACAACTCCACTACAGACAACGTTTCAGCTGCAAATCTGATCAACATAAAAAAGGTGGCGAAGAGAAGAGTGAACATGCAGTGGTTCAAGATACCTGAAAAGATATTCCATGAATTCGGTTCTGTTCAGTACCTTTCGGCAATGGACGACATAGAGAGAGTTGTGATAGTCACTGACAAGATGATGTTTGATCTTGGATATGTTGAAAAGGTTATGTACCATCTAAGAAAAAGGATGAATCCTGTAACTATAAAAATATTCTCAGATGTAGAACCTGATCCGAGTGTTGAAACTGTAATGGCCGGAGCGGATCTGATGAGAAAATTCAAGCCTGACACTATAATAGCCTTGGGCGGAGGTTCGGCAATGGATGCTGCCAAAGGAATGTGGCTGTTCTATGAACACCCGGAAACAAGCTTTGATGGCCTAAGGCTCAAGTTCCTTGACATAAGGAAGAAAACCTTCAAATTCCCTACTCTTGGCAATCATGCCAAGATGATAGCTATACCTACCACTTCAGGAACAGGCTCAGAGGTTACAGCTTTCGCGGTAATTTCAGACAAGAAGAACAATATGAAGTACCCTCTTGCCGACTACCAGTTGACTCCTGACGTTGCTATACTTGATCCTGACTTTGTCATGACTGTTCCGCCAAGTGTTACAGCAGATACAGGCCTTGATGTGCTGACTCACGCAATAGAGGCATATGTATCCGTGCTGGCTACGGATTTCACTGACGCCCTTGCTGTAAAAGCCATCGAGCTGGTATTCGAATATCTTCCAAAGGCTTACAAGGACGGCAGCGACAGAGAGGCCAGAGAGAAGATGCACAACGCCTCTTGCATGGCCGGAATGGCGTTCACAAATGCTTTCCTTGGCATAAATCACTCGCTGGCTCACAAGCTTGGAGCAGAATTCCACATACCTCACGGAAGGGCAAATGCGGTACTCATGCCTCACGTAATAGAGTACAATGCTTCAATGCCTACTAAGTTTGCAGCTTTCCCTAAATACAAGGAATTTGTGGCAGACAAGCGATATGCGCAGATAGCCAAGGCTCTGGGCCTGAAATCAGCTACTACTGAAGAAGGTGTCAAGTCTCTTATAGCGGCAGTTAAAGACCTAATGAAGGAAGTCAACATCCCGATGACAATAAAAGACTGCAACATAGGTGAAAAAGAATTCTTTGCAAAAGTAGACGAGCTTGCTGACAAGGCCTTCGAGGACCAGTGCACTCCTGCAAATCCAAGAATGCCTCTAGTTACAGAGCTAGCTGACATACTCAAAAGAGCATACGGAAAAGCCGACACCATATCAGCAAAATAAATATATATTATTAAAGAGGCCTCTTTGGAATGAGCGAATAATTCCAGGGAGGCCTCCTTTTAAATTCAAAGTCGAAATTCTTATAATTTTATGTCTCTACAATTACAAAAGGCGTTGAGTTTATGGTAGAATATTTATTGTGAATAAGCATTCTGCCACTGGGTCGATGCAGCCAAAGGAGTGAAAACATTTTATGGAAACATTTAACGAGCTCTCTATAGAAAACATCTCAAAGCGTGACCTTCTCTTGATACTCAAATCCCTTGAATTTACATACGAGAACACTAAGCTGGATGAATTTTCAAGCTTGAGAAAAAATATATTGGAAGAACTCTGCTTTCTGACTAATTCCACCCAGGATGAATTTTTGCATTTTCTGGAAAAATAAACCTAAAAGTAAAGGACCTTCATTGAAGGTCCTTTTTATGGCTCTCAGTTCTGGCGCTTTAAGCTACTGCTTCCTTTTAAACCTAAATACATATTCGCCCGACTTTGCATCCAGTCTTATGCTTAGTACATCGCCGTCCAGACGGACTGTTTTTGCGCATACCCTTCCCAGTATCGGATCTTCTGAGCATTCGCCTTCCTTTAGCAGCACAAGGCCTCTTGGATCGCAACCAACATTGCCAAAGCCTTCCTTCTTAATCAATCCCTCTCTGAGCTTGTATACGTATTCACAGAGGCTTTTTATGAAACTGCCGCCTTCAAATGTTCCGTTCATTCCAAGGGCTCCTGCATAAAAACCCTTGAAGCTTGACAGCTCTGCATCATTTTCTTCGCAATCTTCTATGAAAAGCTGAAACAGCACCTGCATAAGCCCGTCTATCGGAGTCTTTCCGCTTATGCCTTCCCTGTCTTTCCTCTGCAGCCTGTCCAATTTTTGTATTGCATATATCCTTGATTTTTCAAAGGCAATTATTTCCGGGGTGCCCTCCGGCCTTTCGCTGCAATCCAAAAGCATGTTCCGCATACCCTCAGTCAGATTGGCCAGCTCCAGCTTTCTGTTCTTCAGCATGCTGTTATATGAGAATGCAGCGAGCAGATATGCAATTTGAATGTCTGAGCGTTTGACCTTGTCGCTGCTGGCATCCACTATGCCTGAGAGCTCTTCAGTTAAAAGCCCCCTTGTTTTCTTGTTTGATGCAATCAAGGGTATCATCGGTAAAATTGCATACTCAAGCTTTCTTGGCTGAACGCCATAAAACTTGTAGTAAACCTGCTCGCATTTGAGCCTAGCGTGATCAAGCACAGTAGCGCCTGTTGCCGAATCAGTTGCAAGCGACTTGACAAGCAGCTTCAACAAGTCCCTTGCATATTCGTCGTCTATGCAAAAAGCGCTTTCAATAGATTTTATTATCTTAGTCTGCATGGCATTCTACATTCTATCTGGCGATTGCACTCCAAGCAGAGCCAGAGAATTCTTGATTGTCTGTCTTGTTGCGTCAACAAGCGCCAGCCTTGAATTTTTGACTTTCTCGTCTTCTATTATTATCTGGTTGTTGTGGTAGAACTTGTTGAATGCCTTTGCAAGATCCATAACATATCTTGAGACTATGTGTGGCTCATTTTTTGCGCATGCATCCTCTATAGCCCCAGGAAGCCTCTCAAGCTCCTTGATTACGCTGAATTCGTCTTCGCCTGTAAGCACGCTGTAATCCACGGCAGACTTGTCATAAGAACCGGCCTTTCTCAGTACGGAACACGCCCTGGCGTGAGTGTACTGCACATAAGGTCCTGTCTCTCCTTCAAATGAAAGCGTCTTGTCGAATGAGAACACGTAGTCCTTTATTCTGTTGTTGTATAGCTCCTGGAACATTACCGCTCCTATTCCAACCTGTCTTGCAACTTCATCAACATTATCTATGTCCGGGTTTTTCTCCCTTATTATTTCCATAGTCTTTTCTACAGCCTTGTTCAGGACATCCTCAAGGAATACAACCCTGCCCTTTCTTGTGGCAAGAGTGCCTTCCTCAAGGCTTACAAGCCCAAACGGCACGTGCACGCAGTCGCCAGCCCAGTCATACCCCATCAGCTCAAGCACTTTAATCCACTGCTTGAAGTGAAGGTTCTGCTGAGAAGCCACTACATATATGTTCTTGAAGAAGTCATAGTTCTCCTTCCTGTATACTGCAGCAGCTATGTCCCTTGTTATATACAGGGTCGAACCGTCGCTCTTTCTTATTATCGCCGGCGGCATTGAATACTCTTCAAGGTCTATTATGTCGGCGCCCTCCGACTTTTTGAGGAGACCTTTATCCTCCATTACTTTGACTACCTTGTCCATCTTGTCTGAATAGAAGCTCTCGCCAGCATATGAATCGAAGCTTATGCCCAGCATACCGTACACCCTGTTGAATTCCTGGAGCGAAACGTCCCTTATCCACTGCCACAGCTGGACAGCTTCCTCGTTCTTGTCCTCGAGTTTTTTGAACCACGCTCTGGCCTCGTCTTCAAGCACCGGCTCCTTTTCGGCCTCCTCGTGGAACTTGATGTATATCTTCAGTAGCTCCTGTATAGGATTTTGCTGTATCACCTGGAGGTCGCCCCACCTTTTTATTGCCACTATAAGCTTGCCGAATTGTGTTCCATAGTCGCCAAGATGGTTTACAGTTATAGCATCGTATCCCATGGCCTTATGCAGCTTGTATATCGAATTGCCTATAACCGTGCTTCTTATGTGGCCTATGTGGAATGGCTTTGCAATGTTGGGCGACGAGAACTCGACTATTACAGTCTTTCCCTTGCCGTAGTCGCTGTTTCCGTAACTGTCTCCCTTTAATAGCACTTCCTTTATAACGGTCTCCGCCATTGACGCCTTGTTAACGAAAAAGTTGACATACCCGCCGGCCGGCATTATCTTTTCAACAGCCTCATTTTTTTCAAGCAGCTGCGCTATGTCTTCAGCTATCATGTTTGGCGCCTTCCTGAAAACCTTTGCCAACTTGAAGCACGGAAACGCATAATCCCCCATATCCTTGTTAGGCGGCACTTCTATGAGCTCGGCTATCTCTGCCCTCTCGAGTTGATCTATCTTCGACGCCAAGAGTTCAACGACGTCTTGTTTGTAATCTCGCATTAAGATTCCCTCCCGTATATTGTGAATCACGCCTTTTAAAATCAAAGGCCGACATATTCTCTTATATTCATATAAAAAATAACATTACAATGATATATAAAAAACGACATAAAATCAAGCATGAAAAGAAAATGAAGGTAAAAAACCTTCATTTTCTCTTATTTTAACTATAGATATTTTTTTATGCCTTTTTTCAGTATATTGTCATAGTCTATGAATTCAAATATGTCATTTTCAAATACAGGGCTGAATCTTTTGAATTCGTCCAGAGAAAGTTCCTCTATTGCGCAACCCTTGTCTTCGCAGTATATTACTATTTCGCCTACTATGCCGTGCGCATCCCTGAATGCCACTCCCTTGTTTACAAGGTAGTCTGCAACCTCTGTAGCATTTAGGAATCCGTATTTTACAGCCTTCTTCATGTTTTCGCTGTTGACCTTGAGAGTTGATAGCATTCCGCTCATAACCCTTATGCATGCAGTCACAGTATCAAGCGAATCGAAGAACTGCTCCTTGTCCTCCTGCATGTCCTTGTTGTATGCAAGCGGCAGGCCCTTTATTGTCGTAAGCAGCGATATGAGGCTTCCATAAACCCTGCCCGTCTTTCCTCTTATCAACTCTGCGGCGTCAGGATTTTTCTTCTGAGGCATTATGCTGCTGCCAGTTGAAAACTCATCTGACATGTCTATGAACTTGAACTCCTGGCTGCTCCAGAGTATGAGCTCTTCGCTGAGCCTGCTCATGTGCATCATTATTATGGAGAAGCACGAGCACAGCTCCAAAAGATAGTCTCTATCGCTGACTCCGTCCATAAAGTTGTCCACAGGTTTTTTGAATCCTAGCTCTTTGGCAGTATGCTTCCTGTCTATGTCATATGTCGTGCCTGCAAGCGCGCAGCATCCTAGCGGACTCTCGTCAAGAATTTCTATGGCATTTGCTATTCTTTTCTTGTCACGCGAGAACATGCTGTGGTAGGCCATCATATGGTGCTTGAAGGTAACAACCTGTGCTCTTTGAAGGTGCGTATAGCCCGGCATTATAACATTGTTGGCATCAGCCAGCTTTTTGATTGTATCAAGCAGCTCCTGAAGCTCGCTTTCGAGCATTTTTGCGTTGTCCTTGGCAAACATCCTCATGTCTACAGCCACCTGGTCATTTCTCGACCTTGCAGTATGAAGCTTCTTGCCAAGGTCTCCTATCCTCTTTATGAGATTTGACTCCATAAAGGAGTGTATATCTTCATAGTCTCCACCTATTTCAAGCTTGCCTGCTTCTATGTCTTCTAGGAGTCCGGTAAGGCCGTCTGATATGACTGTGCCCTCTTCCTTCTTGAGTATGCCAGATTTGACAAGCATGCTGACATGTGCCAGGCTGCCTTTTACGTCCTCTCTATAGAGCCTTTTGTCGAATGAAAGCGAGCTGTTGAAGTCCTCCATGAGCTTGCTCTCTTCTTTTTTGAATCTTCCACCCCATAGCTTCATAATCACATGACCACCTTTTTATTTTTCTTGCTTGCTTTTCATCATTGCTTCTATCTTGAATGGAAGGTTGAACAGGTTGATGAAGCCTGTGGCATCCTTCTGGTTGTAGAAATCGCTCGCTCCGAAAGAAGATATGCTGTGCTCGTAGAGCGCGTAAGGCGAATCCATTCCCGCGAATATTATATTGCCCTTGTATAGCTTGACCTTAACCCAGCCTGTAACCGTCTCCTGAGTCTTGTCTATGAAGGCGTCCATTGCCTCCTTGAGGCTGCAGAACCATGTTCCGTTGTATACAAGCTCTGCGTATTTGAGGGCTATCATCTGCTTGTACTGGTATGTCATCTTGTCAAGGCAAAGGTGCTCAAGGTCCTTATGTGCGCTCATTAGTATAGTGGCACCCGGAGTCTCGTAAATTCCTCTTGATTTCATGCCCACAAGCCTGTTCTCAAGTATGTCTGTAACGCCTATGCCGTTTTCTCCACCTATTCTGTTAAGCTCGGCAAGCAGCGTTGCAGGGCTCATTTCCTTGCCATCCAGCTTAGTTGGTATTCCCTTTTCGAAGTATATCTCAACATATGTTGGCTCGTCTTTAGCCTCTTCAAGAGTCCTTGTCATCAGGTAAAGATCCTTTGGCTGCTCATTCTTAGGATCCTCTATTGCTCCGCCTTCGTGGCTTATGTGCATAAGGTTCATATCCCTTGAATAAATCTTTTCCTTTGTTACAGGAATTTCTATTCCTTTTTCATTCGCATAGTCTATGGCATCTTCTCTTGATTCTATGTCCCATATTCTCCAAGGAGCTATGACCTTTATCTCAGGCGCAAGCGCAGCCATTGTAGTTTCGAATCTTACCTGGTCGTTTCCTTTTCCTGTGCAGCCGTGAGCTATATACTTGGCGCCCTCTTTCTTGGCTATCTCAACGAGCTTTTTGGCTATGAGGGGTCTAGCTATTGAGGTTCCCATAAGGTACTTATCTTCGTACACAGCGTTTGCCTTTATTGAAGGGAACACGTAATCCCTTACGAACTCCTCAACTACGTTTTCAACATAAACCTTAACTGCGCCTGACTTTATGGCCTTTTTCTCGACCTGCTCCATGTCATCTTCCTGTCCGACGTTTATGCATGCTGCAACTATATCCAGGTCGTAGTTCTCCTTTAGCCATGGTATTATTATTGATGTGTCAAGACCTCCTGAATACGCAAGAACAACTTTTTCCTTCATTTCTATTTCCCCTTTCAAATTTATTTTCACATTATAATGCTGTTAAAAAGCCTGCTTATATATTATACCCATTATTGACTTTATTCACTAAATCCTAGCAGCGAATTAATTGTCGTTTAGCTCCGTAGCAGCCGCCACAAACTCATCAATTTTGCCTTCGCTCATAAGTCTGTCCAGAGTCTTGTCTATCTGCGCGACAAGGTCCTCCCCGCCTTTTTGGATTGCTATTGCAGAGCCGCTGTCTCCAGTTTCAAGGTCTATTGCAGAAACCGCAAGATCAGCGTTTCTCTTTACATAAGCAGTTGCAACAGGGCTTTCAACAAGCACACCGTCTACCTTGCCGTTTTTAAGCTCAAGCACGACGTCTGCAACTCTTCCAAGTCCCTTTATCTGCTGCTCTGGTATAAGATCCTTTGCAATCTGCTCCTGAGTCGTCCCCTTTTGAACTCCTATGACCATTTTTGCAAGGTCGTCCATTGTCTTGAAGGATTCAGCTTTGTCAGCCTGTACAATTATTGACTGTGTTGCCACATAGTATACCTTTGAGAAATCAACGCTCTTTTTTCTCTCCTCTGTAGGAGTCATGCCTGCTATTATGATGTCTATCTTTCCGGCGTTAAGTGCTGCCAGCAGTCCTTCGAACTTCATGTCCTTGATTTCAAGCTCTACACCAAGGTCCTTTGCTATTTCCTTTGCAATCTCGATGTCGAAACCCACTATCTGGTCCTTGCCGTCTATTTCCTTGTGGAACTCGTATGGAGGGTATGAAGCACTCGTTCCAACTACAAGCTTGCCATCTTTTTTGATTTGCTCAAGCTTGCTCAGCTCCTTTGAACCACCCTGCTCCTGAGACGTCTTTTGCGAACATCCCACCATTGAAAATACCATCATTAGCGCCACAAGAAGCGCTGCTATTTTTTTCATCTTTTTCATACTGCACCTTCCCTTTCCATTTTTTAGTTTGAATTGCAATTTGAACACAAAAAAAACTTCGTTCTCATACATTAATTGTACAAGAGACGAAGTTATATCCGCGTTACCACTCTTCTTAAGACAGATTATCACTGCCTTCACTCGATGCACTTAACGGCTGCTACCGTACTGTCCTACTGCTATTTCAGACAGTCTCTTCATGGATACGCTTCAACATGGCTATGCACCGGACTTCCACCTTCTCCGGCTCGCTTTGGCAATCACCCTGCCTACTCTTCCAATCAAAAGATTTGGATATGCTGTTCTTTGAATCTGAGTATAATAGCTTTGAACTTGCAAGTCAATATGTATAATTTTTTTTTTAGATAAAATTTCTATGGACAGGCTTGCTATATGATCCCGTTAAGCTTTATGAAGCCGACTGCTGCAATGCCTGCTGCAACAAACAGGAATCCTATTATATGTTTTCTCGCTCCCCTTGCGGATTTTACTGAGCTGCAACCGAAGCTTTCTATTACAGCCGGCAAATCCTTCCTTCTTCTGAAATGGCTTCTTTTTCTCTTTGCCATCTGTTCAATCTCTATTGTTATCATGCCATGCACCCCCGACTTTGCTGTCTTTGAATTTATATCATTAAATACCCACTGCCGTAGGGTTTCAAATACTATTTCAAAAATTTTTTTATAAAAAAACGCTCCCAGCCTGTTTAGCCGGGAGCATATATTTTCACTTGAACTGCGGATCCGTTCTGTCAAGCCACTTTGACATCACGTATGTAAGTATTACTGCTGCAAGCAACCTCGACCCAAGAAGTATAAAGCCGTTTGCTCCTACTGCCACGAAAACAAGCGTATCTTCAATTACCGCATGACAGTTTACTAGAAAAAGCACCACAAGCGTTATGTCACGCTTTGTAAGTGAGCCTTCCCTGCTTGATTGTACTATCGCTCCTGCACCGTATGATATTCCGAAAACGAGACCTATAAGCAGGGGAAATGACGCCTGCTTTGACATGCCGAAAAAATCTGTTATTGGCCTGAGCGTATCGGCGAATCTGTCTAGTATCTTGTAGTCCTTGAGCAGCTGCATTGCTACCATGAGCGGTATTACTATGACAGCTATTTTGAATATTGTGCTAAGGCTTCCGAATACGGCTTCTCTCGCTATTTCAACCATTGCAGAACTCCTCCGATGTTGCCGGCTATAATGCCAACTAAAAATGACATAGCAAGCCTAGTTATAGTCATTCCTATCTCATTGACTCCCAGCATTTTCACTACAGCCGTTTCCATGAAGAGCGCATGCGAGAATGAGAGCATGAGTGCTATTGTTGTTATCTGTGGGGCCGTGAGGTTTATAGCGCTCATCGCTCCTAGCGCCGCAAAAAAATTGAGGCAGTTGCCCAGCACCAGCACTATTGCTGCTTCACCCGGCAGATTGAAAAGAGCCATAAGAGGCTTGAATATTTCTGCAATCATTGCCATCACCGGTGTGTGACTCAGTACCGTGACTAGCATGTAAACCGGAATTACAACTTTTGCAAGCAGCAGCGTTGTGTCAATTCCCTGCTTAATCCCTCTTTTTATTGAACCTGTAATCATTGCAATCCTCCTGCTGCCTTGCTTCATCAAAACATTTCTCCAAACTATTTTATTGCGTTGAGATTTACTATCCTGCTCTCGTCTATGTCTTTAACGCTGTTGCAGCCTGTGAGCAGCATTGCCTGGTAAAGCTGGCTCTTGAAATTGTCTATTACGGCTTTGACTCCGTCTTCGCCGCCTCCTACTGCGCCCCATATCATAGGCCTTGCAGCTAGCACTGCATCCGCTCCCAGCGCAATATACTTGAGTATGTCGGCTCCCTCTCTCACGTTGCCGTCTGCAAGTATAGTCACCCTGCCCTTTACGGCTCTGGCTATCGAAGGCAGCACCTCGGCCGCTCCCAGCGTATGGTTGAGTATCCTTCCTCCGTGATTTGATACAACTATTGCGTCCACTCCAGCCTCAGCTGCAAGCACGGCCTCGTCTGCGCTCATTATTCCCTTGAGTATGAAAGGCAGCTTGGTGGCCTTTTTGATGGCTGCTATGTCTTCCATGCTCTTTGGCCCCACAGGCTGTCCAAAAAGTGCCATTGTAACAAGGCCTGCTCCGTCTATGTCCATGCCCACCATTTTGACTCCCGCTTCGTGAGCCATTTCAAGCCTTTTTATAACCTCGTCGTTTTCTCTTGGCTTAATTATTGCTACTCCATAGCCTCCGGCTCTCTTCACGCTGTCAAGTCCTGCCACGTAGAACTCGCTCTTGCCGCTGTCTCCCACCATTGCTATTGTTCCTGCCTTCTTGCTGCCAAACACGACAGCATCGCAGTACTCCTGCTCGCTAAGATAACCTCCCATGTTTATGTCGCTTCCTGTAACCGGAGCACATATAAGAGGCAGCTCAAGCTTTTCCCCGAGCACCTCTATACTCATGTCAGGGTTCTTAGCACTATGAATTGTCCTCAGCACCAGCTTGACATTTTTGAGAGCCTCAAAATTTCTCTTGAATGAATCTCCCGTTCCGGTTCCGCCCATTCCAGGCACCTGTCCTGCACAGTAAACACCGTTGCATTCCTTGCATACATTGCACAAGCCATTCATCCTCTTTATTGCAAGCTGTTTAATTTCCTTCATGTCCATATTTTCTCCCCCTTTATAATTTTAATATTGACATTCTAACAGATTTTTAATTGCTATAGTTATACTTGTTTCATACTATTAATTAATTTTATTTAAGAGTCACTACGGTGACTCCCATGCCGCCTTCCCCGTATTCTCCATCTCTGCTGCTTTTGACATGAGCATGCCTTTTTAGCATTTGCTTAATGCCTGACTTTAAAACGCCCGTGCCCACTCCGTGTATTATAGTGACTCTCTCGAGGCCTGAAATATATGCATCGTCGAGATACTTGTCCAGTTCGTATATGGCCTCTTCAAGGTTCATCCCGCGCAGGTCTATTTCAGTTTTTATACTTTCGGCCTTCCGCTTCATTATCCGTCCGGCCCCGGTGCTTCCTTTGCCGCCGGTCTCTTGCACTGCCATCTCGAGCGATGCGTATGGCAGAGTCATCTTCATTATGCCAATCTGGACCAGTGCTTCCTTTTTTCTGTCGTCGCACGAAAGGACATTACCATTCTGGCTAAGTGTTATGACTCTTACCTCGTCTCCAGGCTTTAGCGTCTTTATTTCTTTTTTTGCTATTTTGGGGATTATTATCTCATCGACTCCTGTCTGGAGCTTGCCCATGGATTTTTTGATATCCCCTCTAACCTGCTCTATTCTTCTGTTCATTTCCTTTGAATAGCCGGCTTTTTCAATTTCCCTGAGTTTTTTTACAAGCTCCTCTGAATCTTCCTTTGCACTCTTTAGTATCTTTTGGGCCTCGCGCTTGGCATCGGATATTATCTTTTCCTTTTGCCTGTTTATGCTCTCGTATTTTTGACGGTATTCTTCCTTTAGCCTTTCAGCCTCATGTTTTTCCGATAGTGTCCTGAGTCTGTCGGTTTCGGCTTGCTGTCTCTTTTGCTCTATCTCCTGCAGCAGATCCTCGAATTCTATATTTTCTGCGTCTATTAGCTCCTTGGCCTTTTGTATGACGTAGTCCTCAAGGCCGAGCCGCTTTGATATCTCGAATGCATTTGATTTTCCCGGCACTCCAATCAGCAGCCTGTAGGTAGGACTCAGCGTTGAAACGTCAAATTCCACAGACGCATTCTCAACTCCGGCTTTTGTCAGGGCGTACTGCTTGAGCTCGCTGTAGTGCGTAGTAGCTATGGTCCTTACGTGCAGACCATGCAGCAAATCGAGTATAGCCATAGCAAGCGCAGCTCCTTCAACCGGATCCGTGCCGGCTCCGAGCTCGTCAAAGAGCACCAGGGAATCCGAAGTGACATTCTCGAGTATCTGGACTATGTTTTTCATGTGTGACGAGAACGTTGAAAGGCTCTGCTCTATGCTTTGCTCGTCACCAATGTCGGCAAACACCTGCTCGAACACGCCCATTGTAGTTCCAAAATCTGCCGGCAGATGGAGGCCGCTTTGGCTCATTAGGCAAAAAAGGCCTACGGTCTTTAGCGTAACAGTCTTGCCTCCTGTGTTTGGTCCTGTGATCACGAGTGTGTCGAAATCTCTTCCCAGCCATATGTTTATAGGCACAACTACGTTGCCCGGTATGAGCGGATGCCTTCCGTTTTTTATTCTGATATATTTTTCAGTGGTTATTTCCGGTTCAATTCCCCGCATTTGAGTGGACAGCTTGCCTTTTGCAAATATGAAGTCAATTCTGCCCAAAGTGTGGGAATTGGCGGCTATCTCGTCAGCGAACTCACCCACTCTGTTTGAAAGCGCTTGTAGTATTCGTTCTATTTCTTCCTTCTCTTTGAGTCTGAGCTCGCGCAGATCGTTGTTCATATTGACTATGGACATGGGTTCGATGAACAACGTAGCCCCCGAGGATGACTGGTCGTGGACTATTCCCTGGACGCTAGATTTGTATTCCTGTTTGACAGGCACAACGAATCTGTCTCCCCTTATTGTGATTATTGCATCCTGAAGATATTTTTGATATGAAGCTGACGTTATAATAGAGTGCAGCTTTGACCGTATATCCTCGTTTTTTTGGACTATTCTCCGTCTTATGCCCTTGAGCTCATGGCTTGCAGTATCAGCAATCTCATTTTCTCCGACTATGCTGTTTTCTATGTCCTCTTCAATATCCCTGAACACAGAAAGCTCCTGGGCCAGCATGTGCATTAGCCCGTACGCCTCCGGGGAGTGCTTGGCAATGAAGCCCTTTATCCTCCTTGCGGCCCTCAGGCAGTCGCATACCATCAGCAGCTGGCCTGGATCAAGCGAAGAGCCGAGCTGTGCCCTTTTTGCAAGATGTTCTATGTCGTGTATGCCTCCAAGCGGTATGTTGCCGCTTTTTAGTATCATGGATTGAGCTTCGCTAGTCTCCCTTTGCATGTGCAGCACCTCTTCCATTTCTGAAGAAGGCATTATTTCTCTGGCATGCCTTGCGCCAAGCGACGATGTTGTCTTATCCACTAGCATGCCTACTATTTTGTTGTATTCTAAAACGCTTAACGCTTTGCTGTTCATAATTGTCTGAAATTCCTCCGTATATGCTTAATAGTTCACCATAAGACTATCATATTTTGGCATTTGAATTCAAATTTTTTTACGCTTTCGTGATCACAATGGCAAGCGTGATATCCTGCCGAGGCATTTTTCGGCTAAATCCGGCTTATTTTTCAACTTGAGGCTATAGCGGGATTTAAAAAAACTGCATTTTGTTGTAATATATATATAATCAGACATCGAAAGGGGATCTCTTTAATGGGCTTTTCAAAAAGAAGAGCAAAACGACAGAGCCGGACAAGTTTTTCCAGATTTATATTTAGAGTATTCGCATTCATAGGCTTTGCCGCCTACTCAATTTTGAGCTTTAAATATTTCTTTGATCCTTCATCTGTTGGCGGATATTTGAAATTGTTTTTTTACATATATCCCTTTTTGTTTTTATCATACATATACAGCTTCAAAGATGATTTTTGCAGGAGCAGCAGAATACTCAAATTGGGCTTCAACTTGATATTCCTCGTTACGGCTTCCCTTGTGACGCTGTTTGTTGCGTCACTTATAATGAATCCGTGGATTATGGAAAGCTCCCGGAACGTCACTTACGTGGTGTTTTTCATGGGCTCCGCCATGTTGTTCGACTTCATAATAATTGAGGCTATGAACAGAAAAAATCCCAGGCATTCCCCAAAGAGAAAGGCTTCTCCGGAATCAGAACCAAATCTTTCTGGAAATATTCAGATTAAAAATGCTCAGGCCCCAGCAACTCAGGAGCCTTCAGCAAGTGAATCTGCCGCTGACGATTCGCTCGAAATAACAGCAAGGCAGGTTGCCATAGTAATAGAGCGTCCGAATAGCTGTAGTTCAGAAAAAAATCGCCCAAAACTGCTGAGCAGCAAGGACGCATTCTAGATTGTTCAAAAACACCTCGCAGCAGTATAAGCATGCGAGGTGTTTACTGTTTATTTGTATTATTAGTAACCGTCGCTGTATGGCGGAGTATCCAGGTCGCTCTCCATCTCATCCTCGGTGAGCACCTCAACAACTCTGGCTCTTATTGTATCCTCGGTTATTGCCCATAAGAAGTCTCCCTTGCCTACAGCTGCAGATGTCTTCCTGCCAGACTCCTCGTATACAAGCGTACTGCTTCCCGAAAGACTTATATTTGTAAATTCTTCGCCATTATCCGTACTCTCGGGCGTCGTATCCAACTTTATGAAGTCTCCGCTCTTTTCAACAACCTTGCCGTATATGCTGTCAAACGGCTTGGAGTTTATTGGCTTTACGAATTCTATCTCTCCGCTTCTAATCCTGGCAACATACGGCCTTTCCTCATCTACCTGACTGTACTCCAGGTTTCTCACCTTGGCACTGAAAGTTCCTTCCACACCGTATTCCACAAATCTCACGTAGGCATCCCCTCCGGACATCCACTTTTCAAGGATGTAGAAAGCCCTGTGAGATGTCGAGCTTTCAGGTACTCCGTTTTGTTCCTGTTCCTGCTCTTGCGGCTGTTCCTGCTCCTCTTCACGCAGTCTGTCTCTGACTTTTGTGCACGCATCAAGCATGCTTATAGCTTCAGCCCGTGTGATGCTCCTCTCCGGCATATAACTGCCATCCGGATAGCCCTTTATTATGCCTTCCTTGAAGCAGTATCCCACAGCCTCTGCAGCCCATGGTGCTATGCTCCTGTAGTCGCTGAATCCGGCTGCCTCTTTTGCATAGCCTTCTTGCTGCACCTTGAGCGCCCTTTGAATCATGAGCGCCGCCTCCTGCCTTGTTATCTGGGCATAAGGCCTTACGGTGTTGTCCTCGTAGCCTGCTATATAGCCTGCGGCATTGGCTTTGAGCATGTCAGCGTAGAACCAGTCGCCTGCAGCGACATCCTTGAAACTCACTGCCTTTATATCGCTAAGTCCCAGCGTTCTGTTCATGAAAGCCGCAAATTCGGCTCTTGTAACTGATGAATCCGGCTTGAATTCGCCGTTATCATATCCCTTCGCGTATCCCTTTTCAAGCCATGTCCTTATTTCACCTTCAGCCCAGTGGCCGCTGATATCTGCCGCGTCCACTGCAAATCCAGGCTGGAAAAACAGGCTTGATGCGCATAAGAATCCTATGAGCTTGCTTCTGAATCTATTCAACTCTTCCATCTCCTTTCAAATTATTGCTTAATATATACCCTATAGCTGCTTATTCTACTCCCCTGTAATAGTGGCCTTTAGTTATTCCCTGCTCCTTAAGGCTGGCATATACTTCAAGAGCCTTTGCATCAAGCCTGTAGCCATTTTTTATTGTGCTTGCGTAGGCCTTGACTATTTCAGCGGCCAGCTTTGGCTCCTCGAGCGATATGTCTATCCTCAAGACGTCTACGCCGCTGCTGTGCATCTCCTCCAGATGGTCAAGCATGCATACCGCCTTGGAATTGTATATAATGCTCCTGCACGAGCCGTCCTTTGAAACCGGAAATCTCTCGCCCTTTTGGTCTTCCAGCAGGTATGTGGAATCATTTTTGCATGCTGCTTTTTTTCTGGATTCCCCGCATGAGCCGTCAAGCGTACCAACAGGACAGTACTCGCTTATCATGAGCTGGACTCGTCCGTATGCCAGCGCCTCGAGTTCCGCATCAGCTTCATTGCGCTCTGCTATTTCCGAGATTTCATCCAGCCTAAGCTCAGGAGACAGACATACCGTCTTGGCGCCATATCCGCTCAGCACATTTACGGAAAATGAATTGAATACGTTGAGGCTGTAGTCTGTGTGCGCTGTCATGCCGTTTTCGCATGCAACCCTTAGCTGGCCCAGGCTGCCAGTCTGGAAATCCGCAATTCCCGACCCCATTAATCTCTTGAAACCAGAATATTCCCAGTTTCTCATTATCCTTGGCAGCGAACACACAAGCCTTGCTCCGGCAGCACTGGCAATTTCAATCGCATCTGCCAGTTCCTCAATGCTTTCATAATATATCATTTCTATGTCTTTAAAGTTAGTGCTTCCAAGAACAGCCTTGAGCTGCTCAGCATTTCTGACCTTCACTCTGAGCTTAGGGCTGTTCTTTCCAAGTCCTTTTCCGCCGCTGGCTCCAGCCTCGTATATGGCCGAAACTCCTCTTGAAGTTCTCCCCCTGTGCCTTACAGCTCTCATATCGTTTAGCTGTTCAACGGCTTCGCGCCTCATCTCGTTTATAATGCTGACAGGCATGCTTAAGCCTTCTTCCAAAGCCATATGGAAGTCATTTATGCTGTATGGCGTATTGCCAAGTTTCTCCAGCTGCTCTTTGACCTTCTGCTCCGAAAGGCTAACCTTCAGGGCCTTTTCTGCCGCCTTGCTTCCCTGAGCGCTTGCCTTGTTTCCGTCGCTGTCGGTGAGCGTGAGCTTGGGATATTCGCCCAGCATCGCTTCGAAGCGTGCGCTCAATTGTATTTTGACTGACTCAATGCCGTTTTCATAAGACTGCCCTGCGCTCTTTAGAAGACTTGCATTCGAGGTCTTGTATATCTTTTCACCGTCAGCAGCTTCTCCTATAAAGTCAATCTCGATGCTCTCGCCTGCATATGCATGATCCTTTATTATGCGGCCCGTGAGTATCCTGCCCACGCTTACTCCAAGGCTGAGTCCGTCACCCTTTGAAAGCCCGTCCTCTAGCTTTATTCCGAGTTTTTTTCTCTGCCTGTCGTAATAGGCCACTTCGCCCAAGTATACGCCTGCGTTGCTGGGCTTTAGCGTATTTATTATCTGGGCATTGACTTTACCGAACAGGTATCCCTTTGTGAAGCCCCTGTTGAATATGGAGTATAAGTCTTTTATGTACTGCCTGTCCGCAAGGATGCTTTCGCCCCTTGCATGTCTTTCAAGGGCTTTTTTGTATATTTTTGTGACTACTGCGACGTACTCCGGCCTTTTCATCCTGCCCTCTATCTTGAGCGATACCGCTCCAGACTCGGCAAGCCTTGCAATTTCATCAGCAGTGCAAACGTCCTGCGGGCTCATGAGGTAGCTACCCTTTGCATTGACCTTGCTGCCGTCAGCTCTTATCAGGCTGTATTCTCTTCTGCACGGCTGTGCACATCGCCCCCTGTTGCCTGACCTTCCGCCTATCATGCTGCTCATGAGGCATTGCCCCGAGTAGCATATGCACAGGGCGCCATGCACGAAAATCTCAATCTCCACGCCACAGTTTTTGCTGATGTGCGAGATCTCTTCAATCGAGAGTTCCCTTGATAGGACTACTCTTGAAAATCCCATGCTTTCAAGGAGCCTTACATCCTCCAGGGAATGTGCGCTCATCTGCGTGCTTGCGTGTATTTCAAAATCCGGCCAATGCCTTCTTACAAGGCTTGCCATGCCAATGTCCTGTAGTATAAGCGCGTCAATGTCCGATTCATACAAAAACTCAACGTACTCTATGAATTTTTCTATTTCAGCCTCCTTGACAAGTGTGTTGACAGTCAAATATACCTTAACTCCCCTTATATGACAGTATTCAATGGCCTTTAGAAGCTCTTCCCTTCCGAAATTGCCCGCAAAGGCTCTTGCACTGAACTCGCTTCCGCCAAGGTATACAGCGTCAGCACCGTTTTGGACCGCCGCAATCATAGCTTCGAACGAACCTGCCGGCGACAGTATCTCGATTTTTTTCAAATTATAACCCCCATTAAATATTTGTACGCTAAAAACCTCCAGAAAGATATAAATCATTCTGGAGGCTGTTATTACGCTTCTTTTTCTAAGTGTACCACTTTCATCTGAAGCTGATAGAGTCTGTTTTGGAAATCAGTAACTATTTCTTCGGCTTCCAATACCTTCTTTTCCTTTTCCTGCATCTGGTCCAGCAGCTGCTGCTTGGCCTGCTGAAGCTGTTCGACTTCGAGCTGATACTGCTTTAGCTTCTCATCATACGTCGAAATCTCGGTCTCAAGCCTTTCTATTGTCTGTTGCTTCTCGTCAAGGGATTCTCCCATTTTTTCAACAACAGTCTGCGCAGCCTCAAGGTCCTCAAGCGGCCCCTTGATTTTACTGGCTATGGAATCAAGCTCGTCCTTTTTCTTGAAAAGCTCGTTGGCTATGTTAAGTGATGTAAGGACAGCAGCCATGGCAGTACTGAGCCTGTGGTTGGACCTTATAACTTCCTGCATCTTTTCATCCACAAAACTGCCTATCCTAATCATGTGCTCTTTTGTTTCGCTGCCGCACATATTGTACTCGTGTCCATTTATTTTAATGCAAACCTTATTCACTACATCATCCCCTTGGCATATACTACTTATACCTTTAATTATATTTTATTTCCATTTAAAATTAAAGCCATTATTGTCATTATGCCAGATATTTTTTGTGAATATTGAGACGACTCTAGTCCCTAAGCTTTGCATCAAGCCTTGCTTCGATTTCCTTTACTATCTTCGAGTGTACCTTTTCCACCTCTTCATCAGTAAGCGTCTTCTCGTCGCTTCTGTACACTATTGTATAGGCTACAGACTTGGAGCCCTCCTTGACCTGCTCTCCTCTGTACACGTCAAAGAGCCTGAAGCTTCTTACGAGTCCCTGGGCATTCTCGCGAATTATATCCTCTATCTGCTTGACAAATACAGACTCATCCACGACAATCGCTATGTCCCTTTCTATTGAAGGATATTTAGGAAGCGGAGAGTATGTCTTGGCTTCCCTGGAAAGCGCAAGCATTAGCTCGAAATCAAGCTCCGCAATATACACTCTCTCCTTTATGCCATAGTTTTCAAGGACATCTGGATGAAGCTCTCCAAATGTTCCTATTGTGTAACTGCCAAATAGAACGTTAGCACATCTTCCTGGATGGAATGTAGGATGGTGCTTTTCAGGAACTATTTCATACTTTGCCAGTCCTATTTTTTCGAAAAGACCCTCTACAATGCCCTTTAGCACGAAAAAGTCGCTGTCCTTTGAATAAACGCCTATACACAGTGATTTCTTCTCAACCGGCAAAGCGCCGTCTGCTGTTGCAAAAGTGTTACCGAGCTCAAAGCCGAAGAACTCCTCTACCTTCTTGGAGTAGTTTGTGCTTATTACCTCCATTATGTTAGGTACGAGGGTTGTCCTCATGACGCTGGTCTCTTCTCCCAGAGGATTTAGCAGCTTCATGAAGTTGTTCTTTATAGATGTTTCCGGCAGGTTTATCTTTCTCACGCCTTTTGGGCTTACAAACGAATATGTCAGTATTTCATTGACGCCCATGCCTGTAAGTGCATCCTTTATGTTGTCCTCGAAGCGCTGTCCTACTGTTTTAAGGCCCATTGTAGTTGTACCGTATATCATCTTCGAGCTTATGTTGTCGTAGCCGTACATCCTCGCTATTTCTTCAACCACGTCAGCGTCAATGTCCATGTCGAGCCTGAAGTAAGGCACAGTTATTTCAAGCATATCGCCGTCCACGCTGCATTTGAACTCGAGCTTCTCGAGCATTTGAGCCATTTCAGACACCTTTATGTCTTCGCCGAGTATCTTGTTTATCCTGGCAACCGAAACCGATATAGTCTTCTGCACGGCCTTATTTTTGTAGTTGTCAGCATAGCCGCTTAGCACGACTCCAGATTCAGTCTCCTCTATTAGCTGTGCAGCCCTGTTAAGCGCCATTTCCACTCTCTCAAGGTCTATCCCTTTTTCAAACCTTGAGGATGCCTCCGACCTTAGGCCCAGCTTCTTTGATGTCGCTCTTATGCTGTCTTTTGCGAAATTTGCGCTTTCTATAAGTATGGTTGTTGTTGAAGAGTCTATTTCCGAATTGGCTCCGCCCATTACTCCGGCAAGTGCAAGCGCCTTTTCCCTGTCGGCAATTACAAGCATATCACTGTCAAGCTCTCTGTCCTTGTCATCGAGCGTCACAAGTCTTTCGCCGCTTGCCGCCTTTCTTACAACTATTGTATCACCGCTTACCTTGTCTCTGTCGAAGGCATGCAGAGGCTGTCCTGTCTCAAGCATTACATAGTTGGTTATGTCTACTATGTTGTTTATAGGCCTCATTCCTGCTTCTATAAGGCTTCTTTGCATCCAGTAAGGAGACGGCTTTATAACTATGTCTTTTACTATTCTGGCTGCGTATCTCGGGCAGAGTTCGTCTGACTCTATGTCTATGTTGAAGCTTATCTGCCCGCCCTTTTCAGCCACTTCAATCTCCGGATATTTCATCACATTGTCAGTTGTGGCAGCTACTTCTCTTGCTATTCCAATCATGGAAAGACAGTCCGGCCTGTTTGAAGTTATCTCGAATTCAATTATTGCATCGTTTATTCCAAGGAACTCAAGTGCGTCTTTTCCTACTATGTCGCCTTCTGAGAGCTTGTCCTCCCAGTCAATTATATATATGCCGTTTCTTTTGCATTCTTCTATCATGTGCTCTGATATTCCAAGCTCCTGAGCTGAGCACAGCATGCCTTGCGAAAGCTCTCCCCTTAGCTTGCCTGTCTTTATCTTGAGTCCATCCGCAAGTACCGCCCCGTCAAGCGCAACAGGCACATAGTCGCCTTCACATACGTTCTTGGCTCCAGTTACTATCTGGAGAATTTCGCTGCCCACGTCAATCTGGCATATTACAAGCTTGTCTGCATTTGGATGCTGCTCTATTCTTTCAATTCTTCCGACAACTACATTTTTAAGCCCTTCTCCAGGCAGCTTTACAGCTTCAACCTTCGAGCCTGTCATAGTCATCATGTCCGCCAATTGCTTCACATCTGTATCTATATCAACATAATTTCTTATCCACTTTAATGGTGCTAACATTTATAACTTCCTCCCTTGGCTTTAATATGGAATCTTAGAACTGGTTCAAGAACCTCATGTCGTTTTCGAAGAGCAGCCTTATGTCGTCTATCTCATATTTGAGCATAGTTGCCCTGTCGACGCCCATGCCGAATGCAAAGCCGCTGTATTCCTCTGGGTCTATGCCGCAGTTTCTGAGTACATTCGGGTGAACCATTCCGGCCCCAAGTATTTCAATCCAGCCTTCGCCCTTGCACATTGAGCATCCCTTGCCGCCGCATTTGAAGCATGTAACGTCTACCTCCGCACTTGGCTCTGTAAATGGAAAGTTGTGAGGCCTGAACTTGATTTTTGTGCCCGGTCCGAAGAAGAGCTCTGCAAAAGCCTGAAGTGTTCCCTTAAGCTCAGCCATAGTTACGTTCTTGTCTACAACAAGTCCCTCTAGCTGGTGGAACATTGGTGAGTGTGTAGCATCAGGAGTGTCCGATCTGAAGCACCTTCCCGGAGATATTATCCTTATAGGCGGCTTCATTACCTGCATGGTCCTTACCTGCACCGGTGATGTCTGTGTCCTGAGCAGCATGTTCTCGTCGAAATAGAACGTATCACTCATGTCCCTTGAAGGGTGGTTCTTAGGAGCGTTGAGAGCGTCGAAATTGTTGTATACAGTCTCTATTTCCGGGCCTTCAGCCACCTTGAAGCCCATGCCTGTGAATATATACTTGAGCTCGTCGAAAACCTGAGTTATAGGGTGCCTTCTGCCTATCCTTATCTGCTTTGATGGCATTGTAACGTCAATAGTTTCTGCCGAGAGTTTCACTAACTTTTCCGCATTTTTAAGCTCGCTTTTTTTTGCTGCTATGAGCTCCTCCAGCTCTTCTCTGACCTCGTTGGCAATCTTTCCTATCAGGGGTCTTTCTTCATCCGAGAGGTCCTTCATTCCCTTAAGTACAGCAGTTATTTCTCCTTTCTTGCCCAGAGCGTTTATCCTTATGCTCTCCACTTCTTCGATGCTTACGCAGCCCTTTATGCTGGAAGCCAATTCTTCCTTAAGTGCCAATAGTTTTTCCTTCAATTTATTCACCCTTTCGCAGTATTTTATGCGTATTCAAATAAAAAAACCCTTCATCTCAATTTAGAGACGAAAGGCTTATGTTCTTCGCGGTACCACTCTAATAGCCTCGATGCAACTTCTTCCATCAGGGCCACTCCTGCGGGCATAACGCGCACCCCACGCCAAGGCCTACTGAATTTTCAGCCTTGATGCTCAAAAGCGAACTTCACCAATGCTTTTTGGGAGTGCTTACAGCCTGTGGCAGCTCCTCTCTTATTCAAAAACACATTGGATACTCTCTTTTTCATGGCATTTATTTTATCAATTTCTTGTAATTATAACATATAGAATTTTTATTTACAATATATGAATCCTGCTATCCTGTACATTAGGATTCCAGCTGCAACAGCAGCATTGAGCGACTCGGCGCTACCATATATGGGTATTTTAACATGAACGTCGGACTCCTTCAGTATCCAGTCCTCTATCCCGCTGCCCTCATTGCCTATTACAAGTGCCGTCTTTTTCTTAAACTCTATTTCATCATAGTATGTATCCGTCTCCAGCATGCTCGAAACCAATTCAAAGCCGCTTTGCCTGATGAATTTCAATGTCGCTTCGCTCTCGTCAGCAAGCAACAGCTTCATATTGAATATAGAGCCCATTGTAGACCTGAGCACCTTTGAGCTGTATGGATCTGTGCAGCCCTTGAGCATCACAACAGCGTCCACACCTGCCGCATCAGCAGTCCTTATAATCGTCCCCATGTTGCCCGGATCCTGTATACGATCGAGCACGAGAATGAAGTTTGCATTTGGCAGCTGGGATTCGAGATCATGCTCATTCAACCTGACAACCGCAATTATCCCCTGGGAATGCTGCGTGTCAGAAAGCTCATCGAGCAACGGTCTTGCCACTTTGAAAATGCGCACCCCTGCTCCACTCAGTTTCAGGAGAAGCTGCTCATGCTCTTCACTCCTGAGATATTCCTCTGTGAACATTACAGTTTCAACCTCAGCTTCAACCTCGAGCGCCTGCTTTATTATCCTGTGTCCCTCGACTATGAATTTTTTTTCCAGATTTCTATGCTTCTTCTTGAGAAGTGATTTTACGTATTTGAACCTTTCGTTGTCCTTGCTCTTTATCTCGATGTACATCTACTCCATAGCCTCTATCTTGTTTATGACTTCGCTCCTGCCTACTACTACCAGAATGTCCTCGCCATTGAGAATCTTATCAGCTGGCGGTGATATGGTTATGCCATTAGGATGCTTTACTGCCATTACGTTTATGCCGAGCTTGGCTCTAAGGTCCAGATCCTTCATTGATTTTCCAACCCATGCCCTTGGAGATACTATTTCCACTATAGAGAAGTCCGGGGACAGCTCAATATACTCCAGTACGTTCTGCGAAACCAGGTTGTGGGCAACCTTAACTCCCATGTCCCTTTCAGGAAAAACAACCTTGTCGGCTCCAATCTTGTAGAGTACCTTTGCCTGCATCTCGTTTTGAGCCTTGCAAAGCACATATTTGACTCCAAGCTCCTTAGCCATGAGCGTAGCCATTATTGATGACTGTATATCCGAGCCTATGCTTACTACGGCCGTGTCGAAATTCCTAATGCCAAGCGACTTAAGAGTCTTCTCATCAGTGGCGTCGGCCTGGACTGCATACGTTACAAAGTCAGATATGTTTTGAATCCTCTCCTCGCTTCTGTCAACCACCATAACTTCCTGCCCTAGCGCATAGAGCGTCCTGGCTAATGATGCTCCAAATCTTCCGCACCCTATTACTGCAAACTGCCTTTTCATACTTTATCCCCTTTCTACCCTACTATAACTTTGCCTTCAGGATATTTTAACAAAGTCTTTTTCTCTCTGCTGGCAAGGGCAATAAGAATAGTAAGCGCTCCAACCCTTCCTGCAAACATCGTAAATATGAGCACTAGCTTGCCTATTGACGTAAGGCCTGACGTTATTCCCAATGTTAGCCCCACCGTTCCAAATGCTGACACAGCTTCAAAGAGTATGTCCAAAAAATCGAATTTTTCAGTAATATTGAGTATCATAGTGACAGTTACTACAAGAGTCATGGCAAGCCCGAAAACCGCCAAAGACTTAGTTATAGCGGAATATGGTATGCTTCTCTTGTAAATCTCCACATGCTCCCTGCCCTTTATAAGCGTTATTATCGCGATAACAAGCAACGCGAATGTAGACGTCTTTATTCCGCCTGCAGTAGATGCCGGCGAGCCTCCTATAAACATGAGTATTATAGTCAAGAATTTGGAGCTGTCAGTCATGGCAGCAAGGTCTATGGTGTTAAAGCCCGCTGTCCTTGGACTTACTGACTGGAATAGTGCTCCAAGCACCCTGCCCTTTGCCGACAGTCCGCCTAATGTTGATGGATTGCCAGCTTCAAATAGAGAAAATAGCGCAAATCCTGCCAATATCAAAACCGCAGTCATTGTCAGCACTATCTTCGTATGGAGTGACAGCCTCTGGGCCTTTCCTTTTTGGAGAACATCCGCTATAACAGTAAATCCTAGTCCTCCAAGTATTATAAGTGAACATATTGTAAGATTTACTGTAATATTGTCTACATAAGGAGTCAGCGATCTGCCGTTTCCAACAAGATCAAATCCTGCATTGCAAAATGCCGAAATTGAGTGGAATAATCCATATGCCAGACCTTTTGCAATTCCCTTTTCTGGTATGAATACGCTCGAAAGAAGCAGCGCACCTATACCTTCTATTATGAATGTACCTATGAGTATGTGCCTTGTAAGGCGGACGAGTCCTGCAAGATCGTTTTGGTTGAGAGACTCTTGTATTATCAGTCTCTCACGAAGAGATATCTTCTTGCCTATAAGCATCGAAAAAAGGGTCGCCATGGACATGAAGCCCAGTCCGCCGACCTGTATGAGTCCTATTATTACTACTTTTCCAAAATTTGTCCAATATGTACCTGTATCGACAACTACAAGTCCCGTTACGCATGTGGCCGATGTGGCAGTAAACAGTGCGTTTATGAACCCCACACTCTCACCACTCTTGCTTGCAAAGGGAAGATTTAAAAGCATTGCTCCCACTAGTATAGTCACGGCGAATCCAACTACAACTATCTGTGCCGGGGAAAGCGCACTTGCTTTTTTCTCCCTTTTTTTTATTATGCTCGCCAATTATTTCACCTCTTAATTGTCACAGAGATATTGCATCAGATTGAAAATCTCACGATTAAACTTAGTTCAACTTTAAAACGACTTCCCATAATAGATGTTATCACTATACTGTTGTATTTACCACAATTTAATAAATAAAAAACAAGCCCCCGTTTTGTTTAAGAGGCTTGCATATTTTATTTATGCGTTAAGCTTTTGCTTTGCAGCTTCAACAAGCTGCTTGAATCCTTCTGGATCGTGTATAGCCATTTCAGAAAGCATTTTTCTGTTTATGTTAACATCAGCAAGCTTCAGGCCGCTTATGAATCTAGAATACGACATTCCGTTCATTCTTGTTGCAGCATTTATTCTTGTTATCCAAAGCTTTCTGAAATCTCTTTTCTTAAGCTTTCTGCCTACATAAGCATGTCTAAGCGCCTTAAGTACAAACTCGTTTGCTGGTCTGAAGAGTTTGCTTCTAGCACCTTTAAATCCTTTTGCAAGCTTTAGTATTTTTTTATGTCTTCTACGAGCGTTAACTCCTCTTTTAACTCTTGCCATGTCTTTCTCACTCCTTTTTAAAAACTAATATTAAAGATAAGGTAATAGAACAGCTATTCTCTTCATGTCGCCGTCGCTTACTATGCCAGCTTTTCTAAGGTTTCTCTTAGTCTTAGCAGATTTTTTTGTAAGGATATGTCTCTTGAAAGCTTTATTTCTCTTGAGTTTACCAGTTCCTGTCTTTTTAAATCTCTTAGCTGCTCCTCTATGAGTTTTCATCTTTGGCATGCTAATTTCCTCCTCTCAATTGTCTTACTGATTTTTTGGTTCAAGCACTGCAACCAGATTATTTCCTTCAAATTTTGGCTTACTTTCATAAACACCAAAATCAGATAGCATTTCAGCAAATTTCTCAACTATTTCCATACCATGCTCTCTATGGCCAAGCTCTCTTCCTCTGAACCTAACAACAACCTTCACCTTATCACCCTTTTCAAGGAACTTGGCGGCCATCTTAGCCTTGGTTTCAAGATCGTGCCCTTCAATTCTCGGTCTGAGTCTTATTTCCTTAACTGTTATAATCTTCTGATGCTTCTTAGATTCTTTCTCTTTCTTAGCAAGCTCGTATTTATACTTGCCGTAATCAATAAGCTTACAAACCGGAGGCTTCGCTCCAGGCGCGACTTTTACAAGATCCAGATTCTTTTCGCTTGCAATTCTCTGTGCCTCTTTTGTTGCCACTATGCCTAGTTGCTCGCCAGTTTCAGATATGAGCCTTACTTCCTTTTCTCTTATCTGTTCATTGATTTGTAGATCCTTGATAATGAACACCCCCGATTTTCAATATATATCCATGAAATATAAAAGCGGATAGCAAAAGCTATCCGCATATACACAAAATTCAACCATTGCAGCAATCACATGATACCGCAGGCAAAATAATCCAAGCTTGTGTATTAACCCTGCTGCCCTTGGTGCAAGGTGAGAAGCGGAAGCTCCTACTTTGTTTTTCAACATTTATAATCATATCATCATTATCACGCATTGTCAACACTTAGTAAACGCAATAATCAAATTAATGCATGTCTTCTACTCGTTCATTGTCTTGCTTCTATCCTCTTCCTGAACCATTTCTACGAAGTCTGCAGTTTCCATTGCTCCAAGCTCACCCTTGTCTCTTGAACGTACGGACACATTGCCAGATTCAGCTTCCTTCTCACCTACGATAAGCATGTACGGCACCTTTTCAAGCTGCGCCTCTCTAATTTTGTAGCCTATCTTTTCAGCCCTGCTATCTATCTCTACTCTTATGCCTTGTGCAAACATGTCATCACGAAGCTTTTGGGCGTATTCCATGAACTTGTCTGATATAGGAAGTATCTTTACCTGAACAGGAGCTATCCATACAGGGAATTTGCCTGCAAAGTGCTCTATCAGTATACCAATGAATCTTTCGATGCTTCCGAAGGCAACCCTGTGTATCATTACAGGCCTGTGCTTTTCGCCGTCGCTTCCCACGTATGTCAGGTCGAATCTTTGAGGAAGCTGCATGTCGAGCTGTATTGTGCCACACTGCCATGTTCTGCCTATGCAATCCTGAAGGTGAAAATCTATCTTAGGCCCATAGAAGGCGCCGTCTCCCGCGTTGAGCTTGTATTCAAGCCCCATTTCCTCAAGGGCTTCCCTGAGGCCGTTTTCTGCGATTTCCCACTCCTCGTCTGTTCCCATGGAGTCCTCAGGTCTTGTTGAAAGCTCCACATGGTATTTGAAGCCGAAAGTCTTATAAATATCGTCTATTAATTTTGCAACGCCCTTTATCTCGTCCTTTATCTGCTCAGGAAGCATAAATATGTGGGCATCATCCTGAGTGAAAGCTCTTGCCCTCATAAGGCCGTGAAGCGCTCCTGAAAGCTCGTGTCTATGGACCCTGCCTATCTCGCCTACTCTTATTGGGAAGTCCCTGTATGAATGCATCCTAGACTTGTATTCAATCATTCCGCCAGGGCAGTTCATAGGTTTTATGGCGTAATCCTCTTCGTCTATGCTTAGAGTGTACATATTCTCCTTGTAGTGGTACCAGTGCCCTGAAGTTTCCCATAGAGTCTTGCTGAGTATCATAGGAGTCTCTATCTCTACATAGCCTGCTTTTCTGTGCATTTCTCTCCAGTATTCCAGCAGCTTGTTTTTAAGCACAGTGCCTTTTGGAAGGAAGAACGGGAAGCCCGGTCCAAGCTCTGAAATCATGAACAGGTCAAGTTCCTTGCCGAGCTTTCTGTGGTCTCTCTTTTTCGCCTCCTCAAGCATGTTGAGGTAGTCGTCGAGGTCTTTTTTCTTCTCAAAGGATGTTCCGTATATTCTCTGGAGCATCTTGTTTTTCTCGTCGCCTCTCCAGTATGCTCCGGCAATGCTAAGCAACTTGAATGCCTTTACTTTTTTAGTGGAAGGAAGGTGCGGTCCTCTGCAAAGGTCTACAAACTCGCCCTGCTTGTAGAAAGAAATTACAGAGTCTTCAGGAAGGTCTCTTATAAGCTCAACCTTGTAGTCCTCGCCCATTTCCTGCATAAGCTTTATGGCTTCGTCTCTCGGAAGCGAATAGCTTTCTATCTTAAGGTCTTCCTTTGTAATCTTTTTCATCTCGGCTTCTATTTTTTCAAGTATCTCAGGAGTCACTCTCTCCTCAAGGTCTATGTCGTAGTAGAAACCACTTTCTATTGCTGGCCCTATGGCAAGCTTTGCATTCGGATACAGCCTTTTAACCGCCTGCGCAAGAATGTGCGAACTTGTGTGCCTAAATATCTCCTTGCCTTCTTCATCGTCAAACATAAGGAAATTGACTTTTGCGTCCTCTTCAAGCTTGAAGTCTATGCCGACTTCTTTTCCGTTGACCTCGCCTGCTATTACATTCCTTGCAAAGCCTTCGCTTATGGATACTGCAATTTCATATAGTGATGTGCCTTTTTCAAACTCCTTAACAGACCCATCTTTTAAAATGACATTTATGCCCATGCTATTACCTCCCAATATATATTTATTGACAATTTTCCGAAAACAAAAAAACCCTTGTCCTAAAAATGCATAGGACGAGGGTTCTACTCGCGGTTCCACCTAATTTGACCGCCAATTGCGGCCATCTCTTTGCCCTTTAACGCTGGCTTGCGAAGACACTTTCTCATTGGTACTGGTGTCCCTGCTCCAAGGTAGTTTTCAAGCGTCCATAACTAAAGGTGCTTTCAGCCGGTGACACCTTCTCTCTTTTGACTGGGAACGTTCTACTCTTCCTCTTCAAAGCAGTAGCTTTTTGGATTTCTATATTAAAGTAAATATATAATCAAATGCAGATTTTGTCAAGCCATCTTTTTTTGGTTTAATTTAAAGTTTTGGGTATAGTTATCATATAAAATGCATGTTTGGGGTGAAGGTAATGAATAAAAGCGAATTCTTAGAAAAATATCGCATGAGTGACGCAACGCTCGATAAAGCAGGGATATACTGGGAAGACCTCATGTCCATATATGAAAGCTATGTCGGCACCTTAAGCGAGCTTGAATATGCCGCCGAATACCTGTCCTCTGCGCTGATGAAGGCCCCAAGGGCTCATTCTGTAAAATTCAGAATAAAAGAACCCGAGCATCTTATGGAAAAGATAATACGAAAAAAACTGCACAAGCCCGAACTCTATGTGGATAAGCTCAACTACAGCCAGAAGGTAACAGACCTTATCGGCGTCCGTGTAATCCATCTATTCAAGGAGGATTGGGATGTCATAGACGACTTCATCAAGTCTAAATGGAGCCTTGCCGAAAAGCCCCATGCCAACGTAAGGACAGGCGAACTCAAGGCAAATATCGATGCGTTTGAAAACAGAGGTTGTGAGGTCATCTCCCACGAGCTCGGCTACAGATCAGTCCATTATGTCGTAAGGCTGGACCAAGGCAAGCCAGGCGGCGGAATTCTTGCTGAAATCCAGGTCAGAACCATATTTGAGGAGGCCTGGAGTGAAATAGACCACCAGATGAGATATTCTACTCATACGGACAGCCCTGCAATACAGGATTACCTTCGTATACTGAGCCAGCTCTCATGCGCAGCAGACGACATGGGCTCATTCCTTTTAAGATACAGCTACACGCTCAAAAATAAGTCCGCCGAATAAATCTAATCCGGCAGACCTGTTTTTTATTTTAATATATGCTTCCTACTCTACATGAAATATACAACTATAACCCCTTGAATCAAGCCTATCAAGAGACCTAGAACACCACCGAGCACCTCTATGTGCTTTAGTTCCTTCTTTGATATGCTTATTATTATTTCTTCCAGCTTTGCAAGGTCGAAAGCGTTTATCTTTTCCTCAACCATGTTGCCGAGCTTTATCCTTGAAGTGGCCCTGTGCACAAGATTCTGGCTCAGATCCTCAATGAGGCCGCCGGCCTCCTTCTCAACAGTGTTGTCTACATACTCCCTTATCATAGATTTGAGCGTAGAAGGTATGATCGAAGGGAGCTTTTCGTCTATTATCAGCCCTATCCTGAGCTTTATGGCTTTTATTATGTTTGCCTTATCCTCTTCCTTTATGACCTTGTCAACTATCTCCTCTATGGAAAGCAATTCTCTTTCAACTACGAGGCCTATCGAATGTGCTATCTCCTCGCGCCTTTTGGGAATCAGCCCCCATATTGCAAATCCCGTCATCGGGATTCTGATAGGCCTTATTGGCCTGAATATGAGCTTTATTGCAAGCACATTTGTAATCCAGCCTATTATAGCGCCCACTGCTCCCAGAAAAATTATTTTCTGCATCTTTCCACCTCCAAAGTAAATCTGGTTCCATGATGCTTTGCGGTCATCATTATAATCATACAATAAAAATACCCGGAATTCATCCGGGTATTTATCTTTAACAATTATTTTTTAGCCGCAGCTTCCGCCGCAAGAACTGCATCCAGCTTCCGGCTGTATTTCCGGTACTACTTTAAAACCAGAACCCATTGATTCTACTGTGAATCCTCCAAACTGCTTTACAACGTCACTTTCAACAACAAAAGTAACCTTATTGTCGCTGTTGACCTCGTCATTTTCCTTTTGCTCATCCAGAGCAAGTCCAAATACTGGGCCGCCTCAACCCATTCCAGCAACATATATCCTTACATTGCCCGGCTGGTCAGGATTTTGTCCTATGACCTCAAGTATGGTGTTTACAGCTGCGTCATCTATAGTTATTTTCAAACTAATCACCGCCTTGTCAAAAAATAGATTTGCTTAATTTCACTATATCATCAGCTGTTTATTATGTCAATTTTTTATTACAAAGACAATTTGTATTAGCCGTTTTTATAACCCGCCGTCAGAATTTATTTTTTGTCGCCCTTTATGAACTCCTCTATGCTTATTTCCTTCACCTCTACTATGTTCTCAAGGGTGCTGTAATTTCTTACTGTAAATTCATAAAGTTGATTTGTCAGTATAGGTATAGATTCTTTTTTGAATCTATTGCCATATCTTGAAACAACTATATTCTTTATGCCTTCCTTGATTACACCTATCAATTCTTCCTGTATAGTCCATTTGGGCACAAAATTCTTTTCCACCAGGATTGATATGCCGATATTTATGTTAACAGCCATGTCAAGCATCTCTTCCTCTGTATAATCAATCCAGTGCGAAATAATATCAAGCACCTGAAGAGCCTGCAATGGTACGCCAAGTTTTCTAGCTCTCAGCATCTCATCCTCAAAATCTTCTTTCAAGAAGCCTTCCAGCTGCTGAACTCTTTTTATCCAGTTGTCGTGCGTGTCAACAAGTATCGTTTCCAGCTTTCTCAGCAGTCTGTCGTACAGCTCCATGTTCTTGCCTATGTTCAACTCTATAGCTGCTCTTATGGCATTTTCCATGGAATATGCCCTGGCAGCGTTCCCAAGCATCGACATCTTGCGCGCAAAATTGCCGTCATATATGCTAATAGGCGTCATTATCTCATACATCTGCGACTGGGTTGCGTAATCGCTCAAAAGCCTGCGCGTTGAACGACCGAGAAAATCCATGTCAAGGCTGCCTTTCGGCGAAAATGCCGCCTTAATCTGCGCCCTTAGAAATGAAAGTTTCTTCAAGTACTCTTCATATTCTGACGAGTCATATTCCCCTGTTATCTGTTCTACCAAGGCTGCATAGCTTCTGTACGCCTTCTCGAAATCAGCCCTTTTCATTTCCGAATCCATGATCTTAATAATTTTATCAACTTCTCTAACGTCGGCGCCTTCCAGCACAGCTTGGATTTCCTCTCTAGCAGCCTTAAGCTCCTTGTATACGACATCGTACGGAACCGCAAAATCCCCATATTTACCAACAACATTCAAAATCCATCTGATGCTGGCTTCTCTCGAAATATCGAAAAACATGAAAAATTCCTTATATGCATATTCCGAGCTTCCCATTGTAACTGCCCTCAATATATCCTTCGGATCATACAGCACCTTATCACAGTATACTATCGCAAGGTGCGGCTGCTCAATATAGCCCGGTATAACCTGGTCTGTAACGAGTATGCCTGTCTTGTCAATCTTGAGCGGCTCTTTGAAATCCTTGAGTATATTTGCCTTTTCTGTATCGCTCATTGACGAGCCCAGCTCTTTTACTGTCACATCGCAGCCAGGCAGCTCAGATATCATTCTTCTTATGGTCTTGAAATACTTGTGTGCTTCCTGTTCATTCTCGCAAAGTATGCAAGCCTTAGATTCCTGGGGATAAATCACACTCATATAATGACCAAATACCTTCTGTATCTTGTCTTCAACAGGCAAAATCTTGTAGTCGCCAGAATCCCTCACCAGAGTTTTTACTATTGCGCCGTATTCAAGCGCGCTGGCCGCATCATATGAACATGTATTTTCCTCAAATATTCCTGACAACTCCCCATCCAAAAGCTCCCTTGGCACGTCGGAAACCGACAGGAAAATCCCCTTTGGAAAATATCGCCTAAGCTGCTTTGCTTTATCTGCAAATTCATCAAGGCTGTCAAAAATAAAAATCACGTTTCCGACTTCGGATATTTCATCAACGTAGGGCTTTACAAAAGTTTCCACATCAACATCCGTGCCGTCGCTCACGGCGATACAGGTATGCTCATCCGCAGAGTCCGTGCATGTTCTGACAAATTCTCCAAACTTTCTAATGAGGCGTATGTTTTCTTTTGAAAGAGGTATGCTTCTTTCTACGCGCTTTTTGATGTCACTTCTTTTTGTCAGCACGCATATTCTCCACTTTCTGAAGGTGCTGCTGTTAGTCATACGAAGCAGGGTATGCGTTGCAATTATGCCGTTGTCTGTTCCGCAGAAGCTGTGCGCGAGAGTATTTTTCGAGGAAGCTGCATTCTCAAATAGTCTGTCCACAGTCTTTATATGCCTGAAGCTGCAAACCCGTTTCCTTCTGTTTCCGCTTTTGAGATCATACTCGTACCATATGTGGTTTTTTATAATATTGACCAGCATCCCTTTCTCTAAAGGTTCGAAAAATTCATCCTCATCTGCCAATGCGCAGAACCTCTTGAAATTCACACACCGGTCAGTAACGGTTCCTACATAAGCATTGTCTCTTGTCATTATTATACACAGCATGCTGCACGATGAAATTCCTCTCGACGAATAGAGCTCTGCAAAGAGCCTCTTGTAAACGTCCATCTTGTATATCCATTCATCCGTTACTATATTATTTGAACTTTTCCTTTTTTCCACCATAACCATCGGTAATCCGTTAATAAATATAACAGTGTCATATTCAGTTATTTTGCCCTCTAATGTTATTTTGAAACCATCAGTGGCTACGAACTCATTATTCTCCATATTCTCGAAATCTATGAATTCTACTTTTCTTTGAATGAGCTTATCTGATTCATCCCTGACTTCTATTTTTATTATCTGATTCACTATTATGTCGTACATTGATTCATTCAGTGCGTCAAGCGAGATATTCTTGTCCTCACGGGGCGATTCAATCCGCCTTATTGCCGCCTCTATGTTCCCGCTTTCCATCCACGGATTAAGCCTTTTCAGAGATTTTTCAAGGCGCATTTCGAGCATGAAACTTTCGTATGACTTTCTTTCTCCATTTTCAGGGGTCAGCTGTTCTCCTGGAATATGTAAATATCCGTGCAGCTCTTCGAGCTTTTTGCATACATCAAATCGAACATAATTACTTTCATTCATGACAAGCACCACCTTTTAAAAAAAGCCACCTGACAGGTGGCTTTTTTGGGTTTAGTAGTATTCAGCAGTCACTACTTTACCGAGCTTCTTGAGCTCCTGCTTTATTTCTTTTATTATATCCAATTTGGATATCAATTCCTCAGGAAAATCAAAATTTTGATGCGCAGGATTTATTCTTCTGCCTATTATGAAATTTATATGGGTTGCTTCATCAAGCAAAACCTTTAGAAGCAAATAAACGCCATTCTTATGCTTGTCATTTTTGAAATACTCGTCTATATGCCTAATGTCATTGTTATACTCCTTGAGTATATCCAGTGCCTTTTTCAGCGTAAGCACACCTTCCGTCACCAGGTCTATGCCTTTAATGTAGGCTATAGGCGGAATATCCGCATTTATGTTTTCTGTGTCTACCTCTATTTCATGTCCGATTTCTCGTGCGACAATCTGGGCCGCAGTTCCGCCGCAGACTACTTTTTTCCCATAAGTGGAGGTGAGTTTTTTGACTATTATCTTGTCATCCTCTATACTCAGCGGAGGGCCTGTAAACAAAGTTACATGCTTTGGCCTGACATATTTCATGACTATAACCGTGGCATCGTCATACGGCTTCTCCTCGTATAGGTGGTTACATGTTGAGATAATTCTTTTTGCTGTATTTATCGCACTAATGCTATTTGGTATTTTAGCCACATAATTAGAGATGTTCTCCGTTCCCCAAGCATAGTTTAGCATTGCTCCTATCCCCGCGTGAGCTACTCCGTCGCTTATTGCCACTATAGTGTCCCCGTCCCCGAGCTCAAACTCGCTCTCCCTGACCCTTCTGTTGGCAATTATGACCTCTTCCCCCTTTATAAGCGTAGACTCCTTGCCCCTTCTAAGTATAACCTCAGGATTATCGAAATTTGCGATATATACCTTGCCTGAATTGAGCATGTGTATTATGGTAAATGTCGAATAAGCAAGATTCCTCACTCTGCAAACCGGAAGAGTATTAATTATTGTATTTACAACTTCCTCTATTGCCGAACCGCTCTTTAGCATGGTTATTGCTATTTTCGAAGTCAATGTCGAGAGTATGTTAGCCTTGACTCCTGAACCCAGACCGTCTGAAAGCACAGCCATTACACCATCCTCGTATCTAACCATCTCTATGCTGTCTCCGCAGAGTTCTTCTCCCAGCTTGCTCAAATTAAGGTATGCCACATCTATGAACCTTGGCTCGCTTTTGTCATATATTCTCTTCATCTACACCAGCCTCTACTTTAATAGTATTCCTTTTCTTTCAGAGCAAGCTCCTTAAGGCTTGAAAGGATTATTTTTGTTTCTGCAGTGCTCTCGCCAAGCAGCGAAGCTATTTCCTGCGCAACTCTCATTTGCTTTTCTATCAAATTTTGGCTTATATCTATGGTCCTGATTTTCATCTCCTGAACCATGCGCTTTTGACTTTCTTCCTTGGTGTTGTCATTGAGTATGGCGAATATGGCTTTGCGCTCGCTTAGATATATCATGTTTTCGATTGTATCTTTTTCGAAATTCTCCCATCTGGTTTTTTTTGAGAGTATGTCCTGTTTGCTGTAGAGCACCTCAACAAAATCCCTAATATCCATATAATCTCCTATGTATGAACCTATGAGACGCTCCTTGCTCTCCCCTATCACTTTTGTCATGGCCTCATTTATGTCTATTATTCTAAAATCCTCGCCCACTATGACAATGTAGTTGGGGCTAAGCTCAAAAACCTTGTTGCTCAGCCTGTTGAGCCTGTCGTGCATGTATATTCTGCAGTTTTTCGGCTCTGACATTCCTTTGCATATTGCAATCGCCTTTTCCCTGCAGGTTTTGTATCCGCAAGCCCCGCAATCGAGCTCTTCATACTCACTGTCTTTTCCCATGCTGCAAAGAGCCTGCTTTATATCATATTCCGACGGTTTTATTATATTCAGCCTTACAGGCAAAAATTGCCTGTTAATGTCAATATTTCTGTATGCGCTCTCCAATTCACCCAGGCTTGCAATTTTATCACCCTTGGACTCAAACTCATTTAACCTTTGCTTTCTAAACAACACTCCCCGCTTATGCTTATAGTCAGGGCCTCCTGCACACGCCCCTGTACAAGTACCCATGCTAACACATATTCCCTGCGGCTCATCCCTTTTCATGGAGCTAATGAAATCCTTGCATTCTCTTATACCTCTTATGTCTATGCCAATAACCCCACCTTCAGCAGTCTCTACATCGAATGGCTTGTAGAGCACGCACCCTTCCCTGGCTGTCTTGCTGTCAAAATCCTTGTCTTCAAGATTTCGCAACTCAATGCCTGAGGAGTGAATCCAGCCAATCACCTGGCTGAAAGTGAGCACTTTATCTATATAGTCGCGGTTTTGGGGCTCCATGGACTCAACCTTTCTGGATATGCACGGCCCTATGTGAACAATCTTCGCGTCCCTTCCATATTTTTCCTTCAGGAACTTGGCATGGAGCACCATTGGTGAGTCTACAGGTATTATATGTTCCAGCAGTTCTTCATTGTATTTTCTTATTAGCTGCGTGGAACAGTTGCAGTAGGATGATATGAAAACACCCGTATTCCCTTTGACCTGATTTTTTTTGATATAGTTTTTTGAAAACTCCATAACGGTATAGGCCGCAACACTGGTGTCTTCTATTCTATAAAATCCCAGCGCCTTAAGAGCCGCTATAAACTTGCCTTGACTAAGGCCATTGAAGTCAGATACGATATGAGGATCAACCGATGCTATAACCTTGTAGTTAAGCCTTATATATTCTCTCACCTGGCCTATATCCGACATTATCCTTATGGCATCATGAGGACATTCTCTGTAGCAATTGCCGCACGAAATGCAAAGCTCATCCACTATGGTAGCCTTATCGGCTTCTATTTTCACTGCCTTCACAGGGCATGTCATTACACATCTATAGCATCCCCTGCAATTAGATTTTACAACTTCGAGGAAATTATCCATAAAAACCATCTCCATGCCTGTATTTAAATATATTTTATAGCTAATATATTTTTTTGTCAAATTTTTATCATATTGTATTTTTTATCATTCCGTTGCATTTAATTATATCATACTTCATGGCATTTTGGTTATTTTCAACACGTCTGAGCATGGCGCCATTTTTCAATTCCATGTATTTATGCATCGCGATTATTAATTATACCAGCAGCAGCCCTCGAGCAGTGGCATAATCGAGCCGTAGTCAGCAAGCTTGAAATCTCCCAGATTCACTATTGCTTTTCCTCTTTTTTCTATGAATTCCCTTATTTCGAAGTGGTATGAATGCTTTGTGACATCTCCTATAAAGGCAATTTCATCCCTGGATATAAGACCTGAACATCCCCCAATAAATCCGTATTCAAATCCATCAAGGCTTATTCCCCCTTTTTCTATAAGAAGGCTCTCAATTCCAAAACCCATCGCAGCCCTGTGTATACCTACATCAGAAGTTATAATCGCCGTCTCGTCAATTACGCATGTAGAGCACTTGCTGTAGCCTTGCTTTACGTCTATCATAACATATCCTTGCTTTTGTATATGCTCGAGCAGCAGACTGTCAGTATGCCTGAAGTTGTGTATTGCATGCTTCCCTACGAAAGCTACGTTATACTGAATATTGTGAGGGTAGCTATATAGGAGTTCGCTTCTGCCGCACACAACATCAAAGCCATATTTTGAAAGCAAGGCTTTATAGTATTCAAATGAATCCGGAGCAGTCACAACATACTTTCCACCCACATGACAAACTGAAATGTCCGGATGTCCCGATATCGCAGGATAAGTATTCTTTGAAAGACTGGTTTCTATGAGCATGCCTCTTCGGGCAAGCATATTTTTAGCCTCGATGGGAGTCCTGCTGTCTATTATGAACATTCTGGCATTATCTTCGGGAATAGATGGACAATCTATGAATTTCAAAATTTTCACCCCTAAAATAAAAATTGCAGAGCCATATGTGGCTCTGCAATTAATTATAATATAAAATTTAAGATGTTTTATATTAATAGTTTCTTTCGAATACTGTTTGCTCTTCAATTTCAGTTTGAAGTGCTTCAAGAGCTTTTTCAACTATCTTTCTTCTAAGAGCTTTTTCCTCTGCATGAGAAAGAGCTGGATTTCCAAGTGGGTGAGGTATTGCTATAGCTGGAACTATTCTGTTGGCTCCAACCGTTAGCGATATTGGAGTAACTGTACATATATGAACTACAGGTATTCCTGCTCTTTCTATTTCTTTAACCATAGATGCACCGCATCTAGTACAAGTGCCTCAGGTTGAAGTTAGGACAACAGCGTCAACGCCGTCTGCTACTAGCTCCTTAGTGAATTCTTCAGCGAATTTCTTAGAGCTTGCAACAGCAGTACCGTTACCTACTGTAGAGTAGAAGTATCTGTGAAGCTTGCCTATCTTGCCTTCCTTCTCCATGTCTCTTAGCACGTCTACTGGTATAACTCTGTCTGCATCTTCGTTGGCGTAAACTGGATCGTGTCCGCCGTGAGCAGTCTCCCAGCCTTCCGCAGTAAGATCGTCTACCCCTTCTATGTCGTACTTGCCGTACTTAGAAGCTGATGAAGACTCTATTCTGTCTGGGTTGCCCTTTGGAACTATACCACCTGAAGTTACAATGGCTATTGTAGCTTTAGACATATCTACTATAGCCTTGCCTGGCGCAACCTTGTCAAATGTAGGCATTGGATACTCAGTCTCATATTCTTCGCCCTTTAGCTTCTTAACAAGCATGGCGACAGCTCTCTTAGCTCCTCTGTCTTCCTTGAACATGTTAACCCTAATGCCTCTTTCGATGTATCCTTCTGCAGCCGGCCCGCCTATTTCTTCGCCCCTGGCTAGCTTCATCGCGAATTTTGCCAGCGCCGGAAGAGCTGTTCTCATACCTGCAGCCGAATCCGCTGTAGACATGATGTATACATACTTCTTAAACATATCAGCTCCTGGGTTTTCTATATACATAGCTGTTACCGCAGGTATCCCAAGCTCTTCTTGAACAGCCTTGGTTATTGTTCCTGAAGCAACACCGTATCTTCCTGCGTTGAAAGCAGGTCCTGCTATGAATACGTCTGGGTTAAATGATTTAACCATTTCAAGTATTCTGTTTTTTGCCTCTACCAGGTTTTCTCCGAAGTACGAGTCTCCGCAAACCACAGTACCTACAACCTCGGCGTCATCCTTCACAAGATTCGCAAGGCTCTGGCTTACCGGCGGAAGTGCCTCGGCAATAAATGGCTCGATGTCAGCTTTTTCTTCTCCGCCAATTCCAGCGAAGAATTGGTTTATATAATGAACTACTCTCAGTTTGCTCATGGTATTTATTTACCTCCTCAGATTAATCGTTATACTTGCCAAACTGCTCTCTTATTGACTTCATTTCAGCTATTATAGAGTCAACATCAAGAACCATTTCCATCATGCCTATTTGCTCATCGTAAACCGCCGGGTCTACCGCGTCCTTGAATTCCGGCTCAACCGCGTGGAATACTCTTAGTCCCAACTGGACTCCTGCAAGTGGTCCTGCGAATGTAGGGTCTCCTGCTGTAACAGTCTCTGCAGCTAGTCCTGCTGATTCAGCTTCTGCTGCACCAACTAGAACTACAACATTCTCTGCACCGAATTGCTCAGCAAAACCTTTAACCCTATTCTGATTCTCCAGGTCCATTGCACCAGCAGCAGTTCAGACAAAGCATTCTGTAGCAGAATAAACCACATCTGCTCCAGTGCCTTTTAGGCATTCTGCTATCGCTGGCCCTGGTATTCCGTCTCTGTCGCCTATTATGACAACTTTCTTGCCATCAAATACAGACATACAAATACCTCCTTAGCCATAATTATATTTTCATATCCGAAATTTATTATTAATATCCTTTAGCAGACAGGTATCCAAAACCAAGCTCGTTTGTAGCTCCTGTTATAGCCTGGATTTCAACTTCTATGCTTCCGTCAGCTCTAAGAGAACCGTCGAATCCGCCTGCTATAGTATCGACATATTGAATATGTCCTATAGTCTTATCCATTGGAGGAAGTACTATTACCATGTTAGCGTTACCGTTGCTTACAACAGCGTTAGCTCTTATGTCGGCGTCAGCAAGCGACTGAGAAGCTCCGTCTCTTCCTGCGTACTCGTCTGTAGATATTACAGTCTTAACATCTTCCATTTCTATCTTCTTGCAGTTCATTATAAGGTCTGTATCTGGGTTTCCAAAGCCTTCCTGAGATACTATAGCACCGTCAAGTCCTAGGTATTTGCAAAGCTTTGCTGTCCAGTTAGAAGATCTTTCCTTGTCAGCAAGGTATACGTTCTCGTTAGTTATTATAACACCAACAAAGTTGATTTCTTTTCCGTGCATTGCGTAAAGCTCTTCAATCATTGGGTTGTTGCAGTGTACGTATGTTGGGTTCTTGTCGCAAGATGAAACGCAGTTTCCGCTTAGTACCGCTCCATCCATTACTTCTGTTGGGTATAGTATTGTTGGAACTATTTTCTTCGCATCTACGCCGTATACATATGTGTCATGAAGAAGGCCTTGAGTTTGAAGCATGTATACATAACCTACCTTTGGAAGGTTTGGATACTTGGCTGCTCCTTCAAATATCGTATCAGTCTCATAAGCCTTTACTTCGTCAGGAGTTGCGTTTCTTCCAGCTTCTCCAAGGTATACACCCGCGTTAAGTCCAACCATTCTTAGCGCTTCTTCGTGTCTGTGCTGGTCTATTCCATCATCAGGCTCGGCTATTACTATAAGGTTTACAGTCTTAGAGAAAGGAGTGTACTCTGCTCCAGGACCAGTCATATCTATTATACCTTCCTGGAAGCCAACTACCTTTCCAGTAGTTACAACAGCAGCGCCCTTAAGCACGTGAGTTCTTCCCGAACCTACTGTGTCAACCTTGCCTATTACTCCTGGGAATATTCCGCCGGGTCCTTCGACCTTGACCCTTGGCTCTATGACATCCTTAACAGGAGTTATTCTCACGCTCTCTCCAGGACGCGCGATGTCAAGATCTACTGATTTGACGTGTTCAATCACGCTTAATTTCTTGATCATTTCATCCTTGTTTACATAAAGAACCCCATTTTCAACCTTAGTCTGATCTCCGAACTGGATGTCCTTAATAAAGATATTTCCAATTTCTAAACGCATTTACGAATACCTCCTCATAGTTATTAAAAATTTGGTGCACTTAAAAGTATGAAGCTTGGACTGTGCAAACTGTACTTTTTCGCACCCACCTCCCTTTAAATGAATTTCATGCTATTTCATCCATTTTATTGATAATGGAAAAATCCCAATCTGTCATTAACATCATTATACCCCTATGTTGTATTTTTTAAATGCAGGCGTTTCATTTTAATTATAGAATATATTTTAATCGTCTATCTGTCACTTTATAACTCTGAAATACAATCAAAAAAACAGAGAAGACTATCCCATCCCTCTCCGCTTGATTCCAGAGGCTGTCAAGAATATAAAATTTCTCTATATATATGAATACCATTATAAGCAACTCATAAACAACTTCTCGAAAAGTACTCTATAAATTCAATTTTCGTGATAGATTTCATTAATAATATAAACAAAAAGCCCCGTTTGCTTTTTTATGCAAACAAGGCCTAAATTAAATCATATTTTTTTAAGATAAAAGGCTGCAACTAAGCTCGGTCCTGTATGTATCCCGATTACCGATCCAATATTTGATGTTTGAATTTTATCCATGTCCATACGTTCCGCAGACATGTCTAGGAATTTTTGAAAAAGCTCCATATCAAGCCCGTGGGAAATCATTATCTGCTCAGGGGATTCTCCAGCTTCTTTTACAATTATATCGAGCATTTCTTCGAGAGCCTTTTTCGTTCCGCGCACATTCTTGAGGTGCTTTACTATGCCATCTTCGAGCGTAAGCAGCGGTTTGACATTCAGTATTGTTCCTATTGCAGCCTGAGTAGCCGAAAGTCTGCCTCCTCGTTTAAGATAGTCAAGCGTGTCAACTGTAAACACACACCCTATTCGCTCCTTCATGCACTTAGCCCTCTCAATTATCTGTTCCGGTGTTTTGCCTTCTCTTGCCATTTTGGCGGCTTCAACTGCAATCATGCCACTGGCATAGCTTAAAAGATATGTGTCAAATACGTGTATGGACTCACTTCCTATAGCATTTTTTGCAACTAGAGCAGACTGGAAAGTGCCTGAAGCCCTTGACGATGATCCAATGTATATTATAGTATGCCCGCCATTTAAATAGGATGTGAATATTTCCTCAAACTTCTTTGGTGTCACTTGGGATGTAGTGGGCAGCTTTCCTGATTTTTCAATTTTCCCGTACATTTCTTCCGGAGTGATTTCAATGCCATCCTTGTACTGAGCATCATCAAATATTATAGTCAGCGGCATTACTTCAATATCAAGTTCCCTGGCCACCTCCTGCGGTATATCTGCCAGGCTGTCTGAAATAATCTTAATGTTCATTATTCATCATACCCCCGAGTTTTCTTAATTACTCCAATCCAGGATACCCCAGCTGTCTTAAAGCTTCATAAACGACTATGGCCACGCTGTTTGACAAGTTCAGCGATCTGGCTTTCGAATTTCTAAGCATGGGAATCCTTATGCAGTCATCCTTATGTTGTTCCAGGAGTTCCTTCGGAAGGCCTTTAGTCTCCTTGCCAAAAACTATAAAACATCCGTCCTCATATTTAACGTCACTGTGACTATTTTTGCATTTTGTGGTGGCAAAGTGATATGCGGCATCAGGAAATTTCATTCTAAGATCTTCAAAGCTGTCATAGTAGCTTATATCCACCATATCCCAGTAGTCCAGGCCTGCTCTTTTGAGCTGCTTGTCATCCATAACAAATCCAAGAGGCCTTACAAGATGAAGCTTCGCATTGGTGACAGCGCATGTTCTAATAATGTTCCCGGTATTTTGTGGAATTTCCGGTTCAACAAGCACGATATTTAATGACATAACGGAATATCAACTCCCAAATTTACTATTCAGAAGGTCTGATCGCCTTGTACTCCTCTGCTGCCAGGTGCCACTGCTCTCTAGCCTTCTTTTTAATGTGTATTGATTTTTTCATATTGGGATCATCAATAGCTTTGCCAAACCATTTGATTGACTCCTTCAAATTTCCGCATCTTCTGTTCAATTCGCCTATAAGGTAGGACAGCTTGGCAGAATCCATGCCGCCTATTGGAAATTCTTCAGCGGAATAAGCCTTTGAATAAAGCTCGAGTGCGCTTTTCATGAATTTTATTTCACTTGCATTATCACTTTCATATCTGTAAAGCCAGGCTATCATAAGGCAGAGTACCGCCTTGTGCGAAAATTCTTTTTCAAGAAGCTCCGCTTGATATAGCGCAAGCTTGTATATTTGCATAGCCTGCGCCACATCCCTTCGGCCCCCGTAGTCTCTGGAAACCCACTTTGGCATTATCTCTTTTTTGATTATTTCTGCATTTTTTTTAGTTATGTTTTCAAACCTGTTTTCGAATTCCGTGTATCCACATTTCTTGCACACCCACAGAGAGTAGAAATATGGATTTTCAGACTTGTAGTGAACACAAAAATCAGCATCAGTGCTCTGCACTCTTACAACCGATCTTCTTAGTTTCTTTGTACTGAATTTTTCACTGCATACAGGACAATGCACATCCTTGTCATATAGTTCTTCCATATTACCATTCAACTTAAAAGCTTCCCCCCATGCTACAGATTCGCTTGTTCCTCCGCTGTTTCAGTTTGATTCTGACTTTCTGTGGTTCCCGCCTTTTTAGTTCCTATGACTATCACCTTTTTAGCCGGTGGGTAGTAATCACTTGAGAGCTGCTGTTTTTTTCCACTGCCATCCATAAAGGTCCTGTAAGCCTTGACCTTGAAGCCGTCTCTTCCGCTGTCCTCTATTCGCTGCTTGCCTTCGTCAAGCTGGGAGTCATATTTCGTTTCAACTCCCCTTTCTATCTTTTCAACCAACTGCGTTTCGATCTTAACGCTCCTCTTGTCTTGAGGGTACCCGTATATCTGAGCTGAAATTGTGCCTCCTGCAGGTGCTATACTTATATATACAGGATTTTCAAGAGTGTTTTTGAACTTGAAATCTATGCTCCCGTATGAAACTGTCGCATCAAGACCCAGGTCTGCATATGATGATGGTATCGAATGGTTTCTTCTTTCTACAACTTCCAGGCCTGTCCTTATGACTGCGTTATATAGTGTCGTTGACACTTGGCACACGCCTCCGCCAAGCCCGTCTTCCAGCTTGCCCTTCACTATTATAGGCGCCATTTTGTATCCGTTCTGGACGCTTCTTTTGCCTGTTACTGCGTTAAGGGAAAAAACCTCGCCAGGCATTACAACATGTCCACTGACACTCCTTGAAGCCACCCTCAGATTCTCGGATCTTTCCGCATTAGAGGCGTTGTACTTTGTGGAATAGCCTGCAAGCACAGTGCTTATTCCTTTTATCTGATCATACTTTACACTTGCACCGAGCACTTTTGTAGGTATTTGGATTGCTTTTTCATCAGATTCGTATCTCAGGATCGATTCTATAATTCCAGCAAGCTTTTCCTTTTCTACCTCAAGTCCGTCTGAATCCTTGGTAAAGCTGGGCTTTCCACCTGAAATCCTTATTGTCGCATCCTTTGGAGAATAGTCTATGTCCTTTGATATGCCTTCCACAACGCCAGCAACAAGCTCCGGTGAATACTCGGAATTCAGCTTTATGTGCATGTTCTTGCCGGTGATTGATGAAACATAATCCATAACGCTCTCTCTGCCATACAAATACGCCTTGTCCACCGATTTTTCAGTGTCGATTTTGAAGCCGAGCTGCGAAGGCGTTAGCTTGTATGCCCTGTCGCCATGGGTGAGCTCTATCTGTCCTATTGAATACTTGTCGTCTACGGCATTTACAGCCGCATTTTTGTCCATTCCGCCCACATAAACTTCGTCTATGTATACACCCTTTGCTATAAGTCCTGAATTGCCAAAAGAATGATAGAGTGTAGAAATTGTTATTATGGGCAGGGCAAGCACTATGCCTATTAGTGCAATAAGCAGCTTTTTATTCAACTCTGTTTCCTCCCTTTGTATAGTATTTACAGTATCGACTTATGCAGCACCCTTCGCACTGCGGCTTTCTGGCCGTGCATCTTCTTCTGCCATGGAATATAAGCAGGTGGTGCGCAAGTGACCACATGCTTATGGGTATTGCATCCATAAGCTCCCTTTCAACTTCGTCAGGAGTATTGCCGGATGCCAGGCCTATTCGCCTTGAAACCCTGAAAACATGTGTATCAACGGCTATCGCCGGTCTTGAAAAAGCGTTGCTTAATATTACATTTGCTGTTTTTCTGCCTACGCCAGGCAACTTCAAAAGCTCTTCCATCTTGTCAGGTACATTACCGGCGAAGCTTTCAATTATCATCTGCGAAGCCCCTATTATGCTTTTTGCCTTGTTTTTGTAAAATCCGCAGCTCCTTATTAGTTCTTCAAGTTTCTCTTGCTTCATGTATGCAAAATCATCCGGCTCGTTGTACTCCTTGAAAAGGTCTCCTGTTATAATATTCACCCTTACATCCGTGCATTGGGCCGATAATATTGTGGCTACAAGCAGCTCAAATGGCGTTTTGTAGCTTAGCTCGCACTTTGCATCAGGATATTCGTTTGCTAGCATTTCAAGTATATGTTCCGAATCCACTTTAATCACCAAATCTCCATTTCTATGTTTGTAATGTCTACTCTCTCATCATTGTCTATGAAATCGACTATTTTATTGAACACCTCATTAATCTGGCTTTTGGAATTTGATACACACGAAATTCCGATTTCGGACTTGTTCCAGATGTCATTATGTCCAACTTCTGCTATAGATATGTTATACCTGGATTTCAGCCTGTCTATTATGCTCTTTATGACCTGCCTTTTGTCTTTTAGCGAATATGCATGGAAAATATAAAGTTCCAATGTACACACACCTACAAACATCTTTTTTCCAACCCCTTAAACATTATACTTAAAAAAGTATCGAGCGCGCTGTCTTTTTCCTTCTCGTAGTCGGCATCTTCCACATGGCATATATAGTGGCTCAAGAAATGCAGGCCTCCAATATACATAAGCGTCGCATACTTGGGATTTATGTCTTTAATTCGGCCGCTGTCAATGCCTTCCTGCATGACTCCCTCAAAATATTCCAACATTTCGTTTCGTATTTTTTCCAGCCATCCTACCAGACTCTCATCAAAATTCGAAAAATTCTTGAACACGAGATTTTCGATATCCTTGTGATTCTTTATGATTTCGAATTTGACTCGCGCCAATGCCTTTAGTTTTTCGTCAAAATCCATATCCTCTGATATATTTTCCTGAATGAGCGCTTTAAAGCCCATAGCCATTTCCTTTATCATTGTTTCAAAAAGCTCTTTTTTGCTTGAAAAATAATCATATATGGTCCCTTTGCCGACTCCCGCTTCATCTGCTATGTCTTCCATTTTTGTATTATGGAACCCTTTTTCCGAAAACACCTTGCGGCTTGCCTGAATTATTTTCCATTTCGTATCGGCAAATTGCATAAATTCCTCCCTTGAATATCTTAGGCCTCCAAGATAATATATCATAAAACATATGCCTTTTCATATCCATTATTAGAAAAAGCGTCTGAATAGTCTGCAGGCGTTCTCATATACAAGCGACTCCACGCAAATTGGGTTTATTCCTCTTTTCTTTGAAATATGTCTGGCCACTGACTGAATCATGGCGGGCACACCCATTTCACCCTCATACTCCCATGGCCCATCGCTTTCAAATACCATATTTTCAAGCGGCACCTTGTCCACAAAATCATCGTATGCTTTGTTGCAAAGCACCTCAGGTCCTACAGACACATAGTAGCCTCTTTCAATCAGCTTTGAAAGTGCCCTGTCATCACCCTCAAACCAGTGGAAAAGTGCTGATTCTATGTTGTGCTTTTCCAAGAGCCTTAGTGCATCATATGCAGTGGCTTCTATTGCATGGAGCACAACTGGCTTTTGAAGCCTTGACGCCAGGCTCAGGAACTCCTCAAACACATGGAGTGATTTTTTGTATATTGTTTCCGCCTCCAGTGTGTCCATACCTTCGAGCGAGTAGTATGGCAGCCCTATCTCGCCTATTGCCACTATTTCATCCTTGTTATCCTCTATCTGTTTTTTGACTGCTTCAAGCTGTTCAAAGTTTCCGCTGTATTCGGGATGTATGCCAAGCGCAGCATAAAAACCTTCATTTTTTCTACATATTCCTAGTATTTTCTCTCCCGAAACATAGTCAGTTGCCGCCCCTATTACAGCCTTGACATTCTCATTGAGCAATCCTTCTATACTGTCGTATTGGTCTATGTGGCAATGGACATCTATAAACATTCTAAACCCTCCCATATGATTAAACAAAATGCCGCATAGCTGCGTTTGACTGCGGCTTGCGGCATTTGATTACAACGAATTCATGAGTATTTTCTTGTATTCGATAAACTTCTGGCTAACCAAAATCTCCTTTGTTCTTGGCCTTTCAAATTCGATTTTTATCTCCTGCAGAACTCTGGCGGGCCTTTGAGTGAGGACGTACACCCTGTCGGATAGAAATATTGCCTCTTCTATGTCGTGGGTTATGAACACGACACTCCTTTCAAACCTGCTCCATATGTCTAGCAGCCAGTTTTGCATTGCCGTCCTGTTTATAGCGTCCAAAGCCCCAAAAGGCTCGTCAAGCAGCATTATGTCGCTGTCTACCAGCACCGTCCTAAGAAGCGCAGCTCTTTGCCGCATTCCGCCAGAAAGCTCATTCGGATAGGCATTCTCAAAACCTTCAAGCCCGAAAACCGGCAGCAACTCCTTGACCTTCTCCCTTGCACTGCTTTTTTTCTCGCCCTGTATTTCAAGCGGTATTATTACATTGTCTATAACTGTCCTCCATGGCATCAGCAGATCCTTTTGATGCATATAACCTATCCTCTTGTCATAGTCCGAAAGAGGCATGCCATCTATTTCAACCGTTCCCTCATAATCGCCCACAAGTTTTGTCAATATGTGGAATATTGTGGACTTTCCGCAGCCGCTTGGGCCTATTATGGATACGAACTCCCCTTCGGACACTTCGATGTTAATGTCGTCAAGCACCTTCAGGTATTCTTCCTCCATGGAAAAATCCTTGTGAACATTCCTCATAGAGATTTTGCTATTGCCCATTACTTGGCCTTTTCGGGAAGGAAGTCGTTAGTAAATGCCTTCTTAACATCTATCTTGCTCTCTATAAGCTTATTGTCATAAAGCCAGTCTGTGTATCTTTGCCATACTTCTTCTTTCTGATATCCCCAAACGTCCGCATCGTCCCTGTATTTTGCACTCAGGAACTCCTGGCTCGCCTTGACAAGCTCAGGATTCAGCTCAGGTGCGTTGTCAAGCAGTATCTGGGCAGCCTCTGCCGGGTTTTCTATTGCGCTTTCATATCCCTTTGAAGTAGCTTCCATGAACTTTTCTACAAGCTCCGGATTATTTTTGATATTGTCTTCATTTGTTATGAGCACTGGGGTGTAGTAGTCAAGCGCTTCGTTCTCTTTTCCAAGGTCGACATAGTTTAGCTCTATGCCCTTTAGCTTGGCTTCTATGCCTGTCCAGCCCTCGAATATCCATGCAAAATCGACATCTTTTTCGCTTGCAGCAAAAAAGTCTGTCGCTCCTGTTGTCAGAATGTTGACCTTCTCAACGTCTCCGCCGTATTTATCCATAAGGGCCTTGAGCGTAGCCTTTTCTATAGGAGAGCCCCATCCGCCGTATCTTTTGCCTTCAAAATCCTTTGGTGTCAGAATGCCCTTGTCCTTTACCGATGCAAAGCCTGATGTGTTGTGCTGAATAACTGCGGCTATTGATACCACAGGAACATTTTCAAGCCTTGCAAGCGTAACTGATTCCTGGTAGCTTACGCCGAACTGTGCCTTGTTGGCAGCCACAAGCTGATCTGCCGTTCCCTCTCCAGGCTGTATTATCTGAACATCCAGACCTGCTTCCTCATAGTAGCCTTTGTCTTTTGCCACATAAAGGCCCGTATGGTTTGTATTTGGCGTCCAATCAAGGGTCACTACAACCTTTTGCAGTTTGTCCTCCTTTGGCTCCTCCTTAGCGCAGCCCGCTAGCATTGACAGCGACAGTACTGCTGAAAGCATAATAGAAATAAACTTTTTCATAATTACTCCTCCTGTCATTTCGATTTGTATGTTTCTTTTTCCTACTTGTTCCAGGGCATTATTTTTCTGCCCATGAAGTTTATAAATTCGAAGACGCCTATGCTGAGTACTACTATTATAAGTATATCGGCAAACAGCGCTTCCGTATGGAAGGAATGCATTGCCCTTGTCATGTATACACCTAGGCCGCTTTGAGCCCCTATCCACTCAGCAATCACTGCGCCCATTATACTGTATGTGCCCGCTATCTTGAGCCCAGAGAAAAACGAAGGCATTATGGCCGGCAGCTTGACCTTGGCAAATATCTGCCAGTTGTTTGCGCCCATAACTTTCATCATGCTTACTATGTCTTCATCCACAGTTTCAAGGCCTTCCGTCACGCTAACAGCTATTGGGAAAAAGCAGGTCAACACTACTATCGCAATCTTGGGCAGAATGCCAAACCCCATCCATATCATTATGAGCGGCGCAAGCACAATTATTGGGACGGTCTGTGATATTACAAGCACAGGGTATACAGTCTTCTTGACCGTATGCCATCTGTTCATGGAAGCAGATACGGTGACTGCTATTATTATAGATATTATGTATCCTATTGAAGCCTCAATTACTGTTGTCTTTGTGTGCAGCAGCAGGACTTCTCTGGAATCGACAAGCGCTCTTATAATTCCGGAGGGAGCCGGCAGAAGATACTTTGGTATCCCCGACACCCTTATGAAAATCTCCCATATAACAACAAGCAGCGCTATGAATGCTCCCGGCAGCAGATTACTTCCTGTACTTGCCAATTTTTTCATTCATTGTCACACCTTCTGGTTTATAGTCTATTTTAACTATGGACACCACTCTGCTGGCCCCGTTTTCAACGCAAATATGCTGGGCCGCCTTCACAATGTCAAGAAGCTCGTCCAGCTCGCCCTCCATTGTAGTTTCCATAGGCCCCACCTCATACTTAACACCAGCCTTGGCTATGTATTCTATCACTCTGTCTACCACCGGATATATGTCCTCTTCAATCACAACCGGAAGCACCTGCAGGCTCACATTTACTACTGCCACTTCTACCACCTCTTTTTTATTTTTTTGACAAAAAAACTGCTACCCTCGCCGAGTAACAGTTGTTTAAGCTAGTTCCCTACGCTGGCATTACCCAGATCAGGTCAAAAGGTCGGAATATAAAATTCCCTCTCAGCCAATACTTTCGGCTCCCTGCATAACCATATTAATTTATATCGCAAAATAATTATATCACATTTTCATCGTCATCTCACGACAAAAGTGCTTTGTATGCTTCAAGCGTCTTACTAAATTCTGTAGAGGCTCCTGAGCAGCTCTATCTCAGTTTTGTGCACATCCGGCTCGCCTGGCGTTTCAAGGAAAAGCGGCAGGTTTTTTATCTTTGGATGGTTCATAAAGCTCACAAGCCCATCCACGCCTATGAGGCCCTCCCCTATGTTGGCATGCCTGTCGTTTCTAGATTCAAATTCTTTGAGGCTGTCATTGAAATGCACTGCCTTAAGCCTCTCAAGCCCTATTATGCTGTCGAATTTTTCTAGCACCCCGTCAAGATCGCCAATAATGTCGTATCCGGCCGAGAAGGTGTGGCATGTGTCAAAGCATATACCCAGTCTGTCGCTTTTCTCCACGCCGTCTATTATTCTCCTGAGCTGCTCGAAGGTGTAGCCGATTTCGCTGCCCTTGCCTGACATTGTTTCAAGGAGCACCCATATTTTTTCATCTCCTCTTAGCACGCTGTTCAGGGCATCTATTATCTTTTGTATCCCTATGTCCTCTCCATCGCCAGTGTGGCTGCCGGGGTGAAAGCACATGTATTCTATGCCCAAAAGGTCCATCCTCTCGATGTCCTCTCTTAGCATTCTCTTCCCAAGCTCCACTATATCTGCCTTGCTGCTTGCAAGATTCATAGTGTAGGGGCAGTGGGCCAATAGCGGTCCCATGTCATGCTCGGCCCTTAGCTGCTGGAATTTGTCGACGTCCTTCTGATCGATCGCCTTTACTGAAGCTCCCCTGGGATTTCGTGTGAAAAACTGGAATGTATTTGCACCTATTGATATCGCAGTTTCTGCGGCTTTTGAAAAACCTTTTGCTATTGAAATGTGAGGTCCTATTACCAGCATGTTTTCCCCCTTTCTTTATGCGAATATTGTGATTATAAAGAAAAAAGTATCAAGCGCCTTGATACTTATTCTTTAGATATTTTCTTTTCTCTTCTAAGGTCCGGAATAGCCATGAACACTATATTGTATGGCCTCAGCTTCTTATCTTCAGTCTTTTGTCTTGCTGCCATTATTTCCTTTAGCTTCATGCTGAAAGTCTCCATGAGTTCCTTTGCCTCATCTTCGGCAAGGTAGTATTCATTATGCATTATAATGTGCTTTGAATGAATCTCCATGTTTTCAGCAGCTCTGAAGAAATCTCCGCTGACTTTTTCAAATAGAGATATGGATGCCTGATTCAGCGTCTGTGTAACCTCGCTGTCATTGTTTTCCATACTCTTATTGAGTATGCTCTTGTCTATTACAACCATCTTTGCCTTTGGCAAGTAATATTTCTCTATAATGCCCGACTTAACTCGCTCTTCTACAAGCTCGAGTATTCCCGCAGCCAGCAATGTTTTGATATGATAATTTACTTTAGCATGAGGCTCTCCTAATATTTCCGAAAGCTGTTTGGCCGACAGCGGTTCGTTATCGAACGCTTCCATAATTTCAAGCCTGTATGGGTGGGATACCGCTTTTATCTCTTCTATGTCTCTAAGAACAAGTATGTCCTTCACCTCAACTCACCATCCCTCTCAAATTCAAACGCAAAATAAAATGTTATTTTTTCTTTATTACTATACACTGCTAAAGCAGCTGCGTCAAACAATAAAATTTTTTTCTATATTTTAGTTTTTTTATATATTATACTATTGCAAATTTGCATTGTCAAAGAAAAGCACATGGGCAAAACAAGACTAAAAAAGCATTATAAGCCCACGATTCTGCTTCCGCCGATGAACTCTCTTAGTATTGATGTAGGCGGGATATCACGTTCGTCCTCTAGAGGCACGAAATATTGCAAAAAGCTCAGAAGCCTCTTGGCCTCCCTGTACACATCGTGCTCTCTCGTGATTTGTCCAAGCAGCGGCTGCGCATATTTTTTCAAAACGGCAAGCTCATACACAAGTGCTGAATTGAACATGATATCCGCTTCCTCCTGGAACGGGAATATGTTATTTTCCTCTCCGCTTCTTACAGACTTCCAGATTCTGAGCGTGCCTAGCGCGTCATTTCCTCTGAAATGGTTGTCCCTTACGATTCGCCTTATGAGCCTGAGATCCGTCGTGGGTATTCTGTTGTGCTCGTCAAGATTCAGCTGGGTAAGAGCGCTTACATACACCTTGAATTTGCTGGCATCCGATATTGAGCTTGTCAGCTTCCTGTTGAGAGCGTGTATGCCCTCGATTATTATCGGCTGGCCACTATCAATCTTTAACCTGTCACCTACGTACTCCCTCTTGCCTGTTTTGAAATTGAAATGCGGCACTTCGACCTCGGCTCCGGAAAGTAGCTGCTTCAGATGCTCGTTGAAAAGATCCAAATCTATAGAGTGTATCGATTCGAAATCGAGGTTACCTTCATCGTCAAGAGGAGTGTCCTCTCTGTCTACAAAATAGTTGTCCAGCGATATCGAAACTGGATTTATGTTGTTGACCCTCAGCTGCGTGAGCAACCTTCGTGCGAAACTCGTCTTTCCAGACGACGAAGGACCGGATATTAGGACAAGCCTTGTTTTTTCGGGGCTGCACACAATCATGTCTGCTATCTTGGCTATTTTTTTCTCGTGGAGCGCCTCAACTGTTCGAATGAGCTCGGGATATTCCTTCTTCGCAACTATGCCGTTTAGCTCACCTACGCTGTCTACATTCATTATTCTCGCCCATTCCTGGGTCTCCTTGAAAACCTCTGCAAGCTTCGGCTTATATTCGAATTTGTCTACATTTTCAGGCATGTCTTTGTCGGGACCTATTATTACTATACCTCCGTTGCAATTTTTCAGCATGAATGTCTTTAGATACCCTGTCGATGGCACCATATATCCGTAGAAGTAGCTGCTGAAATCCGCGCATTTATATATGTTTACATCATGATTCTCCCTGTATTTGAAAAGCTCGATTTTGTCCTTGTAGCCATCCCTTTCAAATATTTGTATGGCCTCTTGGGTGGTTGTTTTTAACTTTTCAAACGGAATGTCCTGCTCGACTATCTGCCTCATGCGCTCTTGGATTTTTAATACCATCTCCGGATTGACATGGTCGCAGCCTGCAATCCTGCAGTAGAGTCCCTTGTTTATAGTATGGTCAATCGACACCTTGCAAGAAGGAATTATCTCCCTGCATGCCATTATAAATATGAACGACATGCTCCTCATGTATGTCCTCATGCCGTCGGCATCATCGAGCCCTAGAAACTGTATCCTGCAGCTTTTGTCCAGGCAGTGTGTCAGTTCTTTTAATTCATTGTCGACAACCGCAAGCAAAACAGGTTTTTTGATGGGCACCTCAGCATTCTCCAGCAATTCAAGCAGGGTTATGCCGCTTTTGTATTCCTTTTCCTCAAGCAATATTTCCACTTTTATCTTGGACAAAGCAATGCCCCCTTTTGCAAATTTTAGTAATAAAAACAAGGCAGAATATCACTCCACCTTGAATTGCCTTCCAACTAATTCATTTATCTTGGAAATGCTTGATTTATAATACGAGGCGTCCATTTCAAGAACGTAATACTCGGCTCTCTGCAGTCCCAGCAATTCTGCGAGCAACTCGTCGCCAATTCCATTCTCTCTTGAAATTCCAAGATGCAAATCCCTTACTCCGTCATTCCCGCTAAGATGCACAACTCTTGTTATGCTACCCAAATACTGCAGGTATTCGTCTTCACATATAAGATTATGTCCCGTATCAAAACAGAACCCGATTTTTTCCGACTTGATTGACTCCAGCGCCTTATCAAAATCGGACGTCCTGGTGCCAAGATTGACCAGATCCCCGCCATTTGAATATGAGTTTTCAAGCGTAATCGTTTCGCTGTCAAGCTTATTGCAAATTCCGGATAGAAAACTGCGCGCATTTTCAAGAAGGACTTCCCGCTTACAAAAGGCTGTCCTCTCGAGCGCATATCCCAAGTGCATATTGTAGTATCTTACACCGAACTGGCGCCCGATTTGCACATTCGAAAGTACGAATCGCTCCCAGCACGCTCTAATTTCATTAACCCGCTCGCAGGGGTTCAACTCCATTGGAAGATGAACCCCAAGCGATATACCGGCATTTACTATGTTGTCAACTTCATTGCTTACATGTTCCCAGTCTTCAATATTGTCAATTCCGATTTCAATGTGGTTCAAGCCCTTTTCCACACATGTGCGAACGGCATTTTCAATTTCACCAGCTAATGCGCTTATTCCAAGTCTCATGGCCTGTCCTAAAAAGTTTTGATTTTATCAAATGGGAATAGTCTTATTATCACTTTTCCTATTATGTGGTCTACAGGTACGACTCCGACTCTCGAATCTCTGCTGTCCATACTGTTTGGCCTGTTGTCTCCCATCGCAAACACATAACCTTCAGGAACCTCTATGTCGACACTGCCATCAGTATAATCGCCGTTGATGTAATCTTCTTTGAGCAGTTTTCCGTTGAGGTACACCTGTCCCTCGGATACTGCTATCCTATCTCCAGGAACTGCAATTATCCTTTTTACAAGATCTTTTTTCTTGCCGTTTTCCTGAAGAAGATCTGATTTGAAAACGACTATGTCTCCTCTACTTGGATATTCTCCGCTGTATGCAACCCTGTTTATAATTAAATAGTCATTTTCTTCCAGCGTCGGAAACATTGAAAAGCCCTTTACGAGCGTAGGCCTCACAAACGATGTTATTACAAATGCAATAATTAATGAAATGGCTATCGTCTTAATCCAGTCTATTATTTCCTTTTTCAAATCACTCATGCTTGTCTACATCTCCCTTTTTTTGTACATACTTGGCCAGCATCTCCAATATAAGCCTGTTTATATTATCATGCCTGTCTACATTGACATTCAAATCCAAAATCCTGCATGCCTTTACAAAATCCTCCACAACCTCTGAAGGGTCTCCATATATAGCTTCTATGTCCTCCCTGCTTACGCCCCTGAATCCGTGTCCGACAGGACACTCATGTCTGAGCTTTATAAGTCCCTCCATATTTTTGGCGTTAAGTATGGAAAGCGCCTCTCTTATACTCCTGCTTTTACCCCGTGTCATATTGAGGTATTCGCTTATTCCTCCGCTGAGGCTTCCTGTATATATTTTATATTTCTTTCTGAGTGTGCTCATGATGTCATATTTTGTAGGCACATGAACAGTCATGGATATCTGCCTTTTGCTATTGCCATTATTTTTGCTTATGAAAAGATATTTCATAAGCGCCTCCTTGAGCCTGTATACCCTGCCAAGATAATCTATGTACTCTTCTTTTGAGCACTGTATCTGGAGACTCCCTATGAGCTCGGAAAATATAGCCACAGGTTCTCCTTCAAGCAGATTGAGCAAATGCTCCTTCATATCCTTTATTTCAGGCCTGTTTTTTATTTCGATGGACTTTATGGATTCAAGTCTTTTTGCGGAGGTCTTAAAGTCAAAACACACAAGATACTTGCAGGCACTAACTAGCGTCACCAGATCCCCATCTTCGATTCCATTGTCCCTTAGTATTTCCTCTATGCCGTCGTAGTCATATCTGTCCAGAAATTTTTCTATTACAAATTCGCTTTTTAAATCAACGCTTCCCACTGCATTTCCCCCTGCTTCGAATAAGCCTAATTATGTAGGTTATATTACATTATAGATGATAACATGAAGCCAAACATTGTTCAAAGTTTTTATGCCGCAATGCATGCAAAAATTAAGTTGAATTTTTAATGCTATCTTGATATTCTTTAGTTAGGAATAAGGAGGTCTGGCAATATGGATAAAATCAAAGATATAATATACGAGTACAGCGACACAGTTCTTGGCCTTATAATAGTTTTTGTAATGGTTGCGGTGATAGGCTGGCAGCTTTATAACTGGTTCGAGCCTTCGGAAGGCTTCAAATCTGCATCAGACAAGACTGCAGTGGCCACCTCAAGCGCTGATGATTCACAAAAGGAAGATTCATCTGAAGATGCAACTTCAAAAGAAACCTCCTCTGAAGACACATCAGATAATGAAGAAAAACATGTTTCCGAAGAAGTCACGTTCCAAATTAAGCAGGGCTCTTCCTGTGAGCAAATAGCCATAGCATTGGAGCAAACAGGGCTTATAGATTCAAAAGAGGATTTCCTCGAACAAATCATTTCAAAACAGCTTGAAAACAAGCTTAAAACTGGGACATACACGCTTAAAAAGGGTGAGTCACTCGACGGCATAATTGCTGTTCTTACAAAATAAATTTAATCAAGACTATAATATAAAATAAAATGCAGCTTCCAAAACAGCGGAAGCTGCATTTTATTTTATATTATAGTCTTAGTAGCTTTTCTACAGGAGGAGCTATGAGCCTTTGTCCATCCCTAAGACCTGAGCCGACAAGCGGCCTAATATAGTTTTTAAACTCCTCTGTAACGTGGTTTCCTGTGCCGCTTATGAAATTGTCACTCATAACCTTTGTCCTGTTGGCAACATCCTCGAGCCTCTGGAGCTTGTAGTCTATGGCGTAGTCACCTATTCTGCTTAGCGAAATGGAGCCGTCCCTGTCATGCCATATGGAAAACTGAGCCGCCTTTTCCCCTGCTTCCCTGGCCTCATACTGATCCACCTCCGATATGCAAAGTCCAAACGACCTTTGCAGATACCCAAATGTATCTGATCTTACTCTTTCCGTTTTGATCGTTCTTTTAATGTGTCCCACAAGAAGTTCTCCGAGGTCTGCCTGTGAAAGAAGGAGATTGCCGTGCGCATCCCTTTCGGTGCTCCCAAGCTTTTGGGCTATTGGCACACCATTTTCATCTGCTATCCCTTCAGAGACAGCAACCAGGCATCTGCCATACCTTTCATACGCCTGCCTAACGTCACGTATAAAACCGTCAATGCAAAAATTCCTCTCGGGCATGTATATTAGATGAGGCCCGTCGTCAGGATACTTTTTTGCCAGAACCGAGGAAGCCGTCAGGAATCCGGAGTTTCTTCCCATCACCACTCCTATGTGTATGCCCGGAAGGGCCCTGTTGTCCAGATTAAGACCTATGAATGACTGGGCTACAAATTTCGCGGCCGACCCGAAACCAGGTGTATGGTCTGTGAGCACTATGTCATTGTCTATTGTCTTGGGTATGTGTATGGCCCGGAAATCATACCCTGAAGTCTTTGCATGCCTGTTGACTATGTCCACAGTACCTACAGAATCGTTCCCTCCTATGTAGAAAAAATACCTGACATTGTGGGCCTTGAAAACCTCAAATATCTCCCTGCAGTACTTCTCATCAGGCTTGTCCCTCGTTGAAAGAAGCGCAGACGACGGGGTTTTTGCGACCTCCTCAAGATTATGTGTAGTCTCCTGCGTAAGGTCCAGAAAATCCTCATTTACTATTCCCCTCACGCCCCCTAATGCTCCATATACACGGTTCACCTGCGCAAATTTTCTAGATTCGAGCACCACGCCCACCAAAGACTCGTTTATAACAGCTGTAGGGCCTCCGCCCTGTGCGACCACAACATTGCCATTCAATGACATATAATCACCTAACCTTTGCTTATTTCCCCTACATATTCAAGCACAGCCTCTGCATGCCCCGGAGCCTTGACTTTTCTGTATTCCTTCACTATATCTCCATTCTTGTCTATGACGAAGGTCGATCTTTCTATTCCCAGATATTCTTTCCCAAACATCTTTTTGGGTTTGAGCACATCATACAGCTTGAGCAATTCCCCCTCCTCGTCACTGAGGAGTATAAAGTTGAGCTCATGCTTTTGAATAAACTTCTCATGTGACTTCGAGCTGTCCTTGCTCACTCCTATTACAACCGCCCCCAACTTTTCAAATTCATCCTTCAAGTCCCTAAAACCTATGGCCTCAAGAGTGCAGCCCGGCGTATTGTCCTTTGGGTAGAAATAAAGCACCACATATCTTCCCTTGAAGTCTTCGAGCCTGATTATGTTCCCAGCCGAATCGGGCAATTCAAATTCCGGAGCTTTCTTTATTTCAAATGTCTTTTTTTTCATATTGTCCCCCTTTCGCTTTTTAATCGGTCACCGATATTTATAACATAAGCGGAGCCTTATTTTAATTTTTACCAACACTTGCGTATCACTAATCATTAAAAAATTGTATGCAAGTCCTACTCTTAACAATACTGAGGAGTATTGCCTTTGCGGGTGTTAATCTCTGCGATTTAGTTAAACTTTTATTTATGCTTGATTATGAAAAAATATCATTATATTATTTTATTAAAGCCATATTGCTATATGGCAGACAAATTCAACATGCACAGTTCCATATGACAAAAGCGGGAGATATTCCATACGGAATAGCCGAAGATGCAATATAAATGGTGCCAGCCTTTTATAGAAACTTTCAGGCATAAGAACCGTTTTTTGATGGAGCTCTGAAAATTCAAAGACAATCCTTTGAATCTACAGAGAAATATAATGGCTTCTTACTATTATCATGCCACTATGTTTCTTTTTTTATTCTTAAAAATATTCTTTTGAAATGAGGTTTTAATATGAGCGTAAATATAAACGACAAAACCGTAGCCTCACTAGTTCAAACCGCCTGGAACATAAGAAAGAGCAATTTTCCGGACACAATCGAGTTTGACGTACCCGACCAGACCAGGACTGTAAGTGTTACAGGCAACAAGTGCATACTCAACTGTGCGCATTGCGGAGGCCACTATCTCAAAAACATGACTCCTATATCGGATGTAAACAGAATTTCCGACTATTCAAGCCTGTTAATCAGTGGCGGATGCGACGAAATGGGCAAGGTGGACATAGCCGCTCACAAGCCCCTAATAGATGAACTTAAAGAGAATTCCATCAAAATAAATGCCCACGTTGGACTTATCAGCGAAGAGCAAATACGAAAGGTGGCAAGCTTTGCCGACTGTGTTTCTTTTGACTTCCTAACAGACAAAGAAACCATACAGCAGGTTTATGGGCTCGGATTAAAGCCTGAGGACTATATAGACACCTATTTGAACCTCAAAAAGCATGTCAGGGTCGTTCCTCATATCTGCATAGGCCTATACGGCGGCAAACTGCAGGGCGAGATAGATGCTATCAAAAAGCTCAAGGAGCTTGGTGCAGACTCCCTAGTCTTTATTGTCTTCATACCGACTCCAGGCACAAGATACGCCGACAAACCGGCACCCTCTCCTGAGGATGTTGCAAAGGTACTTGCCACTGCAAGAATTGAGTTTCCAGACATACCGATACACTTGGGCTGCATGAGACCCAAAGGCAAGATAAGAGCTCAAATAGACCAGCTTGCTGTGCTTTGTGGAGTAAACAAGCTTGTAAATCCTACAAGACCGGCAGTTGAAGAAGCTCAAAAATGCGGACTTGAAGTTAAATATGGAAGGGAGTGCTGTGTGCTATGATAAGAGTATCTGCAGGAACAGCTCATGTACTTGGGCTACGAGAAATAAAGGCTGATGCCGATCCGACGACGGCATATTTGCTAAACGGAGAAAAATGTTCAAACAACTGCGGCTTCTGCCCACAGGCAAGGGACAGCAAGGATGACGGGTCTCACCTTTCAAGAATTGTATGGCCTGAATATGACGAAGACGACGTGGTAAACAGGCTCAAAAGTGCCAAGGCTTCTGGAGCCATGAAACGGGCGTGCATTCAATTCACTCTCTGCAACGGCTCATTCGACAGGGCAAAATCACTTGCCGCCAGGATAAAAAATGAAGTCGGCATGCCGCTTAGCGTTTCGCTTAATGTGCCAAGCGTGGATAATGCGAGAGAACTGATTGAAGCCGGTGCTTCTAGAGTCAGCATCGCTCTTGATGCGGCAAATGCCGACTTGCACACTCAAATAAAAGGCTCCAGCTTTGATGAAAAGTTAAAGCTGATAAGACAATGTATAACTTTGTTCCCAGGACAGATTTCTACTCACATAATAATAGGCCTGGGTGAGACAGAGGAGCAGGCTCTTAAGCTTATCAGCGAGATGTACAACTTGGATGTTTCTGTAGGTCTTTTCGCATTCACCCCAGTAAGAGGCACAAAGCTTGAAAAGCAATCCCCCCCAGACATCGGCTGCTACAGGAGAGTCCAGATTGCAAACTATCTGCTCAAGCATTCAATAATAGCAGTCGACAACCTCAATTTCGAAGATGGACGGCTAACTGGCATAAATCTGCCAAAGAGCGAAATCGCCAGCGCACTGTCAAGCGGAAAGGCTTTCGAAACAGCCGGATGTGACGGCTGCAACAGGCCATATTATAATGAAAGGCCAGGCGGAACCATATACAACTACCCTCGGGCTCTTAATTCTGACGAGCTCGCAAGAGCCATTGCAGAATCAGGGCTGGACATATAATATAAACATTGACATTTCTGATACAGACTCGACAAAGGAGATGTAATTTTATGAAGTGGAGATTCATAAATACCGGCTACAGCTGCGGTGCTATGAACATGGCAATAGATGAAGCCATACTGACATACCATTCAAAGGGCATGGTCCCTCCAACACTCAGGTTCTACAAATGGGATCCTGCAACAGTATCGCTTGGATATTTTCAAAAATCCAGCAAGGAAGTGGACTTCGAGCAATGCCAGAAAGCAGGCATTGGAGTAGTCAGAAGACTAAGTGGCGGCAGAGCTGTGCTTCATGACGACGAGCTGACATACAGCATAATAGTTGATGAAAGCTTATCTATGATACCAAAAACTGTAACTGAATCCTACAAGCTTCTTTCGCAGGGGCTGCTTCTAGGGTTTTCTAACCTGGGCATAGATGCGCAGCTTTCGCCAGTCGTAAAAATGCGAAGCGGAGACTACACTTCATCAGCATGCTTTGATGCCCCTTCGACATACGAGCTTACAGTTGACGGCAAAAAAATTGTCGGAAGCTCTCAGGTGCGACAGCAAGGCGTGCTTCTTCAGCATGGCTCCATACTCAACGACTTGGATACCGAAAAACTATTCTGCACTATAAAGATGGACAATGAAAGGCTCAAGGATAGAATAAAGTCATCATTCACAGATAAAGCCACAAGCATCAGGCATATTACCGGCTCGACTCTTCCAGATGAAACTCTTTTTAAGGCTTTTTACGAAGGCTTCTCAGATGCACTCGGTTTAGACATCGAAACCGTGGAACTCACATCAGAAGAGCTTGAGCTTGCAAAAATTCTGGCTGAAACAAAATATTCAAGAGATGAGTGGACATTCAGAAGATAGACATTAGACACCGTAAAGGTGTCTTTTTTTGTCATGCTATAAATATTCAAAAAGTATTAGAGCCGAACAACCAATTCTTTAATTGATTATCCGGCTCTTAGGAATGGATCTGACAGCTTATTGAATCTCTTTTGTTCATTTAACACCTTGCCTTTAGATATTCTGAGAATATCTTAAAACTCATATTTCTTTTTTAAGATATCTCGGTATTACTTTGAAGCTGTATATCTTTTTGAATCTTGAATCTTGTTGCTTCATCTCAAGTTCTTTAAGCTTGAGATGTTTGGATGATGGTTGTTGCAATGCTTCTGATTTTGAACCTTTGCTCTTTGCATTTAATTGTAAAGAGTCTTTCTTGCAACTACTGTCTCACCATTCCTTTAATCAAGAAGAATATTTTAATTCTTCTTATTTTATATATACCTTCATCTCAATCTTTCAAACATTTTTTTATAATTATTTTAAAATTATTTTTGATTTTTTCTTTAACAGCATTTCAGCACTCGAACTGTTTTTATCAGCTTATTCGTCGTCTTCATCCCCCATTCTAACAGATTCATGTGATTCTGATGCCACAGGGTGCGTATGGTTGAGCTTCGAATCAAGTGTATACTCCCTGATTCTCTTGATGTTGACCTTCCACAGGTATCCCACATAAAGCATGAATACAAGCAGATACTTTTCCACTCCCAGCATGAGTATGAAATTAAATGTTCCGTGCAGTATCATGGGAACAAAAAGCGATTTTCTAAGGTAGCCCAGTCGCTCCTCATAGCTGCAACTTTTACAGCATTTTGCAAGCGAAAGATAATATCCCATGGTTATTGCAAAAAGCATGTGTGCCGGCACAGACAGTATGCCCCTCATAATCCCAACATATACATTGGCATCGAATCTGAACACCACATAGCTTATGTTCTCGACAGTTGCAAATCCAAGAGCTGCAAATACACAAAAGACTATTCCGTCGAGTTTTTCATGAAAATGTACATCATCGAATGCCCATCTGAGCACAACCTCTCTTTTGAAAAACTCCTCCGTGAATCCTGCCACTATGAATGATGTATAGAATGCAGCCATGGCACCGGAAAATATATTCATACCGAGAAGAAAATTTTCCACTGCAATTACTGGAATCACCGACAGAGCGCCCAACATAAAAATCTTCAAAAGCATGGAAACCGGCTCGCGCTCATACTTGTCCAACATATATACAGCCACCGCAAGTACAACACCTGGAATTACAGCTATAATCCAAATCCTGATATCCATGGGCACCCCCCTTCAAAATTTGATATTCATAGAATCTTTACCCATTTTTCAGCTCATCTAATATATTTACAAACAATTCCAGCAAGATGCAACCTACCACTTCTTTGAAATTTATTTGCATTGATAGTATAATATTATGGTGTTGCGCCGATTTTTAATTCATTGAAAGGAAGTGAATAATTTGAAGCTTTTAAGACAGTCTGGAATAATACTTTCATTTTTGTTTGCAGGAGAACTCATTAACAGGCTAACCCCAATACCAATTCCAGGCAACGTTCTGGGGATGCTCTTGCTTTTTGGCGCACTTTACTTCAAAATAATTGAAGTTTCTATGATAAGGGATGTGTCCAACTTTCTTTTGTCGCATCTTTCATTTTTCTTCATACCTGCCAGCGTGGGCATAATTTCCTGCTTTGAGATATTAAGTGAAACATGGATTCAGGTTATAGGCATCACAATAGTTTCAACATTGCTGGTTATGATTCTTACGGGAATTACAGTTCAGCTTGTTCAAAGGAGGGACAAAATATGGAATCGCTAATAGCAAGTCCTCTTTTCGGGATTACATTGTCTCTGCTTGCATTTGAAGCCGGAAGTATCGTTTTTAAAAAAACAAAATCGCCTTTTTTCAACCCTTTGCTTGTTGGAACTTCACTTGTAATTTTCATTCTCCTCTATTTCAATATTGATATAGAAAACTACAACAAGGGAGCTGGCTTTATTTCCTTCTTTCTCGGGCCTGCCACAGTAGTCCTGGCAGTTCCTCTATACAATCAGATGAAGCTGCTTAAATCAAATTCTGTTGCCATAATTACTGGAATATTAGTTGGGAGTGTGGCATCGATAATAAGCGTTGTATTATTCTCCAGGCTGCTTGGTATAGACGAGCTGCTGCTGCTTTCGCTAATTCCAAAATCAATTACAACTCCAATAGGCATAGAGTTGTCGAAACAAATCGGCGGATTGCCTTCTCTTACAGTGATTTCAATAGTGATAGCCGGCAACACAGGCTATATAGCAGCCCCCTACATATGTAGTCTGTTTCGAATAAAAAATCCTGTTGCTAAGGGAATAGCCATAGGCACTTCCGCACACGCTCTTGGGACTACTAAAGCCATAGAAATGGGCGAAGTTGAGGGAGCCATGGGTGGACTTGCAATAGGAATAGCGGGGATAGTGACTGTGCTAATAACCCCCTTGCTTCTCAAATTTTTGCTATAGGCAATAAGCTTTCAGCAAGAATTATCATGTGTGTTGCGAACAAAATCAAAAAGATGCCAATTGGCATCTTTTTGATTTTGTGTCTTGCTTTAACGCTATTATATTCTTTCCTTTGGTGAATAGTGAGTGTGGAGCAGGTGATGAGCTTTTTCGCTGTAAGGCTCGCCAAGATATTCTTCATAGAGCTTTAAAATTTCTTCATTCTCATGCGACTTTCTCTTTGTCTTGTTTCTGTCTTCCTGGTATATTGCATCCTGACGCTTTTTAATTATCTCCATGTGACCGTGGTGGTACGGCTGTCCGCCTCCGCCGACACATCCGCCAGGGCAGGCCATTATTTCTATTGCCTGGAAGTTGCAATGGCCGTCTCTTATGCATTCTAGCAGCTTTCTTGCATTTCCAAGTCCATGGGCTATTCCAATGTTTACATCCATATCGCCTATCTTAACAGTTCCCTGTCTTATTCCTTCAAGACCTCTAAGCTGCGTGAATTCGACCTCCTTGAGCTCTTCGCCTGTGAGCCATTCGTAAGCTGTTCTTACCGCAGCTTCTATAACGCCTCCGGTCGTTCCGAATATTACAGAAGCTCCGGTGCTTTCTCCCATGACCCTGTCAAAATCTTCATCCTCAAGACTTGGGAAGTCGATACCGCATTCTTTCATCATAGCTGCTATCTCACGAGTTGTAACAACTATATCTACGTTTGCATACTCATCATGAGAAAGCTCCGGCCTCTTGGACTCGGCCTTCTTGGCTATACAAGGCATTACAGATACTACTACTATCTTTTCCGGATCTATTCCCATCTTTTCAGCATAGTATGTCTTTGCTATAGCGCCAAACATTATGTGAGGAGACTTGCATGAAGAAGGTATATCGAGCATGTCAGGGAATTGATGCTCTATGAACTGAACCCATGCAGGACAGCAGCTTGTAAGCAGCGGAAGCGTTCCGCCGTGCTTTATCCTGTGCACGAACTCTGAAGCCTCTTCCATTATAGTAAGGTCTGCTGCAAAGTCAGTATCATATACTGCATCAAAGCCCATTCTCCTAAGCGCTGCAGCAAGCTTGCCTGTCGCTATAGTTCCCGGATCCATTCCGAACATTTCGCCTATGGCAACACGTATAGCAGGCGCAACCTGTACTATTACGTGTTTGTTCGGGTCATTAAGAGCATCCCAAACCTTTGGCGTATGGTTGACTTCAGTAAGCGAAGCCGTAGGACATACAGCCACGCACTGTCCGCAGTATGTGCATGAAGATTCGTTCATCGGTATGTTGAAGGCTGGACCAACGAATGAATCGAATCCCCTGCTTATTCCCGACAATATACCGCATGTTTGTATATCGTTGCACATTGTCTCGCATCTTCTGCACATTATGCACTTGTTTGGATCCTTGACTATTGCTCCTGAAGACGTATCCTTTTCGTAGTTCATCTTCTCGCCTTCCCACTTGATTTCCCTTACTCCTAGCTCATGGGCAAGTGCCTGAAGATCGCACTCCATATTTTTAGGACACGTAAAGCATTCGTTAGGGTGGTTTGACAAAAGCAGCTCTACGGCCGTTCTTCTCGCCTTTATAGCTCTTATAGTGTCCGTCCTCACAACCATTCCTTCCTCTACCGCTGCAGAACATGAGGGAACCAGGTTTGGTCTTCCCTGCACCTCTACAACGCATACACGGCAGGAAGCAGATTTATTTATGAATTTTAGTTCTCCAAGATCCATAAAGCAAAGAGTCGGTATGTGGACATTCACCTGTTTAGCGGCATCCAGTATTGTAGTTCCCTTGTCCACAACCACATCCTGTCCATTTATAGTTAAGCTGACCTTATTTGCTGACATATAATCCCTCCCTATGGTTTCACTACAGCATCGAACTTGCAGGCATCAAAACATGCTCCACACTTAATGCATTTTTCCTGGTCAATTACATGCACCTTTTTAACCTCGCCTGCAATACATCCCACAGGACAAACTCTGGCACAGGCTGTACAGCCTATGCATTTCTCGGGATCTATGGCATATTTCACAAGATCCTTGCACTTGCCTGTCTTGCAGTACTGTTTATTTATATGGTCTTCATATTCATCTCTGAAATATTTGATTGTGCTAAGCACTGGATTAGGAGCAGTCTGGCCTAGTCCGCAAAGTGCAGAGCTCTTTATCATCTCGCCCAGCTCCAGAAGATTGTCTATATCTTCAGGCTTGCCCTGACCCTTAGTTATTCTGTCTAGAATTTCATACATTCTCTTCGTGCCAACTCTGCATGGTGTACATTTTCCGCATGACTCGTCCTGCGTGAATTCAAGATAGAACTTTGCTATATTGACCATGCAGTCGGTCTCGTCCATGACTATCATACCGCCGGAGCCCATCATTGATCCTATGCTCTTTAAGCTTTCATAGTCTATAGGTGTATCCAGGTCTGCTTCGGTTATTACTCCTCCTGATGGTCCTCCTGTCTGCACCGCCTTGAACTTATGGCCGCCCAGTATTCCTCCCCCTATGTCATACACTATCTCTCTTAGGGTGGTGCCCATTGGAACCTCAACAAGGCCTATGTTGTTAATCTTTCCAGCAAGTGCAAATACCTTTGTACCCTTGCTCTTTTCAGTTCCCATAGCTGCAAACCACTTTGCACCATTTAGTATTATTGCCGGCACGTTTGCAAGGGTTTCAACGTTATTAACGCAGGTAGGCTGACCTTTTAGCCCCGACTCTGACGGGAACGGAGGCTTAACTGTCGGCTCTCCTCTGTGTCCTTCAACAGAGTGAATAAGAGCAGTCTCCTCGCCGCATACGAAAGCTCCAGCACCGTATCTTATCTCAATGTCAAAATTAAAGCCTGTTCCAAAAATATTCTTGCCCAGGAAGCCTTTCTCCTCAGCCTGCTTCATGGCAATCTTGAGCCTGTTTATAGCAAGCGGATATTCAGCCCTTATATAGACGACTCCGTGCTGTGCACCTATTGCGTAGGCACCTATTGCCATAGCCTCTATAACGCTGTGGGCATCGCCCTCAAGTATCGACCTGTCCATGAATGCTCCCGGGTCGCCTTCGTCAGCATTACATATTATATACTTCGTTTCGCCGTCTCTTGACTTCTTGGTAAGCTCCCATTTTATGCCTGTCGGGAATCCTCCGCCTCCTCTGCCTCTGAGTCCGCTCTCTTTTATAATATTTATGACTTCATCCCTTGAATACTCTGTGAGACATTTCCTGAGAGCTTCATAGCCTCTTTTCTCAAGATAGTCTTCGATGTGCTCCGGCCCTATCTCACCGCAGTTTCTAAGGGCTACACGGTGCTGCTTTGCATAGAACGCCATGTTCTCATACTCGTGTATCTTTTCGTTGGTTAGTGGATCCACGAAAAGAATTCTTTCAACAAGCTCCCCACCTATTATATGCTGCTCGACTATATCCTTGGCGTCCTTGGGACTTACCTTTACATAGAATACATTGTCAGGCTCAACCTTTACTACCGGGCCCTGTCCGCAAAATCCAAAGCAGCCTGTCTTTACAACCTTTACATTCTCATCCTGTCCATGATGTTTAATTAAAACCTCAAGGTTTTTTATTATTTTTTCACTGTCTGATGAGATACAGCCTGTTCCTGCACAAACCAATATCTTTCTCGCATTAGTACTCATTGGATCCCTCCCCAAAATATAAGTTGATTCACATATTGAAGGTAAAAGCTATTCCTGATAATCGCTTAGTATTCTTTCAACGTCGGCTTCAGTTACATTGCCATACACCTTTTCATTCACAAGCACTACAGGCGCAAGTCCGCATGCACCTACGCACCTTACATCCCTAAGCGTAAAAAGCCCGTCTGGTGTAGTCTCTCCGAATTTAACACCTAGCTTCTCTTCTATTTTGAATTTTACCTTGTCTGCTCCTTTGACAAAGCATGCCGTACCCATGCAAAGGCTTATAGTATTTTTTCCTGTCGGTTTTGTTGTAAAATACGAGTAGAAACTTACCACCCCAAAAACCTGAGCTCCTGGTATTCCAAGCTCTTTAGCTATGAAAAGTTGAACTTCCCTTGGAAGGAATCCAAAAATCTCCTGAGCCTTGTGAAGTATGTTGATAAGAGAACCTTTCTTGTCCTCAAGCCCGTCTATATATTTGCGTAATTCTAGAAACAGATCCTGAGGCAAATCCTTAACACTAGTAGTTTGTTCATGGATATTAGACTTTTCCATAGACATCTCCCTTCTAAATCCTCACAGGTTATTTTTGTTTCTCAACAAGTCGAGCAAATTGTTATTAATTCAACCCGCTTATTGTTACTCTTTTGATGATATACCCTGTGCTGTGAATAATAAATCAATTTTAATTTAAATAAATATGCGCAAAGTTTATTTTTTTGTTAGGTTTTTATTATCTGTTTCACTCTCACACTGGAGGGCCGACACTTGGATACATCATCCTTTGCCGCTTATGTTATAATGATGGTATTCAATTAAGCAGGAGGACTTTATGCTCTGGAATGACAAGCGATATCATACCCTGAACTTCGACCTTAGAAGCCATTTTGGCTGCAAGATAATGAAGCTGTCTGTAGACGGCGGCTTCACATGCCCCAACAGGGACGGAACTCTTGGAAACAACGGCTGCCTTTTTTGCAGCGATTCAGGTTCGGGGGAATTCGCAGGCGACCGGGCAATGCCGATAAAAAATCAGCTTGCTCAACAGATTGAGTTGCTGCATCCAAAATGGCCTAGCGGCAAGTACATTGCATACTTTCAAAATTTCACAAACACCTACTCAAGCATAGACGACCTGGAAGAAAAATATGAAACGGCACTTTCATTCCCGGAAGTTGTCGGCCTAGCCATCGCAACAAGACCTGATTGCCTAGGCGAAGATGTCCTTGAGCTTCTCTCAAGGATAAACAAAAAAACATTCCTCTGGCTTGAGCTGGGTCTTCAGACTGTACATGAAGATACGGCCGGACTCATAAGAAGAGGCTACGCACTTGAACAGTTCGAAAAAGTCTTTGCAAAGCTCAAGGCATCCGGTATAAAGATCGTTGTACATATCATACTCGGCCTCCCGGGCGAAGACCGCTCAAAAATGCTAGAATCAGTACGATACGTATCCGGGCTCAACCCCTACGGCATAAAACTGCATCTGCTGCACATACTGAAAAATAGCGATCTTTTTGATTACTACAATGCACATCCTTTTAATGTGCTTTCAAAAGAGGAATACATCAGCCTTGTCACAGACTCGCTTGAGATTTTAAATCCCAATATAGTAGTTCACAGAGTCACAGGTGATGGCAGCAAGGATACCCTGTTCTCCCCACTGTGGAGCCTCAATAAGCGCAGTGTGCTCAACGGGATAGACATCGAGCTTAAAAGAAGGGATTCCTGGCAGGGAAAATGTTACACCGGATAATTTGCATAAGAAGCTTCTATTCATGCCCAAATATTGATAAATAAATGCAATTGGCTTTTACTCCTGATATGTAATAGAATTTATTTGCCCAATAATATTATCAGGAGGTATATATTTATGCACAACAAAAGCTTCTCAATGATTTTTGCAGCAATGGGTATAGTTCTCAACCTTGTGCTTGGAACAATGGTGTCTATGGCAAAAATACCATTTCTGTTTCTTGACACCATAGGCACTATCTTTGTTGCCGCTACGCTGGGTCCTGTATACGGAATGTTCACTGGCGGTCTTACAAACGTCATACAAGGACTCCTTACAAATCCGAAGGATATTCCGTTTGCGCTTGTAAACATAGCAATAGGTTTAATAGTAGGTATAGCCGCAAAAAAAGGGGAGTTTGGCTTCAAAAAATCAATATTTGTCGGAATTATTTTATCTGTAGTAGCCCCTCTAATTGGCACACCTATAGCAGTATGGATATATGGCGGACTAACTGGAGGCGGCCAGGATATAATCTTCGCATGGCTTCTGAAATCTGGCCAAAGCATATTCACTGCCGCATTCATACCTAGGATTTCGAGCAACTTCATAGACAAGATAGGCAGTTGCATACTTGTGGCTTTCCTAATTACAAGGATTCCGTATGATATGAAAAAAAAGCTTGGCATAAGATAATATAAGAAGTGACCAAATTCCTATAATCTCATGATTATAGGAATTTTTTAAAATATTTTTTATGAAATCGGTTGATTTATGAATGAATTTTCATTGATTTTATCTTTTCAATATATTAATATTTAATTAAATCAAGTTTAGATTTTGTGAGCAACAAATTGGTGTTTACAATTAAATATAGGTGAATGAAGGTTATTGAAGATATCCCTCGAGGATAACCGCAGGAGCAAACATCAAATATGCTGCTATTTGATGTGAATCTTTCAGGTACAGTACAATAACCAGACACATCCCTGGAGAGACCTTTTATAAGGCATCGAAGAAGCAACCGTTATCGGGAATCTTTCAGATAAAAAGACAGGGGGAAAGCAAGCACTGAGACTTATTATATGCTTGTTTACCCTCTGTCTTTTTATGTTGTTCAAAACCAAACTTGACTAACCAAACAAATATAAAAAACCTAAATTTCCAAAGGAGGAATTGTCAATGATTAGTATAGTATTTTCATTAGTTTTTTCAACATTTCTTGTAGGAGTTTTCTCGGACATAATCGCACCTATGGTAGTACCTAATGTAAGAATGGAGCAAGGTGCAGTTCTATCAAGCATCAATAAGGCTGCTTAAACATATTCTAATTATTAACCACAGCAAATATTAAAAACACTTATTATCATCACTCATGTCATTGAAATCATAAATATTTTTAATTTTTTTATTGTAGAAACTACTCCTTTTTGATTCTTTTTGAAACCCATTAATATACTGAATTTACAGAATACTTATCATACTACAAAACACTCAATTATTGGCACTATAATCCAATCTAATTCACATTCATAAATTCAGCCTAAATTTAAAATTTTCATCAAATCAAAAAGGAGGCTAAAACATGGGAGAAACAAGCACTGCAATGCTTTTATCATTTTTTCTCGTCGGAGGTTTTTCATCTGTTTTAATCGCTCTTGCAATCTCCAGCAAACCCCAAAAAACAAGCGCTGTAAGCGACAAAAAATCAGCGTAATATTAAATTTAAGGAGGAAATAAAATGATTGAAATAACACTCACAATGGCTCTTGCAACAATTCTCGTAGGACTTTTTTCATCGGTAATATCTCCTGCAATGTTGCCACACCTTAGTATGGAAACAAGCAGCATTAAATCAGCTAGCAAAAAAGCGGCATAATATGCCGCTTTTTTGCTTATATGTTATGCACAATGTTTTTTACCCATCTGTTTGAAATCAACCTGTAGAGCACTATGGCAAATTTAACTATTTCTTCTAATATTACAAGTGCATACACCCAATAAACAGGAAGTCGCAGGAGAAAAGCCCCTATAACTGCAGTTGTCACCCCTATAAACCACATAGTAAACGCCTCGGTCAGAAGAGAGAACTTCGTGTCTCCTCCTCCTCTTAGAACCCCCACTATCATTATTATGTTGAATACTCTTACAATCAGGGAACCCGCTGTTATATAGAGCATCCATAAAGAATCCCTTGCAACGCTGCCGGAAACATTGAAAAAAGAAACTATAAAAGGGGCAGCCAGCGCAAGCAGGACAGCTATTATGAGTCCTACAGCCGTTCCGAGTGCAGTGAATCTGTAAGCATTGTTCCTGGCCTTTTCTTCCTCACCTGCGCCTATGCAGTTTCCTATCATCACAGCAGAAGCGCTCGCCATGCCAAATATCACCACCATGAATATGTTCTGGATGGTGTTGCATATTTGAACCGCAGCAATAGCCTGTGTGCCAATCCTGCCATACACAACCGAATAGGCTACGAATCCAAACCCCCAGCACGCTTCATTGAGAACTACATTCATTATAATGTGTATTACCTTGCCCATGAATTTGGAATCTATATCCACAAGCTCTCCTAATCTGCCGGCGAGCGGACCATTTTTGGCGTATACATATGCCACAATGAAAATGCTCTCTGCAAGCCTGGCTATAACCGTTGCTATGGCAGCTCCTGCAACTCCCAATTGCGGCAATCCCAGATTTCCGAAAATAAGTCCATAGTTAAGCACTGTATTAAGCAAAAGAGCCACAGTGCTTACAATCATCGGCGGAATAGCGTTTTCTGTGCTTCTTAGCGAGAAACTGTATGCAAATGTTATCCCGGTAAAAATGTAGCTGACTACCACAATCAACAGATATTTCGCACCAAGTTCGATTACTGAGCTGTCTATGTTGAACACCGTGATAATCTTGTCAGGAATTATGAGTGCCGGCAGCGTAAATAATACAGCCGCCATGGTTACAAATAAAAGGCTCAGTCCGTGAGTCCTTCTTATGTTTCTAATGTCTTTTTTGCCCCAAAACTGTGATATGAACACTCCGCAGCCGCTGCATATGCCTATCACGGTAAGGTTAAACAGAAAAAAATACTGATTGGCAATCCCTACAGCAGCCAGAGGAGTCTCACCAAGACGTCCTATCATTATCGTATCTATCATATTGAGCGAAGAAGCTACAAAGCTTTGTATTATTATTGGTATTGATATTTTAAGCATAGTTTTATAGAATTCTTTGTCTATCATAAGTATTTGCATTTTTTCGGCAAAACTGGCTATCAAATCAAATTCTCCCTTCTCTGGCATGTATAAGCTAGTGTACTATGCTATTATACACCATTGGAAATTATCTGGCATGCCAAATACAAAAATGCCGCCTACCAAATATAATTTTTGGCAGGCGGCATTTTTGCTACAGACTTATTCGCATGCAGCGAGGACCTTTTCTCCTTGGCATTACGCTGCACTCTTTAACGGCGTTTGTGCTAATTGCATTAGAAAGCATTAGCTTTATTCGGTTGAGCTGATTCACCTCACTTGCTCCAGGATCATAATCAACTGCGCATATGTTAAGGGTCGAATATCGTTTTTTAAGTTCTTTCATGACACCTTTTCCCACAATATGGTTAGGCAGGCAGCCGAATGGCTGGAGGCACAGTATGTTTTTCACGCCCGACTCGACAAACTTCACTATTTCACCTGTAAGCAGCCAGCCTTCACCTGTCTGGTTGCCCAGCGATATAATTCCAGATGCCTTTCTGGCTATGCTGTGTATGTCCAATGGCATGTCAAATCTTTTGCTGCCTTTAAGGCATATTCTAATGTGGTCTCTAGCAGCTTCTATAACGCTTATGGCGGCACTTGCCTTGATTCCAGTCATTATGTTCCCCGACAGTCTGCGGCTCCTGTAAATGCCATTATACAGACTGTAGAGCACAAAGTCCGTCAGATTCGGGAGAACAGCCTCGGCTCCCTCCTTTTCCAGCAGCTCCACCAGATTATTGTTTGCCAACGGATGATAATTCACTAGTATCTCGCCTACTACGCCAACACGAGGAATTTTCTTGTCATATATTTCAACGGTTTCAAAATCTCGCACCATCGACCTTATGTTGTTTTTAAATTCCTTGAACTTCGACATGGCTCCAGCCTTAGTACATGCACATAGCCATTTTTCATATAGTGAATTTGAAGTCCCTGCGATTTTTTCATAGGGCCTTGTTCTGAGAACAAGACTTGAAAGCAAATCGGCATACATTAATCCATATGCAAGCCTCTCTACAAGCGACGGAGTTATCTTGAATCCAGACTGTTTTTCCATGCCAATTGCATTCAAGGATATTACCGGCGTATCAGGATAGCCAGCATCTGAGAGGGCTTTTTTCAAAAGTGCAATATAGTTGGTTGCCCTGCAGCCTCCGCCTGTTTGAGATATAACGACCGCGGTCGTATCAATATCGTATTTCCCCGAATCCAGGGCATCAATAAGCTGCCCTATAACTATCAAAGACGGATAACATGCGTCGTTATTGACATACTTTAAGCCCTTCTCAACAATTTTGTATTCCATATTCTTGAGGACCTCGAGCCTGTAGCCTTCACTTTTGAATGCGGCCTCTACGAAACTAAAATGCACAGGTGACATTTGAGGGCAAAGTATAGTATGCGACAATTTCATTTCTTTAGTAAATTCAGGAGTTTTGATAATGCGGGCATCTTCCCCTTTTATGCATCTGGACAGGCCGTCTCGCTCACTCATAGCCGCACTAAGTGACCTGAGTCTTATCCTGACAGCTCCAGTATTTATAACTTCGTCGATTTTAAGGAGAGTGAATAGCTTCCCCGAACTTTTCAGTATTTGCTCCACCTGGTCGGAGGTTATAGCATCAATTCCGCAGCCAAAGGAGTTTAGCTGCACTAGTTCAAGATCATCTCTTGATGCGACATATGATGCAGCCCTGTAGAGTCTTGAGTGATACATCCACTGGTCAACTACAGTCAGTTGTATATTGTCATCTGCAAGATGTGCAACCGAGTCCTCAGTAAGCACTGCCATGCCGAGCGACGTTATTATCTTGTCTATTCCGCGGTTTATTTCAGGATCAATGTGATATGGCCTGCCGGCAAGGACAAGCCCTTTCTTTCCTGTCCTTTCCATATATGCAAGGACCCTTTTGCCCATTTCCCTTATGTCGTCTTTCACCAGATTGTCCTCAGCTTCCGCTTTCAATATTGCCCTTTTAACCTCTCGATACTTGATTCCCATATGGCGAAGCTCTTCGTGCATGACATTTGCCAGCCTTTTCTTATCATCATACGGAACGAAAGGATTCATGAAAACCACTCCTTCGTCCGAGAGTCCGTCTATGTTGATTTTTACAAGCTCAGGATAGGACGTCACCATCGGACAGTTGTAAGTGTTTTCAGCAGAGGAGCGTTCTCTCACCTCGTGCATTATACAGGGATAGAAAATGCGCTTCACACCGTCATTTAGCAGCTGCTCGATGTGTCCATGAACCAGTTTTGCGGGATAGCATGCCGTTTCTGACGCTATTGTATCCATTCCAAGCTTGTAGGTTTCCCTTGAAGAGTCCTTCGAAAGCCTGACGCTGAAACCAAGTTCGCTGAAGAATGTGAACCAGAACGGATAATTTTCATACATGTTCAAAACCCGGGGAATGCCTATTACACCGTATTTGGCGTCTTCTTCCCGCTTTGGGGCATATGCAAAAATTCGTTCATACTTTGACCTGAACACATTTAGGCATGTTTCCGAATTTGCTTCTTCGCCCAATCCCTTTTCGCATCTGTTGCCAGATATGTATATCTTGCTATCAGAAAATCTGTTTATCGTCAACATGCAGCTATTTGTGCATCCGCGACATTTTTTTGCCTTTATGTCTACAGTAAAATCCTGAATTTTTTCAAGCTTTATCATTTTGGATTCCGATTTAGCAAAGCATTTCTCCCTTGCAATCAGTGCTGCACCGAACGCTCCCATCATTCCTGAAATTGAAGGCCGGATCACTTTTTTCCCTGTCAGTATCTCAAAACACCTTACCACAGCGTCATTGTAGAATGTGCCTCCCTGTACCACTACATTTTTGCCCAAACAGTCAGCATCTTTAAGTTTTATAACCTTGTAGAGCGCATTTTTGACGACAGCATAACAAAGCCCCGCACAAATATCGCCAACGCTTGCGCCTTCCTTTTGTGCCTGTTTCACCCTCGAATTCATGAATACAGTGCACCTTGAACCAAGATCTACCGGAGACTTGGACATAAGGGCCGCATTCACAAACTCTTCCATGGTCATATCAAGCGATTTCGCAAATGTCTCCAAGAAAGATCCACAACCTGAGGAACAGGCCTCATTTAGCATTATGCTGTCTACAGCCTTGTTTTTTATTCTAATACATTTCATGTCTTGGCCACCGATGTCTATTATTGTGTCGACATCAGGCTCAAAATGTGATGCAGCTTTGAAGTGGGCAACAGTTTCAACCTCTCCAATATCCAGTTTGAAGGCGCTTTGTATTAGTTTTTCGCCGTAGCCTGTGACTGCTGAGCCTATTATATTTATTTCTGTTCCGAAACATTCATATATTCTGGACATCACTTTTTTCACCGTATCCAGAGGCGTTCCCTGATTGTTCCCGTAATATGAATATACAATCCTTGAATTCCTGTCAATTAGAACTACCTTTGTTGTCGTTGATCCGGAGTCAATTCCCAGATAGCAGTCTCCCCTAATATCCTTGGAAATCGTCTCAGATGCTGCTTGTGTATAATGTCTGCTTTTGAAATCCCTACGCTCCTTCTCCCCCGCAAAAAGAGCCGGCAAAGACCTAAGTTCTTCAGATTCAAAGCTCCATGCCTTTTGCAGCGCATGCTTTATTTCTATAAAACTAACTGGTTTTTCATTCTTTGAAAGCAGTGCGGCTCCCATAGCCACAAACAGGTTAGAATTATCAGGTACAGTAATACTGCTCACACAATCTCCCAGTGTCTTTTCAAAAGCTCTTGAAAGTTCCGGCAGAAAATGAAAAGGCCCCCCTAGGAGGACTATATTGCCTTTTATTCGTTTTCCACAAGAAAGACTCGTTATAGTTTGTTCAGCTACAGCATTGAAAACTGATGCCGCTACATCTTCCTTCCTTGCTCCGTCATTCATAAGAGCCTGTATGTCTGTTTTTGCAAATACGCCGCATCTTGCTGCTATGCTGTATGAATTTGAGCTTCTGGATGATAATTCATTAAGACCAAGCGCGTCTGTTTTCAGCAGGGCTGCCATCTGATCTATAAACGCTCCTGTTCCTCCTGCGCATACCCCATTCATTCGCTGCTCTACCTGATTTTCAAAATATGTAATCTTCGCATCTTCCCCACCAAGCTCTATGGAAACATCTGCATAAGGAATGATAGCCTCAACCGATTTTGTCGAAGCTATCACCTCTTGTACAAATGCGACATTCACGGCTTGCGCAGCGCGCATCCCTCCCGAGCCTGTCATTGCTATTGTTATTGTTTTATTGCCCAACAATTGATATGCTTCATTTAACATTCCTGTCAACGTATTCCTTATGTCAGCCAAGTGCCTTTTGTAACTGCTAAAGACAACTGTTCCCATCTGGTCCAGCATAACCATCTTGACTGTTGTTGATCCTATATCTACTCCGACATTAAGTATTCTTCTCATAGAGACTTCAGCCTTGCGGCTGAATTTCACCTCCAGGCTACGAATAATTTATTTGCATTGTGTATTATTTTTCATATTTTTCCATTTAAACTGTGTTTAAACTAATGTTTAATACTATATATGATATGCCCAAACCATTTTTTTGTCAATGTATTCAAGCGTTTTGAATTGTTAATTTTTATTGACACGACAAACAGTAATATTTTAAAATTAATTTAGAACAAGATTTTTTGTTTAAAAAAATCCGGGAGTTGTCTAATTTATGAATATAAAATATCCTGATATCAAATACCATGATTTTCAGAATCTTGAAACAAAGGAGCGGATACTCAAAGCCACCCTTCATATAATATCCCAATACGGCTATGAAAATGTAACAGTACGAAAGGTAGCCCAATATGCCAACGTCAATATAGCTCTTGTAAACTATCATTATGGTTCTAAGGACAATTTGTTGAACGAGGCAATGAAACAGATCACACTCAAGCTTGAAACAGCATTCAATCATCTGGAGTGCAAAGACTCAGCTGCCGAAGAAAGACTTAAGAGATTTTTCGATGAATACACTTCGATAATAATAGAGCACCCTTCCATAATTAAAAATTTCGTATTCCAGACAGTCAAGAAATCATCCATTTTCATACACTATGAAGAATATTTCAAGCATTCAGGCCTTAGGCTTCTCATGGACTCGCTTTCAGAAATTAATCCATCGATAGACAAACCACGTGCTAAAAAACTTTTATTCCAGGCCATGGCAGCTATTTCTGCTCCGGTTCTGATTGCCGGTAAAATGCATTCCATGATAGATGTAGACTACTTCGACCCTTTCCAAAGGGCTGATTATCTAGAACTGCTATTCGATAGTCTTATGGTTTATATAAAAGGCGCATAAGGAGCATAAATAACAAAAAAGAGTGTATACCATCAAAAGGTGTACACTCTTTTTTGTTATTTATCTTATATCATGCTCTATTATGCCTCCGCCTATTACCTCGTCTTCTTTGTAGAAAACTACTGATTGTCCCGGAGTGACAGCCCTTTCGCTCTTTTCAAATGTTACGCACAGCTTACCGTCATCTGTTTGGGTCACCTTGGATTCTATAAAATAACCCCATTGGCATATTTTTGCATGTACATCCAGCTCATCGAAGTTCATTTGGCCTGATGTAAGGCTCCAATTGCTTGCAATCAAACCCTTTGAGTAAACCTGAGAATCGTCGCCAAGTATTATCTCGTTTTTTTCGGAATCTATAGAAATTACAGTCAAAGGCCTCTCCAGCTCCACCTCAAGTCCACGCTTTTGGCCTATTGTATATTTGAATATGCCGCTGTGGCTGCCGAGAAGCTTTCCATCTGTGTCTCTTATTGCTCCTCTTTCAGCCGTCCCTCTAAGGATTTCAGCAATATACCTTTTATGATTTCCATCTGGTATAAAGCATATGCCATTACTGTCTTTTTTCTCAGATATATCAAGATCAAACATGTTGGCTATACTTCTTATTTCATCCTTGGATTCATATTCTCCAAGAGGAAGAATAATCCTGCTCAGTTGCTCCTGACCCAGTGAGTATAGCACATAGGACTGATCCTTCCTATTTGCCTTGCCTCTGAGTATTTTGTATATTGACTTCTCCGAATCATATTTAATCCGAGCATAGTGTCCAGTCGCCAGGTAGTCCGCACCGAATTCCATCGCCGCTTCCATGAATTTGCCATACTTTATTATCCTGTTGCATGTAACGCACGGATTGGGAGTCCTTCCCCTGAGGTATTCGCTTATAAATTCACCTTTTATTTTCTCCTCGAATATATGACTGAAATCCACAACATTATGCGGAATCGAAAGCTTTTCAGCAACACGTCTGGCGTCTTTTATAGAGCGCTCGGACTCGCTTCCCTTTCCAAGAAGCATTGTCAATCCTATTACATTATATCCCCTGCTTTTGAGTATATAAGCCGCCACAGAGCTGTCAACTCCGCCACTCATACCCACGGCAACAGTTTTGCCAAAGCCATCCATGTCAAATCACCTTCTTTATTAATGTACTGCACATTGATTTTAGCACGAAACAGGCTCCTTGTGAAACGAAAAAACAGCCTCCCGAAAATCGGGAGACTGCCATTATTTCTGGTTCGGATCTAGTTCTATCGTAAGACCGTCAGCATTTGTGCCTTTCATTGATGTTATTGTAAATATAACATTCTCCTTGCGGAAAACGTACTTGGAGTCCTCGTCCTTTGCAAAGCCGTTTGTTTCTAGCGCTTTGTAGGCCGTTTCAAGGTCTGCACCCGGCTTTATGCCATATATCGAAGTCTCGGGATTCTTGGTCCCCACCCTTCTTACCTGCTTTGTTTCAGCATTGAACCCTATGTTTATGTCCTTGTCAGCATATTCGTACTCATAGCCGTATACGCACATAGCCCTCTCGCCCTGCGAGCCTACGCTCTCATGGACCTTCTGCTCATCCATATAGATCTTAACCCCGTATACATCTATCTGGGGATTGACTTCATTTTCTATGAGGGAATCAGATGAGCCTGCACATCCTGCAAAGACTGCTGTAAGCATTAGCACAAGCGCCGCCAGTAGCGACAGCCTTGACGTCTTATTTTTCAACTTCATATCCAGCTTCCTGCCATGCTATGAATCCGCCTGGCACTCTGTATACGTCAGTAAAGCCTTGCTCTTTAGCTATAACCGCACCAACGTCACTTCTTGCACATCCAACGAATCCGCAGTAAACAACTACAGTCTTGCTCTTGTCTTCGCCAAGCAGTTTTATGAAAGCTGCCTTTTGCTCTTCAGTTGCATCAGCCATTCCTGTCTTTGGAAGCTCTGCATTCAGCGCTCCTGGTATGCGGTTCTTTGAATAGAAATCCGCAGGCATTGTGTCTATTATTATCATATCTTTCTTTTCGCCAATCCATTTGTTAAGCTCTTCAGTTGAAACAAGCTTGTAGCCGCCCGCCTGATAGTCATTTATGAACTTCATTGTAGCCTTTTCTATAGCCACCTCGCTGCCATCTGGAGCTGTTCCCACCCCTGTTGCTGCTGGTGTTGCCGGAGCTGCTGGAGCCTCAGTTTTTGGTGCGCAGCCTGCTAGAACAGAAACTGAAAGCGCAAGTACTGCCACTAATGCAATAATTCTTTTTTTCATTTTACATCCTCCCTTTAAATTATAGTTATCAGGTATTTTCTACCCATTTTAATTAATTCTATGATAGGGAATCGATAAAATCCAATTATTTAATTTAATGCCAAACTATGTATTTATAGATAATTTTTATAATGATTCGCATTTGATTGTTCGCCTTTAGGTTTGGCCTTTCATGCCACTTCCAAGCTCACAGGAGCTCCAACCCGTACACGGTATGCCTATTCAAAAGTCCCACATTTTTTTTATAATCTCTCTGCACTAAAATCCATGCTATTATCAGCATATGAAAAGCCGTCCTTTTTCAGACGGCTTTTTATATTTAGGTTATACTCCATTTCTTTATTCTCGGGTCAGTGCCTTTGCAATTTCCCACCAAAGTGTTGCAACGCCTGCCACGGCAACTGCATACATTAGCTTTAGTGGCTCAAGCGGCACCGTTCTGGCTATTTCATTTGCCGGTGGGAAGTATATTATTGTAAGAAGCATTGCTGCAACTGCTATATTTATTGTCCATATGACCTTGTCCTTTATGAAATTAACAATACCTGCTACTGCATATTCCGTACTTGACTGATTCACATAGACCAAAATTATATTGGATATTATCATAACAGCAAGGGCAAAGGTTCTAGCTTCATTTTCAGAACTTCCGCCCTGCAGCAGATAGTAGTATGATCCGAATGCAGCCGCGAATATGGCAAGTCCCTGGAGTATGGATTTTGCCATGAGATTTTTTGTCACTAGCGGCTCCTTAGGATTCCTCGGAGGCCTTTCCATAATATTTTTCTCTGCTGGCTGTCTTTCGAACACTATCGAGCACGTGGAGTCAATCACCAGCTCCAAAAGCACTATGTGTATAGGCAGTAGCATCAGCGGCATGTGCATAAGCGGAACTACCAGCGCCATGAGGGCTATTGGAATGTGGATAACAAAAATGTACCCTATGGCTTTTCTTATGTTGTCATATATCCGCCTGCCGTCTCTTACCGTATCGACAATGGTTGTGAAGTTATCATCCAGCAAAATCATGTCGGAGGCTTCGCGAGCAACGCCAGTACCCCTCATGCCCATTGCCACGCCTATATCAGAGTATTTGAGCGCTGGAGCATCATTTACTCCGTCTCCCGTCATTGCTGCTATCTCGCCATTTTGCTTGAGCGCCTTGACAATTCTCAGCTTGTGTCTTGGAATCACCCTGGCAAAAATGTTCGCATGCCTTACAGCATCTCTAAGCTGTTCATCGCCCATATTGTCTATTTGTTTGCCTGTTACCACATCATCGCAATTATCAAGCCCTATCTGGCATGCTATGGAACGTGCCGTAACCCCATTGTCTCCGGTTATCATTACAACTCTTATTCCAGCCCCCTTGCAGAGCCTTATTGAATCAGGGACTGATTCCCGTGGTGGATCCGCAAGACCTATGAGCCCTACAAAATCAAGTCTATTTTCTGAAAGTTCTTCAGGTATAGTATCAAAACCGTTTCTGTGTGCAACGGCTATTACTCTTAGGCCTTTTTCAGACATACTGTTTTGGAAATCATCTATAATATTCTTTTGAGTGTCATCCAGCATGCAAAGGGGCAGTATGCTTTCAGGAGAACCTTTCGCTGTCAGATACGGCTTTCCTCCCACCTCCCAAACATGACCCATCATCTTGGTTTCAGAACTGAACGGGTACTCAAACAGCAGCTCCTTGTCAAAAAGCTCCTCCTTGTTTATATGATGTACCTGAACATATTCCAGTATCGCCTTTTCCATAGGATCAAACGGCTCCGTTTCACATGCAAGCCCTGCAACCTCAAGCAATACTCCGTGACCTGTGTCTGGTTTTGTCCATGTATCCCTTACTGCCATCTGGTTCATTGTAAGAGTACCTGTTTTGTCCACGCATAGTACTGTAACTGAACCCAACGTTTCAACCGAAGGCATGCGCCTTATCAGGGAGTTCTTGTTTGCAAGCCTCCAGGCCCCCATTGAAAGAAATATTGTAAGCACCACCGGAAACTCTTCGGGAATCATGGCCATAGCCAGGGTTACTCCCGAAAGAATTCCGGATACCACGCTGCCGCTGTGCAAATATGTCACCAGGAAAACCATCACAAAAAGTACAAATCCTATAACTGCACAGACCTTCACAAGCCACCTTGTCTGCTTTTCAAGCGGCGTGGGCTCGCTCTCCACCGACGCCACATCAAGTCCAATCTTGCCGTACTCAGTTTCAAGCCCTATGCTTGTTACTTTTATTATAGCCGTGCCCTGAGTAACCATTGTGCTGGCATAGCATCTGTCCCTTCTCCAGTGAGCTTCCTGTTCCTCTTGCACAACTTCAAGCTTTTTCCATACAACCTCTGACTCACCCGTGAGAATTGACTCATCAATTCCAAGGTCAAACATCTCAACAATTTCACCGTCAGCAGGTATCTTTTCGCCTTCCTCCACAATGAAAATATCTCCCACACAAAGCAGCCGGCTGTCTACATCTTCCAGCTCGCCGTTTCTTATAACCCTCACTCTTTGTGCCGACAAATCCTTGAGAGCCTTTAGCGTCTTGTCAGTCCGCCATTCCTGGAACATTTCAATAGCGGCTATGACAACTACAAAAACCAGCATCGTGGTACCGTCTCTTGGTTCACCCAGAAAAAAATATACTGCCGCAGCTACAAATAGAAGAATAAACATGGGTTCTTCGAATACATGCAAAATCTTGTGCAGTATGTTTTCTTTCTTCTCTGGCACTATTTCGTTGTAACCATGCTTTTCTTGCAGCTTGGCAACCTCTTCGGATGTGAGCCCGAAGTAATCCCCCTTGAATCCATTGAACTTTGGCATAAATATCCCCCCTAACAAAAAAACCTGTGGAACCATGAAAAAACGGTCCCACAGGTAATATTTACCTGCTGCCAGCAAATTGCCAGCCGAGCTATACGCACTTGGAATCCAAGCACATAGCCTGCTCCAAAACATATTTGTTATTTGAGATAATAATACCCATTTATATTATATATTAAAAAAACAAAAACAGCTTTTTATCAATCGCTGACTTTATCAGCTCAATCTCATTGATTCAAAATATTATTTTGTTATAGCTCCTATAAGAGGATTTGCAAAAAGCATTATAAGCGCAACAACGAGACCAAATATACCAGTGGATTCTGCTACCGCAGCGCCAAGAAGCATTGTACTGACTATCTGACCCTGATTTTCAGGTCTCTTTCCAACAGCTTCAGCACCTTTTCCAGCCGCGTAACCTTGTCCAATACCAGGTCCAATACCAGCGATCATTGCAAAACCTGCTCCTATAGCTGAAAGGGCTATTACTAAATCTCTATCTGTTATATCGAACATCATCTTATGTTTCCTCCTTGTTACTGCTTACTGCATGCTGCAATATGTAGTAATCCATTTTATAATATTTTTAATAGGGGAAATAATTTAACGCTGTTTAAACAAGCATCGACCTGCCCATCCCAGGTGACTTATCACATGCAGTTCGTATTCTAACCCCGTGATTTGAAATATACCCGATAAAATTAATATTAAACTCGTTAACCCCGAACTTTGACAAACTGAAAAGATACTGATATTGAAGGGCTTCTTTAACGACAGGAATTTTTTCAAAAAAAGCAGAAAGGGGCCTTGTTTATAGATGTATGTTTGCAAAGTGTGTCAACTCATTTAGTTAATAATCTTTATCATGAAAGATAGTATAACTCTTTTCCTAATAAAATGTAAGCTTTAATTTTACCTGTATTTCAATGTATTAAGCAGTATTTCATATTTAAATAGATTTATAGTATTTTATCTTATCTAAAGTCCATTTTAGACGTATTATCTCATGAAATGTCCTCTTATTAGAAATTAACATGCTTTTAACATTCAAAGTGCCTTCCCATCTTATTGTGAACCTCCCATGACTAAAGTCACGGGCTTCTGTCTCTCGACATCATTTTCCTGCTTCTCAGACCGACCTTACTGCATCGCATTCTCCACAGGCGTTAATTCGGATAGTTCCTACCC
>NZ_WXFG01000003.1 GCF_009881055.1 Peptoclostridium sp.
AAATACGCAGCAAAGCTTGCACAAAACAACGTAAAGGCAATAGCGGCGGCAGAGTTCAAGGCGGCCAAGGCGGCAGGACTAGAGACAATACTAGCAGGCCTAAGCAAGGACACTAAGAAAGCTGCAGCAAGTGAAGAAGAAGTGAAGATGCCTCCTAAAGAGGTAGTGACAGGAACAATCTCAGGCGTAGACGTAATGGATCTTGAAGACGCACAGAAGGTGCTTTGGAAAGCCGGAATATACGCAGAGAGCGGAATGGGCTGCACAGGGCCGATAGTAATGGTAAACGAAGCCAAGGTTGAAGAGGCTGCCAAGATACTAAAGGATGCTGGCATAGTGGCTTAATAGAATAAACTCAAAAGCGGGAGCAATCCCGCTTTTTTAATTAATTTTTTCGAATTGTGAAAATATATTTGTAGCAACTGGATTTTACTGTATAATACCATTAAGACGTCTATGATGTCATAATGGGGATATCAGAGCAGATTACAAATAGACAGCACTTGGTGCATGGAATAAATGCATACATGCATTAATCAACCGCAGCACTGGAAAGGAGAATGGATGCGTTTCGTACCGTTAAACTCAGCAAGGGAAGGCAGCATACTTGGAAAATCACTCATAGATGAAAACGGGAATCTTCTCCTCAAGGAAGGGTCAATCCTTACAGACAGAAGGATTGAGCATCTGCTGGAAAAGGGCTACTCGTCGGTGTACATAAACGATGACTATTCGGACGATGAAATTGAAGACATAATAAAACCGGAGATAAGAAACAAGATAGCCCAGAAGATAAAGGAGACCTTCGAATTCTTCTCTAAGGACAGGCAGGTATCGCATAAAAACTCCAGAATAATGTACGAAAGCATGGAGGAGCTCAACAATTTTGCAAAAAATCTAGTCGACGAGCTGTTCTCCAAAAGCGACATAATGATAAGCATGGTCGATATAAAAAACATGGACTCGTACACGTATGCGCACAGCGTAAACGTAGCCGTAATATCGCTAGTTGTCGGAATAGCCGCAGGGCTTGGCAGAAGGGAGCTCGAGGATCTGACTATAGGCGCCATGCTGCACGATGTGGGCAAGATATTCATTCCCAAAAGCATACTCAACAAGCCGGGAGCCCTCACCGACGAGGAGTTCAGACAGATACAGGAGCATACAATAGAAGGGTACGAGTACCTCAAAAACTGCCCTATAAAGTCTACGTCCAAGATAATAGCGCTTCAGCACCACCTCAACGTGGATGGCAGCGGTTACCCAGACTATGAAAATACAGGGCTGCTCCACAAGTTCTCAAGGATAGTTGCAATAGCTGACGTATACGACGCCCTGACCTCGGATCGGAGCTACAGACGCGCATATTCGCCGAGCGAGGCGGTAGAATACATAATGTCAATGGCTTCCACTAAGTTCGATATGGACTATGTAAAGCTCTTCGTCAAAAAGATAGTTACATACCCGGTTGGCAGCCTTGTGAGGCTCAGCGACGGCAAAGCTGGAGTCGTAAGAAGTCTCAACGAGGGTTTCCCCATGAGGCCCGTTGTGGAGATAATAGAAGAGAGCAGGCTTAGCGGTGAGCACATAGACCTGATGGAGCGCAAAAACATAGTGATTCAGCAGATAGAATACGACCTTTAAGACCCGGGAAAAATTTCCGGGTCTTTTTTGCAATATCCATTGAGTTTTAAAAACATGAAGACTATAATATGTATGTGCGCTAAAAAGCGGACTAGACCTTTTGCACAAGTATATCAGGAAGGGATGAATAATGAATAAACAGCCTTGTATAGTAGTGAGAAAAAGCGGGCCGCTTGAAGGCCGTGTCAGAATAGACGGAGCAAAGAATTCAGTACTTCCCATAATGGCGGCGACACTCCTTTGCGGGCAGGAATGCGTGATAGAGGATGTTCCAAAGCTAAGGGACGTATATGTTATGATAGATCTTTTAAAGACGCTCGGAGCAGGTGTTGAGTTCAGCGACGACGGAGTGCTCAGGGTGGACGGCTCGAAGGTGGACAAGTGGAGCGCGCCATACGAGCTTGTAAGGAAGATGAGGGCGTCGTTCCTGGTGCTTGGGCCGCTTCTGGCCAGGTTCAAAAGGACAATGGTTTCAATGCCTGGAGGCTGCGCCATAGGCACAAGGCCAATAGACCTTCACCTCAAGGGCTTTGAGGCGCTGGGCGCAAAAATCAACGTGGAGCACGGCTCTGTAGAGGCCGTAGCGAGCGAACTCGTGGGCGAGCGGATATACCTCGACTTTCCTTCGGTGGGAGCCACAGAAAACATAATAATGGCGGCATCGCTTGCCAAAGGGATTACCATACTTGAAAACGCGGCCGAGGAGCCAGAGATAGTAGACCTTGCCAATTTCCTCAACAGCATGGGGGCCAACGTAAAGGGAGCCGGCACAAACACAATAACAATAAAAGGCGTAGAAAGGCTCGGTACCACTACGCACAGAGTTATACCCGACAGGATAGAGGCCGGCACATTCATGGTGGCCGCAGCCATAACAGGCGGGGACATAATGGTAGAAAACATAATGCTGGAGCACGTAAAGCCCGTAGCCGCAAAGCTCCGGGAGATAGGCTGCACCATAACGGAGCTTGAAAACGGAATAAGGGTCAAGGGACCAAAGGACATATCAAACACAACAATCAAAACACTGCCCCATCCTGGATTCCCAACAGACATGCAGGCGCAGTTCATGGCGCTGATGAGCGTTGCAAAGGGCACCTCTGTAATAACTGAGACTGTGTTTGAGAACAGGTTCATGCATGCCACTGAGCTAGCCAGGATGGGAGCCGAAATCAAGATAGAAGGCAGGACGGCTGTAGTCAAGGGAGCGCCAAAGCTTGCAGGCGCGAAAGTGGACGCAACGGACCTAAGAGCCGGCGCGGCGCTCATACTCGCAGGGCTCGTTTCAGAGGGCGAGACCGTAATAGGACAGATACACCACATCGAGAGGGGCTATGTACACATAGAACACAAGCTCTCGCAGCTGGGCGCAGACATAAGGCGAATACAGCAAATCTAAATACTCGGGCAACAATTATAAACGAAATATAAAGGCCGCTGCAAGGTACTGGAGCTATAGACAGCCCAATGTATTATGCAGCGGCTTTTTAAAATTTAAATTTAAATTAAAAATTAGATTAGTTATTGGCATTTTATAGTTTTTTTTTGATATAATATACTCGGTAGCATTATGTGCTTTGCATTTGACAAATGTTTGATAAACAAACAGTTATATGACGATAGGAGAGATATAGGTATGTTTAATTTTGCACCTGATATTGGTATAGATCTTGGAACGGCTTCGATACTGGTTTACGTAAAGGGAAAGGGCATAGTCCTTGAAGAGCCTTCCGTAGTTGCAATAGACAAGAATACTAACACAGTACTGGCTGTGGGCGAAGAGGCCAGGAAGATGCTTGGAAGAACACCGGGCAACATAGTGGCGATAAGACCACTGAAGGACGGCGTGATTTCCGACTACGACGTCACTGAGAAGATGCTCAAGTATTTCATATCAAAGGTGCTTGGCAAGACGGGTCTTCTCAGCATATTCAAGCCCCAGATAATGGTTTGCGTGCCTTCAGGCGTTACAGAGGTTGAAAAAAGGGCTGTTATAGACGCCACAATGGAGGCGGGCGCGAGAAAGGTGTTCCTTATAGAGGAGCCGATAGCCGCTGCCATAGGCTCTGGCCTTGACATATCAAAGCCAAACGGCAATATGGTTGTCGACATAGGCGGAGGAACTGCCGACATAGCTGTAATATCGCTGGGAGGCGTGGTTGTAAGCACATCAATAAAAATCGCGGGCGACAAATTCGACGAGGCTATAGTCAAATATATGAGGAAAAAGCACAATCTGCTCATAGGAGAGAGGACTGCGGAAGACATAAAGATGAACATAGGCACGGCTTTCCCAAGGAGAGAAGATGTGACTATGGACGTAAGGGGAAGAAACTTGGTATCGGGACTGCCGGAGAATGTGGCGGTATCTGCCAGGGAGACTCTAGAGGCGCTGGAGGAAAACGTCAACCAGATAGCCGATGCAGTTCACATGGTGCTCGAGAAGACTCCGCCTGAGCTTTCTGCTGACATAAGCGACCAGGGCATAATAATGACAGGCGGCGGCTCGCTGCTTTGGGGCCTTGACCAGCTAATATCAAAGAGAACGGGCATAAACGTTTCGATAGCCGAAAACGCCATATCGTGTGTTGCCATGGGAACAGGCGAAGCGCTGAACTCGCTTCATCTGCTCAAGAAGACAGGCGGGAATTCAAGGAAGAAATAATCATTTCGGACTATTAAAGCAGCACCTGAATATAGGTTAAAATGGAATAAACAATGCTAAAGTCTGATAGCGCCGCGTGAATTCACGTGGCGCTATCAGGCACTTTGAAACGGGGTGAATATAAAAATTGTACAGAGGCATATACACGGTCACATCCTCCATGATGACTAACCAGAAAAAGCTCGACGTCACATCGAATAACATGGCCAACGCCAGCACTGCCGGCTTTAAAAAAGACGAGCTCATAACAAAGGCCTTCCCTGAAAAGCTGCTCTCCAAGATAAACGGACTTTCATACTCACAGAACCAAAAGGACAAGACAGTAGACGTCAGCCAGGACGGGAATGGAGCCTGGGTTGTAAGCAGCAGACAGAGCTTTTTCACAGTGGACGGCTCCGACGGCAAGAGCTACAGCAGGGACATGAAGCTTGCAAGGGATACTGAAGGATACCTGAGGACATACACAAGGAACATGGATTCGGGCGTCGACACCAGCAAGGGCTACTATGTGCTGGATTCAAACGGCAAGAGAGTCCAGGCAGGAGCAGGCTTCAGCATAGACGCTCAGGGCAACGTAGTATCTGGCGGAGCGACAGTGGCAAATCTTCTATACACCCCGCCAAGAAGCGTAATAGGCACAATCAACGGCGGCATGAGCGTAGACTACATAAAGAGCAACTTTCTCCAGGGCAATCTGGAGCAGACAAATGACAAGCTCGACTTCGCCATTAAGGGAAGCGGCTTCTTCGAGGTGCAGTCGCAGGACGGCGCCAAAAGGTACATAAGAGACGGAGCCTTCAAGATAAGCAGCGAATGCGAGCTTATCACCAACGAGGGCATGAAGGTGATGGGAGAAAACGGACCCATAAGGGTCCAGGGCGAACTGGAGGCCAAGCCTGACGGGTCGCTCTACGTAGGCGGCGAAATGATAGGCAAGCTGAGAATAGTAAATGTGAATAACCAGGACTCGCTCAGGAAAGTCGGCAACAACACTTATGAAATAGAACCCAAGAATGATCCGCAGCTTGCGCCTTTTGACGGCGAGCTCGTGCAGGGCTTTATCGAGGGATCAAATGTCAATCCGGTCTCAGAGATGATCGAAATGATAGAGGTTATGAGGAACTATGAGAACGCCCAGAAGGTCATAAAGACGTATGACGATATAATGGCCAAGGCATCAACCGAGCTGGGTAAACTGTAATTATTAAATAATCGGGGGTAGATTATAATGATGAGAGGGCTCTGGTCTGCAGCGAGCGGAATGAAAGCTCAGCAGCTCAACATAGACAACATATCCAACAACCTTGCCAACGTCAACACAACAGGCTACAAGAAGATGAGAGTGGAGTTCAAGGACCTGCTCTACGAGAACATAAAGCAGTCCAACCTTTCTGAGGGTGAAGGCAGTCCTGTAAACCTCCAGGTGGGCCACGGAGTAATGTACAGCGCCACAAGCAGGAATTTCGAGAACGGCTCCTTCGAGAGCACAAACAATCCCACCGACCTGGCGCTCGACGGCGGCGGATTTTTCGGAGTATACAACCCGGCAACAGACGAGACCTTCTACACGAGGGACGGCAGCTTCAAGCTCTCGGTGGACGGCGACACAAGAAAGCTTGTGACCTCGGAGGGCTACTCGGTGCTCACGGATGACGGCGACGAGATAGTGCTTGAGGACGGCCACACTGACCTTACGGTCGACGAATTCGGCAGGGTTACAGCCAAGACAGCCGACGGCGAGATAGAGGAAATAGGAACAGTAGCCGTATACGAGTTTCTCAATCCGGCAGGACTTGAGGCCATAGGTTCCAACCTGTACAAGTCTACCAACGCTTCGGGCGAGGAGCTGCTCCTTGAGGGCGAGGAGAGAAAGACCAAGATGCGCCAGGGCTACCTGGAGGCGTCGAACGTGCAGATAGTAGAAGAGATGATAAAGCTCATAACTGCCCAGAGAGCCTACGACATCAACTCCAAGGCAATACAGACTGCCGACGAGATGATGCAGACTGCAAATAACGTCAAGAGATAAAGCGAGGGCTGAAAATGCAAATTAGCGGTGCATACGACATGCTCGGGGCGAGCCTGAGCCAGGGCGCAGCCCAGAAGGCAGACAACATAAAAAAGGCGGTTAGCGCTCAAACCGACGATGAAAAGCTTATGGAGTCCTGCAAGAATCTCGAGGCTGAGTTCTTCAAGCTCATGCTCAAGGAAATGAAAAAGACAGTGCCTGACTCGGGATTTCTGGACAAGACAGCAGGCCACGACGTGATAAAGGACCTTTACTACGAAAGCCTCGGCCAGCATGCGGGCGAGAACTCGCCGCTCGGGCTTGCCAGGACTATATACGAGCAGTTCAAGGCCAACAGAGTCGATGCCGAGACTGCAGCTGAAAATACTCTAGAAGGGAAATGATCGGATGCTAAATATAGACCAGATAAAGGAAATACTGCCGCACAGATACCCTTTCCTGCTTGTTGACAAGATAACAGAGCTGGAAGAGGGAAAGCGTGCAGTTGGAATAAAGAACGTAACAATAAATGAACCATTCTTTCAGGGCCACTTTCCAAGCTACCCCCTGATGCCGGGAGTGCTCATAGTTGAGGCCATGGCGCAGGTGGGAGCCACTGTGATGCTTTCGCTCGAGGAGAACAAGGGCAAGATAGGAGTATTCACAGGCATAGACGGACTAAGGTTCAAAAGGGAAGTTCGCCCCGGCGATACGCTTACTATGACTGTGGAATTCACAAAGGTAAGAAGAGGAATAGGAAAGGCTCAGGCCAGCGCATATGTGGGCGAAGAGCTCGCATGCAGCGGAGAGCTCATGTTTGCAATAGTTGAAAGATAAAAAGTTTTGCGGCCAACGAGTCTTAGAATGCCTTGAAATCAGGCGCTCTAAGACTTTTTGTTCAGTAGGGGCTGTTAAGCCCGCTGTTATTAGGAGGTTATTATGAAATTCATCAAGAATACATCGATTGCCTTGGCACTGGCACTCATGCTGTCAACGTCGGGCGCAGCACATGCACAGGGAGCCTTAATATACGAAAATCAGAAGCAGGAAGTACTGGCAAAAGGAATTGTATACAAGAACATATACAGGTTCACCGAAGGCGGAATAGTAAACATCAACCTGATAGAGGCCGATGTAAGGGATTCCGAAGTTGATTTTGATGTGCTCTACAACAAGAACGGCTTCAGCAGCAGGGCCAAGCTAAGCACAATGGTATCGCAAAGCCCGGATGTAATAGCAGCCGTAAACGGAGACTTCTTCAGCATGTCGAATCCGTCCTTCTCCCTGGGAGCCATAGTAAAGGACGGCAAGCTGCTTTCGAACCCTCACTACGAGGAGCAAAAGTATGCCTCTATACTGGTGGACGGCTCAAGGAACGTAGTGTTCGACTACATAAGCCCCAATGTAAAGGCGCAGAATGTGGCAAGAGGCGTTGACGTGCCAGTGGCGGCAGTCAACAAGCCCAGCCAGTACTTTGCAAACATAGTCGCCTATACAAAGGAGTACTCGGCCAAATCGCCTGGCGCCACTAGCACATACTACGACGTGTGCGAAGTGGTGGTTGACTCGGGAAGCGTTATTGATGTAAGATACGGCCAGCCGGCAGTAGACATCCCCGAGAACGGTTACGTGCTGTGCGCAGGGGGCAACAACGGCATAGTCCTCAGGGACAACTTCGCGGCGGGAGACCAGGTGTCGCTAGATACGAGCATAACGCTCAACTACGGAGACATAGAAACTGCAATGGGAGCGGGAAGCGTGCTCCTCAAAAACGGGGAGTACACTCCGCTCACTCAAAACATAAAGGGCAAGTCGCAAAGGACTGCAATAGGCCTTATGCCGTCAGGCAAGCTCGTGATGTTCACATCCGACGGCAGGCTGACCCACAGTCCGGGTATGGAGGCCAGCGAGGTGGCTCAGTATCTGAGGGAGCTTGGCTGCACTGACGCTGTAATGCTCGATGGCGGCGGCTCAACAGAGCTCATAGCCAAGGGCGCCATAAAGAACACGCTTACAGACGGCTCGGAAAGGGCAATACTCAATGCCTTCGCAGTAAAGAGCCTTTCGCAGAAGGGGGCCTTCGACCACATGGACGGCTACCTGGGAAAGGCCACAGCATATGTGGGAGAGGGAGTGCCAGTAAAGCTGACCTTCCACGATGCGAGCGGCAACCAGCTTGACATAGGAGCTGCCAGCGCCCAGTTCACATCGAGCGGAATAAGCGGCTACTTCAGCAACGGCTCTTTTGTGCCGACTTCGGCGGGCAAGGGAACGGTTACAGCAAGCTACGGCGGCACGAGCATAAGCTTCGAGCTTGAGGCTATAGAGAAGACAAGCAGCGACTCGCTTTTCGACAGCGAGCTTACAAAGAGCGACCTTGAGGGAGGCACGACGCTGGCGTTCCTTGGGGACATGAGCATGCCAAAGGAGCAAAAGCTTATGGACAGGCTCATAGTAAGCAAGCTTCAGGACAGCATAGCATCGATTCCTGGCGCCAAGGCAGTAGTGATAGGCAACAACAGCTCAGGCGGAACAGCCAAGCTCTCGGGCAAGGTGATAGACGTAAAGTCGGGCTACAAGGCGATTGCCATAGATTCCGAGACGGCAGTAGTGACTCTTGAAAACTCAAGCGGGACATTCTACAAGGAAGCGGGACAGTGGAACTTCATAAACACAATACTATCTTCAAACTACAAGAACGTGGTAGTTGTGTTCACTTCAAAGAGCCAGCTGGGCTTTGCAGACGAGATCAGGCTCTTCAAGGAGAATGTATACCATGCAGCAAAGGACAAGAACATATGCGTAGTATACAAGGGCAGCGAATTCTCGCAGACTGTAGAGGGCAACGCCAGATACGTATCCATACCAGACTATGCGGACCTAAACAAGGGTGACTTCTGGAACGACTACAAGTACCTTGCAATAAACATAAAGCCGGACGGCATTAAATACGGACATCTGAACATATTCAAGCAGACAGAAAACTAAGCGGAATTCTATTTCATTTGAATTGAATACGGCAAAACAGTAAGGCCCTAGCTGCATTGCAGCCAGGGCCTTTAAAGTTACTTTGTAAAATTTGACTTTATGTGGAAGATTATGCGCCGAAAGCTTCCTTTTTAAGGATTTCAGCCTTGTCAGTCTTCTCCCAAGTGAAGTCAGCGTCGTTTCTGCCGAAGTGTCCGTAAGCGGCAGTCTTTCTGAATATAGGTCTTCTAAGGTTCAGGTAGTTGATTATAGCGCCTGGTCTCAGGTCAAAGTGCTTTGCTATAAGCTCGGATATTGCATCCTCAGATATCTTGCCAGTTCCGAACGTGTCAACAAGTATGGATACAGGCTGAGCAACGCCTATCGCGTATGCAAGCTGAACCTCGCACTTGTCTGCAATGCCAGCGGCAACTATGTTCTTTGCAACATATCTTGCAGCGTAGGCAGCTGATCTGTCAACCTTTGTAGAGTCCTTACCAGAGAAAGCGCCGCCGCCGTGTCTTGAGTAGCCGCCGTATGTGTCAACTATTATCTTTCTTCCTGTAAGTCCGGCATCTCCCTGAGGTCCGCCTATTACGAATCTGCCTGTAGGGTTTACAAGAATTCTAGTCTTGTCGTCCATAAGGCTAGAAGGAACTATCTTGTTTATTACGTTCTCAACAAGGTCTTTTTCTATAGTCTTGTGGTCAACGTCAGGGCAGTGCTGAGTAGATATAAGCACTGTGTCAACTCTCACAGGCTTGTCTCCGTCGTATTCCACAGTAACCTGAGTCTTGCCGTCAGGTCTTAGGTACTCAAGAGTGCCGTTTTTTCTAACGTCCGAAAGTCTCTTTGCAAGCTTGTGTGCAAGAGATATTGGAAGAGGCATAAGCTCCTCAGTCTCGTTGCAGGCAAAGCCGAACATTATTCCCTGGTCTCCTGCGCCAAGAGCCTCAACATCGTCCTGCATAGCGCCTTCCTTGCTCTCGAGGGCCTCGTTAACGCCCATTGCTATGTCTGAAGACTGCTCGTCTATTGAAGTAAGCACTGCGCAAGTGTCGCAGTCGAAGCCATACTTGGCTCTTGTGTAGCCGATCTCTTCTATTGTAGTTCTTACTATCTTAGGTATGTCAACGTATGCATTAGTAGATATCTCGCCAACTACTAGCACTAGTCCGGTAGTAACTGTAGTTTCGCATGCAACCCTTCCTGCAGGATCCTTCTCGATAATAGCATCGAGAATGGCGTCTGAGATTTGGTCGCATATCTTGTCCGGATGGCCCTCGGTAACAGATTCAGATGTAAAAAGTCTTCTTGCCATTGAAATTTCCTCCCAAAATGTCATTTTTAAAATAAAAAAACCTCTTTCGCACGCGAAGAGGCAGACTTTTATAGTCAACCTCATCTTCCAGAACGAATTCTGCAGGATTTAGCACATTTCCAGACTAGCTGGCTGTTGCCGGGTTTCATAGGGCCTGTCCCTCAACCACTCTTGATAAGGCAATCAAGATTTCATATTTTATTTTCAAGTAATTTTAATGTTACTATTATAAAAAACCTTTGTCAATAAAATTTTATAAAAAAATTGTTTAAAGTTAAACATTTATTATCTGGTGTGAAAGAAACAGCACAATAAGGCCGGCAGCAAGGTTTCCAAGCATTATGGCAGGGGCTGCCGTCTTGAGCCTCAGATCGAGCAGGGACGCTATCATCGAGCCCGTCCAGGCTCCTGTTGTAGGGAGCGGGACTGCCACGAACAGAAACAGTCCGAGCAGAATGTATTTTGGATTTATCTTGCGGCTCTTTTTTATTGTCCTCTCATACAGGTAGCTGCCGAATTTCTTGAATATTTTCGTGGTTTCAAACCATGCCAGCAGACGTCTGAAGAACATTATAAGGAAAGGAACCGGCAGGCTCGAGCCTACGACGCATATGAGCAGGTTCTTGTATGGGGGAAAGCCCCACATGACTCCAAAGGGTATGGCGCCGCGCAGCTCTATAAAGGGCGTTGTGGATATGAGAGCCAGGAGCAGTTCTTTTGGTATACTTGTCAATGAGTCCATGTGAAGGTCTCCTTATATTTAACAGGTGAGTGATGGATTAATGTTGCTTGGATGGTATACTGTTATTTGGTATAGGAATATTATAGCAGTTTGCATCTCATGTAACAACTGTGAAGGATGAAGGTCTGTATACTGGATTAGTATAGATAAATTTGATGAAAAATGCGATGTGATAGAATATTTCGATTGCAAATAAACAGTGCGTTGGAAAATCTGTATTTTAATATGTAGTGTAAGTGGGTATTTATTATAAAGATGCTTTACATGCGCATTGTTAAATAACTACAATTGTATTAATGTATATATAATCAAGGGGGATTAGAGAATGGACTACATGAAGGTTTACAACGAATGGCTAAGCAGCAGTTTCTTTGACGAGGAGGTCAAGGAGGAGCTCAGGAGCATAGCTGACAACCAAAAGGAGATAGAGGACAGGTTCTACAGGGACCTTGAGTTTGGCACAGGCGGCTTAAGGGGCGTTGTGGGCATGGGGACCAACAGGATGAACAAGTATACTGTAAGAAGGGCTACTTACGGCCTGGCTCAGTATATTCTGGAGAAGGATGAGCGGGCTGCCGAAAGGGGAGTTGTAATAGCTCACGACAACAGGAACATGTCGAGGGAGTTCACCTTGGAATCTGCACTTACGCTTGCTGCATGCGGCATAAAGACATACATATTCGACGATTTGAGACCAACGCCACAGCTTTCGTTCACTGTCAGAAACGTGAGCGCAGCTGCGGGCATAGTGATTACTGCAAGCCACAATCCGCCGGAGTACAACGGCTACAAGGCGTACGGCGAGGACGGCGCCCAGCTGAACGTGGAGGAATCTGAGCTTGTAATAGAGAAGGTCAACGCAATAACTGACTATAGCAGCATACCTGTTATGGACGAGGAAAAGGCTCTTGAGAAGGGCCTTATAAAGATATTCGGCTACAAGGCTGACGAGGATTTTATAAATGCGGTAAGAAAGCAGTCGCTCTGCGAGGATATTGTAAGAAAGGTTGCAGACGACCTCAAGATAGTGTTCACTCCGCTTCACGGCACAGGCAACATGCCGGTAAGGAGGATACTAAAGGAAGTTGGATTCAAGCATGTTCTGGTTGTTCCGGAGCAGGAAAAGCCGGATTCCAAATTTTCGACTGTGGAGTACCCGAATCCTGAGGACCCGGCGGCCTTCAAGCTTGCAATAGAGCTTGCAAAGGAGAACGGAGCCCAAATAATAATAGCAACAGACCCGGACTGCGACAGGGTGGGCGTGGCTGCAAGAAACAAGCAGGGCGAGTACGAGCTGCTGACAGGCAACCAGACGGGAGCCCTCCTTCTGGATTTTGTGCTAAGGCACATATCGGGCTCGGGCAGGATGCCGGCTGACCCTGTAGTGGTAAAGACGATAGTGACCTCGAGAATGGGCGACAAAATAGCCAAGGAATACGGCGTCGACGTTGCAGACACTCTCACTGGCTTTAAGTTCATAGCCGAGATGGTAAAGGGCTTTGAAGACAGGGGAGAAAAGAGCTTCGTGTTCGGCTACGAGGAGAGCTACGGCTACCTTGCAGGCGACCACGCAAGGGACAAGGATGCTGTCGTGGCGTCAATGCTTGCAGCGGAGATGGCGGCCTACTATTACTCAAGAAACAAGACTCTTTTCGAAGGACTTGAAGAGCTCTACAAGAAATACGGCTACTTCAGCGACGGCCTTGAGAACATAACACTCAAGGGCAGAGAAGGCGAAGAGAAGATCAAGGATATAATGAGGAGCCTCAGGGAAGAGCCTATGGAGAGCATAAACGGAGCAAAGGTCATCGGAACAAAGGACTACGCTCAGGGACTCGACGGACTTCCAAAGTCGAATGTGCTCATATTCGACCTTGACGACGGTTCTTGGTTTGCGGCAAGGCCTTCAGGCACAGAGCCGAAGATCAAGTTCTACTTCTCGGCGGAGGGCGCTTCGAGGGAAGAGTCTGAAAGCAGGCTGCAGAAGCTGAGCGCCGCAGTGATGAAGCATATTATCTCTATGATATAGAATTCAACGGAATAAGCGGCCTTTAAATTTCGTTTTGTGATTTCCATAAGATTCATGAATGCTTGAAATTCGCAGGTTTTGAGAACTCGCTTCGCTCAGACACTCAAAACCTTAGCGATTTCAAGCATTCGTTTCATCTGGAAATCAATCAAAACTCATTAAATCAGGCCTTACTTATTCGTTTGAATTCCACGCGTGCAGAGCAAAAAATAACCCGGCTTTCCAGCCGGGTTTAACCATGAACTATTCATCTGCTCTTTTTAATAGTTCGATGTATAAATTGTCAGAAATTCTAAATCCATTTTTTCTAAGCATATCAAGATGAGGTTTCAATTTATCTACCTTACCTAATTCCTTTGCCCTTTGAAGAATGCCTAAAATTCCAATTGGTTTAAGGAAGAGCGATGAAGCAAAACTTCTGGCTGACTTCTCATCAATGAGTACATATGTTAACCGAAGCTCCTTTGCAGCTATAACGGTTTCCAATTCCCCTTTGTGAAGGTGCCCATAGAGCTTGTTAACCAATTCTTTGTCTTTAACTTCATATAATTTGATACGACCATTTTTAATTGCTTCTATCAATTCATTTTTACCGAAAGCCTCTTCAGGTGTATCGACAACAATCTCATTGTATACTTCTGTAGGTACATACACCTCAAACATTTCCCAAAGCAAATGCAATAATCCCAACATAGACAATCCAATTATAGGACTTGCATTGCTTACGATACTAATCATTTTCCATACCCCTTAATTCCTCAAGTACCTCTTCATCCTGCAAAAATGCTTCTTGCGTATATTCCATCCATGGAATGTTGTAGCGCATTAATATCTTTATGAATTCAGAAAGGCTCTTATCTGCTAATTCTGCAGCCCTTGCAAGAGTAACTCTCTTTTCCACAAAAGCGGCAATTGCCAAAGATACCTTGATATTTTCATTGAATGATTTATCTGAATCAGCTTTAAAGACATCTTTGAAATCATTTTTGAGATTTATCTTTAAAAAATCCTCATTTACAGCCATTTAAACTCAGCTCCTTTTTTACAAAACTCGTTCTTAATATCAGTATACCCTATTTATACCAGAAAACACAGTGTGCCGTTTGTGAATACGGTGTACGCTAGGCAGCTAGCAGGAATGAAGTGGCATAAAAAAGAACCTGCGCGAAGGCCAGTTTAAATATTGGTGGCGGAGGGCATTTTTGTGTTGGGCAGAGTGCCTCTGAGTAGGATCAAGCAGTGCGCCTTAATGACGTTTTGTGTGATTTTCCATCGACATTCAGCCACGAAGGCGGGAGAAAGCTTTGACTGTCTGAGCGATAGCGAGTTTCAAAGCTTCCGGCGGAGAGGCTGAATGAGATGAAAGGAAATCCCAAAACGGAATAGGCTCACAATTATCCTATCAGAGGCCCAACATGACCCCATTTCCAATCGGCAACGAAATTTATGGCCAATTATTCCCTTGGATTCATATATGTATCCTGCGGATTCTGATATAATTTTATTTAGATAAAAGACCGAAAAGGCAGTTGATATACATAAATGGAAAAACTAAAAGGAATGATAACAGAAATAATCTTCCAGAACGAAGACAACGGCTACACCGTCGCCCAGATTAGAACAAGCGACGACGAAATCACAATAGTAGGCTGCCTTCCCACGCTCAAAATCGGCGAGACAATAGAAGCCTCCGGCACATGGAAAAGCCACGAAACCTACGGCATGCAGTTCCAGGCCGAAAGCTTCATGCCAGCAGTGCCTTCTTCAGTCGACGGCATACTCGCGTATCTCTCATCGGGAGCTGTAAAGGGCATAGGCGCCAAGATGGCCAAGCGGATAGTCGACTGCTTCGGAGTGGAGACTATGATGGTACTCCAGCAAAGCCCCGAAAAGCTCACTAAAGTAGAGGGCATAGGCAAGAAAAAGGCCGCCGAAATAGCAAAGGCCTTTTCAGAGGACCGCTGTATGAGGAACCTCATGATGGAGCTCCTGCCCTTTGGCATAGGTACACAGCACTGCCTCAAGATATACAAAAGATACGGCGAAGCGGCTATGGAGAGGGTGAGGCAGAATCCGTACTCCCTGGCCGGCGACATAAGCGGCATAGGCTTCAAGACTGCCGACAGGATAGGAATAAGCCTTGGCATAGACAGAAGGTCTCAGCCAAGAATAAGGCAGGGCATAATGCACACCCTGAGGGAAGCGGCATCCTCGGGCCATACCTACCTTCCAAGGGCGGAGCTTGCCGCGAAGGCCGCAGGGCTTCTTGAAATAGAAAAGGCGGCGATGGACGAGCAGATATACGAGATGGCCCTGGACGAGCTCATACACATTGAAAACCCTTCAGGCCAGGAGCGGGTCTACATGTATCCCTACTACATAGCTGAAAACGGCTCCTGCAGCATGCTAATAGACATCGCAAACGCCCAGCTTGACCTGCCGGAGGAGGACCTGGAGGAAATGCTCGACACGGTGGAGTCCGAAGCCGGCATAAGTCTCGCCTCAAGGCAAAGAGAAGCCGTGCTCAAGGTGTTTGAAAGAGGAGTTACCGTTATAACGGGAGGTCCGGGAACAGGAAAGACGACCACAATCAACTCCCTCATAAAGCTCCTCGAAGGCCTCGAGCTCAAGGTCAAGCTGGCGGCGCCCACGGGAAGGGCTGCAAAGAGGATGACAGAAACGACAGGCAAGGAGGCAGTAACTATACACAGGCTGCTTGAGATGGCCTACTCGGAGGATGAGGAGGTAATGCTCTTCCTAAAGGGTGAGGACGACCAGCTGGAGTGCGACGCCCTCATAGTAGACGAGGCCTCCATGATAGACATAATGCTCATGTACAACCTCCTAAAGGCCGTAAAGAAAGGCACAAGGCTCGTGCTCGTAGGCGACGTTGACCAGCTGCCGCCGGTAGGCGCAGGCAACGTGCTTTCCGACATAATAGAATCGGGCGCGGTGGGCGTAGTAAGGCTCGACGAGATATTCAGGCAGGCTAGGGAGAGCATGATAGTAGTCAACGCCCACATGATAAACAAGGGCGACATGCCCCTGCTCAACCAGAAGGACAAGGACTTTTTCTTCATAGGCAGGCAGGGTGCGGAGTCAAGCGCCCAGGAGATAGTCTCTGTAGTTTCCAAAAGGCTTCCCGAGTACTACGGACTGGACCCTGTAAGGGACATACAGGTCATATCGCCCATGAGAAAGGGCGAAGCCGGCGTCACCAGGCTGAATGAGCTCCTGCAAAGCGCCCTCAATCCCTCGTCCGCGCACAGGATAGAGGAAAAGCTAGGCAAGCGTATATTCAGGGTGGGCGACAAGGTCATGCAGACCAGGAACAACTACGAGAAGAAGTGGGAGAGCGAGGACGGCACACAGAAAGGGCAGGGCGTATTCAACGGCGACATTGGGTATATATACCACATAGACAAACACGACAAGGCTGTGCATATAGTTTTCGACGACGTAAAGATTGCAAGATATGACTACGGCGAGCTTGACGAGATAGACCACAGCTTCTGTACCACAGTCCACAAGAGCCAGGGCAGCGAGTTCGAGGCGGTAGTAATGCCAATATCGTGGGCGCCGCCCATGCTGCTTACGAGGAACCTCCTTTACACCGGTATTACGAGGGCCAAGCGCCTTGTGGTGCTGGTGGGCGAAAGGCGCTTCCTCGAGGCCATGGTTAAGAACGTAAAGATAGAAAGCCGTTGCTGCGCCCTGGGCGAAAAGCTAAGGCGCTTCATAGAAGAAGGCATACTGGAGGAGGATTAAGGTGGGATACTAAAGGACCTGCTGGAGCTCATAACCGAGCTGGTCTACCCAACAGGCATCAAGTGCATAGCATGCAGAGTGCCGATACCTGCAGACAACACATACTCGCTGTGCAGGGAATGCTTCAATGCCATCAAATTCATTAAAAAGGGCTGCGAACTTTGCGGCAAGCCGCTGCCGGAGATATACCACGAACAGAGGTGTCCGGTCTGTGAAGATGCGGAATACGGCTTTGACATGGCGCTTTGCTGCGCCGAGTACACCGACGAGATGCACAGGCTAATATACGCGCTCAAATACGGCGGCAGGACGTACATGGCCGCGGATTTGGCAAGTATAATGGCCGACAAGCTCGAGTATGAGGGCGCAACATGCGAAATCATAGTGAGCGTGCCGCTTTCCAAATCGAGGCTCAGGCGAAGAGGCTTCAACCAGGCAGGCCTGATAGCTGAGGAGCTCTCGAGGATCACAGGCTGGCAGCACATTGATGCCGCCGAGCGCCTGCGCGATACGCAATTCCTTTCAGGGCTTTCAAGGCATGAGAGAAGAAGCGAGCTTTCGGGAGTTTTCAGGATAAACAGCGAATACAAAGAGCAGATTGAGGGTAAAAAAATACTCATAGTTGACGATATATTCACAACAGGTGCTACAGTAAGCGAGCTGGCAAGAATATTAAAGCAAGAAGGAGCAGCGAGAGTATACGCAATTTGCCTTGCAACGGGCAGGAATATATATTGATTTGGAGGTCGAAATGGGACTAGTTAACTGCAGCAAATGCGGACGATTGTTTGGAACTGAAAATGACGATGAGATCCTATGCCTAAGGTGCAAGGAGGAAGGATATGAGAGCGACTTCAAGAAGGTGAGGGAGTACCTGTATGCGAATCCCGGTGCTGACATAGAGGAGGTCGCGGAGGCGACAGAGGTCGAGCGGGCCAGAATAATGAGATACCTTCGGGAAGAACGCATAGAGATAGTAGACGAGGAGAACGCGCTTCTTCACTGCTCAAGATGTGGCAAGTCGATAAAGACCGGAAGGTATTGCGCAAGCTGCGAGGCTGATGTCAAAAAGGAGCTCTCGGGAGCTCTCGACACCATGAGAAAGCTGAATGAGAAATTCCAAAAGCCGGCCGCAGCAAAAAAAACTACCGACATATACACCAGAAATATTACGGACAAAAAATAAGCTAAAGAAAAGCGCCTCCCTGACGATATCTAATACATAAGGATATAATCGGGAGGCGTTTTTTTATGAAAATAGGCGGATTTTCAAACATACAAAAGGTAATGAATGCGTACGGCGCTTCAAAGCCGCAGGAGACTAGCAAGTCTCAGTTCAAGGAGGACAAGATAGAGATATCACAGGCCGGAAGGGAATATCAGCTAGCCATGGAGGCCGCAAGGAAGCTGCCAGACATAAGGCAGGAAAAGGTTGAGGCCATAAGGCTTGAGCTTGAAAGCGGCACCTACAAGGTGGACGCAGACAAGATAGCCAGGGGCATACTAAAGGGCGCGATCGGAGAAGAGGAATAATGGAGCGCATAGACAGCTTTACAAGGATACTCTCACGGCAGCTAGAGCTAAACAGGGCGCTGCTTGAGGTCAGCATTGAAAAGACGGACGCCATAAAATCAGACGATGCCAAAAGGCTCTCAAGCATGCTCATAGACGAGCAGGATATGGTCAAGGAGATGATAAGCCTTGAAAAGGAAAGAGGTGCGGTTGCTGCGGCAATAGGCAAGGATGCAGGAGTCAAGACGGTAGACGACATACTCTCGATAGTGAGGGGTAGCTCCGAGCAGAAGGCGAAAGAGATCGAAGGCATAGCAGCGGAGCTAAGGCAAGTGCTGAAAGAGCTCGAGGAGAAAAACTCCATGAACAACTCGCTTCTCCAGTTTACAATAGACTACATCGATCTGAACGTCAATCTCATGACCTCGAGCAAAGAGCCTGCAAACTACGGCAGGAGCAGCACTGCAAATCCAGTTCAGCGCAGCATGTTCGACTCGAAATACTAGGAGGCAAGGAATGAGTTCTACTTTCTTCGGATTCAACATAGCAAGATCGGGGCTTTTCACGGCGCAAAGGGCGCTTGATGTCTCAAGCCACAACATAGCCAACGCGGAGACTGCGGGCTACACAAGGCAGAGGGTGGACGCTGTCCAGGAGGACCCTCTAAAATTCCCAGGAACAATGATGGGAGCAGGCGTCACAACAGAGGCCGTAAAACAGATAAGGAACGACTTCCTCGACATGAAATACAGGTACGAGAACATGGTGTACGGCGAAGCGTCGTTCAGGTATGACTCGCTCTCTGAAATAGAGGCCATAATGAATGAGCCGAGCAAGAGCGGAATAAGAACCGTAATGGATGATTTCTTCAATTCGCTACAGGAGCTTTCGAAGGATCCTTCATCGCTTACAGCCAGAGCGGTAGTAAGGGAGAGGGCTCACTCGCTTACATACACAATAAGCCACATGTACGACCAGTTCGAGAAGATGGTAAAGGATACCGACTTTGCAGTAAGGACGACAGTCGACGAGATAAACATGTACGCCAGCGACATAGCCAGCATAAACGACCAGATATTCAGGGCGGAGCTGGGCGGAGTCAAGGCCAATGACTTGCGCGACAGGAGAAACCTTCTCATAGACAAGCTCTCGAACCTTGTCGGAGTCGAGGTCGTAGAGGTTTCAGAAAGCACAGGCTCAGCCGCATTCGAGAGCAGGAAGATGAACATACTCATAAACGGCAACATGCTCGTATCCCACGACAAGGTCAACAAGCTGGTGGCAGACGAGCAGACAGAGCACCCTGCGGGAATAGAGGACTTGAACGTACGTGTTGTCAAGTTCAGCACAGGAGACCCACTAAACGCCGATGCAATAAGCGGTAAGCTCAAGGCCGAGCTTGACATAAGAGACAATGACAGCGAAGGAACTGGAAAAGGCGTTCCGTTCTACATGAAAAAGCTGGATGAGTTTGTCAAAGTATTTGCAAATGAAATAAATGCGGCCCACATGGGTGGCTTTGGACTTGATGAAAACAGCGGGGGAATAGCATTCTTTGATACAGCTACAGCAGGATATAAAAAGCAATATGAAATAGAAGGAAACGCCGTATCCGATACGATTGCGACCAAATGGCCCGGCAAGTCAGATGCAGAAATAGTATCAGGCTGGGAAAGCGCCAATGAAGGCTATACCGTTATCAAGGATTCTGACGGCAAGTGGGCTCAGGTGCCGAAGATAACAGCCAAGAACATAATACTATCAAAGGCTATAGAACAGGACTTGGATAATATAGCAGCATCGGCCATAGAAGACAATACCACTGCAGGCAAGGGCCTTGCAGGAGACAACTCCAACATACTAAAAATAGTCGAGCTAAGGCACAAAAACGACATGTTCATGTGGGGAACACCAGATGACTTCGTCAAATCACTAGTAGCCAACCTGGGAGTTGACGCCCAGGACGCCAAGAGAACAATGAACAACCAGGAAGTTCTCACACAACAGATAGAAACCCAGAGACAGTCAATATCAGGCGTATCCCTGGACGAAGAAATGACAAACGTCGTAAGATTCCAGCACGCATACAACGCATCAGCCAGAATGATAACAACACTTGACGAAATGATAGACGTAATAGTCAACAGAATGGGAAGAGTAGGTTTATAATGAGGGAGGAACAACATGAGAATCACCAATAGCATGATGATGAGCCGCATGATGCTCAACATGAACAACAACCTCAGAAACATGGACAAAGAACAAAGTGACCTCTCAACAGGAGTCAAAATACACAGACCTTCAGACGATCCTGTGCTTGTCGCAAGATCCCTGAAGCTGCATACAGACATAGCCGAGAACCAGCAGTTCTCAAAGAACGTAGACGATGCATATTCATGGCTCGACAAGACCGAAACATCGCTCAACGAGCTCAACACCGTGCTTCAAAGGACACGGGAGCTTTCGGTACAGGCATCCAACGGACTTTTGACTGCAGAGGACTCCCAGAAGATACAGGCAGAGATAAAGCAGCTCAAGGAGCACGCGATAAAGATAGGCAACGACACGTACATAGGAAGGCACATATTCTCAGGCTTCAAGACAGATGAGAAACTACTCAATGACGACGGAACAATAGCCGTAGAAAATACAACAGGCCAAAATATAGAGTTTCAGGTTGGCGTGTCAGCCAAAATCACAGTTAATGTAACAGGAGACCAGGTTTTTGGAAAGATAGTCGACAAAAATGGTGACGGCACAGCAGACAAAGGTCTTATGGACACGATGGATGATTTGATATCGGCAATGGGAAAAGGAGATTCAACCGAAATCTCAAATCTTCTTGGCGACTTGGACAAGCACATGGGAAACATTCTTCAGGTGCGCGGCGAGGTCGGAGCCAGAATGAACACGGTAGAGGTAATAAAGGACAGGGCAGAGGAGATGACGCTCAACTTCACAGACCTGCTGTCAAAAACGGAAGATACAGACATGGCCGAGTCTGTGATGAAACTCAATATGTTAGAGTCGGTGTACAAGGCATCATTATCCATAGGAGCTAGGGTTATCCAGCCTACGCTTGTGGACTTTTTAAGATAGCAAGATAATTAAAGACTAAGCTCTGAAGGGAGTGAAATTTTTGAAACTGACCACGACGAATTTCGGTGAAATAGATATAGATGAAAGTGCACTAATCAACTTTGAAGAGGGAATCCCCGGCTTTGAGAATGTAAGAAGGTTCGCACTGCTGCAGGATGACGAGATGATTGTGGACTGGCTTCAGGGAATAGACGAGGACATTGCATTTCCTGTAATCAATCCTTTTGCTGTGAAGGAAGATTACGAGTTCAAGATTCCGGAGGGAGACATAAATAAGCTGAAAATTGACAGACATGAAGACATACTGATTTACTCGATAGTTGTAATTCCTGAGGATATTAAGGATATAAGGACAAACCTGCAGGCTCCTATAATAATAAATGCGAAAGAAAAGCTTGGAAAGCAGATAATACTCGACGACAGATACCCTCTAAGATATGAGTTCTATGAAAAGGTGGGAGCATAGCATGCTGGTGCTCACAAGGAAAAAGGGAGAAAGTCTTATTATTGGTGAAGGTGTAGAAATAACCATAGTGGATATTTCTGAAGGCAAGGTCAGGATAGCCATAGATGCTCCAAAGGAAGTACAGATAATACGAAGTGAAGTTAAAAAAGGCATTGAGGATGAAAACAAGAGCGCTACGAGTGAAGCTGCAATTGACCAGTTGAAGAAATTGAAAAAAACAAGCAAAAAATAACAAAAAAAATCAAAAAAACTCTAAAGTCTTTACGGACTTGGACGATAAATAATTCAAGAGTGGAAAAGGCAGGGGAGCAAAAGAGGCCTCTTGCGAATCTGCTGATTTCATCTTAATAAATTATTGGCATGGATGCCTATATAAATTCAAGGAGGAATTTTATTATGATTATCAACCACAATATGAATGCAATGAATGCTCATAGGATGATGAGCGGCAACACTAATGCAGCTGGAAAGTCAATGGAGAAGCTTTCTTCAGGTCTTAGAATAAACAGAGCTGGAGACGATGCAGCAGGTCTTGCTATATCTGAAAAGATGAGAGGTCAAATAAGAGGTCTTGATCAAGCTGGGAGAAATGCACAAGATGGAATATCGATGATACAAACAGCAGAGGGAGCTTTAAATGAAACTCACTCAATACTCCAAAGGATGAGAGAAATATCTGTTCAGGCATCAAATGATACAAATACCGCAGATGACAGAAAAGCTATAGGGGACGAATTAGTACAATTAAAAAATGAAATTGATAGAATTTCAGATACAACTGCATTCAACGGAAAAAAACTATTGAATGGAGATTTATCAACTGCGTTAGATGCAGCATCAACGGCAAAAACGGGTGTAGCAATAACTGGAGGAACAATAAGTGATGTTGATGTAAGCAAAGCTATGGCTGGTAAGACCTATACATTATCTTATACTTCGGGAACTGATACGCTTACACTTACAAGATCAGGTGATAATGCGGCGCAGTCAATAACACTTACTGCATTAGCAGATCAAAAGACAATCAGTTTTGATACATTAGGAGTGTCATTTGAATTAACAGGTACTCAAGCTACAGTTGATACACTTGGTGGAGACTTGGATACAAAAACAATAGTTACAGCTGCAGGTTCAAGTGCTGCATCATTGTTGATTGGAAGCAACGGAACTGCTGATGAAACCCTTTCTGTTGATTTTAAAAAAATGGATTCAACTACACTAGGAAGTGGTGTTGGTAGCTATATTTCAGACAAAATTTCTGATAATACAGCGGTTGATACAAAAGCGAAAGCAGATGCTTTAATTACTGTTTTGGATAATGCTATAAAGGGCGTTTCAGAACAAAGATCTTCATTAGGAGCAGCACAAAATAGACTTGAGCACACAATTGCTAACCTTGGAACTTCAAGCGAAAACTTGACTGCAGCAGAATCGAGAGTTAGAGATGTTGATATGGCTAAAGAAATGATGTCATTCTCAAAGAACAACATACTAAGCCAAGCTGCACAAGCTATGCTAGCGCAGGCAAATCAACAACCTCAAGGAGTTCTTCAACTTCTAAGATAATAAAAATAATGTGTTATATAAATGCGGCTGGAGAAATCCAGCCGCTTATAAAAAATATCAAAAATCATGCTAAAGTAAATGGGATAGTAGACGATATATTTATAGGGAAATAAAAAACGGAATATTATTATTGCATAATTAATCAAGGATGATTAATTAAACCATGTATATCTACAGGATGTAGGCACATATGGTTTAATTAATTGTCCTTTTTTGTTGAAATTTTAATGGGTCTATATTACTAATTTTTATGCAAATAAAGGGTTGAAAGTATAATGTGCACGCTTGTCAAGACACGAAATTCGATTTTCTAAGATAAGTCTCCTTTCGTGATAAAATATTAGGCTGCAAGTGGCTGATGTCCGTAGTACACATCAGCTGGTGTGCGGTAGTTGTA